>NZ_JBYTDP010000004.1:0-239 GCF_058791555.1 Bacillus sp. EB106-07-01-XG149 | reverse complement strand
CCTCAGGGTAACACAGGCGCTACCGGTGCTACTGGGCCTCAAGGTAATACAGGTGCTACTGGTGCCACTGGACCTCAGGGTAACACAGGCGCTACCGGTGCTACTGGGCCTCAAGGTAATACAGGTGCTACTGGTGCCACTGGACCTCAGGGCGTTCAAGGGAACACGGGCGCTACCGGACCTCAGGGCGTTCAAGGGAACACGGGCGCTACTGGACCTCAGGGCGTTCAAGGGAACAC
>NZ_JBYTDP010000003.1:437664-922457 GCF_058791555.1 Bacillus sp. EB106-07-01-XG149 | reverse complement strand
TGAGTCCATATAAATATAGAACTCAGGTTGCTTAGTTGCGCTTTTTTAATACTGTCTACTTGACAGGGGTCACTGCAGTTTGTAGGCTCTTTCTTATATCTTACTTTTTACGACGTACTACAAAAACACACGCACCTACCGAAGATACAATCGCCAAAATAGATAAAACAATTGCTATCAATTGCATATTACTAGTACCTTCATTCTTTTCTACACTAGATACTTCACCATGTTCTCCTGTTAATGACGTACCTTTTGCAATTGTAGTAAGTGAATGTGGTTTTTCAGCTTTTTCATCGCCTGTCCATTCAACAATTTCTCCGTCTTTATATTGTTGATATGCATCCCAAGCTATTTTTTGTTCTTTATCCGGATTTTTAGCGACGAAAGTAAATCGCTGGAACTGACCGGGTAAAATCCCTTCTCCTGTTGCTTCCCATACTACAGTTTTAACTTTTCCGGCATTATCTTTCTGCTCTTCCACTTTCCATCCTGGCACTGGTTCATACTGTTGGAACTCTACTCCAGACGGTATTTTCAATGTAACTTTTGTCGTTGCTAGATTCTTCTCAACTGGTACTTTTATCGTGTAAGTCTCCCAAGAATTAACGTCCGAAGCTTCTGGTTTCACAGTGACGTGCGCACTAACAGGTAACGAAAAAATCCCCATTGCAATTATTGTTGCGATCATTGTTGTGCCAAATTTTTTTATACGTTTCATTTTCTATTAGCTCCTTTTTATCTATACCTTCTCTTTATCCCGCTATTCGCCGGATAACCCGATTGATGAGGGCTGATTAAAGTTTCACTTTATCTGCCGCCTACAATAAATTTATAATCCGTATCAAAACTATCAAGAGATTTTGTTAATCCGTGCACTTGTATATTCCAGTTTCCTGTCATGTTAATATACATACCTTCCGCTTCATATTCTCCTGGTGACACGGCCGAAACTTTAAATGAACCCTTCCCCATATTCATATCCAATGATTGCGTGGTTAAAATAATTTGCTCCATATCAGTAACAGGTTGTCCGTTCTCATCCTTTAAAGTAATATGGAATGTATTTTGTCCTACTTTATTAGGACTTACATGTAAAGTAAGTTCATATCCATTATCTAATTGCTTACTCTCTGTAAAAGGTCCAGTTGGAGGCATCGGCGGTGTTTGTACGTTTGTCATAAAAGCTACGATTACGAAAATGATAATTCCTATGATAAACTCTACTTTCACCGTAGCGCCTAAACCTTGCTCCGCTCTCATTTTCCCTTTCACATAATGAACAATTCCCAATATCCCCATGAAAATGAATAAAAGTATCTTTGCTAATAAAACTAATCCATACTTCGTATCAAATAACGAGTGTATTGTTGGTATAAAGAATGTACTGTTAAAAAGACCTGTTATTAAAATTACGATGACAGCACCTGTTGCCCACGGTGAAAAGCGCTTAATCATATCCCAATACATACTCCACTTATCATCCTCTTTACGTAAAAGAAGAACAATAGATGATAGACCACCAATCCATAACGAAGCTGCGAATAAATGTAGAAAGTCCATAACGACCGCAATCTCTTTAAACTTTAAACCAAATGCGTGACTATTAAAGGCTTTCATAACAAGTATCCCGATAAACAATAGTATTGGAATGCTCCATACTTTAAACGACGACAGCTTCTCACACTTCATCGCAAAATACGTAACAATTATAAGCGAACTAATAAGAACCATTTGAGTAATCCATACATATCCAAAAACAGAAAGCTGTAATGTTTCTTTTAATAGTAACGGATCGAATGCTTCTAACCATGAAACATCAGCATTTATTTTCGCTTGCAATGGTAGATTGAATAATAAGCTAATCAATATACCCAATAATGAGATCCATATTATGTTCTTACTCCTTGATCGAACCGAGGTTGCATTCCCTTTATACATAATAAGATTAAAGAATAGCACGCCTATAAATAGTGAGAAACTTGTATATAAAACTCCACGTTCCATAATCATATCTATTTGCGGGACATACCCCATCTCTTCTACTTGTATATCGTCTGCTCCCGCTTCCTCTGACCCAATTCGGAACGGAATAACTCCTTGAATAGGATGCCCGTCAGCAGAAATCACTTTCCACTGAATAGAGTAAAGCCCGTTTTTCAAGTTTTCTTTTAAGCCTACTTCTAATATTTTTTTGTTTTTCTTATCGATATGAGCATCTTTTAAATCTACTCTTGTACCTGAGGTATCTCTTACAAACAATGTATTAAAATGCGAAACTTGTATATCCTCATCAAATTCAATTTTCACTACAGATGGTGCTTTCTTCAACGTTTCATTTTCAGCAGGGTTTGATTTCACAATGTACGCATGAGCAGATGCACTTTTTGGTATCAATATGATAAGTACACACGCAATTAATAGCCATGCCCCTAACCTTCTCATTACTTTCACAATCATTTCACTTCTTTCTTCCTCATCACTATCTTTTCATTCCTTAAACTTCCCAAGTTTCATTCTTCGACGAAATATTAACCTGATTAAATATAAATTTCTATACAGTGTAACTTTTTATTTCTCTCTCACCTCTTAACTTCCAATACAATAGTAACTACCTTCATAGATACAACTTACATTTTTAAAGTCGATTGTTATTATATCATAAAATATATTTATGTAAGTTCCTAAAGAAGAAAAGTTATCGTGAATCATTTGTGAAAGAAGTGTGAAATACATAAATGAAAAAGGTATTACGTTATTACGCAATACCCTTCTTCCATCATAAAATTTCTTTACTTCTCTTCTGGATAATCACAATACTCAATGATTGTTCCCTCTGTATCCGCTGGGTTAAGATATATTAATCTTCTACCGTGCTTATTAATTCGAAGTGTATGCTCTAACGTTCGAATACCTTGTTCTTTTAACTCTTCTAAAGCTACATCTAAATCATCGACACGATACGCAACGTGATGAACACCTTTACCTTTTTGCTTTATAAATCGGGCAATTGGAGATGTCGTATTATTCGTAGGCGCAAGTAATTCAATTCTATCTCCATCCACTTCAAGAATGGCTACTTCGCTTTCCACACCAGGAGCTTCACTTACGTAACGATCTATTAAAGTTCCTAACAACACCTTTTCATAAAAATGTATCGTACTTTCTATATCTCGAACTGCGATGCCGATATGATCAATTGTTTTTTTCATTTTATTTCCCCTACTACTTTATTTTCTTTCATTATTAATAGTAACAAAAAAAGTTATAGAAACAAGTTCTATAACTTTTTTATTTAACCTATTTTCTTATTCGCACTAGCTGGTTGAACTTGATTTTTTGCTTTTAAAACGCTAATACCATATCCGATAAATCCACCGATAATTGCTGGGAAGATCCATCCTAATCCTACTTCTTGCATCGGAAGGAATTTAGTGAACACTCGGCTTACTACTTCAATGTTAACTCCAGCTGCACTTAATCCATCGAATAAGCTGATGATAAATGTTACGATTAAGCTCACTTGATAAACTTCAGCTCTTCCTTTGAATAATGAATGGAAGAATGTTAAGAAAATCAATACGATTGCTAGTGGATAAATTGCTGTTAGTACTGGAACAGAAACTGCGATTAATTGTGTTAATCCTACGTTTGCAACAATTGCACTAAATACACATAGCGTGATGGCAATCGCTTTGTAAGGAACATTTGGGAATAACTTATGGAAGAATGAAGAACATGCTGATACAAGTCCCACACTAGTTGTTAAACACGCTACTGTAATCATTAACCCTAATAATACTCCACCATATGATCCGAAATAGTAGTTAGAAACTTTCGCTAATACTTCTCCACCGTTCTCTAAATGTCCAAGCTTTGCAACACTTGAAGCACCCATATAAGAAAGAGCTGTATAGATAATTGCTAAAATAGATGCTGCAATGATTGTCGCTTTTGCACAAACGATCATAATCTGTGTTTTCGTTTTTGCACCTTTTTCTTTAATTGCATTAATGATGATGATTCCAAATACGAATGATGCAAGCGTGTCCATTGTTAAGTATCCTTCTTGAAATCCTTTAAAGAATGCATGTGATGTATAAGCTTCCACTGGTGCTTGCATATCTCCAATCGGATGTATAAAAGCAACGATTACTAAAATACCAATGAAAGTTAACTTAATTGGCGTTAAGATTTTTCCAACAATATCGACAATTTTCGCAGGATTTAGCGAAAAAAAACAAGTGATGCTAAAGAATACAATTGTGAAAAGAATTAAAGGTGTAGAACCTAATCCTTCTGGCATAAACGGTTTAAGACCAATTTCATAAGATACATTTCCTGTTCTTGGTATTGCAAATAACGGGCCAATCGCTAAGTATAAAACTGTTGTAAACACAATCCCGAATACTGGGTGAGCACGACTTGCTAGTGACTGTAAATCATCTTTACCCGAAAAACCAAATGCCAGTACACCTAGTAGTGGTAATCCAACACCCGTTACTAAAAATCCAGCGTTAGCAATCCATACATTCTCTCCTGCCGATTGACCGAGCATTGCCGGGAATATTAAATTTCCTGCTCCAAAAAATAGTGCAAATAACATTAATCCAATAACTACTATGAACGAAAACGGTACTTTATTCGCCATAATATAACCCCCATTCAAATTTCCTTATCTCATTTTCCATTTTTAACTAATTGAATTTTCTGAATATTTAATTCAACTATCAACTATTCTTGAATTTATTATAGTTTGTCATATAATATTTTGCAATACTATTTTCAAACTTTTCATTTATTTTATAAATATACATTTTTTAACATAGAAATAGACTAAAAAACCAACATGGTCATCCATGTTGGTTTTTTACATTTACTATCAATTAAAATTTTGCCGCTACTTTCTTAACGTTCTCTAAACCTTCTTCAACAATTTGTTGTGAACGATCTGGATATTGATTGTGCCCTTCAATTACAACAGTTTCTGGATTTGTAATTCCCCAGAACCCAAGCACATTCGTTACATAATTAACTGCCATTTCCATAGGAGCCATTTGTTCTGAAGAATAATCCGAACCACGCGCACCTAATACAACGACTTTCTTATCACCAGCTAAACCTACTGGGCCATTTGCTGTATATTTAAATGTTTTTCCAGCTTGAGATAAGTATGAAATATATGTGATTAATGGTGCTGGCACTGTGAAGTTCCATAGTGGGAACGCAAATACAACTTTATCAGCTTCTAAAAACTGATTTAAATATTGATCTACCTTAGCTACAGCCTTCTCTTCTTCTGCTGTTAACTCCATTCCTTGACTACGTTTATATCCACCTGAAATAGCGATATTTCCGTAATACGGAAGATCTAATGCGAATAAATCTAACTCCGTAATTTCTGTATTTGGGTTCGCTTCTTTATAAGCACTTACAAATGTTTCATACATTCTTGAACTAACTGCTTGCTCCGCCGGACGATCGTTTGCTTTTACAAATAATACTTTTGACATTGTTTTATTCCCCTCTACTTTTGTATTTTCTTCTTTTTTACCAAATAATGAGCTAAATAGTCCCACTTTCTTCACCTAAACTTTCTTATCATATTCATTATTCATCATCATAAAAATTCTTATTCTAGTAAAAAGTTCCAATAGATACCTTAAGTAAAAACACAAAAAACTTTTTGTTATTTAATTACCTTATGTAAGTGATTGTAATACAGTGACTTACTTTAGTCAAGTAACTTTAAATAAAAAATAATATCTCAAATTAAAAATAATGACCACAATACAATTCATACACCCATTGTAACTTTATTGTTTGTATAATGGATGTAGAGAGGGCAATTCATATTTAGAAAGGATTTACTCATGAGCACTATAGAAAAGATTCAAACTTTTATTATTCTTTTTGCTGTTACATGCGGCATCGTACTCGGACAATTTAATTTGATACATATGTATTCAGAGCAATTTATTGTCCCCTTCTTATTTTTCATGCTGTATGGATTATTTCTCAGCATTCCATTGAAAGAAATAAAAAATGGATTCCGCAATTTAAAATTCGCTGGAACGAGCCTTACTATTAATTTTGTATGGACACCTTTACTCGCTTGGGGATTAGGTGCACTATTTCTTTCAGATCACCCAGCACTTTGGGTTGGATTTATTATGTTAATGGTTACTCCATGTACAGATTGGTACTTAATCTTTACTGAAATAGCGAAAGGAAATGTAGCACTTTCTACTGCCATTTTGCCTGTAAATTTAATTTTGCAAGTACTACTCCTTCCCATTTATTTATTTTTATTTGCTGGTGTCATGAAGACTGTATCTGTTTCTGTTTTAGTAGAAAGTATTGTTATCGTAATCGTCTTACCATTTATACTTGCACACGCTACAAAATTCATTATGAATAAACTGAAAAAAGCTGAAACACTCGAGAATAGTCTCATTCCGTTTTTCAGCTCTGCTCAAATTGTATTTTTAAGTTTAGCAATCGTAGCGATGTTTGCATCACAAGGTAAATATTTACTACAAAATATGAATGTCGTTTTACTATTACTCATTCCTGTTCTATTATTCTTCATCATTAATTTCGTACTCGGACAATTTATCGGAAGCATGATGCGTTTATCTTATAAAGATACAGTAAGTTTAAACTTAACAACATTAGCAAGAAACTCACCTGTTGCACTTGCTATTGCTGTAACAGCTTTTCCAGATGAGCCTCTTATTGCTCTCGCATTAGTTATTGGGCCATTAATAGAACTACCTGTACTAGCTTGTGTATCACAAGTGTTATTACTTATTAAGAAAAAGCAGCAATATACATAAAAAAACGTCCAAATTTGGGACGTTTTTTATTGTTGAGAAATTATAGAAGTAACGATAATTATCGGCTCTAAGGATTTTATACGTTATAGAAAATTAGCTTGTCGTTACATTAACAAAGCCTATCTAATTAAAAATTATAGGAAAAGTAAATATAACAAAAGCGGCCCAAAGTCCGTAGATTGGCAAATACTTCGTAACAGCATCTTGGATAGCTGTCGGTCCTGATTTGTTTTGTAGAAAACGCATATAGGAAAACATAATCCAAATGAGATTTGCCCAAATCAGTATGTTTATGCCTAAAACAGCAAGTCTATTAGGTGTAATCCCGTAAGAAGAAAGTCTGAATACGATGGCTGATAATGCGACAGTGTCAATAATAAGCGCCAGAACAATTAAGGCAAAATTTATATAATCTGAAATGCTCTTTTTCTCGTCTGAGTCACTTTCAACAATAGAAAATATGGTAACGGCCAATACACCAAGAAGTATTCCATTGAACGCCATTAGGAAATTGCGGTCCAAGAATGGATTTTTTCCACTCCATATAACCTTTATAAGATAGATCAACAATGTAATCAGTACAAGCGGACTAAAAATTTTAGCTATATATGGTGTAATATTTTTAGCAAGTTTAAGGTTCATTGATACTAAGTATGTAGCCACAATAGCGAGAGCCGCAGCACCAAATAAAACAACATTACTAAAATAGAATTCTCCTATATCCAAGTCAACGAAGCTAAATAACTTCATCGTGAATACTGCTAGTACCATTCCGCTCACTGCCATACTCGCGTAGAGAAGACAATATTCTAAATTAAATTTAATATACGCTAATCTTGTACTGCCTTTTGAATATTCATTTCCTGTAAACGCAAGTCCCAATAAGACCCATAACAATATAGGAAGATGTAAATACGCAAGGATACTGCTGTCTTTATAATTTAATGGCAACATATTAAGATACAACCCGGCAATTAAGAACAACGCTGCAAGGAAATAAATAATACTTTTTTTCGGAGTATTATTGTAAATAAAATAAGCAGCAATAAAGGGAATTACACCAAAAGCCAAGTTAATTGGAGCAATTGCTTCCTGCTCGACAAAGTGGAAAATGATTCTAGTGCTTAGCCCAGCTAGAATAGCTAACATGCCCATGAATAAGAAACCTTTTTGAAACAGCGATATTTTTTCTTTATTTGCCGTCTCCTTGAAATTCAATCTTTCATACCAAGCAGCTAGAAGCTGAGAATCAGGGTTTTCATCCCATGCTTGTGAGAATGACTTTTTAAAAGCTTTCGGGTCTTTTCTATACATTCTCTCCAACTCATGAGGGTTATCCATATTTTCAATAATCAAATTGTTAATGTCCATATTTATACCTCCTCTAATTTTAAAAATAACGTTGTTACCTTTTCTATAAAAAGCACCACACTTATTTATTATGTTTTTGATTTTAATATAAAATTTATCGTTTTACAATAAATTTTTATTATTTTTTACGATATTTTCATTGCATACTTCCACAAACATTAATGTAAGCTACTTTTGGTTGTTCTCTTAATTGCTTATTTCCATTTTCTAATTCCTTATTTTCCCTTTATATAAAAGAAGTTCCCTATAAAATAGATTTTTTCAGTGTCTACTCTATAGGGTACAGTTTAATTGGCATACTTTTTTATTTGTTGAAACCACTTGTCCCAAAGTAAAGAACTTTTTCTTCCGAATTTTTATGCTTCATAGTTTTTTAAAATTAAAATACCTGACATAAAAAGTACCTTCACCTATAAAGGAATATTTTTTCACCTGTAAATTGTAAAATGTACCTTATGACTCACGAAATAGTAATGATAAATATATAAGTTTCCTAGCCAAAAATAAACTCTAAGCAATCCTAAAATATCTAATCTTCCTTTATATATTTTCATCCACTTTAAATAAGATAACAGCAACTTCGATTTGCTTTTTACTACTCTTTTATGAATCAGTATCTTTTAAAATAATCACATTTTATTTACCACATTAGAAATTTATTTATTATGAAAGTAGACTTTTTCTTCTAAGTATTTCGCTACTTCTGGTTTCAACCCTTGATATAGGCTCGTTAACATTTTTATTTTAGCAATAGTAGCTCTTTTATTACTAAATTTATTTTCTAACACATATTTAAGATGAAGAACAAAACTCAAAGTTTCAAAATGTAAGAGTAAATGAAAATGTCCAGAGATAAAAAAATTTTTAATTTACAATAAATTCTTTTAAAACATAATAAAGTTGTTTAAAAAATGCTGGTCATGTTATTTAACAATTGGGCCATTTAATAGAATAACTCCTTATACAATTTATTTGAATTTAATTAATCTAAAGGGGGATGACCCACCATCATATTTTCTAGCTACCATCTATTATGGTGGGTCCACACCCTACCATAAGACCGTAAAAATACTTATTGTGTGGACCTTTTTGGATTAGTGCAGGTATGTAAAAATTTTAGCAATGGTATGAATATAATGTTTAACGCCTTTAAGCTTACAGACGGCCGTCCTGTATAGTCTCCCTTATGTGTTGGAAGTTAATTAATTCCCTAGGAAGACGAAAAAAAGTCTGCTCTTAAAAAGTTCACAATCAGTGGGCAATCCGTTTAATGAGCTACTTGAAACGATCATTGAAAATTCACCTAAAGTGGGGGGAAATGATGTATAGACCAATATGGACTGAAATTAGCCTTAGTAACATTTCACATAATATTAGTGAATTTCGAAAAATAATACCTAACTCAACAATAATAATGGCCACCGTAAAAGCGAATGGTTATGGGCACGGTGCTGTCGAGGTTTCCCAAAAAGCGATTAATAGTGGAGTGGATTATCTAGCGGTGGCCAGTTTAGAAGAAGCTATTAAACTACGAAAATCAGATATTCAGGCACCTATACTTATACTTGGATACACACCTCCATCAGCATCGAATCATGTTGTTTATTGGGATTTAACACAATCAATTTTTGATATGGAACATGCAGAAGCTTTATCAAATTCTGGGCAAATCTTAGGAAAAAAGGCAAAGGTTCACGTCAAAGTCGATACAGGAATGGGACGATTGGGACTTCAAGCAGAAGGAGCAAGTGATTTTATCCATATCGTGTCAAAAATGGATGGGCTGTATCTAGAAGGAGTGTACTCGCATTTTGCTACCGCAGATGAAGCCGACATACGGTATGCAGAAAAGCAAAAGAACCGATGGAGAAGGTTATTGGAAGAATTGGAGAAACAAAAAGTTTCTATTCCCATATTTCATATTGCCAATAGTGCTGCAACAATAGAAATGCCAGATATGACCTACGATATGGTTCGTATTGGTATTTCTATGTATGGCCTTTATCCATCTAAAGAGGTGAATAAAACAAAAGTTAATCTTAAACAAGCAATGCAGTTAAAAACCAAAGTCATCTATATCCAGACACTTGAGAAGGGGGATGGCGTATCATATGGAGCAACTAGCATTGAAAGAGATAAAGCAATTATTGCAACTATTCCAATTGGTTATGCAGATGGGTATTCGAGGCGATTATCTGGAACGGCTTATGTCCTTATACACGGACAAATAGCTCCTGTTTTTGGTAGAATATGTATGGATTTTTGTATGATTGATGTTACTGATATTAAGGATGTAAATATTGGTGATGAAGTGGTAGTTTATGGAGGTCAAGGGGATTATTTCATATCATTAGATGAAGTGGCAAATATGTTAGGAACCATATCGTATGAAGTTGCTTGTAACTTGGGTCAGAGAGTTCCTAGAATTTACAAATAACCAGCTAAAGACAGTATTCATTATAATTATCTCAATTGTTATGTATTAGGTCACTATGTTGAAAAGATATGAAATGGATGTAGCGTCATAACCCTTTTTCCAGAATAAATACGTAGCTTTATTCAAAACATGTTCTTTGTTAATATTTATACTTCTACCTAATTTACAACACTCCCATTCATATAATTTATTTTGAAATCAAGCCTTCTATTCATGAGATTTTATTTAATGTTCAAATCAGAATTTTAACAGAATTAACGGAAAATTATTTCCTTCTGATTTTTCTCTAGCCTAGTTAATTGTTCCCCAGTCTAATTAATTTTTCCTTTTGGACACTTCAATTGGACCAAGCTATATTAAATTAATATGGTGGAAAATTGTTTCCACCATATACAATGCACCTTCATACCCAGATGTTCCAGATAAATATAGCTTGACTAATTGTAGAAAAAGCATGACATAAATTTGTCATGCTTTTTCTTTTCTATAAATATTTTTTCAAACCTAGTCTGTTACAGAAGCTTTTACTCAAGAAAGAACTTTTTTATTTATTGACACCACTTAATTCTCAAACACAAAATTCATCTTATTATCTTTCCACTCTAACTTCGCATCAAATATTTTCTCGCCCTTTTTAAAGCCTTTAATTAAATCGGTCTTCTCACCTTTTAAAAGCTTTGTCATATTCTTTTGCGAAATTGTTTTGCTTAATATTTTCTTCGAAATGGTAAAATCACATTGTGTCGTGTTGTAGTTAGAACAACCGTAAAACGTTGACTTATCAATCACATCGCCATCACATTTTTTACAGCTACCAACCTTTTTCCCTGTTGTAAATTTCGATCCTTTTCGTTCAATCGATTCAACATGTAGTCCAGTGAAATCCCATTTCTCATACATTTCCACTGCATCTTCAATAATTTTAGCTGATAGCTTTTTCGTTTGCTCCATAAATGTAGCTGGTGATGCTGTGCCTTCACCAATTTCCGCAAGGCGCTGCTCCCATTTCGCTGTCATTTCTGGTGAAGCTAGTATTTTATCACCGATTGCGGTAATTAATACTTTCCCTTTATCGGTTGCGTACACTTGATTTTTCTGCACATCTATATATTTACGGTCTTTCAGCATCGTAATAATACCTGCACGCGTTGCCTCAGTACCTAAACCTTCTGTTTTCTTTAATACTTTCTCCAGCTCTTCATTCTCTAAATACTTACCGGCCGTTTTCATTAACGTAATAAGTTGTCCTTCTGTATAACGCTTCGGCGGCTGTGTTTTTCCTTCTTTCACTTTCACCTTTACAACTTTTCCTTGTTCCCCTTCTGCGACAATTGGAAGAGTTGTTTCGTCATCTTTATCGTCTTGGAAAATAACTTTACGCCAACCTTCTTGAATTTGCTGTTTTCCTTTTGAAATGAATTCAGCACGTTCATCTACAAAAGTTGTAATCGTTGTGTAGTCAAAGATTGCTACTTCATAATGCGCCGCAATCAGTCTTCTTACGATCATATCGTAAATTTTCTTTTCATCACCTGATAGTTTGCTTGGATTTGTAACTTGCTCTGTCGGAATAATAGCGTAATGATCTGTCACTTTTTTTTCATTCACATAACGCTTATTATTCATAATCGATTCAACTGGAGCTGGTAATAAACCTTTATATTCATCAAACTGACTTAACTTCTGTAAAATATCAGGGAACGTCGCTGCTTCTCCTTGTGTAACATAGTTAGAATCCGAACGAGGATAAGAAACTATTCCTTTTTGATATAGTGCTTGTGTTATATCAAGCGTCTTTTTCGGTGAAAATTTAAAAGCTTTATTAGCTGTCGCTTGCAGTGCTGATAAATTAAATAAAAACGGCGGCTGAAACTCTTTACGCTCCGTTTTCATTTCTTTTACTACGGCCGGTTTCCCTTGGCAAAATGCTGCAATTTTATTTGCCATATCAGGGTCTTGTAAGCGGGATTCACTATCCTTCTCCCATTTCCCCTCATACTTCTTTCCTTCTATATTAAAGGTTGCGAACACTTCCCAAAACGGCTCAGACTTAAAGTTCTCTATTTCTTTTTCACGCTTTACAATTAATGCGAGTGTCGGTGTTTGTACACGACCAGCTGAAAATACATCGTTCATTCCTTTTTTCTTTAGCAAAATACTAAAGACACGCGATGCATTCATACCAACGACCCAGTCCGCACATGACCTTGTATACGCCTCATAGTACGTATTAATTGTATCTGCTTCATCTAATAAATTTTTAAATCCTTGGTATATAGCTTGTTTCGTTAAAGAAGAAATCCAAAGACGCTTCATCGGCTTTTGCACGTTACAAAGATTAATAATGTTTCGTACGATCAATTCCCCTTCACGCCCAGCATCGCCCGCGTGAATAATTTCTGTTACCTGAGGATTATGTAACAGCTGTTTCACAACATTAAATTGCTTATACTTTGACTTTGTTACTTCAAATTGAAAACGTTCAGGAATCATTGGTAACGTATTAAGTGACCATTTTTTCCACTCTGCGTGATAATGCTCTGGATTACATAACTGCGTCAAATGACCAATTGCCCATGTACAGTACGCTCCATTTGGAAATAACTCATTCGCTTCTACTTCTAAATATCCATCTTTTCGGCGATATTTAAATTGTGAAACAAGAGCCAAACCTTGATCTGGTTTCTCGGCAATAATTAATTTCATTTTATAACTCCCTATCTGTATTCCAGTGTTACTTTCATTGTCTATCTGTTTAGAAGCGATGATAAAACAACAATCTTATTTATCATTCGCGGTTTGTCTCGCAAATGGGAGACCTATAATATTATACGCTTATTCTTTATGGCTTCACAATAGAAACTCTTCATTTAACTCTTACATTCACATGCTCATAATTAAAAAGGCGTCCCAAAAAATCAGAAGCCTTCTTGCTTACATTTATGAAATTGTGCAGATAATATGCAGATATAAATAAGCATAAGTACTCTCCATATGAACATATGATGAAATGAATGATAGGACAGGGAGGTATCATAATGTTCGCTTACACATTAACCGCCTTAACACTTTGTTGTATCTCGATTCTTATTACATCATATATATCTAAACGCAAGGGTACCCTAATGGAGTATATGGTATTTATTATGTCTTTTAGTATGAGTACGGGTTTAAGTATCGGTTTTTATTTAGGTATTCTTTTTAAAGGTGAATTACTATATTCTACTTTGCTTGCGATTTTGATTAGTAGTTGTATCGGTTTTTTAGTCGGTCTACGGTTTCACCTATTTACCGCTTTAGAAGGAATGTTTTCTGGATTAATGGCAAGTATGATGGGAGCAATGATTACAGAAATGTTAAACGCTCAACAAGCTCATAGTATACTGTTTATTAGTCTTTTACTTACGATAACAATAACTATGTCATGTATGATTCAACTTTTATCAGACACCTTTTCTACTTTTATTCAACGGCGTTTTTTGTTATTACTATCAATTAGTGTGATAATTATCGTTGCCGTATTCGTGACATTCCCAGATCATACTCCCCCACCTTCACCTGGGCATGATCAACATATACATTGATACTTGCACCGAAAATGAATAAGCAGCTATCCATAGGATAACTGCTTCATATTATTCTGGCTTATTAGGAATGTTTGGTTTTGGAACATAATCAGATTTATAAACAGAAAAGGCTTTTCGAAAAAATATCGAGGTTTAAAATGAACAAAATAAAAAGACGCCCAAAATTGAGCGCCTCTTCTAATGATTATTTCGTAACAACTTCATCTTTTTTTACATTTACATTGTTTTCTCTCATAAACGCTTCAATCTCTTCAACTTCTCTAATAATATCTTTTGACAAGTTTTCATGTCCGTCTTTCGTTACAAGAATATCATCTTCAATACGAATTCCAATTGATTCTTCTTCAATATAAAGACCAGGTTCAATTGTTATAACCATGCCTTCTTCTAATACTCTATCTTTGTATGTCCCTACATCATGCGTATCTAAACCAAGGAAATGGCTAACACCATGATAATAGTATTTAGATAGTTCCTCGTCTTCTTGAATTAAACCAATTTCTTTACACTCTTCTGCTAGTACCTTTTTTGTATGCTCATTTAATGCAGCAAACTTTACTCCTGGCTTAATGAGTTCTGTTGTTTCTTTCAATGCTTTTAATACAATATTATACATTTGTTTTTGGCGACTAGAGAATGTTCCATTTGCCGGGAATGTATAACTAATATCAGCATTATAGTAATCTTTTTGAGCGCCTAAATCTAGCAGTACTAAATCACCATTTTGAATTTGTGCATCATTATCTTCATAATGAAGAACTGTAGCATTTTTCCCACTTGCCAAAATTGTATTGAATGCATGATGCTTAATGCCAGATGACTTCAATGTGAAATCAAACTGAGCTTCTAATTCATACTCCATCATGTCTGCTTTTGCATGCTTAAGTACGTTGTAAATGCCCTCTTTCGTTACAGCAATCGCTTCTTTAATAATTTCAACTTCTTCTTCTGTTTTAAACACTCGTAATTCACAAATATTCGGATATACATTACCAATTAAAACGTGTGGATACTGTTCTCTTACATGTTTAGCAAAAGCATGCGTTTTGGTCTCCGTACCATTCCACTCACGACGCTCTAAATCTAAATATAGATGCTTCACATTTTCTGTAAAAAGTATATTTGAAATTGTCTTTTCAAAGCTATCTAAATATACAACTTTCTTTATACCTGAAATTTTCTCTGCTTCTTTGTTAGAAACTGTTTTACCGACCCATTTTTCCATGACTGGATCCGATTTTTCAATGAACAGTGTTTCTTCAACACTATTTCCAAACTTCTTCAACATGAAAATAACATTTGGTTCCTCGATTCCTGTTACATAGTAAAAATTTCGATTCGGCACAAATTTATAATGTGCATCCGCTGACATATGAGGTGCTTGTCCAGCAAATAAAATAGTAATAGATTCATCTGGTAATGTGTTTACTAATCGTTCTCTATTTTGAGCAAAAAATGTTGATTTCATAATATTCCCCCTAGCGTTCTATGTATACTGGTAAATCTAATTACCCAATACAATTCATTCTATTATTGTTATAATTTTTCGTCAATTAATAGTACTCATAGTGAAAGGAAATTTTTCATTACTAGGGCCACTTACAATCGAAATTATGCATACCACTCCACAATTTCTTGACATTTATTCCATATACTTAAAATCTCATATATAGGAAAGGAGCTACTACTTTGAAACATTATGTAGCAACAGGATTAGCAATTACTTCTTTATTGTTCATTACAGGATGTTCTAGCAACGCAGAAACAGCACCAGTGAAGAAAGACACGGTGCAATCTCAGCCAAAACATACAGAAACAGCAAATACAATTCCGCAAAACTTCTATAAGGAAACTACATTTGGAAAAATCGAGCACATTCACGGAATTGGCTATGCAGGAAATATGCCTGGGGTTTCTATCGCCACTCATAGCGGGATAAAAGTTTATCAAAATGGAAAATGGCTTGAAACTAAGACTGAGCTACATGATTATATGGGATTTCAGGCAACGAAGAACGGATTCTTTGCCAGTGGTCATCCTGCACCAGGCGCAAATTTAAAAAATCCTTTAGGGTTAATGAAAAGTTCTGATGGCGGTAATACCCTTGAAAAGCTAGCTTTTTATGGAGAATCTGATTTTCATAACCTTGCTGTCGGATACAATACGGAAGCAATTTATTTATACAATGAGCGTCCTAATTCCAAATTGCAACAAGGCTTTTATTTCAGTACGAACAACGGTCAAGAATGGAAAAATAGTAAGTTAAAAGGTCTTTCAAGTACAATTCATTCCTTTTCAGTACATCCTGATCAGTCTAGTGTAGTCGCGGTAAGTGCTAAAGACGGTGTTTACTTATCTACAGATTACGGAAATACATTTGAACTATTCTCTACATCACTTGAATCGACCGCAGTTACATTAAGTAATGAAGATGTTATTTACTCCCCTATCAATAAGCAAATAATAACGAAGAAATCAATTGCTACAAATGAAGAGACAAATATACAAATTCCACCTTTAGATCCTAAAGATGCAATTATGTATATTTCACAAAACCCTCAAAATTCAGCTGAAATAGTATTTGCTACAATGAAAGCAAATGTGTTCCTTTCTGCAGATGATGGTACAACGTGGAAGCAGATTACTAAGGAGGGCGCATTCCAATTTAATTAGAAAGGTGAATATAACGTGTTTTCAACAATTAGTGAATGGAGCTATCAACTCATGTCTCCTTTAATGGATGTCGCGAGTGCTACGAAATCAGTACCTCTATTATTTCCGTTTTTATTAGGCGTAGTAGGAACCCTTGCTCCTTGCCAATTAACAGGAAACATTAGCGCTGTTACACTTTATGGCAATCAATCTTTACAAAAAGGACATGCATGGAAACATATATTGTTATTCATTTTAGGAAAAATAATAGCTTTTACAACGATTGGACTACTAGTATGGTTTTTAGGAAAAGAGTTTCAGCAAACATTAACTTTGTACTTCCCATGGTTACGAAAAATAATTGGACCTTTATTAATTTTAATGGGGTTAATGTTGGCAGGTATTATAAAGAGCAGAAGTTTCTTCTCAATCAAATTTATACGAAAACAAAATGAAGTTGGCTCATTTTTACTTGGATTCTTCTTTTCCTTAGCTTTCTGTCCGACCATGTTCGTTCTATTTTTTGGAACGTTAATCCCTTTATCTTTCTCATATAATTATGGTTACTTGTTTCCAACATTCTTTTCGATAGGAACTGCTCTACCAATCGTTGTCCTTATGTTCATCATCTTCTACCTCGGATTAAACGGAGCATTACTGAAAAAGAGCCGAAAAATAGGGAAAATTATTCAGCTTATAGCCGGTGTTCTTCTGATATTAATCGGACTTTATGATACTACTCTTTATTGGTAATACATACAAAGGGTAAGCTTCAGTGAAATGAGCTTACCTTTTGTATCATTTTTTCTTTTGTTGTAGTTGATTTAGTAAATTCTTAACAAACGCTAAGAACAGCGGATCATTCTCTTTTTTAGGTGACCATTGCATAATAAGTTGTCGTGGAATTTTAATTTCTATCGGTTGCACGATAAAGTCATGAATGATTTGTTTATGCAGTCCTGATAACGGAACGATTGTTATACCGTTAACTTGTACAGTAAGTGCTAATGCCGAGCTAATTGACTCTGACTCCATCACTTTATTAACTGTTATTTCATTTTTCATCAAATATGGTTCAAGTACTTCTTTACAACCAGAAAGCGGCATAATAAAAGGATAATTTTTCAACTCTTTAATAGTAAGGTTAGGTGGAATTGTCTTTGAAGAAACCATAACATAAGGATCTTCACCAATAACTTCATAATGAAATCCTGGTATTAAATTTTCTTTTATAGAAATAGAAAAATCAGCACTTCCAGAAGACAGCCAATCTAATACTTCTTGATAGCTTCCTTCTCGAACTGCAAGCACGTACTGACTTTGATCAATATTACCTAGTTGGATACACTCCGCCAAACAATATACAGTAACGGAAGGATACGTAGCTAGTACAATCTTATACAAGCTTCTATTTTTTAATTGTAAAACTGTTTCTTCAAGGTTTTCATACTCCATTAGAAGTCGATCTACACAAACTAAAAATTCCTTTCCATTTTCAGTTAACATCGTTCCTTGTCTAGAGCGATCAAATAAAGTTAAAGCATATCGTTTCTCTAATTTGTTTATGATATGAGTTATAGCGGGCTGTGTCATATGTAATTCTTTCGCTGCTAAACTAATGCTGTTCAACCGAGCCACATTTTTAAAAACTTTAAAATCAAAAACGTTCATTCTGTTCTCCTTATATAAAAGATATTTATATCATCTATAAATAACCTTCATTATATTTATCAAACCACTTCCTATACACTAAGTATACATCATCAATATTACGAAAAAATAAGGCATATAAACATTAGAGGAGTGTTGATTAAATGAGTACTTACATTTTAATACATGGAGCATGGCAAGGTGAATGGGCATGGGAATTAGTAAAACCTCAACTAGAGGCTTTCGGACATACAGTTGTTACACTAGACTTACCTGGAAGTGGAAAAGATATGACTCCATTACAAAATATAACGCTAGATTCTTATGTTAATGCAGTAACAGCTACTATAGATCAACAAAATGAAAAAATTATTCTTGTTGGACATAGTATGGGTGGAATTGTAATCACGCAAACAGCTGAACTTATACCAAATAAAATCGATAAATTAGTATATCTTTGCGCATTCTTACCACAAAACGGAGAAAGTCTTAGTAGTAAATTAGATGGTGAAGCTGGTCCACAATTCTCAATTAATGAGAATGACATGACTGCAGAACTTATACCAGAGTTGACTGAACAAACATTTTTAAATGCTACAGAAAATGCAGCTATTAAAGAATCTTCTTTCAAACAAATGCGTCCTCAGCCACTAGGACCGTTTCAACAAGAGCTAAAAATTTCTGAAGAAAACTTCGGAACTATAGATCGCATTTATATTGAAACAACTCTAGATAGAGCGATTCCAATTGATTTTCAGCGCCGAATGAATACAGAAACTCCTTGCGCGAAGGTTATTACTTTAGAAGCTGATCATTCACCGTTCTTCTCTAAAACATCAGAACTTGTTAGTCACTTACATGAATTAAGCTAAGCTTTATATTTTCCTTGTAGACACCCACTTACTGTAATACGGGTGTCTACTTTTCTTTTACCCTTCTTGACATATTCATATAAAAAAGTTAAAATAACTATAAATTAGTAAGTAACTAATTTAATTTAAAATTAGAGGTGAACAAAATGAAAAACATTTTATTCCGTATTAACGAATTATCAAAAAAAGAAAAAGCATCTGGATTAACAGTTGACGAAAAACAAGAACAACAAATGTTGCGTCAAAACTATACAAAAACATTTCGTGGAAGCTTGGATTCCATTTTATTAAACACAAAAATTGTTGATCAATATGGTCTTAACGTTACACCAGCCGCATTACAAGATGCTCAAATACGTTTAAAATTAAGCAAATGAAATCAAAGCTAAAAAAACAATCGTATAAAACATAAAAAGAGCCGGAATTCCTATTTAGAAATTCCAGCTCTTTTTATTATTTTTTCCAATTTAGTAAATGAGCGATACATCGCAATTCTCCACGAAACAATCATCGCAAATGCGAGTAAGAAAAACATTCCACTTAACTCTGCTAAATCAATTGATTGACTTAAATATGATTTTAACGCTACTCGTACAGCCAATAATCCGACTAAAATAAATATGAATGCTTTTGACGGTTTCATATATATATGTTCACTTCTTATTTCAAACTTAGTTGTTTTAATAAGCAATATAGAGAAAATAAGTCCTAGGCTAATTGCCTCTACTATTTCTAACGATGTTAATCGAAACTCCGGTAAGAAGTACATCATTGCGCCAGTACTCATAAAGATTGGTGGTAATATAATTTTCTTTTTCGTTACCGGTTTTTTCGCTGCTTTAAAGCGAAGAAACATGACACCAACAGCCATACAAACTGCTACAATACTTGATAAAAGTGCTATCATACTATCCACTCCTATCTATTTAAAAGATTTTTTAAGTAAAATCATAAACCAAACGAGCCCGATACTTATAATGACATGACCTAATCCAGCCATATGGCTTAGACCGTTAAAGTCAGTTCCGTTTACTTGTAGAAGACCTCTCCATAACATTGTAGCAATAGTAAACATTAATCCTACATTATAAACAACAAACCATGCACGAAAACTCTTTGTTTCATGGACATTAAATACTTTAAATAGAGCCAAAGCGATTAAAAAGAAGACGAAGCCGAGCACCAATACGTGTGTATGCACTAATTGCAACATTGTGGATCCTTTAATTCCTTGTGCTTTCGAATACTCTCTTGCAAATACTCCTGATAATAAACCGATAATTAAGTAAATGAATGCTGCATTATATAATTTCTTCATTCTATTCCTCCTGCTGTAAACTTTCTATATTCGCTGCAATCATTTTACGGAAAGTTTATGAACGGAATATGAACAAAATATTACATCCAACTTTTGAAAGTAAAAAAGCCATTCCACAATTAATATTTGCGGAATGACTTTTCAACTTATTTTAAATCTTCTATTGAGAAAGCACCTGGAAGTAATTGCTCAACAGTCACTTCTTTTTCATCACCTTTTACATTCGTTAGTAAAACTGGCATTTTCGGTTCACAGAATTCAGCAATTACTTGTCTACAAGCACCACATGGTGAAATCGGTCCGTCCGTTTCGCCTGTAATAACTAAGTAACTAAAGTCGCGCTCTCCTTCTGATACTGCTTTAAAGATCGCTGTTCTTTCTGCACAGTTACATAAACCGTAAGAAGCATTTTCTATATTACAACCAGTATAGATTTTACCTTCTTTCGTAACTAATGCTGCGCCAACAGGAAATTTCGAATACGGAATATATGCTTTTGCTAACATCTTATTTGCTTCTTCGATATATTTTTTCTTATCCATATTATTTCCCCCTTAAAGTATGTGTAATTATGATTAGTCAGTAATAACTGTATGAACTAATTTAGGAGCCACTGCTGTTTCAGCGATAGAAATATTTTCGTAAATTTTTGCTTTTACATCTTCTACATTTTCACGATTTGCATAGATTGTTACGAATGGCTCGCCTTCTTTTACTGCATCGCCAACTTTTTTACGTAACATTAATCCTACTGCTAAATCGATTTCATCTTCTTTTGTCGCACGGCCAGCACCAAGTAGCATAGCTGCGATACCAATTTCATCTGCAACAATGTTAGAAATAACACCTGAAGTTTTTGCAGGTACATCAATTACATACTTCGCCTGTGGCATTTTTTCTGGATTGTCTACAATTGAACTATCTCCGCCTTGATTGCTTAAGAACTCTTTAAACTTCTCAGTTGCTTTTCCGTTTTTCATAACTTCAATTAGCATTTCACGAGCTTCTTCTAACGTATTTGCTTTTTTCGCAAGTACGACCATTTGACTTCCTAATACAAGTACTAATTCCGTTAAATCTTCTGGGCCTTCACCTTTTAACGTATCAATCGCTTCTTTCACTTCTAGAGCGTTACCAATTGCAAATCCAAGAGGTTGTGACATGTCTGAAATAACAGCCATAGTTTGACGTCCTACATTATTTCCGATACGCACCATTGCATGAGCTAATTCTTTTGCATCTTCTTCTGTTTTCATAAATGCGCCAGCACCTGTTTTTACATCAAGTACGATTGCGTCAGCACCAGCTGCAATTTTTTTACTCATAATTGAACTCGCGATTAATGGAATTGAGTTTACTGTTCCTGTTACATCACGTAATGCATAAATCTTTTTATCTGCAGGTGTTAAGTTTCCAGTTTGTCCAATAACAGCTACTTTGTCACGGTTTACAATATCAATGAACTGCTCTTTCGTAATTTCAACGTGGAATCCTTCTACCGCTTCTAATTTATCAATTGTTCCGCCTGTATGTCCTAATCCACGACCAGACATTTTTGCTACTGGTACATCTAAAGCAGCTACTAATGGTCCTAATACTAATGTTGTTGTATCACCAACACCGCCAGTTGAATGTTTGTCTACTTTAATTCCTTCAATTGCTGATAAGTCAATCGTTTCTCCAGACTCAACCATCGCCATCGTTAAATCTGCACGTTCGCGATCTGTCATATCTTTAAAGAAGATTGCCATTGCAAGTGCACTCACTTGATAATCAGGAATACTTCCGTCTGTATATCCATTAATAAAGAATTTGATTTCTTCAGTCGTTAATTCTTTGCCGTCACGTTTTTTTGCAATAATATCTACCATTCTCATTACAATCACCATTCCTTTTTATATGATATGAATCTATTAAAATAATAAGCCAACGATCGTTGCTGATAAGAAACTTACTAATGTTGCACCGAAAAGTAATTTCAAACCAAATCTTGCGACTACATTCCCTTGCTTTTCATTTAAGCTCTTAACTGCCCCTGCAATAATTCCAATTGAAGAGAAGTTTGCAAATGAAACTAAGAATACAGATATAATCGCTGTCGTTCTATCTGAGAAATTAAAGTTTCCTTGTGCTAAATCTGTCATAGCGACAAATTCATTTGATACTAATTTTGTTGCCATAATATTTCCGGCATTAACTGCTTCATGCCAAGGTACACCCATAATAAATGCAAATGGTGCAAATACATAACCAAGAATTTCTTGGAATGAAATACCGATTACACCTTTAAATACTGCATTAATGAATGCGATTAAAGCAACGAAACCGACTAACATAGCTGCTACTGTAATTGCAACTTTAAATCCATCTATAATGTATTCCCCTAATACTTCAAAGAAAGTCTTTTTCTCTTCTTCTTGTACTTCTAACATATCTTCTTCTTCAGTAACTTCATAAGGGTTAATGATAGAAGCGATAATAAAACCACCGAATAAGTTAAGCACTAAAGCGGTTACAACATATTGTGGTTTTAATAACACCATATACGATCCAACGATAGACATTGAAACGGTAGACATTGCAGATGCACATAATGTATACATTCTTTTCTCTGGCAATAATCCTAGTTGTTTCTTAACTGAAATAAACACTTCAGATTGTCCTAAAATCGCAGAAGCAACAGCGTTATATGATTCTAGTTTCCCCATTCCATTTACTTTACTTAATGCTAGACCGATAGATTTCACAATAATAGGTAATACTTTAATGTGTTGCAAAATACCTATTAAAGCTGAGATAAATACGATTGGCATTAATACACTTAAAAAGAACGAAAACTCTTTTTGATTTACTAATCCACCAAATACGAAATTCACACCGTCAGCGGCATATTTTAATAGCTCTCCAAAACCATCTGCTATTCCGCTAATTAATATATTCCCTACACTTGTATTTAATAATAAAAACCCCAAAATGAATTGTAATATAACCATCGTTATGATTGGGCGATATTTGACTTTCTTTCTATCATTACTAGCAAGCCAAGCGATACCTAAAATCAATACGAGGCCAAAAATACCGATTAAATATTTCATAAGCCGTCTCCTCCCATCCGTATCCGCTTACATTTTTTTCAATTGTTAAAGCAATAGATACACTTTACTTTGTGTATCTATTGCTTTTGACTTCATTAATGTTTAGTAGTTATCTGTAGCACCTTTTGCATCATTTAATACGATTGCAACACTAGCACTTGCTCCAACGCGAGAAGCTCCTGCAGCTACCATTTTGTCTGCATCTTCACGTGTACGAACGCCACCAGATGCTTTTACACCAACGTTTGGTCCAACTGTTTTGCGCATTAATGCGATGTCTTCAGCAGTTGCTCCGCCAGTTGAGAATCCAGTTGAAGTTTTTACGAAGTCAGCACCAGCTTTTACTGATAATTCACAAGCGCGTACTTTCTCTTCATCTGTTAATAGGCAAGTTTCAATGATTACTTTTACAAGAGCTTTTCCTTTTGCTGCTTGTACTACTTCATAAATATCTTTTTCAACGAACTCATTGTCACCGTCTTTTAAAGCGCCTACGTTGATTACCATGTCAACTTCAGTTGCACCTTTTGCGATAGCATCTTTTGTTTCAAATGCTTTTGTTTCAGTAGTGCTTGCTCCTAATGGGAAACCGATTACAGTACAAACATCTACATCATGTCCAGCTAATTCGTCAGCAGCTAGCTTTACCCATGTAGGATTAATACAAACTGAAGCGAATTTATATTCCTTTGCTTCTTCGATTACTTTCATAACATCTTCTTTTGTAGTATTAGCTTTTAAAATTGTATGGTCAATTAACTTTGCAATATTCATTATCTTCACTCCTCATATCTTTTAACAACTTCATTCTAACCCTTAGTTGAACAAATGTAAATACACTTTTGAAATTTTGTTCATTCTTTTCGAAAAGGAATTTTCTTGCAGTAAATAAAGCGCATTCTAACTAAGAAACAATTCATATTTAAAATCAAAACTTTTATATTAACAATGGTAGTATGTATCTCAATATCCATAATTATTTTTAAAAAGGCAATTTGTATTCAAAAAACACTCCCATAATTCATACATAACAAAATAAAAGGCTTTCTCAAAATTAACATCTTGAGAAAGCCTTTTATTTTTAATCTTTTTGATAATGTAACAATTCCTTCGCCGTATGCTGATCAATAATTAATACATTTGCATACCCGCCACGTAACGCACCATCAATTGATTTTATTTTTCTATTACCACCGGCAACTAAAATAGAGCGTTTCTTTAATTTCAGTTCTTCTAACTCAATTCCAATAGTCCGCTTATTAATTTCTTCACTACTAATATTTCCGTTCCCATCAAAGAATCTTGAACAAATGTCACCGACCGATTGTTTTTTGAGTAAACTCGTTTCATCCTTATCAAAATAACCTAATCGGAATAATAGTGCTTCGTCTCGCACTGTTCCTACAGTGAAAATTGCAATATTCGCTTGTTTCCCCATTTCGATAATGTGATGGATATGTCGATCCTGCTCTACTAATTCTTTTGTCACTGCATTATCAAATATAACTGGAAGGGGTAGATTTCTTGGCGTCGTTTGAAAAGCATCTGCAAATAAAGCAATCGTTTCATTCGCATATGTATTTACACTCGAATGACTAATACCACCTTTTAACTGAACAACTTCTACACCTTTTACATGTTGCGGTACGATTTTTCTAGCGATTTCATACATCGTCATTCCCCAACTTACACCAACGATATCACCGTTTTTAACCGTCTTTTCCATATACTCAGCTGCATATTTACTAATATACTCTGTAATCGTTGCATATTCTGGCACTGGTGAAAAAACGACATGCGCCTCTAATAAGTTGTACTTTTCTTTCAGTAAATTTCCAACGTTATCTAAATCAGCAAATGGATCGGCTATGCTAATTTGAACAAATCCTTTTTCTTTCGCGTACTTTAATAATCTAGAGATAGTCGGCCTTGAAATATTTAATTTATTAGCAATTTCCTGCTGACTATAATCTGATTGATAATATAATCTTGCAACTTCAACGCTTAATTGTTGTTTATCTTTATCCATAGTAACTCATTACATATCCTTTCCTGTATTTCCTTTTCGTTACAAGCATTATACAGCTTTATGCAAGAAATTTCGACTACCGAATTTTATCCGCCTACACTGCTACTTCACTTAATGTATGCAATGACACTTTAATCAATGGTTTTTTGTCCATCCCCCTACCGATTATCAGCCCGCCCCTCATAATGTAAGATTTTTTCTTATAAAGCAAACCGGTCAGGTTATTGAGGAACTTATTTTTAAAGTTCAAATTAGATACGTGTGTAAAATTAGTATGAAGGTATGAAATCAATTGTAAAATGGTAGTTTTAGAATAAGTAAATAAGAGAAATAACCACTATTGATTATTTCTCTTTTCATATACATATTTATTTTTGGAAAAACAATCTAACTCCAAATACTAATAATACTGCGCCCGTAATACCCTCTATTGTACGGTTCACTCTTTCTTTTCTTAGAAAAGTTCTTAATTGGCGTATGAGTGAGATATACAGTAAATACCATATTGCTGTCAAAGTCGTAAATGTGACTCCTAATACAAGAAATTGGAGGAAATGATTTTGATTACTTACAATAAATTGGGGTAAAAAACTAAGGAAAAACACAGCAGTTTTTGGGTTTAAAATTGCCGTAGTAAATCCTTGTCTAAAGCTTTTAATTGCCCCAATATCCTTAGAGTCCATTTCTACTGAACCTGACATATCTTCTTTTTTATGTAAAGCACTTTTAATTGACTTCACAGCTAAGTAAATTAAATAAAAAGCCCCAGCATATTTTATAAATGTAAATAACATAGCAAATTTCATTAGGATGGCAGAGAGTCCTAGCGTAGCCATTATTGTATGAATCATCATTCCAGATATCGTTCCTAAGACAGTCTTTATCCCACCATTTTTACCATGCGAGATAGTGTTTTTTGTAACTAGTGCAAAACCAGGACCAGGCATTATTATGATTAACATTGCTGTAAGGATAAATAACAAATAATTTTCCATGTTCTAGTACTTCCTTTCCAATTTTTAATTTTGCTTACAGTATAGCTTTTTTCATTAAAACATTAAATATAAAAAGCTTGATCAGAAGTTTATCTAAGTTATTAGTATCGATTTGATTAAACATGACCCCAAAGCTACATTAACAAAAAACATGGCAAGTTTATATATCAAATTACAAGTCCAACTCTCACAAAAAAGGATGAAAAATAAACAGCGGAACTAGTCCACTGTTTACTTCGCCACGCCTTCATGTAATTTTTCTGTATAATCTTTTACATCTTTCCAGCTATCTTTTGCTGTATTTAAATCTTCTTTTATGAAGGTAAATTCTTCAGGACTGATTCCTTTTACGTTTTGTAGTAAATTATTGTATTTTGCCCCTACCGTATACCATTGATTTGATATATTTTGCAGTGCTGTAATTGCTGCATCAATTGTTTCTGTCATGTTTGTTGTTTTATTTTTCACATCAGTCAAAATTGCAACTTCTGCTTGTGCTCCAGAAATTCTATCTTTTAAATTGGCTATTTCTCTTTCTGCATTTGCGATATCTTTTTTCGCAATGGCAATCATCGGTCCGCCAGCAAGACATGTTATTAACGCTACGCAAAGTACACCACCAGCAATGACCATATCATTACTCTTTTTTATTGAATCGTTATATGTATTTATTTGTTGCTCTAGAGCTGGAATGCCAGCATTCGTACTTGCCAATATCGCTGTTAATTGATTTGTATCCTCTTTAAAACTATTTGTGTCTTTCGCCATTCTATCGCGAAAAGCTTTCAAATCCCTTAATAATACATCTACCTCATTTTGATTCTTTACAATATCTGCATACAACTTTTCTAAATCCGCTTTTAATTTTCCGCTATCCTTTTGATCAATCGCTATTAGCATGCTATTATAATACGCTTGAAAAGTATTATTGTAATTAATAATATTTTGATCTGTTTTCATAATTTGAGGCTTCATATAATTTAACCAATACGCTGCATTAGTTTTTGCATCTCTTTGGTGCTGAATCATATTTCCTTTAAACTCACTATTAATGGAACTTATTTTACTCAAATCAGTCTCTTGCTGATTTTGAATTAATTTTGCATATGAATCCATTGCAAATATGCTCGATGTCGTTTGCGCCATAACATCTTGGAATCCAGCTGGCCCTAGAGAATAGTTTTTCGCATTTTCTTGCAATGTTTTTACGTTTTGTTCCGCTGCAAAAGGATGTAAAGGAAGCACATTACTCGTTGCCACTCCAGCAATCATTATTGCTAAAAGACATTTCTTATAAAATCTTTTCTCCATACTTTTCACCTATTCTCTTTATAAAGGTATAAAAAGCTCCTGCCCACAACTGAACAGGAGCTTCAAATCATTCATCAATACGTAACGCTCTAACGATTCGTATTTGATTAAGCTTTTTTCGTATCTACTACTTTAATATCTTCAGCATAAATCTTTTCTGCATAGTCTTTAATGTTTTTCCAGCTATCTTTCGCAATGTTTAAATCTTCTTTAATGAAAACAAGGTCATTCGGACTAATTGAATCTACATTTTGAAGTAAAGAATTGTATTTTGATCCCATTGTATACCATTGATTTGAAATATTTTGCAACGCTGTAATTGCAGTATCTATTGTATTTGTTAAATACTCCGTTTGTGTTTTAATGTTCGTTAACCCAGCTACTTCTAATTGAGCAGTTGTAACTTGTCCTGTTATTTTTTGAATTTCAGCTTGTGCATTATCAAGTTCTTTCTTCGCTAATACGATACCAGCTGTACCACCGCCTACAGCTGCTGCACCACCTGCAATTAATGCGACTCCTAGCGGCGTTCCTGCACCTGTAGCAATAACTACTGCACCACCAATAATTGCAATTGGCCCTAGAGCTGTCGCAACAGATGAACCGATAATAATTGCATTATATTTACTAATTGCTTCATTGTACGTTGTAATTTGATTTTGCAGAAGCGGAATTCCAGCATCTTGACTAGCTAATATAGATGTAATTTGATTTGCATCACCTTTGAAGTTTTGCGTATCGGACGTCATTTTGTTTCGGAATTTCTTCAAGTCTTCTACTAGCTGATCTACTTGCGCTTTATTTTCATTAATACTACTTGATAATCTAGTTAAACCTTTCGTAAGAGTTGCTTTATCCTTTGCATCTACCGCAGCAACTAAAGTATCATAATAGTTTTGGAATTTCGTATTGTAATTAATAATATTTTGATTCGTTGAAATAAGCTGTGGTTTTAATACATCTAACCATTGCTTCGCATTTCCTCTAGCTGTATCCTGGTGCTGAATTACTTTCCCTTTTAAAGCCGCATCAACAGACGATACATTACCAAAGTTAACATTACCTTGTTTAATAATTGTTAAAGCGTACAGATCCATTACTAAAGCGTTTGAACCTGTTCTTTCCATTGCATCTTTTAAGCCTTCTGGTCCTAATGAGTATTCCTCATAGTCATTATAAGCTTTTGCTACCGCATGAACTGGAGCCTGTTTCACTGCACTTTCAGCTGCATACGTATGGGCTGGCATGATGTTTCCTGCTGCAAATACTGCCATAAGTGCTGATAGAGCCATTACTTTATAAGGTTTTTTTGTCATTTTTCTTCTCTCCCTATATCGTTACTTATTTTTAATGTACTTCAACGTTTGTAACGTAATCTTCAAATTGATTTGTTTGCTTATTCATTTCATCACTTACTTTTTTAATTTGGTTGAAATGTTTTTGTAGTAAACTACTGTCTGTATACGTGCCTTCTTCAACATTCTTTTGAATTTGGATCATATTACTATTTAAAACTTTCCAATCCGTTAATAACGTTTCTAAAGTTGAGATTTGGCGATCAATTAGTTCTGTAAAGCTACTTACTTGATCTTCGACGAATGTAATTTGTGTTGCCTCTGCTTCAGTTTGTGATAACTTTTGAATAAGTGGTAATAGCTCTTTTTGCTTTTGCTGAATGCGAAGAGCTGCTTCTCTCGTTTGGCTATCTGCAGCATTTACAATTTCATTACTTAAAGTACCGATAGAAACGAAATCAATTGTTTTCGTTTGTGCAGTTTGATTTGTAATTGTAAATACTTGTTTACCGATATTAATAGAACCTTTAATAATTTCTTGAGGTCTATTCAAAATAGTCGTTAATTCCGCTTGAATTTCCCCTTGAATTCTTTTAATATCTTCTCGTAATTTCACAATATCTCCACTTGATCCTTGTAGCGTTTTTATCGCTTCATCAGCTTTAATTGATAAGTTGCTACTATCTTTGTCTAATACCGTTTTAAATCGATTTAACTCAAATAAGTCTTGCTCCATACTCTCTTGGATGCTTTGTACTTGCAATTGTAATTTTCCATATGCACTTGTAAAATCTGCTTTTGCCTTTTCATCTTCATTTATGTTTCCTGCTAGTTCATAGAGCTTACTATAATAACTATTAAATCTAGTACTATATCTCATCATCTCTTGATTTAAGTCGATTAGCTTCGGATTATATTCATCAATCCACTCTCGTACATTTGCCTTTGCAAACTTTTGATGATTTGTTAAGCTACTCATAGCATTTACCTTAATGTCTGGCTGTTGTAAAATAACTAATCCGTATGCTTGTATAAGTGGTGACTGTGATCCTAACATTCTAATTGAATTGGATAATGTATTTGGAGCAATTACATTTTGTGCATATACTGTTTTCACTTCTGTTTGCCCCTCCTTAGCGTAAGCGCTTACAGGAATAAAACAACTCGTAGATACTGCTGTAACCAATAACCCTGTAATTAAAGTCTTTTTCACTTTAACTCCTCCTATGTATTAGCAACTATTACTATCGCATTTTATTATTCTATTTTCTTGCACGTAATTTGAGATGGTTAAAATAGAGAACGTTCTTACCGTGATTCATGTACGAACCATCTCTCCCAACTTTTATTGCTACAGTACTCACTTATCGTTCTAAAACATTTCATATGTGATTAGTATGAATAACATTGTATAAAATTTCTATTTCATAGCCATTTCCACATTCACACAGTGAATGTATTACATAAAAATATTATTCATTTTAAGCTAAATAACGTACGCAAATATGAAATTTCGTTTTGTTTTCATGTAAGTTTTGTACTGTAAGGTCATTTAAACACAGCTATTTATCTATCGTAAAGAAGTATTTTAATTCCCTTTATTTTCAAGCTTTCCTGTCCTTATTTCAAAATATAATCCACTTCACTTTTTCAATTGAAATATCCATATATCACAACAAAAACTCCTACTTACTCATAGATATAAAAATTATATCAGTATATCTTTTAGGTTCATATGCAATTATGCATAGCGTATACACAAAAAGGATAGCTTCACTTTCGTAAAGCTATCCTTAAAAAATCTTCTTACTTTTTCAAATGATATGGAACTGTTGTAATAACAACATTTCTTTTATAGAGTAAATACGCACGAATGAGTAAACTAGACTGATTATGAAGAATGTTATGCCAACCTTTTTTCGGAATGAACTGTGGTATAACGACAGTAACTCGGTAATTTGATTCACTCGCTTTATATTGCACTGTATCAATAAACTTTGTTAGCGGTTGAATAATACTTCTATAGTGAGAATGTAAGGTAACAAGTCTTACTTCAGGTTGCCACTTCTTCCATTTCTCTTCAAATTTCTTTTCCTCTTCTCTGTCAAAAGCAACATATACAGCGATAACTTGATCTGCAGAAAGAGCCTTCGCATAGTTCAATGAATTTTCCACCACATGAGTCATGCCCGCTACAGGAACGACAATTACATTTCCCTCAATTGGAACAAGTGGTTCACAAGTTTTTAAACTTAATTGATCGCCCACTGCATCGTAATGCTTCTTAATTCTATGGAACAAGAAGATGATGGCAGGTAAGAAAATAAGGATTGACCAAACTTGTGCAAATTTAGTTAAAAAGAACATGCTCATTACGATAAAACTAATAACTGCACCAATTAAATTAACCGTTAATCTCAAAGCCCATCCTTCAGGTTTTTCACGAAGCCATTTTAATACCATACCCGTTTGAGAAAGTGTAAATGGAATAAATACACCTACTGCATATAACGGGATTAAATGTTCTGTTTGCCCTTGGAAAGCTACAATTAAAATAATCGAAGCTATCCCAAGTATAATAATACCGTTTGAGTAACCTAGGCGGTCTCCTCTAATCGTAAACATTCTCGGTATAAATTTGTCTTTTGCAAGGTTAACTGCTAATAGTGGAAATGCAGAATAACCTGTATTAGCAGCAAGAATTAATATTAAAGCAGTTGTACCTTGTATGAAATAGTACATGAAATTACGTCCAAAAGTTTGTTCAGCAATTTGTGAAACAACTGTTACTTCCTTACTTGGATTAATTCCGTAATAATAAGCTAAAAAGACAATTCCTGAAAATAAAACGGCAAGTAATGCACCCATTGCAAGCAATGTTTTCGCTGCATTGTTAGGTGCAGGATCCTTAAAGTTTGGAATTGCGTTAGAGATTGCCTCAACACCTGTTAAAGCCGAACTACCCGATGCAAATGCTCGTAGCAGTAAGAACAAACTAATTCCCGCAACCGGCGTTCCAATCGGCGTGTGTAAAGTCGGTGAAACGTGACCAGTTAAAATATTGTATATCCCTACCCCAATCAATATAAATAGTGCTAGAACGAATAAATAAACCGGATATGCTAAAACGGAAGCTGATTCCGTTACCCCTCTTAAATTTAAAATAGTAATCAATATAACAAATATAATCGCAATGATTACATTATGTGCATGTAAACTTGGAAAAGCTGATGTGAGCGCATCTGTACCTGCGGACACACTTACTGCCACAGTTAAAATATAATCGACTAATAAAGATCCTCCAGCTATTAACCCTGGATTCATCCCTAAATTTTCTTTTGATACAACATACGCGCCTCCGCCATGAGGATAAGCAAAAATAATTTGACGATAAGATAAAATAAGGGCTGTCAATAACACTAATACCCCAACAGCGATTGGAATTGAATACCAATAAGCAATCGCTCCAAGACCTGCTAAAGCAATTAAAATTTGCTCTGGTCCGTATGCAACCGATGACAATGCGTCAGAAGATAAAATGGCTAACGCCTTCGTTTTATTAAGCTTTTGCTCTCCTAACTCAGTTGATTTTAACGGTCTTCCAATTAAAAACCTTTTAATAGATGAAACCAATGCTATCCACTCTCCAATAATTTTGTACGAACGATTCTGCTAGTTACAGCGGATAAACAATTTCTTCAGAAAACAAAAATGTCTACAAGCCATAACGAAATAGACTTGTAGACATTATATTTTTTGTCGCACAAGCTCCACCTTCCTTCTCAATATAACGCTTACGAGGTTAGCTGTCGGATTCGGGCCTATGAGTAGCCCTACCTTTTTCAAGGATTCACCCCATTGGATTAAGTACTAATCCATAAGAACGGGTCCCCCGCACCATGCGGTTTCAGCGATTTAGAAAATTGAAACTGTGGATTATAATACTCCTTTATTTTCAAAATGTAAACAAAAATTTTGAAAAAGAAAAAAATAAAATGATTGCGCATAATCCGCTGGTAAATATACATAATGAATACTAAAAAACGATAAAGGAGACCCATATGTCTAAAGAAAAGAAGCCTATTTTTTCTGATTCCTATTTAGATGCATTAGCAAATGAAATTAATCAATTATACGGTAAACGTGAACAGGAAATAAATTTGACAGATAGAACGAAAAGAAATAAATAAGTTGTCATAAAAAAAGAAAGCAATACACTTATATATTGCTTTCTTTTTTATTTTTTCATACATCCAATTCTATTGCTGATTTGTTAAAGATCATTTCTTCATACACTTTTAAATTTTGATATACTGCACCCAATAATGGTGCTTCCATAGAAAACTGTTCTGCTACATCTAGTAAGTATCCTTGTATGTGCTTCCCTTCAATGGACGAACCTTTTTCCATATCACGCTGCATCGATGACTTCATATCATACGAAATTTTATCAATTGTTTTCATATGTTCCTGGGCAATATCTTCCTTAATTGGTGCCCCTATATATCTCATGATTTGCACACATTCTTCAAATAAGTTTTGAATAAAATCACGTCCACCTTCGCTTTCACGAATCGGTCCTATTGGTGCACGCATTAATGTTGTCACACCTGACATTACAGTAATAAATAAATATTTATGCCACATATCTTGCGTAATATTTTCACTTAAAACAAAACTAGATTTCGTACCTGCAAATGCTTTAGCAATATGCTGTTTTCTCTCTGAATCTTGAAACTTCATTTCTCCAAACAGAAGTCTGTTGGCAGCGCTAGTTTGTACAATTTCTCCTTGATCGTTTAACGTCGTCTCGATAAAACATAGACCGCCAATCACTTTCTCTTCACCAAATTCTTTTTGTAATAGTGATATATGAGCAATACCATTTAACAATGGAATGATGACAGTATTTTCACCTACAAACGGCTTCAAATCTTGAATCGCCTCGTTTAAGTGATACGCTTTTGTTGAAAATAAAATGACATCAAATGGAGAAGTTCGATCTTCTTTCGTTATTAATTTCGGTTGGAAGGAAAAATCCCCATTCACACTACGAATAACAAGTCCCTTTTCCTCTAATTGCTGTTTTCTTTTACTACGAACAAGAAACGTAACATCTTCCCCTTTTTCGACTAATCGGCCACCAAAAAATCCTCCGACGCCACCAGCTCCTAATACTAAAATACGCATACAACATCCCCCTTTTCAAAATACAATTTTATAACATGTAGTATACATAACATTATACATGTCCTCTACTAAATAAGCTGAATTTTCATTCTTAATCAAGTATAAAACAGTGGTTATTTTCAAATAAATTTGGGCATGTTGTTTTTATAGCATATATGAAAGGAAACAATGTAAATGGAGGCAATACAGACAATCGAGGAAAAAGATGTAGCAACAGCTATATTTCAATTTATATTCCCGTTTTCTTTTAAAACTGGATATGAACAAAATATGTTCCCTTTCTTACAGAAAAATGATTTTCGCCCTTTTCGACTCGATCATCTTGAAAATGAAAATACATACTACGGAAAGTTTCAAGTTTCACATCAAAATATGGAAGCATACTATCTTTCATTTACAAATAAAATTCTATTTCCTCAATCAGAGCACCAAAAAGGATTGCAGCGCTATTCTAAAGACCTTAACTTAACTGGACATTTAACAACAAATTTGATTTCCGTTCCATTCAAAATTCATTCTATTGACGTAACACTTTGTCCTTATGAGCTTGGCTTCTTAACAATTCGGACAGAAGTAGAAACCGCTCCAAACATGACATTGTCAGAAGCAATCGAATTTGCCGCCCACTTCCGTGTCCTTGAAACTAAAAATGATACAACTGAAACTATCTGTATTGAATGTAACGGAAAACAATATTCACAAGTAGAGAAGCTCATATTCGGCGATTTATTTCATGGCTTAACAGACTTCTTTGAGAAAAAGAGATTGCGGAGTTCTTACTTTCAAACATTCCCCTTCTTTGAAGATCAACGAATGTATGTACAAACTTTATTATCCATAAACAAAAAGTCAGACCTTCATGTAATCGATGTATACCGAGCTTCCAGTCTTTCCGGATTAACAGACAATGGCAAGCCCTATATTAGCGCAAATAATGTTCCTTATATTCAAGATTATTTAACAAAACATTCTTATCAAAGATGGGCTCCTAATCGCTACTTTATTATGGAAGAACATATTTTCACATGTATAACAAACGAGGATGAACACGAATTCGCTAAACTTGCTAGTCAAATGTACGGAGAGTTTTATTACGCTTTGTTATTAAATCTATTTCATAAAGTTGTTTTATTAAAGATGGCAAACGCTTATGCTGAACTAAACATTGATCAAGATACAAATGAAATAGAGAAATTAATTTATTCAATCAATTCATTTACAGCGAATTACTTTTCTTTAGAGTTAGTATCCCAATCACAGAGTGAAGATATTTTTTTCCGCTTAAGAAAACTATTTAATATTGAAGTACTTTACTCGAATGCAAAACAAAATCTCGATAGTTTGTTTAAATATCAAGAAAATGTCGCTTCTAAAAAAGATAGCCTTTTACTATTAATTTTAACGCTCTACTCTGTAGTAGGCCAAATGTTAGGGTTTACTATGATTGATCTTTTAAGAAACACCGATTCAAACAAAATCTCGTCGCCACTTGAATTTTTCGCACTTTTAATAGCAATCAGCGGCATAGTCATTTCATTTATTTTAGGCGCGCAAAGTTTATACCAATGGAGTCTACAACATAAACGAAGAAAATCATGGGTAAAACAAACTGTACTTTCTGCTGTGAAAGAGAAAGATGATAAGAAGTAAAGAAGGTTATTTTCAAATTACAAATACGTGGTACGCTTCAGTAAATGAAATTTTTATTAGCGATTTTTAAATTATATCGACTTACCGACAAAAACTGACAAAAAAAGTACCGCATAGTAAAAAAAGTACTCCAAAATAAAATTTGGAGTACTTTTTTATTACACTAATTTATCTTACTTTCCTGCTTCGATTTTCTCTAATGCAGCAGCTACTTGCTCTTCAGTTAATTCGTGTTGCACGATATAACGATTACGTGGGTGTACACGACATTCATGAGAACATGCACGTAAATGTTTTGCTTCGTTTTCTTCAGAACATAAAATTTTCTTATTACATTCTGGATTTGCACAGTTTACATAGCGCTCACAAGGTTCACCTGTAAAGTGGTCTTTACCAACGATAACATGCTCTTTTTGGTTTACTGGTACAGAGATACGCTCATCGAACACGTAACATTGTCCATCCCAAAGCTCACCTTGTACTTCTGGGTCTTTGCCGTACGTTACAATACCGCCGTGAAGCTGACCTACATCTTCGTAGCCTTCACGAACTAACCAACCAGAAAACTTCTCACAACGAATTCCGCCTGTACAGTATGTTAAAATCTTTTTACCTTCAAGTGTTTCTTTGTTTTCTCTAATCCAATCTGGTAATTCACGGAATGATTCGATATCTGGTTTAATTGCACCCTTGAAGTGTCCTAAATCAAACTCATAATCATTTCGTGCATCAATAATAACTGTATCTTCTTGTTTCATTGCTTCATAAAAATCTTTTGGCTCTAAATACTTTCCAGTTATTTCGTGTGGGTTAATGTCATCTTCTAGACGAAGTGTCACTAACTCTGGACGAGGACGTACGTGCATTTTCTTGAATGCGTGCCCTTCTTCTTCATCTATTTTAAATACGATACCGTCAAAGCGTGGATCGTTGTTCATTGCTTCCATGTATTTCTCTGTTTGTTCTACAGTTCCAGAACAAGTTCCGTTAATTCCTTCTTTAGCTACAAGGATTCTTCCTTTTAATTCAAGTGAATTACAAAATGCTAAATGCTCTGCAGCGAATTCTTCAGGGTTTTCAATTGTTGTATACATGTAATATAGTAATACTCTGTATGGTTTTGTAGTTGCCAATGTATTTCTACCACCTATCTAATTTTTAAAATCATGTATAAGTTAACGTTCATATCAAAACATATATAATAAGAAAATGTATCCAAAGTTTTATGCATCCCATTTTCTTCTCTTTATACTATTTTCTATAAGTTAACAAAAATAAAAAACAAGATTACACATCAAAACACTATGGTTAAGTTGTAATCCCAATATATTATATATCATACAAATGCAATTCCATCAATTAATATGCTGTATTATAGGCTTTATGTTCACATAAATTTCAAAAATAGCCCTTTAATTCATTATGTTTCCCCACGTCATCACACCATAAACTCCCAATTTTTTATAACACGACACCATCTATTGCAGCAAGGCATATAATTTGCACTAAGGAAACATTTGTGTTCAAATAAAAATATCATCTAATACATCTAAATGTATTGAAATAAACAATAAGAATACTTACAATAATTTCATCAAGTTAACATTTCAAAGGGGAAAACTACTATGAATAAAGATATATCAAAAGATGAACAAGTCCCTTCTCAAAGTACAACTGTTCAATCCGCACACTTAGCTTTAAGTGGCGAAACGAAAGGCTGGAAACGACTGTTACCGTTTTTAGGACCCGCTTTTATCGCATCCGTAGCTTATATTGACCCTGGTAACTTTGCTACAAATATCGCAGCTGGTTCACAATACGGATATTTACTATTATGGGTTATATTCGCTTCTAACTTAATGGCAGTATTAATTCAAACTTTATCAGCTAAATTAGGAATTGCTACGGGAAATAATTTACCTGAAATAGCTCGCGAGCACTTTCCAAAACCTGTGTCTATCGGCTTATGGATACAAGGTGAACTCGTTATTATGGCTACAGATTTAGCTGAATTTATCGGGGCAGCACTCGGATTGTATTTATTATTTGGAATTCCTATGTTACCAGCTGCTTTAATTACAGCAGTCGGATCATTTATTATTCTTGAGTTTCAACGCAGAGGATTTCGCCCACTAGAAGCTATTATTACAGGGATGATTTTTATTGTAGTAATAGCATTTGGAATCCAAGTTTTTTATGCAAAACCAGAATTAAGTCCCCTTCTTTCAGGACTATTTATTCCGAAATTCCAAGGTGTAGACAGTATATTACTTGCAGCAGGGATATTAGGTGCGACAGTAATGCCACATGCAATCTATTTACATTCTGCATTGACACAACGCCGCGTGGTTGGAACAACTGACGAACAAAAGAAAAAGATTTTCCGTTTCGAATTTATTGATATCATTATTGCAATGGTTATCGCTGGAGCAATTAATGCGAGTATGTTAATTGTTGCTGCTGCACTATTCTTTAAAAATGGCTTGCATGTTGAAGATCTTGATGTTGCTTTTAACCAGTTCAGTACTTTAGTCGGTCCAGTATCGGCTGCTTTATTTGGAATTGGGCTCTTATCAGCAGGACTATCTAGCTCTTCTGTCGGTACAATGTCAGGTGACATTATTATGCAAGGATTCATTCGAATGCATATTCCGTTATATTTACGCCGCTTTATTACAATGATTCCACCCTTAGTTATTATCGCTTTAGGTGTAAATCCAACTTACGCTCTAGTCATGAGCCAAGTCGTCTTATCATTCGGTATTGCTTTTGCATTAGTACCACTTATTATGTTTACAAGCAGTAAAAAAATTATGGGTGCACTCGTTAACCACCGCATAACAACCTTTATCGCTTGGATCATTGCTGCACTTGTTATCATTTTAAATATTTTCTTACTGTATCAAACATTTATAGGATAATGAGAAAAGGTATTCCAATAAAACTGGAATACCTTTTTTCATTACCACTTATGTATGTACCTCTTTCTGGCATTATCACACCTTTCTCAGTTTGAAAGTAAAGTGGTAATCCTTCCGCAAGAAATATGCTCACATTTGATGGATCCTGCCTTTGATGATGAATATGTAAATGCGGCTCACTTGAACTTCCGGAGTTACCGACTTGGGCTAGAACCTCTCCTTCATTTACATGTTGGCCTTCCCTCACTTTAATTGATCCTTTCTTTAAATGGGCCAGAACCATAAATGTCCCTGATTCATCTAGTCGTAAATAAATATGATTCCCCGCCATTGACTGAAAATCATCCTCTCCTGGAACTACATCTTTTTCATCATTATTGATAGATACAACTGTTCCAGAAGCTGGTGCCATTACTTTCGCTCCATATATTCCATAATCCCCTAAATTACTACTTTTCGCTTCAGCAGGCGGAATAAGAATATCATATGCCCACCTTTCATTCGGTTTTATAACGTGATAGTTCGTTTCTAACCGATCACCACCCCATCCTACTAGTGCTCGTTCATTTAAGGGAAAACGAACGACTATTTTAGGACTCATAGTCTGTACATCTGCTGGGTAAGCAAGTCCGCCTATGTTAGCAAACCACCCTAAAGGCCAAGCACCAATTATAGAGAAAAGAACTATGAAGAGTAGTGTTCTATCTATTCGCTTTCTGAAAATAACTTTCCACACAAATAGTAATACTGACCCTATCAAAATAAAGATTGATACTACGCTAAAGGCTTGTATACTCCACCAAACAATAACTGATATAACACCATTAACTAAATAAACTACACTCCAACTTATAATTAAAAATGCAACTAAAATTACTAATACATATTTCTTCCACATGTTGTATCCCCACTCTCATATCTTTGTTCTACATGATACGAAGTGAACATTACGACATAAAAAAGAAATACTTACGACTTTCTTACATTTCTTTATACTGCGGTAAAACGATAATGAAAACAGTTTCTTTATCGTTACTACGCACAGTGATATCTCCTTTATGAAGTTCTGCTATACTTCTCGCAATTGCAAGTCCCATCCCTTTTCCACCCGTATGAGAGCTACGTGATTTTTCACCACGATAAAACTTTTCAAAAACGTAAGGAAGGTCCTCATTCGGAATGCATTGTCCAAAATTTTTAATTTCTATTTCAACATTCATGTCTCTTTTAGAAACTTGAATCAAAATCTGTTTTCCGTCTTTCCCGTACATAATACTATTACTAATTACATTTTCGAATAGCCTCACCATAAGCGCTACATCCATTTCCACATGTAACTCCTTATCACCGTTAATACAAAAGCTCATATCGGCATCATCTAGTAGTGGTACAAAATCAATCATGATTTGTTCAATGAACGCTTTCATATTTACTACACTTTTATGTAATTCGATTTCTCTATAATTTATTTGACAATATTCTAATAAATCATCTACTTGATTTTTTAATTCATAACTTTTTCGCTTTAATATACTTACATACTGTTCACATTCTTCTCCATTTGAATGAAGCTGATTTCCTAACAGGTCCGCGTAACCTATTAGAGATGTTACAGGTGTTCGTAAGTCATGAGAAATATTACTAATCATTTCATTTTTCATTTCCTGCGATTTTTTTTCATTTTCGATAGACTCTCTTAAACTTTTGGCCATTCTATTAACATTCGTTGCTAATTCACCAATCTCGTCATTTTTTGAAATAGGTATATGTATTTCCAAATTACCATTACTTATTTCTTTCACGTTCTTATTTATTTCAGATAGCCTTTTCATCATTGTTTTTGTCATGAATGCAAAGTATATTGTAGTAAAAGTTAAAAAAGCCATTAAATATAACAATGAATATTTTTCCTCTAATGCAGTAACATGACTATATATATTTCCAACTACAATTTGAAACGCTATTATACTTACAGTTGCTAACAAAATGCTACATATGAATGCGATAAAAAACTTAGTTCTAATGCCTTGTAATGATTTAATCTTCAATTTTATATCCGACTCCCCAAACATTTTGAATAAACTTCGGCTCTTTTGGATTCTCTTCAATTTTATTTCTTAATCTTGCAATATGAACCATTACTGTATTATTACTTTCATAGGCTCTTTCTTTCCAAACGCTCTCATATATTTCTTCAATAGTAAACACACGATTCTTTGCAGCAGCCATTAAGTACAAAATATCATATTCAGTTTTCGTAAGATTGATTGTTTCTCCATATAACATTACTGTTCTAGACACTTCATCTATTTCTAAACCTCTAATATTTATTTTCTTTTCTATTACTTGGACAGCATTTTGATTGAAATATGTATACCTTCTTAATTGAGCTTTCACTCTCGCTATAAATTCAATTGTACTAAACGGCTTCACAATATAATCATCTGCCCCAGTACTAAATCCAATTACTTTATCTACGTCCGATGATTTTGCGCTTAAGAACATAATTGGTAAACTATGTTTTTCTCTAATCCTTCTGCACAATTCTATCCCATCCATTTGTGGCATCATAATATCCAAAATAGCAAGTTGGATACTGTTATTATTTATTATTTTTAAAGCTTCTTCTCCGTTATGAGCACTAAAAACTTTAAAACCTTCTTGCATTAAATTCGCGTTAACAAATCGAACAATATCTTGATCATCATCTACAATTAAAATTGAGTTTTTCTCCATATATAAACCTCTTTTTGAAATATATTCCACAATCAATTTTATCACAAATTAAAACCATACTTCCCTCTTGAATAATCTTTTTTTTCAGATTAAATTATATAATAACAACACATTCTAGTTTCAGAAGAAATGGAGTGAAAGCATGTTTCCTATATTAAAAACCGACCGACTCATTTTACGAGATCTTACCGAAGAAGATGCACCGAGTATACTACAATGCTTTTCTAATACTGATGTACTGCGCTATTATGGCCAAAAACCATTACAAAATGTTGATCATGTGAAACAAGTCATTCATAACTTTAAGCTCAGTTACAATGCAAGAAGCGGTATAAAGTGGGGAATCGAATTAAAAGACAATAAAGAACTCATTGGTACCATTGGTTTTCACGATTGGTCTTCTGAGCATAAACGAGCCAATATAAGTTATGCCTTTCTCCCTGAACACTGGGGAAAAGGATATGCGACGGAGGCTGTTTCTGAAGTTATATCATACGGTTTCCACACACTTCATTTAAAACGGATCGGAGCAATTGTATTTCTTGAAAATGAAGCTTCCAATAAAGTGCTATTAAAATTAGGATTTGAAAAAGAAGGCGTTCTAAAAAATTATATGTATCAAGATGATATCCCATATGATACAAATTATTATTCTTTATTAAAATGAGTTTAATAGAAATTATACGTAAAAACTCGTTTCAGCATAATGAATCAAGATAGTGGATTTTTAACGAAAGATGGGAAACCGAGCGTTTTTCATTTCTTAGATCATCATACGACTGATGCGAAGTACAATAAATTATATAATCTAAACAAAGGGCATGAGCATATTCTTACTCATGTCCCTTTTTTACGTTCTTTTTCTGTTTTCGCAATGCATTTGGAATGTATACACAGAAAGGTTCGCTTTCCATGTAATCTCCCGTCATTGCATATGATTTAGAACGAGATCCTCCACAAACATATCGAAACCCACAAACTAAACTTTTTATAAGTTTTCAATATCATTACCTCTTTTCTAAAACCATAAAGAACGTACTATCCGGTAGCACAACCGCATTCCCAGACTCATCTTTAAAATCGATTTTCTCGCTAAGATGTTGTGTATATCCATCCTGTAAATAGTTCATAGCTTGAACGATGTTTACTTTATCTCCAAAGATACCCTTTACGAAATCCTTATAGTCGTTTGGCGTAAAGATTCCAAACTGCTCTTGCACCTCGTGAACAAAGGAATCCTCACCCCATGTATACGTATATAAGAACTCCATCGCATCGTTAACAGGCATTTTGACTGTATTGTCTGCAAGTACCTCATACTGGATTATACGCCCCTTAAATTCACGGACATACTGCTCTAAGAACTTCATTCCACCTGCATCTTTAAAATGAATCACACGCATTAACATTTTATCTTCAGTCATGATGCCATCACGAATGATAATACGACCTCCTGGCTTTATCACCTCGTAAGCACTCTGTAACCCCTTTTTAATTACTTCATGATTGAATTTCTTACCTTCATACTCAATATAAGAGAACAGCTCATGAAGGATAGAAGAATACACAATCGTATCAACCGATTCTTTATCAAACGAGCTACCTAAGTTGATTGCATCCCCTTTAATGACGTCCCAAGAACGACTTTCGTCCTGTTTCTTCTTTTTCAACGTATCAATCACATTTTCGGAAATATCGATACCGTAGATTCGTTTATCCTCGGTCTCTTCTTCAATCATGTCTAGCATAACACCACCACCGGATCCGACATCTACAATCGTATCTCCCTTTATATAATCAAGAATAATTCGTTTATCATCAGCCGAACTATTCATATGCTCCAAATACACTTCTTCGTTATGGAATCTATCATATGCATCCTTTCGTAACCCGAAGAAATCAAAGAGCAGTACATTTGCCCGAGCATGCATCATATCTATCTTTTCTGCCTCTACACAGAAGATGATTAACGCTTCACCTACAGCAGAAAACTGAAATGACACATACGCAGTCTTCATATCTTCATCGACTTTAACCTCAAAAGAAACATGTGTTGTATTCGGCTTCTCGTTCTCACGGTACTCCCGTAGATACTTCTCAATAACCCGCTTACGATACACATTGTCCTTCTTCTCGCCTTTGAAATCATAGTGCAACTGCTGCATCAATTTCTCGAAATGGATATGCTGAACCTTTCTAGTGCCTATCTCGTTCTTTAACATAACAAAAACTGTCCAAATATCCTCGAAGCTAAGGGCATGCATAGACGGTTCTACATACCACAAATCCTTATCAGATAAAAATGTTTGAACGTCTCTCTTCTCGCTCCCCATAATTATATCTTTTTCAAATACTGACTCCTTATGTTTTGGCGTGAGTCTATGTACACGAGAAGTAAATGGCTCCACATAACCATCAAATAGCCCATCAATTGTAATCTTCACATCGTTCTTTACTTCGCTCCACAAAGATTTTGATACACCTTCAATAATACATTGATTAAGATAGTATAGAATCTCCTTTAACCTAACGTCTCCGTATTCTTCTTTATATGTGTCAATTAAATCAATATGAGAGTTCAAACGAGCCTCTCCGCGGATATACTGCCCGATTAATCCATGTGTTCTAATTAAATCTCGAACAAACAAATACTCAGTAGAGTTTAAGTTTGTCTCTATATGTTCGATAAACTGAATATCACTAAAGATATCAGCAGAACCCTCGTTATGTACCAATAGATTGATTCCGTTCTTCTTCCATTTCTCTCGCTGTTTTAAAGAGCCTACCTTTGCAAGCTCACTATACGTTAGTACTTTTTCAATAATGCGATACGCTTCTTCATCTAAAGACAATCCATCTAACACTTGCAGCGTACGGTGTACATAGTACAACACCGCATCTGTTTTTAATTCACCAAGTACTTGTACATTCTCATAGTTTTGATGTATCTCCTCTGCCTCGATTAGATACTTTAACCACGTAGGGAGAGTATTAGAAAACCCTTCAATGTATTTATTTAGAACCTCAATATTTTTCAACTTATTTACCCCCATATATAATCAATATCAGTAGTATGGTCTGGGACATCTTCTCTAAAAAGATTATCACCTTATCTCCCCTTTACCATCTATATCTCTTTCAAATACAAATGCATCAAACCGAGTCTTTTTATCATGTAAAAGAGAGTTATCAATTTCGTTTCTAACATGCCAAGTTTGTAACACATTCTTTTGTTCATCTCTTATTTTAACTTCATCAGGAATTTCGGCGGAATAAACAGCAGGACGCAGCGAAGCATTTCTTACATTAATAAACATTTGTTGTGATAGAATCAACCGAAAATAGAAACGGCAAGCGGGTGCACTCCACTTGCCATTTTTTCATAGCTTAGTATGTATTTGAATTTCTTTTGCTTTCTCTTTTTCACCCTTCACTCGTACAATTAAATCATATGATCCGGATTTTGGCGCTTCAAAAGAAAGCAGACCTTCTTGTTGAGAAGTGACTTCTTCTTCATAAATAACCTTATCACCTTTTGTAACTTGCAATAAAATCGTACCTTCTTCAACGGCTGCTTCATAAGGAATTTCCACATTTCCTTTTTCAGCTTTAATCGTTTGCACATCGTAATACCCTTGCAACGAACCAATTTTTAAAGTCGTTTCGCCATTTTTTTGAACCTTTGTGACTTGTGTTGCTGTATTGCATGCGCTTAACAATACAACAAGAGTGAGAATCATAAATAAACGTAGTAATTTCATAGAAATTCTCCTTTTTTATGTATATGAATTAAATTTCTAACTCTAAATTTTGTACCATCTTATTTCCCACCTCTTAAAATAACTGTTTTTATAATAAAATAAGTAATAGAAAATAATAAACAAGTACCCATTGTACCAAAAACTGCAACTGAGATGTTACCTGCTAATGTTTCATTTGGATCTAATGCATTAGGTAAAATTGTACCCAAAATTGCAATACAGGCTAATACAACCATAAAATATTTAAATCTTTTTATTTTCTTTTTCATACTAATTATCCCCTTTATTCCTTAACATTAACTTCTAAACCAAATCCCATAAACCTACACCAGGACCTAATGGTACATGGAATTTGACTCTGCTTTTTCTAGCTTCAAAGGATCCCCCGAGATTCCCAAATTAATATCCCCAAGTATTATACATATCCATTAATTCATATAGAAAAAGCCCCGTTCAAATCAAACACTTAAGCTCCCTTATTTTTATAATACTCAAATAATTATACACAAACATCGCTATCGATTCATCTTAATACCTCAATTACCTTTTAAGTATATCAATGACAAAATATATAATCTAATATTTTTTATATAATTAAAAACAAACATAGTTACAACAAGAGATTGTTTGTATGCTGATTTGTACTGTATTCCCTTATTCCATGTACTCTTTAAAAAAACCTTACTTTTTAAAAAGTAAGGTTTTTTGTATTTATTCATTAGCGATATAAGCATTCTTATACGTATAAACACCACCAAATTGATGCTTCTCAATTCCTTTTACATAATCCTTTTGTATGTAAGCTGATCCCATTTGATAAAGCGGTGCAACTGCAGCATCCTCTAGCAGAATACGCTCGGCCTCTTGCAATGCTTCCCATCTTTTCTTTTGATCTAGTACAAAATCGCTTTTCGCTTTCTTTATTAATTCATCGTAGTGAAGGTTAGAATAATTCATTTTGTTATTCTGATTATCCGTCGTAAAGAGTTCTAAATAACTAATTGGGTCTTTATAATCCGGTCCCCAATTTGCCATAGATATATCGTAATCTCCTGTTTGTTCTAACTGTAATTTTTGCTTAAATGGCTGTTGATTAATTTGTATCGTGAGTCCTTGCAAATGCTTTTCTAAGTCACCTTTTATATATTCTGCCATACGTTTTGCATTATCTTGTTCATACGTTAAAAACTCGAGGTTTACTTCTTCTACTCCCAGTTCTTTTTTCGCTTCTTCCCAAATCTTTTTCGCATTTTGCAAATCATATGGAGAAAGATCTCCATTTTCTTTTCTCAAATCTTTACCAGTCTCTTCATTTATATGACCAGCCGGTACAAGTCCACTTGCAGACTTTGCCCCGTTATTAATAAAGTGAGCAACGAAATCTTCTTTATTTAACGCTAATGAAATAGATTGGCGCACCTTTTTATTTGCTAACGCACTATTTTTCTCATTAAAACGTATCATAGCAATTCCAGGATCGCTCGACATATGTAATTCCTTATTCCCTTTATACTTGTCTACAAATTGAGAATTAATAGACACCCGGTCTAAATCACCAGCTTCGTATAAATTAACAGCCGTCATTGTATCCTTTACAATTTGAAAGTTTATCTCGTCTAATTTCACTTTCTTTTCATCCCAATATGTAGCATTCTTCTTTAATTGAAACTCTTGTTCATGCTTCCATTTCTCTAATACAAATGGCCCGTTATATATGAGATTACTAGGTTCCAATGCATAATTCTTTCCTTGTTCTTTCAAAAATGATTCATGCTGTGGTAAGTAAATCGGCAGTGCTAACAACTGTAAAAAATACGGAATTGGCTGTTCGAGTTCCACTTCTAACGTATAATCATTTATTGCTTTAACCCCAAGTGTATCAAGAGGCATTGTTCCTTTATTAATTTCTTTCGCATTTTTCACATGAAAGAGCATGTACGCATATTGAGATGCTGTTTCAGGTTTAATTGCACGTTTCCACGCAAACATAAAATCATTTGCTGTCACACTGTCTCCATTTGACCATTTTGTATCTTTACGCAAATCAAATGTATATTTTTTACCATCTTTACTTCTTTTAAACGATTTTGCTACTGCTGGAATAGGCTGATCTTGATCATCTAATACATACAAACCTTCAAATATGTTTTGCATAACGTGCGCTGATGTACCATCCATCGTTTTCGCAGTATCAAGAGAAGGAATTTCTTCTGATACTGTTACATTTAACACTTGTTTTTTAGCTTCTGCATCACTTTTATTCGCTTTATTATTACAAGCTGTTAATAATAAAGTTGTAACAAGTGCCATTACCATTAAATGGCTCTTTTTTTGCTTCATGAATTGTTCTCCTTAAGTATAAAATATTATAAAGCGTTATATATTATAGCAGAAATATGAACAGAAAGATGCGACATTCTTTTGAATATTTATTCGTTCAAGAAAAAAGCTATCCTTTTAGAAATGGATAGCTTTTCCATAATAAAATCAAAACTAGTTGTCGTCTCAATTGTTTGAAGGAAATGTTTTTTCAAAACTAACTCTTCTACATAAATAGCTATACGTTCGTCACAATAATTTTTAAAGCGTCATCCTAAAAAATCTATCTTTTTTTATCAGTGTTAACACATAAAAAGAAGTTAAGATACAAAAATAGGCTGTGGAGAAGACCTGATATGCTCCCCTTAAGGTAGACAGATTAAAAAATAAAGTTTCTAGTGTTGTAATGAGTACATCACATATATCCGTGACAAACTTTCCATCATCAACAACAAGTTGATTATTGACAGACTATTTAAAAACCTTTCATATTCAGTAATATAATATAGCGGACAAAAGCGCTATTTCCATTTCTACATATTCTATGTGATGTATCAGGACATTAAAATTTTATTTTTAGCGACTAATATTTCTTTCTTACCTATGTTGCGCACCTCAAATCGATCGAATAAAATAAATTAACATTCAAACTAAATATTAGAATTTATAGGTTAGAATTACATTTGTATAAACTCATAAATTACATATTAATTACCTAGTAGTTTTTCACAAAAGAATAGAGGCACCAATACATGATTGGTACCTCTACTATAATCAATTCTATTCCAGCATCAAACTGTTCGTTAAATAGGAATTTAACGTGAAGATGAAATTTATAGTTTAAGTTTATTTTCTCCCCTCCTCTTGTTGTACAAAGACATGAAAATGGATACTTTTTAGACAAGAAAGTGGGTACTTCTAATTCTATCATTGTTTTAGGACAAGAAAGTGGATACTTTTTTTATAAAGGAATTACTTTAGTTATATATATCTACGTACATCTTTACCATGATTTTTAATAGCAAATCTGTTAATTAAAAGGTACAGTTGCGTATAACGATTCTTTCTAAAATAAATATATATGTATTTAAATTTGTATTAGGATTTAAACAAACAAATTTCAATTGTATTTTACTTAGTCCTTATAATTTCTTAATTTTGAGTAACCATAAAATGGTTAATTGTTTATAAATAATGAAGAATAAAATAAAAAAAGTGCTACATTATTAAATGAGCACATGTAAGATACCTTTGATTACTGCCTTTACTTATTATTAGAGATGTCATTGGTTCACAGGATAAGACAATTGTTTTAAACGTTAAAAGTGAAATGTTCTTTTCAATAGTTCTTTCCATTTGTTTGGAAAACAGTAGGAAAGAACTATACATACGGTACCAAAAGATAAAAAAATTTTCATATCCTTAAGAGACCTTGAAAAGGTATAGGGACGGTTACTATAATGTCCTAATATAAAACTGATCCAAGCTGTTAAAATAAATACAGATATTGTAATTACTCCTACAAAAGCAAGCCATCTATTTTTGTTCTGTTTATAAAACTTTCTGTTCAGCCAAATTAAAGTAACGCACATCAAAAATATAGGAATTGCTATAGTAACAGACCAATTTATTTGATTATCAACCATATCTAATGCAAGTAATAAACATATAATTGTAATATTTAATATGAGGGCTTTTCTTTTAATTTTCTTAGAGAAAATATACATTACAATCCAAATAGAAATGACTGAACTGCTACTATATAGAGACCATGTTAACGTTTTAGCTAATATAAAATTAATTAAGGTTGGAATGAAAAGAGCTAAAAGAGCCCCTACGCTAAAGATACGAAAGATTAGCTTTAATACGTTATCTCTTACATTTTCATACATACTATAATAGTGAGGAAAACCATTTTCTTTAAGAAGCTGTTCATCACTTGAGACTTTAGGGATATAGGTAAAGCATAACGGGCAAGGGATTTGATCCCTTTCTACCTGAATACCGCACTTTGGACAATATGCCACTAGTATCCCCTCCTGTTAGATTCTATTTTCACATTAATGCCCTCTTTTTTTAGTTTTCTAAAGAATTCCCGTTCTACAATTTGAATATCAGATATATTTCCGAAAGTGATATACATGTAAGAGCCAAAACTAATAACCCCGGCTTTTATTTTATTCCCTACACTAGGAGGTGGATAGAATTCAAATCGTTCAATAAACGGCTCTATGTCCTTATTCAGAGATACTACTCCTAAATTAGAGATAGAGCTTGTATACAAACTTTCCCCAAATTTTGAGTGTATAATAGGTGCCAATTGGTCCTTAATAGTAAGTGGCAAAAGTCGTAGCAAGACATTTCTTTCTCCACGAACATTTCGAGCAATAAGTGGTTTCAGTTGTTTGCTGTTTAAATATCGTTTAAATTCTATTTGAACCTTCTGTACAATCTCATGAAATGTGTATTCTCCTAAACGAGGATCAATTGTTATGGGTATACTGACAAAGAAATTGCGAAGCGTTTGACTTTCAAAAAAGTTCCGCAAGTTAACAGGTACATTAATGGTGATAGGTTTAGTATTAGCTGCTAGCGCAGACTGGATTTCAATTAATACCTCTATGTATTTAGATGTTAAATAAGTAGTAATGCTTATATCTTGAGATTTAGCTAATTGTTTAATTTCCCTTATATCGATCTCTCCAGTAGTAATATGATATATTCCCTTTTTATCAAACTTAAATGGAAGTTTGTATGCATAATCAAGCCCTTCTTGCCAGCTTGGTACATTTTCTTCGTAATATGTTGCAAAAGAATCTTCAAACTCTAAGTTAATTCTATTTTTCGTTTCCATTTGCAAATCAAGAGATTCTTTCCTTGTAACATAATAAGTCACTAAAATTTTTAAAAATTCTAAAGCCCCTGTACCGTCTGTCAGCATATGTGAAACTTCAAAAGATATTCTTCTATTATAATAAAGAATACGATAAGGAAATGTATTATGACTGGTGAAAAACAAATTAGAACAAGGATAGTAATGCTCTATTGAAGCAATAGGAATTTCATTCGTTTTTTTAAAATAATTCCAGAAAATCCCCTTCTTTACGATTACTTTAAATAGAGGGAGTTGTTCTAAAGTTTGTTCAATAGCCCATTGTAAAACTTCAGGATTAACCATGCTTTTAAGGTTAACTGAAAGTCTAAAAACCGTAGAAACTCTTGATGTAACAGTTGAAGCATATAGCTTTCCAGCATTATCTAGTTTGTACCACTCTGCGTTCATTGTTATCTCCTTTGCATAAAGAAAGAATCTAACAGTTTGTATTCAATGAATATGCACTATAAGTAATGATGTACAGAAATACATACAGCAAGTGCATTCATCTAGATTCCTCCTAGTTTTATATTTTCACAAACAAGGTCTCTTTATTCCTCTCCAACAAGTCCAATGAAGAAATCTTGTAAAACCAATGGTTAAATAATTACCGGCTCTGTACCCTGTATCCTCAATTGGCTTGCCAAAAACATACTGCGATACAAATCCACCCATTTTGAAAAAATCGATCAAAATGGGTAGAAGGTTTTTGAGTTTTGAAATTTTTAATATTTAAATGAAACTACATTATTTTCTTTGTACATATTTTCCTAGGATACTTAGAAATTTTAAGATTAACGAACAAATTTAAGGTTTATGTCCCCATTATTAGCATTGACATCTAATTTTTTATCACCACCACTTTTATTTTCTGGCAGATTGTTTTTACCTTTAGAAGCTTTGCTCGAAATACTAAATACATCATATGATCCTACTATGGTTCCATTTATACCACCATTTTTTGAATCTAATTTCAATGTATCTTCAACTGCAACTTTTTCTATATCTAGGTTACCATTTGAAACTGTTGCATCAACGGAACCTTTCACGTTCACATTTGATAAATTGATATCGTCATTTTTCGTTTCCATTTTGAAGCTTTTTTCAATTGCTACATTAGAAGCTTTTATTTTCCCATTGGAAGTTATTGCGTCAACGGATCCAGATATATTTATTTCTGATAGATTAATATCTCCTTTAGAGGTTTTTATTTCCATACCGCTTTCCATACCGCGCGGAACTGATATCTTAACATTTCTATGTGTTTTATCGGAATTGAGACCAACATAATCTTTCAATTCTTTATTAGTACTGGCTTTCATTATTAAATTCTTTTCATCTGAAACATTTATTTCATAGGATTCTTTATCATTTTCAAAATACGTAATATGAATTTCATTATCGTTTGATTTTACTACATCAACACTACGATCCATATCAGACAGAGATATTTGAGAAATCTTACCTGCTTCTATTGAATAGCTCTTTTCCTCATATTTTATTGGATGTTTTTGCTTATCAGAACTAGCATCATTTGTACACGCAGAAGTAAAAGCTAGTACTGAACCAACAAGAACAGTGACAGGTAAAACTCTTTTAAAAGGTTTTTTCATAATTTATAACACCACTTTCTAAATAAATACATAAATCAATCTTCATTTTTGTGATTTCAAGATTTAATGCATAAATTTTTATATTTGGAATTCGACCAAAATATTTGTCTCTTGGCCGAATCCATACTTTTCTTTACAAGAGAATAATATTTCGCTCTCATTTTGAGTGAATTAATGTTGAGCGTTAATCCATCCTGAGATATCTTCTATCACTTGAGAATCTACATGTGCTGGTTTGTTATAAATACTACCATCAAATTTATCTGCGGAACCGCCTGGCATAAACAAATGACTCAGCCCTGGATAAAGCTTGAAACTGACATTGTCTTTACCAGCAAGTGTTTCTTGCCACAGTTTATAATCCACTTTTTCTAAGACATGAAAATCAGTTGTACCTTGCATGATAAACATCGGAATATTTAGATTTTTAACAATACTTACTCCATTGATTTTATTCAAACTATTCCAATATCTAGCCGGATAACCAAGTATAACTTCTGTTTTATCAGCGGAGTTGAGTTTCTTGATTTTTTCTACTCCCGCTTTCGTATTATCCAGTTCCTCTTTTTTACGCTCGTCCGATAGGTTTTCTTGTTTCAATCGCAATTTAGTCTGTGTCAACACTATATCCTCTAATCGACGTAGGGGACCAGCCATTGAGACAAAGCCTTTAATTTCTGGATTATCCTGTGCAATCTTTGGTCCTACTAAACCACCCTGGCTATGCCCAATTAGATAGATCCTGTTACTATCTACTCTTTCATCTTCTTTAACAAGTCGAACTGCCTCTTTAGCATCTTTCAAATATTCTGTTTCCACATCAAAAACATCATTCGGATAGGCATAAGAGCGTTTGTCATAACGGATAGAAGCAATTCCCTTTTCTGCCAGACCGTGTGCAATATCCGCAAAAGGACGATTAAGGCCTGTGCCAATGATAGAATCCATATTATTGGGACCAGATCCCTGAAGTAAAATTGCAACCGGTGGCTTTTCTATTCCTTTAGGGAGAGTTAGCAACCCATTCAATTTTTTTTCATTGTAACCAACTTTAATGGAAGATTCTTCCCACTTTTCCCCTTCCTTTGGTTTCACTATAAGTGGCTGCATCTGAGTTTGAATGTCTGCTACCTTACCATCCTTTGTATAAACAAAAGTTGTTTGCAAATTATTTTTACGATGTACTGTAGTAATAGACACTTTCCCATTTTTATCTTTCGAATTAAATACTTCCGATTCTGTATTTAGAGCAGGCCCTAATTGAGATGTTAAAGATCTCCATTTAGAAGCAAACTCTTCCTTAGGTAATTTACTTGTCATTTCCTGAGTTACATTTTTATAAAGTTGATCGAAATCATTTTTCTGAAATTGCTCCAAATAGGCTGCACTTTTCATTTTTAAATCTTTCTCATCAAAACTTTTTGTGCCTTGCGTAACATTTTGGTTCTGTGAATTCTTATCCGACTTTTCTGGCGTTGTACCACAGGCTGCAAGTGAGATTATTATTGCACTTGCTACAATAGGCTTGGTCAACTTAAACATAATAATCCCTCCACTAATCTTTAGTTAGTAATCTCAGCGCGTATGAAGTTGCCTATAATAGTTAAGATGGTTATTTTTATGTTCTATCTGATTCTCAGGATGCTATCCTGTCCTATTTACTTACACTCAGCAAAATATAACGGATGCTCATTTCACCTTTAAAGCCTCAATCCTTTGGTAAATAAAAAACTTATTAATATTTAAATCTTCTTACGACTTACGACCAATACACATAAAACATAGACAATGGCAGATACTACAAGACAACTTATTATTTGAATAACTGCGTTTGGAGTAAAGATTAGTGTGTCAAATATCAAGCCTAATACTTTTCGAAGTGAAGCAATAGGTGTAAATACACAAATGATAGCTACAATGATAATATCTGTAAGCCAACCATACCAAGATCCTTGGATTGTAGTTAATGTATGAACAATCAAAGCAACCATCAGCAAAAATACAAATTGACGAATGAAGGCAATACTAACTCCGTTATTCCCCCAGCCAAAAACACCAAATGGGTTGGCTACAAATCCATTATTACCAACAGGTAATAATTTATCTAAGTAAAGATAGCAAAGCACCGTAAATACTGAAATCACAAGAGCGAAACCAATATAATTTATAAGAATTCCTCTCATATAGTCCAGCTTTTTTACATTAAGATTCATAATTTTCCGGAAATTTCTAGCAGGAATAAGCACCGCACTCATTAAAATTATGATATAAGAGTAAAATCCAAAACTTAAATAAAATTGGCCTTTATCTGTTGTTCCTAGTAAATCATTGATTACGTAACTAATTATTTGTAAGAAAATCGCTGAGATAAAAATAACGTACGATAATTTTACTTTCTTAAAATTTAGCTTTGCTACAGCAAGTGCATTCATCTTAAGTCCTCCTAATTTTATATTTTCGCAATCAAATTCTTTTTATTCTCCTTCAACAAGACTGATAAAGAAGTCTTGTAAACCCAAAGGTGATATCATTACAGTGTCTGTATCCTCAATTGGCTTGTCAAAAATGTATTGTGATACAAATCCCCCCACGTTCTTTTTACCGATAATATTTAGACCCTTCGTTACTTGTTCGACTATATCAACTGGACCTGTTACAGAATAAGCCATCTCATCAATATCAGTGATATCTGCATATAATTTAAGTTCTCCTTTATCAATGATAAGAAGCTTTTCTGCAACTTTAGAAATTTCATCAATTAAGTGTGTGGAAACAATAATAATTTTGGGTTTTTGTTCATTGCATACTTGTAATAAATCGTAAAAACTATTGCGCGTAATAGCATCAAACCCTAAAACTGGCTCATCTAGAATAATTATAGCCTTGTTACTTGCCATACCAAGGATTGTGTTAACCATAACCTTCATTCCAAATGATGTTTGTTCATACTTTTTGTTTAAATCCAATTTGAATTTTTCAGCAATTTCAATTGCAAAATTAAGATCAAATCGATTGTGCAATTCTTTTGCAGTCTTGAATAAGTCCCTTATACGCATATTAAAATGTTCTGCATCACTAGGAACAAAATATACTTGTTCCGGCATACGCATCATATTTACGAGGTTTCCCCCAACTCTGACTTCACCAGCACTAGTATTATGGTGACCTGCGATTAATTTGAGAAAAGTAGTTTTACCTGCACCATTTTTACCTAGCAAACAGTAAATACCGGGTGAATCCAAGGTTACGGAAAAATTCCGTAACCCTTCATTTTTGCCATAATCTTTAGTTACATTGGATAAATTAATCATCATTTTCCTCCATTACTAATTTAATTATTTCCTCTCGTGATATACCAATTTTCATCGATTGTCGAATCGTATCTAACAATTCTTTTTTTCGCTCGTCCAATATAATTTTCTTTGCTTCATTGGTTACTGCCATCCCAATTCCTCGCTTTTTATAGAGCACACCTTTATCTGCAAGAATCTTAACAGCCTTTACCGATGTAGTTGGGTTTACTGAGAGAAGTTTAGAAATCTGAGTGGTTGAAATAATTAAGTCATCCGGGTTATATGTACCTGATAAAATATCATTTTCAATCATCTCTGCAACCTGTGCAAATACGGGTTTCTCAGTTCTCATGAGCACTTCCTTCCCCCATCGTTATATGGTTAATGATTTGAGTCACTAACCAAATCTACAATAACCCCATCCACTTGTCAAGATACTCAGTGTATTAGGTACTCTGCAAGTAGTTTAAAGTTTTGATTGTTCGTACTGATTAGTTCACTAAGTGTTTTTGTTCTAAATAAAATGACATTTAGTTTAACTCTATTACCTCTAAAAATATAGAGAGTTTATATTTTTGTTACCACTTCCCTCATTGTTATACGGTTAATGATTTAAGTCATTAACCAAATCTACAATAACCCCATTAACTTGTCAAGATACGTATTTAATTTAGGTGCTCTACAAGTAGTTTGAAGTTTCAATTACTTTAACTGTTCAGGTTACTAGGTGTCTATGTTCCAAATAAAATAGCACTTGATTTAACTCTGTTACCTGTACAAATACAGAAACTTCAGCCCTTTTGGAAGTATTCTCCTTAATGTTATATGGTTAATGGTTTAAGTCATTAACCTAATCTACAATACACTTTCTGACATGTCAAGGTCCATATTTATGTTGAGAATACTTTAGGTATCCCTCTCTTAGCTATATACACGTTATACATTGCTTACCAACGTTATAAAATTTTTTCAAATTCCAGTAAAAAATAATGAATATATTTTATTTTTCATTACAAATTCTAAATGGTTGAATGTGAGATAGTGGTATTCAGGAAAAAGAGACTTAACCAAAATAGTCCCGAAACATTCTCAAATTATAACTATTTTTCTATTTTGTTTTAATATCGAAATTTTACTTTTTGCTATCAAAAAAGTTTAATATAATATCACTATTAAATTTTATTAAATTATAATGAATTATATTAAATTAAATTTAATATAATTCATTATAATTTAATATCGAGTTCAAATACAATTGGAATTTTATAGATTTAGGTAAGGTGGAATTTTAAAATGAAAATGAATGTAATTGCAATAGAGGATATATATCAAGAAATTTTAGAGGGAACAAGAAGCAGGTTCCCGGCTAATACATGGAAAGAAGATAAAAATAGAGTACTGTCTAAAAGGGTTACCAAATATTTAATTGAAACAATTTTAATGTGGAACAAAGAAGATATTAAATTGAAATGGAATACACCATTAATTGTAAAGTACAAACTTCGTGGTGTACTTAAACATTGCTATAACAATAGCCCTTATAAAATGATCGAGGATCTGTACCCTAATCAATTTAAAGAATGGGAATTGGCTATGGCTCCCTTAAATTTTTGGACAAAAGAAAAAGCCATTGAAATATTAAAATGGACAATTGAGGAAAAAGAGCAATTAACAAAGGAAGAATTATTAAAAGTATATGGTAAAAAATGGTTAAAACATAACAAACTGAGTGCCCCCTTAGTTATGTACTGGAATGGTAGCCCTTTTGCAATGTTAAATACCTTATATCCGAATCGATTTAAAGAATGGGAATTCCTTATGACCCCTAACAAGTTTTGGACAAAAGAAAAAGCGTTAAAAGTTCTGAAATGGACAATTGAAGAAAAAGAAAAGTTAACTCACTCTCAATTAACACAAGTCTATAGTATAAAATGGCTGACTAAGCATAAATTGACTTCTCCCTGTCAAATATTTTGGGGCAACAGTCCTTATTTTATGCTAAATGAGTTATACCCTAGAATGTTTAAAGAATGGGAATTTAAATTTACACCTACTGGATTTTGGAACAAGAAGCGAGCGTTAGAAGCATTAAAATGGACGATAGAAGAAAAGGAAAAACTAACAGAAGAGCAATTGTTACGTATATTTAACCAAAGATGGTTGGTAAAGCATAAATTATGCACGCCTTTAAAAAGATATTGGAATGGTAGTCCATATGAAATGCTAAACGCTTTATATCCAAATCGGTATTCGAAGAATATGCTAAAAGGTTACAATGAAAAATTTTAATAATTTTCATTGTAATATTCAAATTGTTTTTAGTTACCTAATGTAGTCTCATTTTTTATTAATAAAGGAATAAGACCATAATATTTCCTGTAAACGGCATAATTAACTTTAAAAAAGTAAGACTTTATTTCAAATTTATATTAATACTATATTTAAAGGATCCTGCACCAATAGTTGTATTTATTTTACTGGCACATTTTCTTTCATATTTTTTGGGTTTATCATTTGTTTTACTCTCATGTTTAGACTTTTTCGTTGTGCTAGTTGTATCATTAGATTTACACGCTGTCATCTCCATTAATAAAGTGCTACATGTTAATGCTGCTAGTAGTTTCTTATTCAAATTTAATATTTATCAACTATAACAAATTTAATTTCCTGTTTTGCTATTTTTACAAAGTACCCACTTTGGTGTCTCTTTTTAAAGAAGTACCCATTTTCTTGTCTCCATATGCAGACAAGAAAATGGGTACTAAATGAAATGTGTCTATAGATAATTCAGCATTATACACTATAAAATCAGTTCCTACTTTCATTTTGGGAACTTGTTTGGGACAAGAAAGTCTAAACTGAAATTTTCTAGATTTATATAATATTCATTTAATCTAAGGTTAAACCAAATAAATAGATTAGGAAGGAAATAATTTATTCAATAAAAAACCCTCTAAAATTCCTTTTTGCAATCTCAAAAAAGCATCTCATATAACTGTCATGCTTTCCTCATATCCGCTAAATTATAAAAATGGGCAGTTCATTTAAGTGTTTTAATATTTAAATGAACTGCCCGTTTTTATTTAGACAAATTACCAATTAATTAACAACCAAATAAGATGTGTTGACTGAAGAATCATTACTTATGAAGGAGGTATTAGTATGAGAGCACCTATTTACTCTCAAACGCCAACACCTTGGCATTCTGGCCATTGGGATTATCACACAGGTCACCTTGATTATCATTCTGGCCATTGGGATTGGTATCCAAGTCATTGTCACCCATGGGGATGCCATCCAGGTCAATGGAAATGGCATCCACCACATTGGGATTGGCACAAAGCATACTGGGATTGGCACCCAGGTTACTGGGGAAATCATCACTAATGTAATTTACTAATTTATACTATGCTTGTTTTTTAAAAAGGTTTGTATTTCAAAATAATATTTATTTTTTATGAAAGAAGGTACAAAATATCATGTCAATTAACTATCCTTATAATAATTACTATTATCCATTAACAGAAAATGAGAGACCCATACCACCTCCAACACAGAATGGACAATGGTTCTATCTCCCACAACACTACTTTAAACATGGCGATCATTGGGATATGCGACCTGGCCAGAACGTGTGGATAGATTTATCTACAACAAATGGTCATCAAGGTCCACCACCAACGGGATCAGGCCCTGTTCCTGGTGGTGTTTGGTTTTGGGCTCCAGCACATTACTTTGAACATGGAAATCATTGGGATTGGCGTCCTGGACAATATGTTTGGGTAATCAGATAAAACAAAGAAAAAGAAAAAGAAAAGACATTTTTCTTTTTCTTTTTCTTTTTCTTTGTTTTTTTATCTGTGACCGTGACCATTATAATGACCATGCCCATTATGATGATGGTGATGGTGGTCATAATGTCCATGCCCATTATGATGATATGATTGATAATGCGGATAATAATGGTGATCATAATAATACGGATGATGATGGTGATCATGATGGTGGTGGTCGTGATGATGATGATCATAGTGGTTATAGTAAGGATATCTATTTTCTTGATTCATTCTCAGTCCCCCTTTACATATAACTTAATAGCCAGTATATGTAGCTACTAAATTTAATGCTATAAAGTAAATAACCAATTTTTTTATTCGATTTTACAAATATAAATTTTCTCGATATAAATTAATATTAAATTCAATAATTTTATTTGTATTATTTTTTATAAAGCTCTTTTTTTATAACCGAATGTAAAAATTTAGCATCCCTCCCCACTCCACAAATAAGTGCTGATCCCCTTTGATGTTGCCACGGCAATCCAATATAATATAATCCTTGGATTGGACTAACACCTCTGTTGTGAATAGGAAAACCTTTTCCATCTAAAACCCCTTTTATATCTATCCATTTGTAATCAGGCGTAAAACCTGTTGACCAAATAATATTTTGTACACTTATCTTACTGTTATCGTCGAAGGTGACTTCTCTTTCATGTACTTTTGTCACTCTTGGCTTGACTCCAACACTTTCATCACGAATTAATTTTTTTAATTCAAAACCAAAAATAGGATCACTTTGTTTTCGAAACCATAATCCGCGTCTTGTATCAGTTCCTGCATATAAGAGCCCAATCTTTTCTAACCAATGAAATATGCTTTTTCCTATGATTTTGAGTGGTAAAAATTTAAATGGGTGACTAATAGCAATCGTTACATCTCGACTCTCTGCAAGTTCAGTCGCAATTTGCGTACCAGAGTTTCCTCCTCCTATTACAAGGACAGGACTACCTGGAATTTTCTTTGGTGATTGATATTGAGAAGAATGGATTTGAAATACCTCTTGTGAGAGATGTTGTGAAATTGAAGGCATAAATGGTTTCTGAAAAGCACCAGAAGCGATGATAACATGCTTAGAAAGAAATACTCCTTTATCGGTAGATACTTCAAACGTACTTTCTGTTTTTTGTACTTTATGTACAGTCGTTTCCAACTGTACTGGCAACGAAAAATGAACAGTATATATTTCAAGATAATCTGCAATTTCATCTTTTGTAGGAAACGCATTTTTATCTCCTTCTAATTTCATACCTGGCAATGAACTATACGATTTAGGTGTAAATAGAACCAAAGAGTCATACCTGTTTCTCCACGAATCTCCAATTCTCTTTTCTCCCTCAAATATTACAAAATCGTAGCCTTCTTTTTTCAAGTAATAGCCCATACTTAATCCAGCTTGCCCAGCACCAATTACAATAACGTCTAACATGCATCCGCCCCCATTACCTACTTTTCAAGTCTTACATATGAACAATTGTTCATATGTTCATATATTTTCGTTAATTATAGCATTCCCTTTTTCCACGTCAAGGGGTTTTTATCCAATTTATCCTTAGCACTTATAGATAAAAATGGAGCAAATGATATTTTTCAGACTTTTTATAATTATTTTGACACACATATTAGTCAATGCTAATATGAATGAATAATAAACATATTAGTAATTTCTAATACGATTGGAGTGAATACAATTGTGCAATACAAATAATTTAGATATAAAAGCCAAATTTATCCGTGGTTTTGCTGATAAAACAAGGCTTCACATTCTTCAATGTATGATGGATGGGGAAAAAACGGTATCTGAAATTGTAGAAATCATCAACGGAAATCAGTCAAACATATCTCAACACCTGAACTGTTTAAAAGGATGTGGCATTATTCTTGGAAGACAAGAAGGAAAGTATGTCTACTATTCTTTACGAAATGCACAAATCGAACAGTTACTTACAATGTTTGACGTTGTATTTCATGAAGTTCAAAACGAGGTAGCATCATGTGATAAAAACGATGCATGCTTATCTCAAAAGGGAGAGAGTTGTCATGACAGATAAGAAAGAAAAACAAACGAGTTGCTGTCAAACTTCTTCTCACAGTGAGTCTTCATCAACTCCTACTAAAGAAGGAATACAAAAGGAAAATTCATCATGTTGCTCTTCAAAAAAAGAAATTCCAATTGTTCCCGTTGCTACTAAGGAGGTTTCCTGTTGTAGTAGTGACAAAGATACTGTGAAAATAGAAAAAACAAAAGAAACAAACTCATGTTGTTCCTCTAAAAAAGAGATTCCAATTGTTCCAATCGCTAAGAAAGATTCATGTTGTAGTAGTAACACTGATACTGCGAAAACAGTGAATACCTCTTCTGCTTCTTGTTGTGAACCTAAACCAGAAAAGGAATCCTCATGTTGCTCTTCTGCATCCGCCATACAAATAGAAGAAGTAACATCAGAAACTTCATGTTGTAGTGATAGCTCATGCGAATCCCCATCACCCCGTGATAATCAGAAAGTAACAGGAGATGGTGTACAAACATATGTGGTAGATGGTATGGACTGCGGAGCTTGTGCCTTAACAATCGAAAAACATCTACAAAATGTTTCTGGCGTTGAGGAAGTTCGAGTTAATTTCGCTACAGGAAAAATGCAAATTCGTCATAATCGAAATGCAGATGACATTATTAAAGAAGTATCTAATGCAGGATTTGAAGCCTCCTTAGCAGGAACTCGTAGAGGAGCGGCACCTGTTTCGAAATCAAAAAATACAACTTTGATTCTTTCAGGGTTATTTTTAGCTTTAGGATTTGGAGGAAGTTTTACAAACATATCGCCTCTTCTTATTACACTTCTCTATGCGGCAAGCATTGGTATTGGTGGTTATAAACCTGCAAAAAGTGCCTTTTATGCAATCAGAAGTAAATCACTTGATATGAATGTTCTCATGATATCGGCTGCTATTGGTGCTGCATTAATCGGTCAATGGCTAGAAGGAGCAACCGTTGTTTGGTTATTTGCATTAGGAGCAACCTTACAAAATAAATCAATTGAACGTACACGTGAATCTATTCGCGGACTGATTGATTTAGCGCCATCAGAAGCTTGGGTAAAAGTTGGAACTGAACTTATAAAAAAATCTGTAGATGATATTGCAGTGAATACAACGATTGTCGTAAAGCCTGGTGAAAAAATCCCATTAGACGGCACAGTTATAGGAGGAACTTCTACTGTAAACCAAGCACCGATAACTGGCGAATCTATTCCGGTCGATAAACAAATTGGCGATTCTGTATATGCAGGAACGATTAATGAAGAAAGTTCTCTTGAGATTACAGTCACTAAACTTGTTGAAGACACTACTTTATCTCGAATTATTCATCTCGTAGAAGAAGCACAAGAAAAGAAGGCACCTACAGAAGCATTTGTGGATCGTTTCGCAAAAATCTATACACCTATTGTTTTTGCATTAGCCATTGGTGTCATGCTCATCCCTCCCCTTCTTGGTATGGGCGAATGGATGGAATGGATTTATAAAGGATTGGAACTGCTTGTTGTCGCTTGTCCTTGTGCTTTAGTTATCTCTACTCCAGTCGCTATTGTATCTGCAATTGGAAATGCAGCAAGAAACGGTGTACTTATTAAAGGTGGTACAGCTCTAGAAGTCGCAGGTTCATTAAATGCTATCGCATTTGATAAAACAGGAACATTAACCGAAGGAAAACCAAAAGTAATGCATGTACGAAGCTTAGATTGTACTGAAGATGAATTATTATCAATTGCAGCAACAATCGAAGAATATTCTAACCATCCAATTGCAAAAGCAATTACGGCTTATGCGAAAGAACATCAAACTTCTATTCAAAGTGGAACTGACTTCCGTGCAATTGTAGGAAAAGGTGCTCAAGTAACGATAAATGATGAAACATACTACGCTGGAAATAAAGCATTATATGAAGAGTTTGGAGTTTCGCTGCAAATGTGGAACGAACCGATTAGGGAAATGCAACGAATTGGTCAAACCGTGATACTTGTTGGAACAAATAAAGTTATTTTAGGAATGATTTCAGTAGCAGATTCCATTCGTTCTACTACTTATGGAACAATTCAAGAATTAAAACAATCAGGTATTCGTGAAACTGTTATGTTAACAGGAGACAATGAAGGAACAGCTGAACACATTGCACAGAAAGCAAAAGTAGATCGTTATTTTGCTAACTTACTTCCTGAAGATAAGGTTCATTCTGTAAAACAACTTCAATCTGAAGGGAAAACAGTAGCTATGATCGGGGATGGTATTAATGATGCCCCTGCCCTTGCTACTGCAAACCTTGGTATTGCCATGGGTGGTGCAGGAACTGATACAGCAATGGAAACGGCAGATATTGTATTGATGGCAGACAATCTTGAAAAACTTCCTTATACAATGAAACTAAGCCGAAAAGCATTGCACATCATTAAACAAAATATATGGTTCTCATTGATTATTAAATTCATTGCCCTTGCCTTTATCTTCCCAGGTTGGCTTACTCTTTGGATGGCTGTACTAAGTGATACAGGGGCTGCGCTTATTGTAATACTTAACAGTATGCGTTTATTACGAAACAAATAATAAGATTCGGGGCTACCTAGTAGCTCCGTACCTTAAATATATTTTGAAAGGGTATACATATGAAAAAAATGCGTGTAATTGGATTACTTATGCTTATTTCCATAGTTACGATTTTAGGAGCATGTAGTGATAATAAACTAAGAGATTCACTAAATTGGGATGTAGAAAAGTTTGCATTTACAGATCAAAATGGGAAAAATTTTGGTTCATCTGAGTTAAAAGAAAAGGTTTGGGTAGCTGATTTTATCTTTACAAGCTGCCAGACTGTTTGCCCACCTATGACAGCCAATATGGCAAAACTTCAAAAAATGTTGCATGCAGAAGGAATTAAAGATGTAGAGTTTGTATCATTCAGTGTAGATCCAGAAGTAGACACACCTGAAAAAATAACGGAATTTATGAAGGTCTATGAAATGGATACAAAGAGAACTCATTTCCTAACAGGATATACAAGACCAGACATTGAAAAGTTTGCAAAAGAGAACTTCCAAACCCTTGTAACCAAACCAGAAAACAACTCACAAGTTATACACGGTACGAGCTTCTATCTCGTAGACAAAGATGGAAAAGTTGTAAAGAAATATTCAGGCCTTCAAAACACACCATATGAGGATATCATCCGTGATATTAAACGAATTCGATAACTAAAAACCTTCTTATTATGTTCCTATTAAACTCTAAAAATTCGAGGTGTTTACATGAAGAAAAAACAAGGCTCTCACATAAAATTATTGTTAATTACCACATTAATCATTTTCGCTGTGGTTACAGCTTTCGTCGTTTTAAATAAAGAAGAAAAAGTTGCTACGAATAAAGTGATAAAAGATTTACCTCCTATCGGTAAGCAACCTACTTTAGGAAAAGAAGATGCACCAGTGTCTATTATTGAGTTTGGTGACTTTAAGTGTCCTGCTTGTAAAGCATGGGGTGAGCGTATCTTCCCTCAATTACAAAAAGACTATATTGATACGGGGAAAGTTAAATTTTCATATGTGAATGTTTTATTCCACGGAACAGAATCAAAATTGTCTGCTTTAGCTGCTGAATCTGTTTATAAACAAGACCCACAAGCATATTGGAGTTTCCATAAGGAATTATTTAACACACAGCCAGAAAATCACGATGATCCATGGATTACTCCTGAAAAACTATTAGAAATCGCAAAAACATATACACCAAGTATTAACACTACTCAGCTCGAAGAAGCTTTGAAAAAACAAACAGAACAAGAAGAAGTAAACAGAGATGAAAAACTAACACAAGACTACAGTGTAGAACAAACACCGAGCATGGTTGTAAATGGAACAATGTTATCTGATCCTTATGATTATGAACAAATCAAAAATTTAATTGAAAAAGCATTGAAGGAAAAGAAATGATGAATACAACAAAAAAGAACTTTGAATGGCGTAATTACACCTTATATATGGCATGGATTGTGTCAATGATTGCTACACTAGGTAGCCTGTTTTTCAGTGAGATTCTGGGGTTCATACCATGTGAATTGTGTTGGTTTCAACGAATAATGATGTATCCGCTTTGTATTATTTTAGGCATTGCCACGTTCTATAATGAAAAGAACATTAAAAAGTATATATTACCAATTTCTATTATTGGTGGAAGTATTTCACTTTATCACTATGCAATACAAAAAATCCCTGGTGTTTCAGAAATTAATCCATGCGTCCAAGGTGTCCCTTGTAATGTTGATTACATCAATTGGCTAGGTTTTATCACAATCCCATTTTTAGCTTTAATTGCTTTTTGTATGATTGCTTTGTTTATGTTGTTAACGAGATCAAAAACGAATTAATAAAAAACAATATGTAAATCGAAGCATTATCTATAAAGGAATTTCTACAGAGAGGAGACAGTATGATGTCAAAGATCATACCTGTAGTTTTATTAGTAAGCCTATTAATCGGCTGTAGTTCCGTTAATGATTCATCACCCACTAAGAACAAACACACAAAAAATCAGTTACAAGAAACAAAAAATAAAGGTGAACATTTTAAAGGCGATACTCTAGAAACAACAGCTAATATAGAAACTCTTCCTTCTTTTTTATCATCTACCACAAATGGACAAGTCTCTCAAATTTATGGAATGGTAGGAAAAGACACCGAACTCTTACAATGGATTCCTTGTTACTGTGGGTGTGACGAAAACTCTAACCATAAAAGCAATAAAGATTGTTTTATCCGTGAAATTAAAGAGAACGGTGAAGTTACATGGGAATCACATGCGATGAGTCAAGCAGCTTGTTTAGATATTGCTTTCCAAGCTGTTTTAATGAAGCAAAATGGAGCCTCTACTTTAGAAATTCGTGAATACATCGACAAGCAATATAAGAAAGAAGGTATAAACGTTACTCCAACACCGATGCCAAACTCTTAATAGGTGTAATAATATTTATTATTAAATCAAAGCTCCTAACATATTGGTCATTTATAATATGTTAGGAGCTTTGATTTTATCTGATTGTTTCACTATGGTTCAAATCATGTATATTTCTTTTAATGGAAATTTTTAGAGAAGGATGAACTAATAAAAACATTTCATATTTTTGAATGAAAAATGTAACAATTATACTCAGGAAATCTAATAAGATGAAAGCTATATTTCATCTTATTAGATTATTACTGGCTTAGTAGTTTAGAGTTTCGTGTCCTGTGTTCAAAAAGTTTAGACTTTCATGTCCCAGTATTGAGACATGAAAGTACCTACAAAATTTATTATAATGGTAATGTATCAACGATTGTTTATGAGATTTTAGTTTAGACTTTCATGTCCTTGTACAAGAAAGACATGAAAATGGATACTTTTTAGACACGAAAGTAGATACTTCTTGAATATCTTTCGCTACTAATATAAATTCCAAATGAATTTTCACTTCACATTTAATTAGGGTTTGCTGAAATGCAAAAAAAGAGAGCAAAACTCTCTTTTTCATTTAATCAATACTATTTTTAAAATTTATATAATAAAAAATAGCCAGTTAAAATAGTGTGTTGTTATATGTTTTGCTAAACACGCTCTTACAAATATTTAAACCCTGCATTAATTTCTTATTCCATTCATTTAACTAATAAATAATTTTTTATATTCGGTTATCATGCCAGAAGTTTATTGGAAAATGATTATTCTGGTTATAAGCTTCAAGTTAATAACCTTTTTCTTTTAACCCTTTTATAATCTGTGGAGCTGCTACCATCCTGCACTTGCATTCATACCAGAACCCATAAAAGTAATAAATAACGGCCATAATAACGGCCATAACGTAAGAAGTATATTTACAAGTATAAGTATACTATATACCCCAGGGAAATTATGATTTTTACAATTTACCAATACTAAAATCACTAATAATATTATGGGTATTAAATATAAAAATAGCATTATAAACCAATACCATGTCATTAAAGTAAGGATCAATGGTCCTAATATCATGTGTACAACTCCGAATGATAATCCTAATGCTCCAAAACTAAAGGTTGTAATTATTGTTTTTAGAAGCACTTTAGCCAATTTTGAGTCGTACGATTTTCTACTATATAGACCTATCACGATATACAACGATAGATATGCCATTAATACACCTATCCAAATCAATAGCCAGTCTGCATCTAACATAAAGATGTCAAACAGCGCCCAACACACCCCTACTATTGAAAAAACAAGGGAAATAATTATATATTTTAAAACTGGTTTCATATTCATTTCACGTCCTTTAAAAACTTAAGAATACATTATTAGCTTGTATTCTTCTTTTTCTACCGCTTTACTATAGTCTGTTGTATATTCAATAACAGTAATCTCTTTACTTCTAAGTAGATTCTTTTTCCACGTTTTCGCATCAGTTGACAGTATGAGTTATTCTCTCCTAATTTAGATGGATCACTGGAATTGGCTTTAATATGAATCTGCTACCTCAAACCGCCTCATCTCAAGTAAAACTATATCTAAATGATGAGGTTTTACTTGAGATCCAGGTGATAGCGGTAAAATACATCACCATTTGCTAGTATTCTTCCATTACTTCTTTTTGAATTATACTCCCTCCTGTTCTCCATACAATATACCTACCTAGATTCAATTTATGTTTTAAATTGTTATTTTTTATCCACCTCAATCAAGCTAGCAAAACTAAATATCATTTTACTTTTTTATTATATAGACTATACTAATTTCTCTTCCCACTTATAGGTTTCGTTTAAGCTAAAAAATATAGCCTCAAGAACGGGATCCTGAGACTCTATTTTTATTTTAGAAAGGACAGCATAATTTTCTCTGTTTCTTCTTTACTTAAATCACCTGCAAGAATTATGACTTGATAAGCGCTATTCTTTCCTTTTGCAGGAACAATCATTTGCATGAATTTATAGTGTTCCTCTGTATCGAGACTTTCTTTTAAGCTTATTTTTGCACCTTCTAATTCATAATTTGTTACCTTTTCATTATACTCCGTTACTTTGTTCGACAAATTTTCTCCCTGATCAGTATCTGCAGTTTGGTACACAAAATACACATTATCTTCATTTTGATATTGAGAAACAATAGTGGGATTCATTTTTTCAGTAGTCATCGGTGTTTGAACATCTTGTCCAGTTAATTTATACCCTTTTACCACATAACTTGGGGTCTTAATTGGAAAATCAACATATTTCTGTGCTTCCTTTTTAGTTAATCTAAAATGCGAATAAATTTTCTCTCTAAATGGTCCAATTTCTTCACTGTTTTTCTCATATTTTTTTTCCTCTTCTGGGTCTAACTTTTCAGGACTTCCTACTTGCCTTACTTTTTTATCTAAAATATGTGCTTCTGTTTCCAAAGTAATGAATCGATCAAATTCTTCTTTCGTAAACAGATTCCTCGCCACTCCAAGCTCTGTAAGTAAAGTATTATAGTCTCCTTCTGAAACAAAAAATTCTGCTTCTGCTTGTTCTTTTGTACCAATCATTTTTTCTACAATTTGCTGTATAGGAACATCTGTTTGTGTTTTTAATTCTTTCATATTATTTTTCACTTCTATTTGTTGTTTCTCAGGGCTAGTCGGCTTATCAGCACGGGCGTTTAATAAGGATACAGATGATACTACAATCACTGCCACAGCCCCTATCGCAGACCAACGATATGATTTTTTTTGGAATTTTTTAATCATTAGAATTCTCCTTTTTAACGCTCTCTTGTTTTTACTAAAATTTGCTATACTTGGTACTTGATAATAACTTGAGTAGTGTTCCAATAGACTAATAATAGTATGTCCATACGCAATTTGTTCCTCTGAATCTATACATGTAAGAGCTAATGCATCGCATGCTAGTTCTTGATCTTCCCGCATACATGAGTAGGCATACCATAGAATTGGATTAAACCAATTTAAAATGAGTAAGCCATGCATAAGCCAGTTCACACCAACATCTCTTCGCTTGATGTGAGCTAATTCATGATAAAAAATATATCGTAACTGTTGTTCATCTAATATTTCCATATGTACAGTTGACAATAACAACTTGGGACGAATAAATCCGAACACTGTTGGACTGGAAACCTTTCCAGATACAAATAAAGGGATATTCCGTTGAATAGACATAGAGTGCTTACACTTTTCAAAAATCTGGATAATCTTCTCATCTGTAATAACAGGTTGTTTTCTTATGTAAAGTAATAAACGCCTGTTCATTATAAAAGTAGCAAAGCTTAGAAGGATAACTCCAGTAAGCCAAATGTATATAAAGATTGTACAAAATGAAATCGTCTCATCATCCTGCTTTTCATTCATGCCTGTTTGTGTCTTGTTTGTCTGAGCAGTTTTTGTTGAACTTGAGGTATAAGTATCTTCTTTTGTGAGAACCTTTGTATCGTCTATATCTTTTAATTCTCGCATACGCTCTTTTGTAAGAAAATTAGCTACAGGATTTCGGCTAGAAATGAATGCATCATCATTCTTGTAAGTAAGAACAGAATAGATACTATAGGAACTATCTGGCGACCAAGGTAATACAAGTCTTATAATTAATATGATCCATAGCATATATTGCCAACGTGGAGTTAACTTATTTCTAAACAAGACCTTGATACACAAAATTAGGCCCACTAATATACTAGCCATAATGGAAGTCTCAATCATCCAATCAAAAAAAGCAGGTAGATAGATATTTATAAATTTTTCTATCACTATAATCTATCCTTCCTCTGATTTTCCTCAGTTTTCTCATCCAGAATACGTTTAAGTTCGTTAATATCTTCTGAAGACAGCTTTTCTTCTTTTAAGAAATTTACAAGTAAAGGTTTAAATGCTGCACCATAGAAACGTTTAAGTAAAGATTTCGTTTCTACTTGTAAATAACTATCTTGCGATACCAAAGGATAATAAGCGTACATACGCCCTTTATCTTGATGGTAAGCAACTGCTTCTTTGTGAACTAATCGATTAATCAGCGTTCGAATCGTTTTGGGTTTCCAATCCATTTTCACCTCTAACGCTTCAATCACCTCATTTGCTGTTTGTGGAGATTTTGACCATAATACTTTCATTACTTCTAATTCGGCTTCCGAAATTTTAGGTAATTCTTTCATTGTTTAAAATTACACCTCCTTGTATTACACTTGTAATCCACAACTGAATATTACACTTGTAATCTCGTGTTGTCAATCGTATTGAATGTTTGTAGAATCCTTTCCTATGCCCATTAACATAAATTTAGACTATCATGTTCTCCTAATGAGGCAAGAAAGCAGATTTTTCATAAATATTTTTTGTTACTAATATAGACTTAAATTTTAACTTCAAACTTTGTGCATTTGTTGTTGTATAAAGGCATGAACATGGGAGCTTTTTAGACAAGATAGTGGATACTATTTTATAAACAATAGCTTCTGTAAAATTTAATATTATTATATTATAAAGACATTTACTTACTCTAAATCATAAGTAAATGTCTTTTGATTAAAAGATAGTTATTTCTATTAATAACTCCCAGTGGGAAATCCAACAATATAATTAACTATTTAAATTTAACTGTTAATCAGACTTAAAAATTGCCCTATTTTAATAGCAATTTTTTATTATTCTTACATTATATTTGATTGCTCTTTGTCTTGCTTCTCGATAGTAAATTTTGAAACTAATGCTGACAATGCTTCTACTTTTTCTTTTATTTTGTTAGATTGATTCGATATCTCCTCGATTGATACTGCTTGTGATTGGATAGACTGTACAGTTTGAGTTGTTTCCTTAGCTACTTGCGTTGCAGTTTCAGAAACACTAGACATAGAGGCATTGACTTCTTCTGTACCCGCAGACATTTCTTCTGTCGCTGCAGATACTTCTTGAATTTGACTAGTGATTTTATTAATAGCCGACATAATAGATGAGAATGCTTGATCTGCTTTATTAGCTGTTTCTTTTCCTTCTGAAGCTTTTTGTTGGCCTTTTTGCATTGCAGTAACTGTATCTTTGGTATCTTGTTGAATGGCTTGTATTAAATGATTGATTTCATATGCAGATGTTTTAGACTGCTCAGCTAAATTTCCTACTTCCGTTGCCACTACTGCAAATCCTTTTCCGTTTTCTCCAGCACGTGCAGCTTCAATTGAGGCGTTCAAGGCAAGAAGATTTGTTTGTTCTGCAATATTAGTGATTGCATCCAGAGCTTTATCAATTTGCTGCGTACGTGTAACAAGTCTCTCTATTACTTTGGATGTTTCTTCAACAACCTCATGAATACTATTCATTTGAAGTATAGATTGTTTTATTACTTCACTACCAGAATTGACTTGTTCTGTTGTTGTGACAGCCACTTCTGTAACCGTTGCTGAAGATTCAGCTACTGTTTGAACGCCAGTTGCAATTTCTTCCATTGATGAGGAACTTTCTTGAATACTAGTAACTTGTCCTTCTATTTTTTTATCGACCTCAGATATAGTTTGAACAACCTCTCTTGATATATGAGATGCTCGTTTAGTATCTTGCAACATCCCATTGGTAGAAGAAATAACCTCTTGTGTTGTGTTTTTTACTTCTCCAATTAATTGTTGCAAGTTATCCAGCATACTATTAAAAGACTTCACAATGCTTCCCAATTCATTATTTGATTTATAAGAAGTACGTATCGTTAAGTCACCTTCAGATACTCGCTCCATATCCCTTTGTAATAATACAATTGGTTGTTTAATCGCACTTTTAATGATATAGCCAATAAAAATAACGATTGCGATTGCTATAATGGAGATACTAACAAACAGCATCATGGTATTTGTTGCACTGTCAGTATTATTTTTTTGTAATTGATCTGCATTATTATTATTAAATTGGATAAGTTCACGAATTGACTGAATTGACTTTTTCATATTGGGATCAACCTCTTTTAGGTAATAAGCATATGCTTCTTCATTATTAGATTGTCCCAAATCTTGCACTTTTTTCAGTTGTGTTCTTAAGTCTTTAAATATTGTATAAAATGTGTTATACAATTCCTTTTCTCTATTAGAACTAACTCTTGTCTCAAACTTCTTTAATAACTGATCAGTTTCTGTACGAGCTACATCTATTTCTGTTAAAAGTTCTTTTATTCGTTTTTCATCTTTTGATAGGATTGTTTCTTTTACATTCATATTGATAAGATAAAAATTAGACTCTATAGCTCCTATCCACTGAATTGGTAATAAACTATCTTCATACATAGTAGTAGAAGCATGTTCCCCTTTTTTAAGGCCCCAAAATCCTAGTATAGATAATATTATACAAGAGACACTTGCTATAACTACCATTACGTTTAGTGTTGTTCCAATTTTACTGTTTTTTAAAAACGACAATTAAATCCACCTCATTGTTATATATTGATTAAATAATTAGATGTATAAAAATAAAATACACTTAATTACTTGTATACATTGAAAATACTATAATTTAACTTAAATAATAAATATAAATGGTTAAAAGAGCGTGTTGTTATATATTTAGGTCAACGCGCTCTTACATATATTTAAACCCTATATCATTTTCTTATTCTATTCATTTAACTCATAAAGCCTTTTTATATTTGGTTATCATGCCAGAAGTTTATTGAAAAATGATTATTCTCATCATAAGCTTCAAATTCATAACCTTTTTCTTTTAATCCCTTTATAATTGCTGGAACTGCCGAGACAGATTGTGGATGAATATCATGCATTAAAATAATTTCTTTTGAAGACGTCGCACCTGCTAAGACATTTTGAACAATTTTTGCGGCTGCTACATCAACGGGTAATTTATTGTATTTCCAATCTAAAGAATCAATTGTCCAATCCCATACTTTTAAATTATTTCCGACCACTTCATTTCGAAGTGATTCATTTAACCCGGGCATTGATCCATATGGTGGGCGTGTTAATTTCGGTGAGTTTCCAATAACATTTCTAATTAAAGATTGATCCTCTTTCATTTCCTTAACATATTGCTGATTGGTGTATAGCTTTTTAAAATCATGTGTCATACTATGCATGCCCACATAATGGTTCTCTACATGCTCTCGTTTCACTAAATCTGGGAACCTTTTCACATTGTCGCCAATTAAAAAGAATGTTGCTTTCACATTATTTCTTTTTAATATATCTAATAGGTTAGCTGTATATTTTCCTGGTCCATCATCAAATGTTAAATATGCAACTTTTCTTTCTTTACCATCAAAACGAGTAGGTATCAATTTTTTCAATTCATTTTTAGGTAGACTGCTCACTTGTTGAACACTGTTTACTTCTTCTGCATTTACCAGCTTAGGATTTGTAATAGATTGAAACATGTAATACCCTATTGCTACTAATGTAATAGCCAACAATACACTTATAATTCTTTTTTTCTTAAGTTTAATTTTCATATTATAATCTTCTTTCTATCCTATTATTTCACTTTATGTTGTTTAGTTATATTATCCTATTAGCTTATAAAGTTCTTTAACTTAACCAATGTCAATTTTGGATTACTTATTTTAATAATCTATATAGGTAAAAATTAGTGTCCTGCACTAGCATTCATGCCATTTCCTATGATAGTTAGAACCAAAGGATATAATACTGGTCCTAGGGTAAGGAAAATGTTCGAAATTACAATAAATGTATATAACAGGCTGTAATTTTGACTATTTTGATGTACAAATACTAGGATAACTAATGTTATTATAGTAATGAAATGTAGTGATAACATTATCAACCAATAATACATCATTATAGTAAGATTCGCCTTTCCTAATAGTTGGCATGTTATCCCTATTATTATTCCTAATACTGTAGCATTAAAGGAAATAAATAAAATCCTTTTTAGTATTCTAGGAAATGTTTTGTGATCCACCGTTTTATTATATAAGCCTATTAAAATGCCCAAAGATAGATATGCCAGTAATAGCCCTATCCAATCCCAGATCCAATCTTGACCTCCTATTAAAGTAAACAAAAGCGAAATGACGCCTCCTACTGCAAGAATCAAGGAGATCATAATGTTAGTTAAAGCTGATTTCATAATGTTTTCACTTCCTAAAAAATTTTATAATAAAGCATTGGTGTTTACTCATATGTTTTCATTTACTTATTAGAAATTCTTTTTAATTAACTGAGAATCTGTTTGATAGTATTCTTCCATTAATTTTTTTGGAATTATACTTCCTCCTGTTCCCTATACAATTTGTGTACCTTGATTCAATTTATGTTTTAAATCATTATTTTGTAAATAGTCTCTCCCCCACTTTATGCAATTTAATAAGTCTTGATGGTTCTAGCTAAATATCCTCTTTACCCACTATTTCTTTTAATAGCTTATATAAATGATTATTACCAACTGTATATGCTCCACTTAAAAATGGTTCTATTGCTTTCCCTACAAACCCAGATGCTATTCCAAGTGTCAGCCCATCCGCTATTGCATTATTGTCAATCTCAAAATCTTATATAGAAATTCAATCATATAATCAGGTCATCATACTTAATAGTTCACATGGAAGAATAAGTATCAATCATGTCTCGTCTTATTTACTATTCTCACAACTATGCAGGTGCTTGAAAATTAATCATACTTTATTATAATTAAGTATATTAACAACATGTTTAGTATAAGTGAATAAAATTAATTTTAATTTTATTCACTTATTTAAAGGGGATTACGCATATGAACAATATTAATATCGGTGAAAAAATTATGGTATTTAGAAAAGGTGCCGGATTAACTAGTAAACGGTTAGCTGAATTAGCTGATATAACACCTTCCATGTTAAGTCAGATTGAGAAAGGAATCACGAATCCATCCTTACAAACACTAAAACTAATTTCTGCAGCATTAAATATTGCTTTATTTAATTTTTTCTTAGAAGATACCAATACAGAAGAATTAGTTGTAAGAGCTAATCAAAGAAAAAAAATAACTTTCCCTGAAAGCGGCAATGTTTCGTATGAGTTATTATCACCTAATTTAGAAGGATCACTGGAATTAGCTTTAATGAATCTGTTGCCTCAAACCGCTTCTTCTATGGAGCCTATGGCACATAAAGGTGAAGAAATAGCATTTGTTATGGAAGGACAAGTAAAACTATATCTAAATGATGAGGTTTTACTTCTTAATCCAGGTGATAGTGTGAAAATCCCACCATACGCAAAACATAAATGGGAAAACACTTCTTTACACAAAGTCACTGTTATATTTGGAGTAACCCCACCATCTTTTTAATTTCAAGTAATACCGCATAAAAGTTAGAGAAAATAATTCTCTAACTTTTTTGTATACATAACTATATTTAATAAAGTAAAAAACTTGTCTTATAATTATATGTCATTTAATTCTAAACGATTATGAGTAGTGAAAGAGACCTTTCTAATTACATACTTAATTTACTTTTTAATGTCCAGTATTTTTCTCCAGTAGCTTCAAAAGAGAATTCTACCCATCCATTTGGATCTTCACGATAAATAAAGATGTTTGTTCCAGGAGTTACTGTACCGACTTTATTTTCCTCGACTGCAACATCTGATTTACTTTTAATTTTTAAATGAAATGGATAAGGTACTTGGTAATAAGCAGTTGATGATACCACATTTGCTGTTGTCCCATCTTCATACATGTTATACGGAATGTTATTAGATAACGCTTCAACATCTAATGTTTCAGGATTCTTTGGTAATTTTTTTGCAGATGTATAGTCTTCCACACGGAACGGTTTAATACGTTCCATAATATTTGCAATTTTTCCAGCCCACCCTTTATCAGATGCATATTTTACGTTCATACCAACTAACGTTGGTCCGTTATAATGCATACCATCTTCTTCTAAATATCTTTCTCGCACATAATTGGCATTATAAGCAATACTGTCGCTGTATGTTGGTAAATATTTTGCATATTTAAACGGATCTCCATCATATGCACGTAATCCGAATAGATTATGTTTTTGATATGCAATTTCTGATTTTCCATATCCAGATTCTAAAATTGCATGAGCGGCTAAATATAGAGCATTTACACCATATTTATTTTGTGCGTTGATAAAGTCTTTCCCATGTCCAACTAATGGACTATCTGAATGGTATTCTGCAATAAAATTATCAATTTCTTGGGCTGTAATATTGGAAGCCATTATTAAATTTAAATCTTCATATGATGTAGCAGTAATAATCTCTTTTTCTTCTAAAACATTCTTTGGAGTTAGTTGCATCATATCAGTTTTAGCAGTAAGTTGAGCAGCTTCGGCGCGTGTTGTAGACCTATTTGGTTGCCAGCCGTTATCAGTCCCAACGGAAATTTTTAAATCAATTAAAATATTGGCATATTTTTCTCCCCAATGCCCTTTTAAATCTTCAAATTTACTTTGTCCATTATCATGTGCTGTACTTTGTAGTTTATAAGCATTTACTAGCATCGTTGCCATGGCAGCGCGAGTTACTTTACCGGATGGATTGAAAATGCCATTCCCTTCTCCTTTAATGATGCCAGCTTTTTCAGCTGCAGCAATATAGGGAGTAGCCCAGTGGTCTTGAGAATCTGTAAAAGAAGGTTTGGCATTGAAGTCAATTTGCATACCCAAAACCTTTGTCATAATAGTCGCTGCAGAAGCTCTGTCTAATGAATCATTTGACCCAAAAATCCCATCTGGATAGCCACTTAATACTTGTTTATCTACTAAATAATTAACAGACTGCTCTGCCCACTTTGGAACATCAGGAAATTTGTGAGTATCTGCAAATATATTAGATGAGTAGGATAGTAGACTTCCTGCAATAATTCCTGTAGCAATTAACTTGGATTTCATAAAATATTCTCCTTCTAAATCTTAATTTCTAGCCATTTTCATGCAATTAATTTATAACATTCCTTTATTAAGAAATAATAATAAATAATTGCAATGAATGTTGGTGATCTTATTGAATAATTAACTATATTGTTAATGGACAATCTTTATCCAACAGAGTATATAGAGAAAAGGTTTTCTATCAATATGTATCTTTTAAAAATTTTTAAGCATAACATACATTTGGTTCAACGATTTTAGTTACCTGTATATAAGTGTCAATGAACAAATATAAGTTTATATTCAACTTTTTTAATTAAATTCAAGTTAGTTTTTGTATACTTGTTAAACTAGTAAACAAACTTGAAAATCAATCTCAATTAATCTCGATTAATTATAGTTAAGTATACATTAATACGTCAACACCTTATTAATTTTTAGTAAATAAAATTAATTTATATTAATTTTTTGTGTAAATATAAAACATTTTTGTTAAATTTATTCATTGACACTTATGTATATAAGTAACTATAATCGTTACACCAAATTGAATAGATGTCAGCATCATCACAAACATATAAATATAAAAATAAAAAATCTCAATTTGGTAATACAATAGATTGGTAGAGGTGTATATTTTTATGAAGCGCAAATTAATCACAACAGGTCTTCTTGCGGGGGCTATATTATCCTATTCTTCTAGTATTTTTGCGGATACTCAAAAGTTTTCTGATGTTCCAAAGTGGGCAGAGCAATCTGTTAATTATTTAGTAGAAAAACAAGCTATATCAGGTTTACCAGATGGTACCTTTGGCTCAAACGCTATGTTAGATCGAGCTTCCGCCGCAACAATTATAACAAAAGCCTTAGGGATAAAAATTGATACAAAAGCCAAACCTTCTTTTACAGATACCCAAGACCACTGGGCTACTCCCTATATTGCTGCAGCTGAAAAAGCTGGCATCATTAAAGGCGAAGGAAATGGAATCTTCAATCCAACTGGAAAAGTTACACGTGTTGCTATGGCAACGATGCTAGTAAATGCTTATAAACTACAAAGTACAGCACATGATAATGGCCAAAGTAAATTTGAGGATTTAAAAGGGCATTGGGGAGAAAAATATGCCAATATTTTAATTGACTTAAAAATCTCCGTTGGGACTGATAACGGTTGGCAACCAAATAGAGTGATAACACGTGCTGAAGCCGCTCAACTTACTGCTAAAACGGATATGCTTTCTAAAGAAATAAAAGGTGTATTGAGAGAAAAAGTCAGCAGTAAAGATATGGATGTCAATAGTAAAGAGGTCGAGTTAATTTCAATAGAAAATCGATCTTTAACTACTGAGACAGCTATTTCAACACAAAATAATAAAGAACAAACTCTACTAAATCAACACAAAAAACGTTCTGGTAAAGTAACTGCTAAAACAGAAAAGTCTTTAATTATTTCCGATGGAGATTCAAGTTTAGATGCTATGGTTACTTCCCCTGAAATCCTTAAAGATATTCAAATTGGAGATACCGTTACTATTTATGCACCTATTTTTATAGATGGTCTTGTATTTGGTCAACCCGATACAGCTAAATATGCAATTGTTCAAAAAGAAAATGAAGACAACGTGCTAAAAAAACAATATAAAATGCACACTGGAAATGTAATCAATAAATCAAATGACGCTATTGAAATTTCTAATGAAGATTCGACTGTTAGTGCTATCGTTTCATCTGAAATCTTACAAGATATAAATATTGGAGATACTATTACTATTTATGGGGCATCTTTTATAAGTAATATGGCAACTGGTGAATTATCCGCTAAAGCTCCTATCATTGAAAAGTTGGCCAGTAAGACAGTTACTCCTAATACAAGTATGGATAAATCGAATTCTATATTAGAAGTCAATAAAAAAGAACAAAATGCTTTAAATCAGCACCAAAAGCGTTCAGGAAAAGTAACTGCTAAAACAGAAAAGTCTTTAATCATTTCCAATGGAAATTCAAGTTTAAGTGCTATGGTTACTTCCTCTGAAATCCTTAAAGATATTCAAATTGGAGATACCGTTACTATTTATGCACCTATTTTTATAGATGGTCTGGTATTTGGTCAACCTGATACAGCTAAATATGCAATTGTTCAAAAAGAAAATGAAGACAACGTGCTAAAAAAACAATATAAAATGCACACTGGAAATGTAATCAATAAATCAAATGACGCTATTGAAATTTCTAGTGGAGATTCGACTGTTAGTGCTATCGTTTCTCCTGAAGTCGTACAAGATATAAATATTGGAGATACCGTTACTATTTATGGGGCATATTTTATGAATAATATGGCAACTGGTGAATTATCTGCTAAAGCTCCTATCATCGAAAAGGTGGTAAAATAAGCAATAAGTTTCCAATGGGAAAATCTCCATACCCAATAAGTATATAGATGCTATTTCTCTAATATCTATAGTTGTGTTAGTTATTTAAAATTGATATGAATTTGCTTTGTCTAAAGCTAAAAACAAGAAGCTTCTTGTTTTTTGTATAAGTGAATTTGTTTATAATTATTTAAATGAAACATTTTATCCCCTATAAATCTATTTAGAATACTTTCATGGATATTTTATTATAAGCTAAGTAGTTTAAAGTTTCTTGTCCCTAGTTCAAAAAGTTTAGACTTTCATGTCACATTATTGAGACATGAAAGTCTAAACTTCATAAATGTCTTTTGTTACTTATGAATTAAATTAAATTTTAGTTGAACTTCACATTTAATTAGGTTTTATTGAGAACTAAAAAAGAGAGCATGGCTCTCTTTTTTATACTATTTACTATTTACTATTTAGTTTTGTTTCAAATTCAGTTAAATTAGTTGAAGCGTTATTAAACTTTTGTTCAGAAAGTTTAATGGATTTTCGTGCTTCTTTCATTCTGTCTTCCATTGGAGCTACACCTCGTATTCCTTGCAATATAGCATTTGCTGCATTTTCTCTATAATTTGCCGCAAGACCAAACTCTTCTCTAAATTTATTTATTTTTTCTTTTAGAACAGGGTCATTTATTTTATCAGAAGCATTAAAGTTGATATTCTCTTTTGATAATTCCCTGTACTTAGTTGATACAAGCTCCATTTGTTTTTGTAAAGTATTTTGGTCTACAGTTGCTGGAGTTTCCCCCTCTTTGTTGAAAACTGATTTAACTTCTTGATTCCATATATCATTAAACTCTTTTATCATGGAATCAATTTTAGGTTCAATTTCATTTTTGTATGTAACAGCATCCGTATTTGAAGCAGTTTGAGGCTGTTCTTGTTTAGTTGTAGTTCCTCCATAATGTTGATCTATATTGAATCGAATTTTATATTTTCGAGTTTTTGCAATTGTCATTTCTGGGCTTTGTCTATGGATTTCAAAAGTAAAATCAACCCAGTTTATAGCTTCAAAATTTGAGTCGTAGGCCTCATATATAACCCTATTGTCCTGTGCAAGTTCGGGTGTACCCTCTTGCGGACTCTCTATTTTCATAGTTGGATTTAACAAAACACTTTTCATAGGTTTATCTGGTGTTATTTGATGTCCTTGATCAGTTGCGGCCTGCATCTTACTAGTCTCAAGAGTAAAAGTGGAATTTGATGTGTTCTCAATTGTAAAGGCTATACTAATAGAGCCAACATCCTTCCCGTTATAAATACCTTTCTTATTACTTAAAAATAGTTGGTTCATAGATACTTTAAGTCCGTCAAAGTTATCTTCGAATTTTGCATTATCATAAATTATGAAATGCTCATTATTTGTAGCATTATGACCATTAGGACTATATCTATAGGAACCCGCATTAGTAGTTGTATTTATTTCTTTTACTGGTACATCTTCTTTTGTATCTTTTTTCTGTTTATCGTTTGTTTTTTTTGTACTCTCTTGCTTTGATTTTTCCGCTTCGCTAGCAATATCATTAGATTCACACGCTGTCATCCCCATAAATAAAGTACTACATGTTAAAGCTACTAATAATTTCTTATTCAAAATTCAATTCCTACAGATATTCCAATGTAATATTTATTATAACAAATTTAGTTCCCTTTTTTTTAAAAAATATCCACTTGGTGTCTTAATATGAGGACAAAAAAATGGGTACTAAATGAACTGTATCCGTTAATAATTCAGCATTTTACACTCTAAGATTAGTTCCTACTTTCATGTCTTTTTACAACAGATATTGATTTTCTTGGATCCATGTTGTTTCCGTATCTCCAGTAATCTTGTTCAAAGCTCGTTCAGCTACAGTAACTGTTGATGCTTTATATAAAGGTAATCCTAAAAAAGTAAACGTAATTGAACTAGAGAAAACGGATGAAGGTTGGAAAATTAGTTAATTATAAAAAAAACGGTCTAGAATTCTAGGCCGTTTTTTGTTTCCTCAATCTTCTTCAAAATCACGTAAACTAGCAAGCAATTCTGTAAATGTTGAGCAAACAGGATATATTGCTTCCTCTATGTTTTCCTCCTCATGCTCCCAAAATACTACTGTTGGTGATTTAGGATTGCTACGGTAATCAAAACACAGATGATTCCCAAATGAATCCTTACCAAAGGGATATACTTTATTTCCTAATCTATCTTTTATATCATCATAAACTTGAATAATTGAATTTCTACTTTCTAAATCAAAAGTTAAAAGCTTACTAAATACATTCTCATCCTGTCCAGGTACATCAAATATTTTTGGCCTTGGATAACCACTATCATAATGTTTTACACATTCTACAAAATCCATAGGGAATTTAATATTGAAATATTGTTCTACTTTCTGAATGTTTTCATCTGTAATTTCTTTTTTATTTACTCCAATCCAAGTAACGTTGCTCATATATCCCCCTCCTTACTTATCGCTGTATTTCCCAAATTTTATATCCGCCAGTGTGACCTGTTTTCCTATGTGTTTCATAATCAACGAGGTGCATTCGTCCTGCTTCTTGATGATGCCATGAATAATTTTCTGGTACCTCGCCTTACTTAAATAACTCTATTTCTTCTTCTGTGAATTTTGCAGCTAACTTAGGGTCTTTCAGTATTTGTTCGTATAATGCTTTACTACATATTCTATCATGTGTCGGTCTAGAATTTTTAAAATCAGCTTCTTTTAATTTAACTTCAGAAATAGCTCTAAAAATAGGAAACCATCTAAATCATAACGAATGCCTGTAACAGGATGTTTGTCCCCCGCTAACTCACCCATTCTTAACCTTATTGTCTTCGGGCCATTTGGACCTTCATAGGTATATGGAGCTGCTTTCCGCAAATACTGTTGAATACTTCTGACTCCCGCATATGAAAGGTGATTTCCAGCTTTGACTATTATGTGGAATTGAAATCAACATTGTAGTAATAGGTAGTGGTGGTTGTTATTGTGCATTCTCTTTTTTGACCTACGTTTGAGCTTCCTACAGAGAAGAGTTTTTTGTTGTGGCTTTCTTAGTATGCCGAAAACTTACGTACTATTGCTCTTGTAACATTAGACAGGTTTTCTATTCTCTAAAATAGAAAACCTGTCTAATGTTATTCATAGTCTTTTAATTCAGGAATTTAAACGAATTACAGTTTACTATAATCTAATTAGGTATATATAATTAGACTTTTCTTCACATCAAATCACTACCTACTGCATTAAACATTCAGCAATTTCTGTTTATCCAAATTCTATGGCGTATTCATAGGCATTCATGTTCTTAAGACTCTCTCTTGTATATCTAATTGAAACATCTATACCTTTTCCAACGAGAAACTCAACTACATTTTTATGCCCACCGTAAATGGCTCCAAATAAAGGGTTTCTTTTTGCTAAGCTCACATCTAATTCTGAACCGGCCTCTATTAAATACTTTACTATGTTCAAGCGGCCTGCTCCTGCTGCCAAATTTAATGCAGAAGAATCAAAGGTATCTCCCAAAGCTGTGCCTCTTACAATATTTTTTTAGCACTCACCATAAAAAAGTTCAGACACAAAAACAGGCTATGGAGAAGACCTTCTCCACAGCCTGAAAATACCTATCTTTGTAAACCTCGTTTATAACGACTCGCTTCAAATATAATACGCTCTTCATCTAACGTTTTACATTCACCATTCCAAACGACACGTTTTCCGTTAATAATTACATCGCTTATATCTTTTCCACTAGCGGCATATACAAGGTGTGATAACACTTCATCTGCTGGTTGTAAATGCGGCTTATTAGACGGATCAATCGTAATAAAATCGGCACACTTTCCAACCTCAAGTGATCCTGTTTGTTTCATGCCGATTACTTCAGCAGCTCCTTTAGTCGCAAGTGTAAGAGCCGTTTCAACTGGTAATGCTGTTGCATCTTGATGAATACCTTTTTGTAGTAAAGTCGCTATACGCATTTCTTCAAACATATCTAAATTGTTATTAGATGCCACACTATCTGTTGCAATTCCTACTTTCACTCCTGCTTCTAGCATCGCTTTTACATTCGCTATACCAGAACCTAGTTTTAAATTACTATTCGGGTTATGAGCTACTCGAACATCATGTTCTGCTAAAAATGCACGCTCATTTTCATTTAATACTACACCGTGTGCAATAACTGTTGGGCGTTTAAATAAACCGCAACTTGCTGCATATTCTACTGGACGTTTTCCGTACTGTGTTTCAATATCACGTACTTCACGCTCTGTTTCCGAAAGATGAATATGAACCATCGTTTGATTTTCTACTGCAATACGAGCACACTCTTCTAACAGTTCTGTAGAACATGTATATGGACTATGCGGCGCAACCATCGTAGTTAACATACCACTTTCGTTATAGTAGCGCTTCACATATTTTTCAGCTTCTTCAATCGCTTTCTTCTCATCGTCCTCCGTTCCGAAGCTAAATAAAGTTCTTGAAACAGCAGCTCGCATCCCACTCTTTGATACCGTTTCCATAATTGCATCTTGATCTACTCCAATTGGATTAAACATATCAGAGAATGATGTTGTACCACTTTTCACCATTTCAAGTAATCCTAATTCCGTACTAGCAACCGCAAGCTCTGGCGTAAACTGACTTTCAAGTGGCCAAATTCTCGTCTCCAGCCACGGTTGTAATAACATATCGTCTCCAATCCCTCTTAAGAGACTCATTACAACGTGTGTATGTGTATTTACAAGCCCTGGTAAAACCCACTTTCCTTTCATATCAATTACTTCATCTACTTCAAAATTATCAGCAAATTCTCCGCTCTTTACATCTATAATTTGATCATTTTCTACAATGATATATCCATTTTCTATCACTTCGTTTTGTTCATTCATCGTTACGATTGTAGCGTTTACATAAGTTGTTTTCAAAAGTATTTCCCCTTTCAACTCTATGAAGTTCCCTTTAATAAGTTACCACCATTATAGTAACTTATTAAAGTTTAAGAGTCAAAAGATAATTTGAATTCTTTCATTATCTTTTCCTTCAAAATGCTATATTGTTTTTCATTTGTATCTGCAAATGCTTCTTCCCGATTTGATTTCTCATCCATATAATCCAATTCTCTATTGAATTGAGCCCCTGTAAAATCAAACCTCTTCCCATCTATACAGTTATAAAAGTGCCACACCTCTCCTATTTTTGTCTTCTTGATTTGCCCTCCGCATATATCTTGAATGACTAAAGCCGTTACACCACACTGTCCCTTTGCTGGATTTTCACTTGTCCACTTTGAACTCGTTTCAATCGACCACGATTTTATTAGTGCTTCATATATTCTTTTTCTCTTTATATGATCCATTTTCAGCTTCTCCTACTATTAATTGTTTTACACATCATATTTCAAAAGAGGCAGTAATCGCCCCTTAAAAACCGTTGATGGTGTTTCCCCGATTAACTTCGCTCCCATCTTCAAGTAAAACCCTTTTGCATTCGGGTCACTATCAATTGTAAAATTTTTTATCCCTAGTTCATTTGCTTTTTCTATTACATACTTCCAAAGTATTTTCCCGTATCCTTTCCCTTTGTAACGAGGATGAATATATAAAAAATCAAGAGCATTTTCATTACGTAAAAATGAAAAAAATCCAATCATCGTATTATCGTTTTCTAAAACATATACAAAATTATTTTTTATGTACTCATCGGTAATTGTTAAATCTTCCTTACAAGCAAGTATGAATTCTTCGCTATAGTTCCACGTTGCTTTTGAATGTAGTGCGAGTTCACTTAATTCATTTACTTCACTTAATAACGCTTTTCTTATCTTCATGATTCTTTCTCCTCACATTCAATATATAAACTCTTAAAATGATTCGAAAAGTAATTTAAAAAACCTCTTATTTCCGTAAATAAGAGATTACTTTTATAAATCTTTATTATAGGTAACAATTTTTTAAAAGAAAAAGAACGCCATTCCTGAAAATTGACGTTCTTTTTCTTTTAACCTTTATGGCATATTATTTTAAGAATCACTCTTACATTTCTATACAGTTTCTACTACCGCTTCAAGCATTGTTCCATTTTTAGCATAATTCGTATGCCAAGAAAAAGCTTTTTCTAAAACATGAGGAGTTTGTCCACCTCTTGTTTGTGCTTCTTCAAAATAAGCTCTTAGCTGGTCACGATACATTGGATGTACGCAATTCTCAATAATTAGTTCCACTCTTTCTCTTGGCGCTAGTCCTCTTAAGTCCGCATACCCTTGTTCAGTGACGATAACATCTACATCGTGTTCCGTATGGTCTACATGCGAAACGAAAGGAACGATACTTGAAATGTTGCCGCCTTTTGCAATCGATTTAGTAACAAAGATAGCTAAACGCGCATTTCTTGCAAAATCGCCAGAACCACCAATACCATTCATCATTTTTGTACCTAAAACATGAGTAGAATTAACATTTCCGTATATATCTAATTCTAAAGCAGTATTAATCGAGATTAATCCAAGGCGACGAATGATTTCAGGATGATTAGAAATCTCTTGCGGGCGCATCATTAATTTGTCACGATATTTTTCAAAGTTAGAAAATACTTGTTGCATTTTCTCTTCAGAAAGCGTGATGGAGCAGCAGGAAGCAAAATTAACTTTCCCAGCATCCATTAGATCAAAGACCGCATCCTGTAAAACTTCAGAATACACTTCTAAATCTTCAAACTCCGAATCTAGCATGCCATGCAATACTGCATTAGCAACTGAACCAATTCCCGATTGTAACGGTGCTAAACGATTTGTTAATCGGCCTACTTTAACCTCTTCTCGAAGGAACTCTATTAAATGCTGTGCCATAATGACAGTTTCTTCATCTGGAGGAACAATTGTCGATGGCGAATCCAGTTGATTCGTAAACACAATTCCCTTCACTTTTTCAGCATCAATCGGAATACCGATTGTTCCAATTCGATCATCCGTTTTTACGAGCGGAATTGGGAGTCTTTCCCCTTGTTTACCTGGTTCATATAAATCATGTAGCCCCTCTAGTTGCGTAGATTGAGCCATATTCATTTCAATAATAATGGACTTAGCATTTAAGGAGAATGCTAAGGAATTTCCAATTGAAGTGGTTGGAATAATCATGCCATCTTCAGTAATCGCAACCGCTTCCAAAATAGCGACATCTATATCCATAACGTCAGCACGGAGTAACTCTGCTGTATGAGATAAGTGCTGATCCACAAATAAAAAGTCTCCGTTATTAATTCCTTTTCGCATAGTCGCATCAGCTTGGAAGGGCAATCTTTTCCCTAAAATTCCTGCCTCAGCAAATAATTTATCTACATCCGAACCTAAGGAAGCCCCTGTATAAACATTCACTTTAAAAGATTTATCATTCTTCACTCGGTTTACAAGTGCAAATGGGACTGCTTTTACATCCCCAGCGCGTGTAAATCCACTTAAACCTAAAGTCATTCCACTTTCAATCCATGAAGCTGCTTCTTCAGGTGTAACTACTCGATCTTTTAAACGTTGATCCCTAATTCTATCTAAATTATTCTCCATATGTAATCCCTCTCTTAATGAATATTCATAATTATTTTACACATTAACAGTATCAAAATAGGGATTTTCTTACACAATGCCGAAAATTCAGATAAAACAGCGAATCTAGGTTCTAAAGCAGAAACATTTAGAATCCTAGAAGCTTACGAAAATAGCTAGCATATGATTGACTCACTGGTACCCTCTCTCCGTTATCCATAGAAAGTAAAAAAGTAGAATGCGTATCAGGGTAAATCGCTTTAATATGATTAACATTTACAATAAAAGAACGGTGACATCTAATAAAAGAATCTTTCGGCAGCAAGTATTCGAATTCTTGTAGCGAGTACTTATGTGTTCCTGTTAACTCTTCTGAATTCACATACGTCTTTTTATCTTTAGCTTCTAAATACATGACCTTTGAGAAAGGAACTGGAACCCAGCCGTCTGTTGTTTTTAAAGTAACGACCGACTTACCATCCGTTAAAGCGGGATAAATTGCCGTCACGCAACCTTCAATCTTGCCATTATTTGAAAAAGGTACGGCCATTCCATGATAAGGAATACCGAAAACATCTCGGTTAATAAACTCAGAGGCTTTTTGCTTCGTTATCATTGCTTTATGAGCAATCGTCCCTTCCTTAATAGGATCTCCGGTGCTAATCTTTAAATCAATTCGTTTGCTTGGTCGATAGTAAATATATTCTTTCGTATTTGAAACGGCGATTGATATTTCATCTGAAAATAATTCCCCAACAACATCTAGTAGTATACCTAATGTTTTATCTTCCATATTATTAACACCTCATTTACTATTATACTACTATTATGATTTATAAAACCGTTCAGCAATTTGAACGGTTTTACAGATTATTTAGTTCACCTTAGCCCCATAACATCTTGCTACTGCAACTGCCTGCGCTATATCTAATTTCACATTTTTTAAATCAAAACTTGTAAAATCAATTCTATCAACTACCGCCCCTTTTAAATCTGCACCACTAAGTTTCGCCTTACCAAATTGTGCACCTGTTAAATCTGCTTCACGTAAATCTGCTTTTTCTAAATTACATTCATATAGGTCAGCTTCAATTAAACGTATACCCTTTAACATTTGTTTACTTAAGTTCGCGAACCTTAAATTCGTATATGACCAATCGCCCGATATTATAGTTATTCCATCTAAATTCGCTTCTTCAAAATCAGAGCCAGTCATTTTACATTCTTCAAACTTCGATACGAATAAATTCACACCAACAAACTTACAATTCGCAAATGTAGTTCCTTGATGGATAGAAGCGTTAAATAGAGCACCGGTAAAATCACATTCTATAAAATTACAATTTTCAGTAGAAACTTCCGATGCATCTATCCCTCTAAAACGGCATTTTATGAAAGTACAATTTTTCAATTCCTCTTCTTTAATCAAAACATCTTGAAAATCTATTTCTATATACTCTTTATTTACAAATTCACTCATAACTATTCCTCCGTCTCCTTAAAGAAACCTCACTTGAAAAAAGTGAGGTTTCTTCTCATACAATATGTCCATCTAACCAAGAAATCAAATCTTGAAATACTTCATCTCGATTTACTTCATGGAACATTTCATGTCTTCCATTTTCATATAGACGCAATGTTACATCTTTCACGCCACATTTTTTATAATTTTCATATACTTCTTTTACACCTTTCCCCATATCCCCAACAGGATCACGATTTCCTGAAAAAATATGTATTGGAAGGTTTTTCGGTGTTTTCTTAAACTCTTCTAGTTTATTTACTTCTAATACCCCAGAAAATAATTCACGATAAAAACTTGTTGTACAAATAAATCCACATAAAGGATCCGCAATATATTTATCAACTTGATTATTATCTGAAGATAACCAATCAAATTTCGTACGATTTGGTTTAAAGTGCGAATTGAAATTTCCGAAAGATAAAAAGTTTAGCATCGGACTTTTCGTTTTTGCCCCGCGTAGTTTCATCTCGATTGTCGCTACTTTATGACCAATGACTCCTAAGAATCCCGGGTTCCCACCAGTTCCTGAAATAAGGAATCCATCATATAATCCACCTTTAAGTTGTACAGCACGTCTTGATAAAAAAGAACCCATACTATGTCCAAGTAAAAACAACGGGCATGTCTGCTCTTTTCTTATCGTTTCTGATACAAAAATAACATCAGACACAGCCTCATTCCAACCTACATTTGGTTCAAAATGACCATAATCTTCTTCTCTTTTCACTGTTTTCCCATGACCTTTATGATCATGCGCATAAACACCATACCCTGCTTCTAATAAAGCAGCAATAAAGTCTGTATAAACACCTGCATGTTCTGTCATACCATGTGCAATTTGAATAATCCCTCGCGGATCTCTTTCTGGTAGCCACTTACGTAAATAAATTTCCGATCCATCCAATGCCGTAACGAAACTTTCCTGTACGTTCATTTCGTCAGCCCCCAACTCTATTATGTATATCAAAAAATGAATATCCATTCATTATTCTTATTATGTATTATATGCAATTGCTTTCATTATGACAAATACTGCACTTTTCCAATTAGCTCTATAACTATTATGTTGACGAATTTAAAATAAAATTATATAGTAACTTACATAAAGTAATTATTATATTTTTGGGAGGTTTCTATTATGATGCCATCATTATTTTTAGCACACGGATCACCGATGCTTGCTATTCAAGATACAGAATATACAAGTTTTTTAAAAACACTTGGAGAAACATATAAACCGAAAGCAATTGTTATTTTTACTGCTCACTGGGAAAGTGAAGTATTAACGATTTCCTCATCAGATAACGAATATGAAACAATTTATGATTTTGGAGGTTTTCCTCCTGAGTTATATGAAATTAAATATCGTGCGAAAGGCTCTTCTAACATTGCATCTATGTTAGAAACAAAATTTAAAAACAAAGGTATTCCAGTCCATCATAATATGACGAGAGGTTTAGATCATGGCTCATGGACACTCTTGCACCGCATGTATCCAGAAGCAAATATTCCTGTCGTCCAAATATCAGTCAATCCATTCCTTCCTGCAAAAGAACAATTTGAAATTGGAGAAGCACTAAAAGGACTTGGACAAGAAGATATTTTAGTAATCGGGAGCGGTGTTACCGTTCATAACTTACGAGCTTTAAAATGGAATCAAACTACACCCGAACAATGGGCAATTGAGTTTGATGATTGGATTATTAAACATATGCAGACTACTGATAAAGATGCATTATTTAATTGGGAGAAAAATGCCCCTCATGCACAACTAGCAGTACCAAGAGCAGAGCATTTTGTTCCTTTATTTATCGCTATGGGAAGTGGCGATAATAACGGTGAAGTCATTCACCGTAGTTACGAGCTTGGTACATTAAGCTATCTTTGTCTCCAATTTTAAAGAAAAGGATGAAGCAATCGTTGCTTCATCCTTTTTCTTTTTCATTCACTTAGTTAACTAACTTCCAAATGTCGTTTCTCTGATACCTCTTCGTTCTTATTGTGAAAATAAACCCAAATGCACGCAATAAATAATAGTGATGAAGTAGAAAAGAAAACATATTGGAAGCCCGCATGTGCTGCAATTTGTCCACCAAGTACTGGTCCAATCATATTTCCTAAAAACTGAAACGATTGATTATACCCAAATATTCTTCCCGTTACATGGGTTGGTGTATGTTGTTTTAGTAGAGTTTGTACGGAAGGTAATAGTCCTGCTTGTGCAATACCTAATAAAAAGCGAAGAATTAATAGTTGCCAAGCTGAGGTTACAAATGCTTGCGGAATAAAAATAATTCCTGCAGCAAACAACGCTACAACTAACGTTTTTTGAGGACCGATATGATCTGATAATCTACCTAACTTAGGAGCTGCCATAATAATCGCTAAACCTGTCGCAGACATGACTGCGCCTGCAATCATTTCAATATGAGCTGTTCCTGGGCCTTCTAAATTCTTTACATACAATGTAATAATAGGTTGAATTGACATGTTCGCAAGTTGAATAATAAATGTTGTTACAAATAAACTAATAATTAAATGCTTTGCTGGAACCATCGTCCATACTTTTTTCTGTTGTACTTTTTTTGCTTGAGCGGAGTGATTCTCTTCATGTAGGAAGAAAAAAACGATGAGAAAAGAAAGGAATAAAAAAGCTCCTGTAACAAGAAAAACATGGCGCATTCCAATTAACTCAGACAAATAACCACCAAGTAATGGGCCAAGTAAAGAACCGCTCACGCCACCTGTTGAAATTGTGGAGATTGCCCAACCTGAATGTTCTTTCGGAGTTTCTGCTGCAATAAATGTCATCGCCGTTGAAAGGAAACCAGATACTGCTCCCATCAAAAACCTTAGTGCGACTAGTTGATACACATCCGTTACAAACCCCATAAGCGTCATAATGATCGCCATACCAAGGCTCGCACGAATCAGCATCAATTTCCGTCCATGTATATCACCAAGCTTTCCCCATATTGGTGATACGATCGCACCCATTAAAAATGTTATACCAAATGCAAGTCCCGACCACTGTGCAATACTAGAAGTGCCAGTTACTCCTAATTCCTCAATATAAAAAGATAAAAAAGGAATTACTAAACTCATACCGGCTGCAGTGGTAAAACAACCTAGCCAACAAATCATTAAATTTCGTTTCCAGCTGGCCATTTTCACACCTTCTTTCTTTAGATACCCATTCTACACCCTTTCTTGTAAAAAGTTTAGTAATTTGCTTTATTTGTAAGATTTACTACAAAACCCGCTATTTTCTAGTAAAAATCACTACATCTTTACATTATTTTCATAAAAAAACCAACTCCCCTATATGGAGTTGGTTACTTATTCTCTAACGGTATTAAACGCGCATCACAATTTCGCTCATAAAACTCAATCGGACCTGCTTGTCCAATAATTACGTATTCATATCCTTCTTGCTTCATACTATGTAAACAACGATGTAACAATTGCTTCCCTACACCTTTCACTCGATTTTGTTTTGCTGTGCCCATTGGACCAAACAATCCCTTCTTTCCTCTCACTACATCATAACAAGCGAAGCCTACTATCGCTTCTTCTTGTTCTGCTATATAAATAGGTAAATTATCTTTATATGTACGAAATCCATACGCTATCGAATGCAGCCAACGTTCACCAAATTCCGCCTCAACAAAACTTGCTAATTTTTCGAAATCAGAAGAGCTAGCCTTTCTAACAGTACAAGTTAAATCATTATAAGTAGGAACAAAACATTTTAGATCAACCGCTAAATCTCTTGGCTCAGCTATAATATGTAATATATCTCTTTGTATTTGTGCATTTTCAATAAACGTATTTACACGAAATAGTGCATACATAACATGCCCTTCATTCATTATTACTTGCTGAAAACGTTCCATACGTTTCTTCGCTATTTGTAAAATTTCTAGCACCTTATAAGATACCTTATATTGTCCTATTTTTTTATACTCTTGATCCGTTAAATCGTATTGTTTTCGTAATGAAAGTTTTTCTAAAAAATCCGTACCCACGTTACGAAACAAATACATATACAACTCGTTGCAAACTCCAGTACCTTCTTTACACATGCCTATAAGCAGATGAGCTGGTTGAATGATATTACTTTCTGCCTCTTCTGCTGCAATCTTCAATATGTTATGAACACGTTTTGTGAATTGAAATTCCTCCATATGTATCTCCACCCCCTATTACTTTACTATTAAACCGTAACCGTAAATAAGTGAGACAATTATTCCAACTACCAATATACCTGGCAGTAAATTTGCCACCTTAATTTTAATAATACCAAGTAAGTTCAATCCAATAGCAGCTATCATAATACCACCTGTAGCTGTCATTTCCACTATAAATTGATTCATTAATTCTTTCGGGACCAAACTATTAATTTGTGTTGCAAAAACCGCAATACCTCCTTCGTATAAAATAACTGGAATCGCCGAAAATACTACGCCAATTCCTAAAGTTGTCGTTAATATAATAGAAATAAACCCATCGATAATCGCCTTTGTAAATAAAATATCATGATTGCCGCGAATCCCGCTGTCGAGTGCACCAAGTATCCCCATCGCACCAATTGCAAAAATTAAAGTAGCTGTTACAAAACCTTCTGATATGCTCCCTTTCCCTTTCAATCCAACTTTATTTTCTAGCCCATCTCCTAACAGTTTTAACTTTCCCTCTAATTGTAGCCATTCCCCGATGACGGTACCAATAACTAAACTTAATATGACAACAAGAAAATTTTCACTTTTCAATGCCATTTGAAGTCCAAGCACAGTAACCGCTAAACCGATTGCATGCATAATTGTTCCCTTCATACTTTCTGGAATCCTACTAAATAATTTACCTAGTAAAGTACCAAATATAATACAAACCCCATTTACAACTGCTCCTAATATAACCATTTCTCATTCTTCACCCTTCGAATTCTTTATTTCTATATTTTGGTTTATACATTGATTTACAGGTTATCTATATGTTAACTTAATATTGAGAATATTAACAAATGTTTTTCACTACATAAACCGCAATTTTTTGTAGTTATACATAAAGTGAAACTTTAACTAGCGCGAGTTTTACTGCCCACAAATTGCGGTATAAACTCAAAAGGGACGGTATTTATGAAAACTTTACTAAAACGATTTCTGTTAATAGCCTTTTGCATTACACCAATTGTTTTATTAATCAACTACTCTTTTATTTCAAAAGCGAAAGACAAATCCGATTTACAAAACAAATCTAGTAAAACCGCTTCAACAAGTGAAAAGAAAATAGAAGATCAGGAAATTACACTCACCTTCTCTGGTGATACTATGTTCGATTGGCAATTACGTCCTGTAATCGAAAAAAACGGGGCTGATTATCCATTCCAACATGTAAAAGAAGAAATAACAAAAGCTGATATTTCTTTCGTTAATTTAGAGTCAGCATTTACAACGAGAGAAAAAAAAGCACCTGGGCAACTATTTTGGATTAAAAGTGATCCATCCACACTACAAGCTATAAAAAACACTGGATATGACATCGTAAATATCGGGAATAACCATACACTTGATTATGGGCAAGATGGATTATTAGACACGATTTCTCACGTAGAAAAATTAAAGTTCCCATACATTGGAGCCGGAAAGAATGAAAAGGATGCCTATACCGCACGAGAAATTACTGTAAAAGGGAAAAAGTTCAAATTTCTTTCCTTCGTTCGATTTATGCCTGATACGAATTGGGTAGCTCGTGACAATAAACCTGGCGTTGCGAACGGATATGATTTAAATCTTGTAACAAAAACAATTAAAGAGCAAAAGAAAGATGCAGACTATTTAATCGTCTATATGCATTGGGGCGTTGAAAAATCCAATCGTCCGGTAGAATACCAAAAACAATATGTACCTAAAATGGTTGAAGCAGGAGCTGACGCGATTGTCGGAAGTCACCCACATTGGCTACAAGGATTTGAGTATTATAATAAAGTTCCTATCGCTTACTCATTAGGAAACTTTTTATTCCCAAGTTATGTGAGCGGGAAAAGCGCCGAAACTGGCGTATTAACTTTAACTTTTAAAGGAAAGGATGTCCAAATGTCATTCAATCCTTACATCATTCGCAACAACCAAGTTTCCCCTGTAAATGAGGAAGAAAAGAAAAAAGCTCTACAATATTTACAAACGATTTCAACTGACGTAGAAATTGATGAAGCAGGGAAAATAAAAAATAAACGCAACTAGACAGCGCAAGATAAATTTCTCTGTAACATACATTAGAGGATAGGTGATGAATATGCTAAAAGACTTATTAGAAAATATAAACCTCTTAGAAAACATCTATAAAATGTCTATAGCAATCCTACTTTTATGTTCCTTTTATTCTGTGAGACTATTTAAAAAAATAAAGCGAGAGCGAAATCTTACTCCCTTTGAATTTACAATGTATGTAATTATTCGCATTGCGATATTTTTTTGGTTAGCTAGCTTTATTCTTCTTGAATTTAATGAGTATCTAGTTTAACTTTAAAAAAGATAGAACAAGCATTATATTTCCCCGCTTGTATCTATCTTTTTTATTTGGGTGCTAACTCTTTCCTTCTATTAAATAAGTAAATCAAACAAAACAGGATTTTTATTAAGCTCCATAAATTGAATATTATTTTCTTTAAAACGAGTAATTAATTGCTCATAATCCTCTTTATGTTTTAACTCTACTCCGACTAGTGCTGGGCCATTTTCTTTATTATGCTTCTTAATATACTCAAAGCGCGTAATATCATCTTCTGGCCCTAACCCTTTATCAAAAAATTCTCTTAGCGCACCTGAACGCTGCGGGAATTCAATGATAAAATAATGCTTTAACCCTTCGTAAATGAGCGAACGTTCTTTCATTTCTTGCATTCTATCAATATCATTATTTCCACCACTTAGCGTACATACAACTGTTTTACCTTTTATTTCATCTCTATATAAATCAAGCGCTGCAATAGATAGTGCACCAGCCGGTTCAGCTACAATTGCATTTTTCTTATACAGTTCTAAAATCGTCGTACAAACCTTTCCTTCTGGTACTAAAACAATATCATCAATTACATCTTTACAAGTTTCAAATGTTAACTTCCCTACCTTTTTAACAGCTGCCCCATCAACAAAACTATCTATTTTCTCCAATGCGACATTTTCATTTTGAAGAAAAGCCTCTTTCATAGATGCAGCTCCCATTGGCTCTACACCAATGATCTTTGTAGCAGGACTAACACCTTTAACATATGTACCAACACCTGATGCTAATCCACCACCGCCGATTGCTGTAAAGATATAATCAACTGGTTTCTCCATATCATGCATAATTTCAACTGCCACTGTTCCTTGACCAGCAATAACATACGGATCATCGAACGGATGAACAAACGTCATTCTATTATCCTCACAATAGCGCTGCGCTTCTTGGAAAGAGCTATCAAATGTATCACCAACTAATACAATTTCTGCAAAATCACCACCGAAAAATTGTACTTGCGATACTTTTTGTTTAGGCGTCGTTGTTGGCATGAAGATTTTTGACGGAATCTTCAATAAATTGCACGTATAAGCAACTCCTTGTGCATGATTACCTGCACTTGCACAAACAACACCGTTTTGTAATTGTTCTTTCGATAAACTTTGAATTAAATTGTACGCACCACGGATTTTGAAAGAGCGAATTAATTGTAAGTCTTCTCTTTTTACATAAACGTCACAATCATATTTCTCAGATAAAACTGTATCACGTTGTAACGGTGTTTTAATAACGATATCTTTCATGCAATTATGAGCCATTAAGATATCTTCAATTTTCACTCTCTCCTTTACCTTCTGCACCATTTCATATCATCCTTATCTCTTTTAAATTGGCTCAATCAAAATTCGGGATTTTTAGAACTGCACCTGTATTCGCCGATGTTACCATCTGTGCATAACGTCCAAGCCAGCCAGTTTTCACTTTCGGTTCTGGTCGTTTCCATTCTTTTTTACGCTTATCTAATTCTTCATCACTAACTCTTACTTCTAACAATCTTTCCTCAACATCGATACAAACGATATCCCCTTGGTTGAGAAGTGCAATCGTTCCGCCCGCAGCTGCTTCTGGCGAAATATGCCCTACCGAAATACCACGTGAAGCTCCAGAAAAACGACCATCCGTTAATAGCGCAACATCTGCACCTAATCCCATACCAGCAATCGCTGATGTTGGTGCTAACATTTCCGGCATACCAGGGCCGCCTCTTGGTCCTTCATAGCGAATAACAACTACATCGCCTTTCTTAACCTTTCCAAGCATAATGCCCGCAAGCGCCTCATCTTGTGAATTAAAAATAACGCAAGGTCCTTCAAATCGTTTTACTTCTGTTGCCCCACTTTTAATAACTGCCCCATCTTTCGCAAGGTTTCCTTTTAATATACGTAATCCCCCTTCTTCACTATGAGGGTTTTCGAGAGAATGAATAACTTCCTTATCTTTAATCTCTGCATGAGCAATGTTTTCTCTTAACGTCTGCCCAGTAGCCGTTATTCGGTCTAGATGAAGTACCCCTTCTTTTCGGCTCATCTCTTTCAAAATTGCACTAATCCCGCCCGCTCGATCAATATCTTCCATATGCCAATTGGAAGCAGGGCTTACTTTACATAAATGTGGTACACGTCTTGAAACGGCATCAATGCGGTTCATATCGTAATCTAATCCAGCCTCTTGCGCGAGCGCCAATGTGTGCAACACTGTATTTGTTGAACCGCCCATCGCCATATCAAGTGCGAACGCATCATCAATTGCTTCTTCCGTTACAATGTCTCGCGGTTTAATATCTCTTTCAATTAAAATCTTTAATTTCTCTGCTGCTTGTTTAATTAATTCTTCGCGTCTTGGATCGATGGCTAAAATACTTCCGTTACCCGGAAGAGCTAAACCTAATACTTCACATAAACAGTTCATAGAGTTCGCTGTAAACATACCGGAACAAGAACCACAAGATGGACAGCCATGATCTTCAATATCCTTTAATTCTTCTTCTGAAATTTTACCAGATTGATAAGCTCCTACTCCTTCAAAAACAGAACTTAAATCGACAACTTCTCCTTTAGATGTTTTTCCAGCCGCCATCGGACCACCTGAAACGAATACAGTTGGAATGTTAATACGAAGTGCAGCCATCATCATACCGGGTGTGATTTTGTCACAGTTTGGAATACAAATCATACCATCAAACCAATGTGCATTTACAACCGTTTCTACTGAATCTGCTATGATTTCACGACTCGGAAGCGAATAACGCATACCGATATGCCCCATCGCAATACCGTCATCTACTCCAATTGTATTAAATTCAAATGGAACCATACCTGCTGCACGCACTGCTTCTTTAACAAGTTTCCCAAACTCATTTAAGTGCTTATGACCTGGAATAATTTCAATAAAAGAATTACAGATAGCTATAAACGGTTTATCAAAATCTTCATCTTTCAAACCAGTTGCTTTTAATAAACTACGGTGCGGCGCTTTATCAAAACCTTTTTTAATCATGTCACTTCTCATCTTGTCAAATCCCCTCTTACGTATTTTTCACTTATAATCTCTTATTCTATTTCTTTACTAATTCTTTCGGTGCGTGAATCCAGCTCATCATTTCACGAAGCTCTGCTCCTACTTTTTCTAACTGATGATTTTGTTCTGCTTTTTTCATCGCATTATACGTTGGTCGCCCAGCTTGATTTTCTAAAATCCACTTCTTCGCGAATTCACCTTGCTGAATTTCTGTAAGTACTCGTTTCATTTCTTTCTTCGTTTCATCTGTAACAATTCTCGACCCTGTTACATAATCTCCGAACTCTGCCGTATCGGAAATAGAATGGCGCATGTTCGTTAAACCACCTTCGTACATTAAATCAACAATTAACTTTAATTCATGTAAACATTCAAAGTATGCAATTTCAGGACGATATCCGCCTTCTGTTAATGTTTCAAAACCAGCTTTCACAAGTGCCGTTACCCCGCCGCAAAGCACTGCTTGCTCACCGAATAAATCCGTCTCTGTTTCTTCTTGGAATGTCGTTTCAATTACGCCTGCACGTGTACAGCCTACACCTTTTGCATACGCAAGAGCTAAACTTAATGCTGTTCCTGTTGCATCTTGATGTACTGCTACTAATGCCGGAACACCATTTCCTTCTTGAAATACACGCCGAACGAGATGACCTGGACTTTTTGGCGCGACCATCGCTACATCTACGTAACTTGGCGGGTTAATTTGTCCGAAGTGAATATTAAATCCATGTGAGAAAAGTAACATTTGTCCTTCACGGAGATTCTCTTCTACTTCTGCTTTATACACATGTGCTTGCTGTTCATCTGGCAATAGCATTTGTACAACTTGCGCGGTTCGAACAGCTTCTGAAACAGACATTACTTCAAATCCATCTGCTTTTGCTACTTCAAAAGACTTACCAGGTCGAACACCAACTACAACTTCCACACCAGAATTACGTAAATTTTGTGCCTGCGCATGACCTTGAGATCCATAACCAATTACCGCAATTGTTTTCCCTTGTAATAACTCTAAATTTGCATCTTTCTCATAATACGTTTTCATATTCCATACACTCCCTATAATTTATTTACTTGCAGTACATCAATTAATTTTTTCAACTGATTAACAAGTAATGTCGCTTCATTTTCAGTACAAACTGCTGTGAGTTTCATTTCAGATACACCACTAGTATCTCTTTCGTTTAAATGTAAAGAAGAAATATAATAACCACGCCGAGCAAAAATCCCACTTATACGTAATAAGACGCTTGGCTCGTTATGAATAACGAGTGAAAAAGTATGACTCATTCTTCCCACCTCTTCATAATCATTTCGTTATTCCCTTTGTTTGGCGGAACCATCGGAAATACATTTTCACCTTCTTCTACACAAAAATCAACTACGACAGGACCTTCATGAGCAAATGCTTCTAACATCACTTGTTTCGCCTCGGTTGAATTTGTCGCTCTTAATCCTTTCACTCCATAAGCTTCTGCCACTTTCACAAAATCTGGCGATCCAATTTTTGATTCTGACAAACGATTTTCATAAAACATTTCTTGCCATTGCCTTACCATCCCTAAAAATTTGTTATTTATAATAAATACTTTTACAGGGATGTTATTTTCAACAATTGTTTGTAATTCTTGAATGTTCATTTGAAAAGAAGCATCGCCTGCAATACAAATGACGAGTTCTTCTTCTTTCGCAAGCTGAGCACCAACTGCCGCCGGGAAACCAAACCCCATCGTTCCTAGTCCGCCAGATGTTAGAAAAGTCCGTGGGTTTTTCGCTTTATAAAAATGCGCAGCCCACATTTGATGCTGTCCTACTTCTGTCGTAACAATCGCTTCACCGTTCGTTAATTCACTTACTAGACTAATAACATGCTGTGGTTTTAACTCACCTTCTTTTTGATTGTAGGAAAGAGGATATTCCTCCTTCCATTCCTCTATTTTCGTAAGCCATTCATTTGTTTGTGTACGAATTGGCATATGTAACAACATGTGTAACGCTTTTTTCACATCTCCAACAATCGGATATTCCACAGTTACATTTTTATGAAACTCTGAAGGGTCTATATCAATATGTACCTTTTTCGAATGCGGAGAAAAGAGTTCTAATTTTCCTGTTACACGATCATCGAAGCGAACACCCAAAGCAAGTAGTAAATCACATTCTGTTACTGCCATGTTTGCAGCATACGTTCCATGCATGCCGAGCATTCCTAAAAATAACGAATCTCCCGGCGGATATGCACCAAGTCCCATTAAAGTGGAAACGACAGGAATACGATTTTCCCTCGCAAACTGAATAAGTTCATCAGAACCACCCGAATGAATGATCCCTCCTCCAATATAAAGAAGTGGACGTTTTGCTTCGAAAATTGCTTTAGCTACCTCTCTAAGCTTCCTACTGTCTGGCATAGGCTCTAGTTTATATCCTGGAATCTCAATTACTTCATTATAAAAACTTGTTACCTTTTCATTTTGAACATCTTTTGGAATATCAATTAATACTGGTCCCGGGCGCCCGCTTTCGGCAATGTAAAAGGCTTCTTGTACAATACGTGATAAATGATTCACATCACGAACTTGATAATTATGCTTCGTAACAGGTACTGTAATCCCGACAACATCTGCTTCTTGAAATCCGTCTTTTCCGATGAGAGGTTTTGCAACTTGCCCTGTAATAACAACTAAAGGAATCGAATCCATATAAGCATCTGCTAAACCCGTAACTAAATTTGTCGCCCCTGGTCCAGAGGTAGCAAAGACTACCCCGACCTTTCCAGAAGCTCTCGCATATCCTTCTGCCGCATGAATGGCAGCTTGTTCATGACGAGTTAAAACGTGCTTCAAACCACTTCCGTATAACGCATCGTATACTGGCAAAATCGCTCCGCCCGGATAACCGAAAACAGTCGTTACACATAATTTTTTCAAACATTGAATAACGTGTCCGGCACCTGTCACATTTTCACACTGTAACTTCTCACGTGTTGTATGCTGCTCCATTTTAATTAACTCCTCTCCCTATCTACAGTAAGCTCTCCGCCAGTCCTGGAACACGTACGCCTCTTTCTCTCGTTAACTTTTTAAATTCCTCTGTCAATTGTTTCGTTACACTTCCCGGTTTCCCATCTCCAATTTCTCTTGAATCAACTTTTACAACCGGAATTAATTCTGCTGCCGTTCCTGTTAAAAACACTTCATCAGCTACATATACGTCATGACGAGTAAACGGTCTTTCCTCACACCGAATATTAAGTCGCTCACATAGCTCGATAACACTATTTCTCGTAATACCTTCTAGCGCTCCTAAATAAGAAGGAGGTGTTAACACTTTTCCATCTTTCACAACGAAAACATTATCTCCAGATCCTTCACAAACATATCCTTGTTGATTTAACATAAGTGCCTCTAGCACTCCTGCTTGCGCCGCTTCAATTTTTACAAGTACGTTATTTAAGTAGTTCATTGACTTAATGCGTGGATCTAGTGCATCTGGCGTATTACGTCTTGATGCAACAGATACAACGCTTAATCCATTATCGTAAAATTCCTGAGGGAATAACTTTAATTGTTCTGCAATGATAATAACGCTCGGTTTCACACAACTTCTAGGGTCGAGCCCTAAGTCACCTTTTCCTCGTGAAACAATTAAACGAATGTAAGCATCCGCATACTCATTTTTCTGCAACGTTTGTAAAACCGCTTCTTCCATTTCTTCAACCTTCAATGGGATTGTAAGTAAAATAGATTTTGCCGATTCATATAATCGTTTTACATGTTCTTTTAAACAAAATACATTTCCACCGTAACTACGAATTCCTTCAAATACACCGTCTCCGTATAAAAAACCGTGATCATATACTGAAACAACTGCCTTTTCCTTTTCTACAAATTCCCCATTCATATAAATGTACTGGTTTCCCATCTCACATCGCTCCTCTTTTTTTCTCTCTATTTTTGCAATCTATTTCTATATCGATTGCTGAGATGAGTGTTTTTAACAGAATATTCAGTATATAAACCTTAAAAATATACTCGTCTCAACAATCGATTACATACATACTTGTAGCAATCCATTGCTGAGACGAGGGAATCGCGGTACCACTCAGCTTCCTTACACTTCTCACGAAATATAAGCTCTGCAAGTCCAATTAGACTTTTGTTTTTCTATCGGAAACAACTCCGCTACTTTTTACTAGTTTCAAAAGTAGTGCTCCGAGGTGATCTTCAATGATGAAATTGTTACCGCCCTCACAGCTTCTAGGCGGCTCTCTGAAACAATTTTTATCATTTACTCTCCTCTTCTACGCATTCTCTTATTCGATTTTTTAAAATAAAAACTCTCGCCTCAGCAATCAACTACTACAATTTAGTAGCTTTGATTGCTGAGGCGAGAGTTTCGCGGTACCACTCAGCTTCCTTATACTTCTCGCGAAATATAAGCTTTGTAGGTCCAATTAGACCCCCGTCCTTTTACCGGAGACGATGCCGTCGCCCTCTACTCAGTTTCCCTTTCGCAAGCGATGCTCCGAGGTGATCTTCAATGATTCGATTGTTACTACTCTCACAGCCTAGGAGCAGCTCTCTGAAACGATCATAACCATCTACTTTCCTCTTCTTTGCATATGCAACATATAAAGTTAGAAAATTCTTAATTAACTTTTATTTGTTAAACGTATTATAGGACGTTGTTCTTTTCATTGTCAACATGTTTTTCCAAAAAAAAAAAAAATAAAATTCAATCAATTCAAGAGAAGTCTATTTATTTTTTCTCAAAACAAAATCGGAATGAACTTCTTACACATACTCATATATTACTTAAGTATGTTCGCATTACTACATAAAAAAACAACTTAATAACATATAAAATTTTATGAGGAGATGAGAAAACTATGTTAAAAGGAAAAGTGGCATTAGTTACAGGAGCAAGCCGAGGAATTGGACGTGCTATTGCAAAACGTTTAGCAAACGACGGTGCATTAGTTGCTATTCATTACGGAAATCGAAAAGAAGATGCTGAAGAAACTGTTTATGAAATTCAATCAAATGGCGGATCTGCTTTTTCTATCGGTGCAAACCTTGAATCTTTATATGGTGTAGAAACCCTTTATAGTTCTTTAGATAGCGAATTACAAAAAAGAACTGGTAGTACTAAATTTGATATTTTAATAAACAACGCTGGAATTGGTCCTGGTGCTTTTATTGAAGAAACGACTGAACAATTTTTTGATAGAATGGTTTCAGTTAATGCAAAAGCACCATTCTTTATTATCCAACAAGCTCTATCTCGTTTACGTGACAATAGCCGAATTATTAATATTTCATCCGCTGCCACTCGTATTTCTTTACCTGATTTCGTTGCCTATAGTATGACGAAAGGCGCTATTAATACAATGACTTTCACACTAGCAAAACAGCTCGGAGCACGAGGAATAACAGTGAATGCAATACTTCCTGGATTTATTAAAACAGATATGAATGCGGAACTCTTGAGCGACCCAATGATGAAACAGTACGCTACTACCATTTCCGCTTTTAATCGCTTAGGTGAAGTAGAAGATATTGCCGATACCGCGGCATTTCTCGCTTCTCCAGACAGCCGCTGGGTTACTGGACAATTAATTGATGTTAGCGGAGGATCTTGTTTGTAATTTCTTAATCTACTTACGCAAAAAAAGCCAGCATTTTTGCTGGCCTTTTTCACTGTGTAAAACGATATCCTACTCCCCAAATTGTTTCGATATATGATTTATCGAATGGATCGAGTTCAATTTTTTGACGAATATTTTTCACATGTACAGCAACCGTTGCTGCATCACCAATGACATCCATCCCCCATACAGTTTCAAAGAGACGATCTTTACTAAATACTTGATTTGGATGTTCTGCCATACAAGTTAATAAATCAAATTCTTTTCCTGTTAACATGACCTCAGTTCCATTTACAAATACACGTCGGGCCGATTTATCAATAAACAATCCTCGAATACGAATTTCATCTTTTATTAGTTCTCGTTTTCCTGTTAAACGATCATAACGAGCTAGATGAGCATTTACACGTGCCACCATTTCACTCGGGCTAAACGGTTTTATAATATAATCATCTGCTCCAAAACCTAACCCTTTAATTTTATCGATTTCCTCTTGTTTTGCGGACACCATAAGTATTGGTATGTCCTTTTCCAATCGAACTTGTTTACAAATTTCATATCCATCTATTCCCGGTAACATTATGTCTAAAATTAACAAGTCATAATCCTCTAGAAGAACTCTTTGTAAACCTTTTTCGCCAGAGTAATCAATATCTACTGTATACCCAGCAACCTCTAAATAATCCTTTTCTAACTCTGCTATAATAGCTTCATCTTCAATAATTAAAATTCTTTTCAAGATGCTCTCCTTTTTCTAATTGATTTTTTGTAATGTAAATGCCAGCGTCGTTCCTTTACCTTTTTTGCTTTCTATCCAAATATCACCACCATGTTGTGTGATAATCTGATGTGCAATTGACAAACCAAGTCCGCTTCCACCTGTTTTAGAATTTCTAGAATGATCTGCACGATAAAACCTTTCAAATATATGAGGCAACGCCTTCTCTTCTATTCCTACCCCATTATCTTTTATGTAAATCGTTACATAATCAATAGATTCGGTCATGCGAATTCCTATATATCCTTCTTCTTTATCCATATACTTCACACTATTCCAAATGATATTTGTAATAACACGACGTAATTTTTCACGATCACCTTTTACCAAAATAGAAGTATCCTTTTGAGCATCCCATCTCACTGCAATTCCCTTATCTTGTAATTCAAGCTGTAGTTCTTCTATGCAATCAGATAAGTATTGATTAATTTCAACCTCTTCAAATTGAAACGGTTCCTCTTTTAAATCAAGTTTTGAAAAGAGAAAAAGCTCGTCAATTAATTGATCCATATCAAACACTTTATGATAAATAATCGTTAAATATTTATCTAATTGTTCTGGAGTTCGAGCGATACCCTCTTTAATTCCTTGTACATAACCTTTAATAGCCGTTATTGGCGTCCGTAAATCATGAGAAATATTTGAAAGCAACTCTTTACGATTTTTTTCATATTGCATTTGCAGCTCGACCGATTCCTTCAACCTGCCACGCATCTCTTCAAACGATAAACTTAATTCACCTATTTCATCTTTCGCAAGTGGCTTTACTTGAAAATCTAAATCACCCTTTTGAATTCTTTCCGTTGCCTGCTTTAATGAATGCAATGGTTTAATAATACTCCGTGATATAAAATATGTTAATATTCCATTCGTAATAATTAACCCAAGTATTAAAGAGAATACGAAATACGGGAAAAATTCTCTAATCATTTCTTCTAAAGGATTTACATACTCAAATACAAAAATACTTACCTTATCCTTCTCTTCATCGTAGTAATCAAATTGCTTATAGTAAAAAGAATTACCCTCTATTTTCACATCCATTCCTTTTCTTTGTCCTTCCGTTTCAAATGCGGGTAGGTATTTATCAAACGAAGAGATTTTAAAATATGGGGATGAATATGTAAGCTCATCATTTTTTCGAATTAGTAATCCTGCTTGATTATCGTTTAATTCTTTATCAGTTTCCTTTAAAAAATTTATATCCTCCAATTTATCTGGAGCATACGATGAAAGAATTTTCAACCTACTAAAAATATCATCTTCATCTTCTTTTGTACGAATAGCTCCCTCCTGCTCTTTATCAATGAGAGAATGACTATTTTGATTAAGACCAATGATTGCTTTTGCAATACGAATATCACCAAATAAAGTAACACTAATTAACATAACTGCTATACCGCAAAAAACGATTGGAATAATTACCATCGCAACATACGACAACAGCAATCTAATACGGATTGACATTACAGAACTCCTATGAACATTATAATTTTAGCTTGTTACAGAATTCACCGGAAACGAAACTTGACTCATCCAAATACCAGCTAATAATACGAGTATAGCTAGAACAATTTCTAAGAGCAATAAACGGCGATTAACTGTTCCAATATCGTTACCCCATGTTTTCGTTTGTCTCCATGCTACAATTGTAATTATACATACAGTAAGAATCTTTATATTTAAAAGGTTCGTCCATATTGAATTAAAATTAAAAAGTACCCAATTCCTTGTCTGTAAAAACACAATTAATTCCCCAGAAAGAAATGCTAGAATAAATGAAATACCAGCAATAATACTAAAATGTTTACGGAAACGCTTTTGATCAAATGTAATTTTGTATAATGTTGTCCACGCTATAACAAGAGCTAAATAAATAAGTGCTCCTAGCCACACTGCAATACTCATAACATGGACCATTCTAATTATAACTGCTGCCCAATTTGGATTAGTAATCCATACATGACCTGTGAAAGAAAAACTCGCAACAAGAAATCCCCAAACTAGCGCATACCATTCGTTCCCCATATGCTGCAAAGACATAAGAACTAATAATAGCAGTTGAATCATAATAATAACTGAAAATGGCGAATGAATAAGTAAACTCTCCTTCGGAATAATTGACTTATACACTATTAATTCGGCTATTAATCCTACTACAAGTATAGAGAAAAAAATCTTTTTCATATTCTTCATTCTTTGCAATATGGAAGGTAATCTATAACGTTTTACAAACATATCGAGCCACTTTACTCCTGCTCCAATTAAAATCATTCCCTCTACAATATAGCGTAGTGTTACTATCATAACATCTGAAAATACTGAGCCACTCCCACTCGCATTTCCCTCTACCACTACATTAGTTTGTACTTCTTCTCCAATTGAAAAGGGATAGCCTCCCTCACTCGGATGTCCGTCTGCAGAAATCATAGACCACCTTACTGTGTAAGTACCATTATTTAAGTTTGGTAATTTCACTTTTATTTTTGTTGGGTTATCTAATATTTCAACCTTTGATACTTGCACTCTCTTTGCACTTGGATCTAGCAGTTCAATATTGACTACATTTCCTGTAACTGGTTCACTAAATTCAAGAATAATCTGTTCCGGTTGTACTGTAAGAACCTCCCCCTCTTTAGGGGTGGCTCCTACAACACTTGTATGAGCAAATACACTACTATGAGAAAATAAAAATATACTTACACTTGTTAAAATAAATACTATCATTCTATAAAGCATGAAAACCTCCGTATTATTATTCTGGATGATTACCTGAGTGATCTCCGGTAGAAAATGGAGTAGTTACCCCCTCATAATTCATCATCGTATGCATCCCTTTTTCCGCATGAACGAGATGATGACAATGAACCATCCATAGTCCACTATTATTTGCCTCTAAAGCAATTTCATATTCTTCTCCCGGAAAAACATTAACTGTATCTAAGTAAATCGGACTTCCCTCCATTGGTTTACCATTTTTAGAAATAACTTGGAATGTATGTCCATGCAAATGCATTGGATGAATTTCTTCTCCCTTATTTTTAAAGCGAATCTTAACTTTATCTCCTTTCTCTACTTTAATGGGTGGAATATTAGGTGATGTCTTTCCATTAATCGTATACACCCATTTTTCTTGTCCATTTACATCTTTCACACCTTCTGCCAAATCCATATCATAGACCTTTGTAAACTTTGAATCTATCGTAAACTTGCCAACTTCTTTTTCTCCATATTTCGTAAAGTCAAACCATGGATAACTCTTTATATCAATAGGTTTTTTCGGCAAAGAACCGTTCCCAATAGTCGCCGTTAACATTCGATTCATTTTCTTAGATGGATCCACATTAATAAGTTTTACACTCGTTGTTTCCGGCATTTTAAAAACAAGGTCATAACGTTGTGCAGCTCCCATCGGAAGAATTGCTTTATCTAGCTCGTCCCCACCTTTTATATCACGACCATCTAATGCGATAATTTGAAATGGCGCCCCAACTAATGTCATTAAATGCGTATTATTCCCAGCATTAATTAAGCGAAGGCGTACTGTTTCACCTGGTTTTGCATCCAATCGTAGACCCTCACTTGTATCATTTAATGTAAATATATCGTAATCATCTCCATCAGATAAATCTTTGAGTTGATCATTACTTGGCATCATTAACGGGCCTTCTAAAGTTTGCGCCTTTTCATTTCGAATATGATTGCTAGGGTAGCTATCCCAATCTTTATCTTGTTCGCCATTATGCTTACGGGTTTTTATGGCTCCTGTTTTCCATTCATGGATCGCCACTGTATAATCCTTTTCATATTTTACAGCTGGTTTATTCGGTTCAATAACAATGGTTCCAAATAGTCCCCGTTCCGTTTGTATTGCACTTTTTTGATGTGAATGATACCAATATGTCCCTACCTGATCAGCATTAAATGCGTATGTATATGTTTCACCTGGTTTTATAGCATTTTGCGTAACACCTGGAACACCGTCTACCGCCGCAGGAACATCTAATCCATGCCAATGGATTGTAACGGGTTCTGGCAATTCATTTTTCAAATTTACAACAATACGTTCACCTTGTTTAACTCGAATTTGAGTACCCGGTGATGTTCCATCAAAGGTCCATGCATCTACCTTTTTCCCATCTCCCAAATCTAAACTTGCTACTTTCGCCGTAATATTAAAAGTTTTTGTAACCCTTTTTTTGGCATCTGAATTAGCAATAGATGTAATTGATTCTGAAGTAGATGTTGCATCTGTTAACTTCTTTTTTTCATTTGTACCTGGGTAATTATTTATTAAAAAATATCCAAAAATAACTAACCCTAATAGTAAGCATGCCGCAATCAATATATTTCTTAAATCGCTTTGTATAAATTCCTTTTTCATATTAGTCTCTCTTTCATTTTTTGTTGTAAACTATTAATTTTCATACGTGGATTCATTGCCTATCACCTCACATATTCACTTCGATTTACATCATAACACTCAGAAAAAAAGAAACTTTGAAGGAATTTTAAAGACTTTATAAAGAAATATATTTCAATTTTTCTTTACTTCTAAATCTTTTTTATTGCGTAATAAAAAAGATTGTATAATACTATATAAAACATATACATTTAGGAGGATTACAACAATGTCCGAAAAAACATACGAACTCGCAACCTTCGCAGGCGGTTGCTTTTGGTGCATGGTAAAGCCATTTGATGAACTTCCTGGTATTCATAAAGTACTTTCTGGCTATGCAGGTGGTCATGTAGAAAACCCAACATATGAACAAGTAAAAGCTGGTACATCTGGTCATTTAGAAGTTGTACAAATTACATTCGATCCTTCTATTTTTCCATATGAAAAATTACTAGATTTATATTGGCCACAAATCGATCCAACTGATGATGGCGGACAATTCTTTGACCGTGGTCCCTCTTATCGCACTGCTATTTTTTATCATAATGAAACGCAAAAAGAGCTTGCTGAAAAATCAAAACAAGCTCTTGCAGAAAGCGGTATGTTTAAAGAGCCAATCGTAACTGAAATTCGCCCGGCTGCACCTTTTTATGAGGCTGAAGAATACCATCAACATTTCTATAAAAAGAACCCAGAAAAATATGCTACTGAGCAAAAAGAATCTGGCCGTGAAGACTTTATAAAAGAAAATTGGCAAAAAAAATAATAAAAATGCATCGTACCTTTTAAGTACGATGCATTTTTATCTTTGAAAAAAGTACCATGCAATGATGAGAAAAACCGCTGTCAATGTCCAAAGTGCGATTTCATTTTTCACTCTACTCTTCTTCTTAGTCATTTCATTCCCTCCTAATAGCAATACAACATATTCAAGATTTCCTCTGTTTAATTGTCCATCTTATATACGTGAATACATCCGTACAAATTCTTATAACAAGACCACCAATGATTCCGATTGCAATTGAAATTACTAATGTCTGTCCAAAACTAAAAGTAGTTGTGTATGTTATGTAGAGAACAACGCATACAAGTAAAACATCCGGTAAAGAAAGCAAAAACTTTTTAAGCATTTCTTCAGCTCTCCTATGTCTTATTTATCTCTTCTACTGTAGCTTTGAAATAAGATTTGTTTAAAAATTCCATTTAGACCTTCATTTTACGGAAAAGAATAAGACCCCCTTTTGAAAAGGGACTCTTATGTACATGTTCTATTCCATAATTACTCCTAAAATAGAATAATATTACTAATGATTTGTTGTACATTAACTATTTGCCAGGCAATCGAATGTTGCGCCAACTACCTACATCGCATTGACCGTATGTATTATCACCTACTGCTACCACCGTGCCATCTAATTTAAGACCGACCGTATGCGCACAACCAGCTGCTACCGCTACAATATCGCGCCAATCACTTACATTACATTGACCATACTCATTCCAGCCTACTGCCACCACGGTACCGTCTGATTTAAGTCCGATTGTATGATTCGTACCAGCTGCTATTACCATAATATCTCTCCAGCTGCCTACATCGCATTGACCAAGTTTATTATTACCCACCGCCATCACTTTGCCATCCGATTTCAAACCAACAGTATGAAGGTAACCTGCGGCCAACTCCACCATTCCACGCCATCCACTTACATTGCATTGGCCATATCGATTATTCCCCACTGCCGTCACTGCGCCGTCCAATTTAAGACCGACTGTATGCCAATCACCCGCCGTGACCGCCACAATATTTCTCCAGCTACTTATATTACATTCTCCTTCTTTATTTCGCCCCACCGCTATTACCGTGCCATCCGGTTTAAGACCAATGGTACGACGCCATCCCGCCGCAACCGATACAATATTATGCCATTCGTTTACATCACATTGATCATGCTTATTCCACCCCACCGCTTCCACAGTATTATCACTTTTCAGAGCGATTGTATGAGCATTACCCGTGTTCGTCGCCATATGAACATTGCCCGCTGCGACTGCTTCAATATCACACCAACGGCTTACATTGCATTCTCCTTCTTTATTTCGCCCCACTGCCACAACTGTGCCATCCGATTTAAGAGCAACTGTATGACCACGACCTGCCGCTATCGTATCTTTAGGCCACCGTTTCACTTTTAACATTTCTTCTTTCGGTGAAATGTAATTCATGTTTTACCTCCTTGCATATAAGCAACTGTATCCAAATAGATATTTTATCTAATTTCATTATAAATGACCCGACTTTTTTTATAAATTTACAGCTATAAAAGAAGCCTATTATTACTTCTTCAAAAAATAAAAACCTCCAGTTTCAATACTAGAGGTTTTTTCTTTATTTCTTCAATCGTTCAATAAAATCGTTCAATTTATCAAGAGATTTCATATTCTGATTACAAGCTACACCATCTTTGCAAATATAGTTTCCCTTTTTAACGAAAGTTCCTTGTACATCACCTTTAATTTCAACTAAAAACATCCCTACTTCTTCATGTCCATGACATAATGAACAAATGCTCTTTTTATTTAAACTTTGGAACGTTCCTTGCAGACCAACAAACTTATTTTTATCATTTTTCGCTATAATAAATTTCCTGCTTGACCCTTTATCAATCCAGCTTAAATAAGATAATTCTTTCATGTCCAGTTCTTCCATATCAGGAAGTTTTAATTTTTTCGCTTTAGGAAATAATTTTTTTAATGTTTGCGCTGTAACTTCCTGAAACGGAATGACATACGGATTTATTTTCATTAAAAACGATTCTGCATCTTCTCTATTTTGAACTGTTAATACCGTATCAATTAACTCTTTTTGTTCATCCGTTAAATTCTCAAATACATGTATTATCTTTTCAATCGCTAGTGATTTTAACGCTTGAATTACACCTCTATCATTTGCCGTTGCATGCCCGTTTGCTAAAATATAAGCTTGTGACTTTATAAAATTGTATTGATCACTTCTAATAAAAGCTTCCATCTTTATCACTCCATACAAATTGTTGATCTAGTGTTATTGTATACAAAGATTCAGCTTTTTGATATGTAAAAGATAACTTAGAAACGAATATTACATACATCGATTATATTCTATCGCTTCATTTCCTGACAAAAGAAACCATCGTCTGTTTTCCATTCAGCATATAATATATCCTCAAATTTAGTAATCCCTCTTTGCTTTATTTGCTTATACAGCCATCCTTCATCAAAACCAGCTTCTCTCAAATTATCTTTCACTACTTTTCCATCACTAATTAATGAAATTGGTAAGTATACAGGCTTATGTTTTAAACTTAAATCATTTATGGTAGGAGATTCATATTTGCTCTTTTTCAGAACACTTATGTTTCCATTTGGTTCCAATATCATATATTCAACTTCTCTGATTGAAAAAATATCTTTTTGTTGTCTTAGCATTTGTTGTAATTGATTAATATCCAAATGATTCGATTTTAATTGCTCTCTGTCAATATGCCCATTACGAATGATAATAGAAGGGTATCCTTCAAAGAACTTTCTTGTCCCCCTAAATTTTTGTGTTATCACTTCTATTGCGTAAATTAACACTGTCCATACAAGTACCGCATATAAAATAGACCATACTCTCACTTCAGGGTCATATATCGTATTTCCGACTAATTCCCCAAGAACAATGGCAGAAATAAAATCAAATGGCGTTAACTGAGATATTTGTGTTTTCCCTAATATTTTAGTAGCAATTAATAAAACAAAAAAACCAACAAAAAGTTCTATCGTTATTTGCCCCAGATGATTCATAATCATTCACCTTTCTGTAATATGTAATATAACGTTTTTATTTCTATTCACATTTCTATACGATACAATTGTAATTCATTTTTTCTATTATCATGCCCATTCACACCCCGTATATCCAATACGGGCAAAGCAAAAAGAGTCTAGTTCAAAATGATAATTGAACTAGACTCTTTTGTTTTCATTTAGAATACACAATCTTTTTAATCGTTTCTCCGGAAAGAAAATACTCTTCTGCAAGTTGATGAATGGAAATTCCGCTTTTAAACGCTTCTTTAATAGCTTTGTTTCTTTCATCTAATTGTTTTCTTCCTCCAGATCGTGTACCCCATTTATAATGTTTCGTTTCTTGTTTTGGAATGTAAATTGTTTCACCTTGTATATACTTTTGAATTTCAGTAATTAAACTTTCTGGTAAAACCGTCGCGGCTTTAACGTATTTCATTTCTGCTCGCCCCTTATTTTTTATGGTTCATTTCAATAAGGTGCAAAGCCAAATATAAAAAATGATACGAGCTCATTTAGGCGATTGTATATTACTTGTCTACCTCACGCAAAGTATCGCCATTTCCATACTTGGCTTTGCATGAGACGCTGCAGTGTCTGGCAATTGAATTATAATCGCCATATAAACACCTCCTAATATACCTTTTGTATTTTATTATATGATAAATTCCTTCCCCTTGCATCCCCATCCTTTTTTAAGCATGAAATTACTTAGTTTGATATAATACTTTTTAGTCCAATCAAAAAGTATAGTGAGGTTGCTTTATGAAAAAGAAAATAATCATTACAATCGTTACATTATTCATTATTACTGTAGCATTGTTCGGAACATACAAATTGATGAACGCAAGAAGTTTTCAATTGTTTGGAGATGTAACAAACCGAGTAGAAACAAATGAAAAAGTGATTGCTTTAACTTTTGATGATGGCCCTACGAACAATGTAAAACAAATATTACCGCTACTAGATACATACAATGCAAAAGCTACATTCTTTTTAATCGGAAATGAATTAGAGAAAAACTTATCGTTAGGAGAAGATATCGTACAATCTGGACACCAAATTGGAAACCATACATACTCTCATAACAGAATGGTTTTTAAAACACCTTCTTTTATTAAAGAAGAAATAGAAAAAACGAATTCATTCATCCGCCAAACAGGATTTACAGACGAAATTGATTTTAGACCACCTAACGGGAAAAAGCTAATTGGTCTGCCCTATTATTTAAATAAAAACAATATCGAAACAATCACATGGGACCTTGAACCTGATACTTTTTATAAATCTGCGGCTGATAAAATTGAATATGTTAATAAAAATGTAAAACCAGGTTCTATCATTTTACTGCACTCTATGTACGATGATTCTAATGAAAATTTACAAACGATTAAAGGTATTTTAGACTCTTTATCTAAGAAGGGCTATCAGTTCGTAACAGTAAACGAACTGCAAAAAAGAGCAAAATAAAAAGTAGCGTATCATAGAGCGATACGCTACCTTTCTTTTTAAATAATGCCAAGTACATTTAAGAATACGATAATTATCGCAATTGGTGCGATAAAGCGAAGTAAGAATAACCATAATACGAACAGTTTATAGCCTTTATTTTTACTTACACCAAGTTCTTTCATTAATACATCTTTCTTCATTTTTAAAGGAACAAAGATGGAAACTAATAAAACACCAAGTGGCATTAGTACGTTACTCACTGCATAATCCGCTAAATCAAAGATTGTCTTTCCGAAAATCTTCAGATCACTTAATATACCAAATGATAATGCTGATGGTACTCCAACAACGAAGATTAATAACCCTACGATTAAGGCCGTTTTTTCACGTTTGCCTTTACCTTTTGATGTTAACGACGCAACACTAATTTCTAGCATAGAAATAGCAGATGTAATCGTTGCGAAGAAGAACAGCAATAAGAAAATAACGAAGAACACTTTTCCGAACGCCATTTTACTGAAAATAGCAGGTAATACGATAAATAATAATCCTGGTCCTTGAGATGGTTCTAATCCAAATGCAAATACAACTGGGAAAATTGCAAGTCCTGCAAGTAATGTAATTACTAATGTTAAAGCTACGATAGAAAATGCTGAACGCGGTAAACTTTCTTCCTTCGGTAAGTATGAACTATATGTTACCATTACTGCTACACCGACCGATAATGAGAAGAACGATTGACCCATCGCATATAAAATAACTTCTGATGTTACATGTGAGAAATCAGGTTGTAAGAAGAAACGAACTCCTTCTCCCGCGCCGTCTAATGTAAGAGCACGAACAATTAATACAAAGAATAAAACGAATAGCGCTGGCATGAAATATTTATTTACTTTTTCAACACCGTTTTGTACGCCTTTACTTACGATAAAAATAGTAATAAGAATGAATAATAACTGTGCTCCTACTGCTAAATAAGGATTGGAAATGATTTCACCAAACGTAGCTTCGTATGCGCCATTTCCTTCCCATAGTCTACCTGTAATTGCATTCCATAAGTATAATAAAATCCATCCCCCTACAACACTGTAGAAAGAAAGTAATATGAAACAAGTTACAATCCCTAATTTCCCTAACCATGGCCATAATGTTTTTGGTGCGATTTCTCTATATGCATCAACAGCCTCTTTTTGTGTACTTCTTCCGATAACGAATTCAGCTAATAATAGCGGTAAACCAATTAATAATGTGAAACCGATGAAGATAAGGAAGAACGCCCCGCCTCCTCCGATGCCGGCCATATAGGGGAATTTCCAAATCGCCCCAAGGCCAATTGCTGAACCTGCTGCAGCTAATACGAAACCTAATTTCGATGTCCATTGCTGTGAATTCATTTGTTAATCTCCTCTCTGTCTCTTTTTCTTTGTTTCAGTTCAGTATTTATATTGTTCTATCAATACTCTTTTCTAATACGTTCACTTCCTCCCTAATCATAAAAAACGCCCCTACGTAAATACGTAGGGACGACAAAAATATCGCGGTACCACCCTAGTTATGAAGATACAACAAAGTTAGGACCTAAATAAAAAACGTCCCTACGCAAATACGTAGGGACGATAAATTATCGCGGTACCACCCTAGTTATGAAGCCACAACAAAGTTAGGACCTAAATAAAAAACGTCCCTACGTAAATACGTAGGGACGATAAATATCGCGGTACCACCCTAGTTGTGAAACAATCTTCACCACTTTATTTGATAACGGTATAAACTACCGTCTTTCATTTCCTCACAATGTGAGATTTATGAAAGATGCTCCAGGACGAACTTCATGAATAATCTATATACTGATTCACACCAACCATCAGCTCTCTGAAATAGGGAGATATTCACTACTATACCCTTTCATTGCCCAAATATTATTTTCCGAATTGATTACTATCATTTTTATCACACATTAAAAATAGTGTCAACTTATATTTTGAATTTTTATGTATTACATTCTATTTAAAAAATGTAAAATATGACTTTTAAATGAATAATATTAGAATATTTATGTTCCATACTATATTAACTTCTCTAACAGGTTTATAGTAGTATACGATAAATGCAAGACAGCACGAGTAGGAGGAAAGAATTTTGTCTACTTCAAAAGTTTTAAAAGGTACTGCTTTATTAAGTGGTGCAACAATGATTTCACGTATATTAGGTTTTATATACTTCTTCCCTTTTCAACTATTAGTCGGAACACAAGGGGTCGCTTTATATGGATATGCATACTCTTGGTACGGTATTTTATTAAGCTTCTCAACAGCTGGTATTCCTATTGCCGTTTCCAAATTTGTTGCAAAGCATAATGCGCTCGGTGATTATAGTACAAGCAAAAAATTATACAACTCTAGTGTAAAATTAATGCTGTTTATGGGCTTCTTAGGATTTTTAAGTTTATTTATTGGGGCACCATACATATCACAATTTATTATTCGCTCGAAAACGCCAGACCCTCAATTTATCGCCGACGTAACACTTACGATGCGAGCATTAAGTTTCGCACTTATTATCGTACCAGCTATGAGTGTTACACGTGGTTATTTTCAAGGATTTCAGCATATGAAACCAAGTGCTGTTTCTCAAGTTGTAGAACAAATTGCACGCGTTGTTTTCATTTTAGTTGGTAGTTTTATCATTTCAAAACTATTAGGGGGTTCCGTAGCTTCTTCTGTTGCAGTTGCTACGTTTGGCGCTGTTATCGGAGCGCTTGCCAGCGTTTCGATTTTAATGTTGTACTGGAAAAAATATAACAGATTAAAGCCTCCCGAAGGAGAATTAAAGTCAAGAGCATCCAATATTCCATTAAAAAATATTTATATGGAATTACTTCGATATGCAATCCCAATTGTATTTGTCGGTATTGCAATTCCACTCTACACGTTAGTAGATCAATATACTGTAGCTGATGTCCTTAGGGCGATGGGCGAGCCGTTAGAAACAGCGAATGCAGTTTTCGCTTATATAACGAACTATGCCCAAAAGTTAATTATGATTCCAGCTTCTCTTGCAACTGGATTCTCATTAACGATCATTCCGGCTATAACGAAATCTTATACAAGCGGGAAACTAGAAGAACTACAAGAACAAATTGCAAAGATATTTCAAGTCTTATTATTCTTCACTATCCCAGCTGCATTCGGTCTTGCTAGCATCGCTTACGATGCATTCCGTATGGTTTATGTAAATCCTGAAATTGCACTTGGTGGATCACAATATTTAATTTCTTTTGCACCTTCTGCTATATTAAGTGCGATTTTCACAGTGTCAGCAGCTATATTACAAGGAATCGATTATCAAAGAAAAACGATGATCGCTTTCTCAGTCGGTATTCTCGTTAAAGTTTTAGTAAATACACCGCTCTTACATTTATTTGGCGGACACGGTGCTGTACTTGGAACAATTCTTGGATACCTCGTTTCCAATGCTATTATGTTGTACTGCATCATTAAGTTTGCGAAATTTAAAATTGGTGAGACAGCAAAAACAGTACTTCTTATTACAATTTACTCCGCTGCAATGTCTGCTGTTGTAATTGCATTAAAAGCGATTTTAAAATGGATGATTCCTGGACAATCCTATATGGAATCACTTCTTATTGTCTTTATATGCGGCGCTGTAGGAGGGATTGTTTATCTTTTATTCGTCCTAACGAGCGGACTTGCTTCACATATTCTCGGTGATAGACTTCAACGATTACCCATACTAGGTAAATTAGTCAAATAAAAAGAAGGGAGGTAACTCATTGTTACATCCCTTCTTTTTTACTTCGCATATTGAATACGTTTTTGTTGTTCCGCAATATGTAATTTTGGCGCATGGTGTTCTACTAAATGTAATAGCTCTTCAATTAACACTTCTAACTCCTGTACACTATACTCCGGTTTCCCTATTAACGTATTTGCCATACGCTCGTATAGATTTTCAGGCTTAATAATCATTCGTTCCACATTATGTGGCATCCATTTAAATGCCGGGTGATGTACATACATTTTATTCAAACCAAATAAGACCCCAAATATATTTCTTTGCACTTCACAAATAACATCATATAACATAAGCCAGTCTTTTCTTTTTAAAAGCGCCTCTCGATTATGCCAGCGATTACTTAACCAAAGATTTTCTGAAATCATCCGTTTCGCTAGGTCTTCTGGATATGCCACCACTCTATCTTTTAATTCATGTACTTTCTCTTCTCCATACAAACTAACACCATCATGAACGGATGATACGATACATTGTTTTTCATAACTTATATCATATTGATCCACCACATCCGAAATAACTTTCTCTACTGTTTCAGTTAAAAAGTTACTAATCTCTAATTTAATTCCCTCTTTTGTCAAATACGTTTCCGACCATTCTTCTTCCTCGTAAGGATAATATGACAAAATTGTTCCACCAATATGATTAATAGGCTCTTTACGATCCTCGTCCTCTGGTGGCATTGACCATAAAATATGTAATTCTATATCTGAATGTTCATCTTCTAGTTTTCTAGCTACTGAACCCGCTAAAATAATAGTCTCTACTTTCGGATTTCTCCTATAAATCTCCGACATTTCTATTGCTTTCTCTTTTAATCCCACTTCATTTCCCCCTATAATTGCAGTACACAGTTACCTTTTCATTTATCTATTTCGATATTATGCATTGCATTCCCTTTTCAATGTCCCACTAAATCATATTTCTATCCAATAACGCTGAACAATTTCCCCAGTATGAACAGAAACTACTTCATCTTCTAACATACCGCCAACCTTTTGAATCGTTTTAGCCGAAGCGATATTAACTTTATCGCAAGTTATTAACACTTTCTGTAACCCTAACTTTTGTGCTTCATCTAATGCAAGTTGTAGTTGTTTCGTAGCGTAACCTTGACGACGTTTATTTGGATGCACACTATATCCAATATGACCACTTTCCCTCAATAATTCTGAGTTTAGTCGATGTCTAATATTCACAAAACCTATAAGTTCCCCTTTTTCAAAACTTAAAAATTGACTAGACGGTACTCGATTACCTTGTAAGTTTTCTCCTAGTTCCTGTCTACTCACTTTTTCAAACCAATTATCGAGAGAATCAAAATTTTGTAAAGAACTACTACCATGTGGTTTTTCATCCGTATGTAAAAATGCCTCCCGATACTCTATAATTTGTTCGCTATATTCATTTGCTGGTTTTAATAGTTTCATTTTCATTCTCCCCCTCTTTACAACCTAAAACAAACAGCTTAATCGTGACAATTTCACGATTAAGCTGTTTCTATCAATTTCATTCAAATAATCCCATACTCAAATAACGTTCTCCTGTATCAGGTGCAATACATAAAACTTTTTTACCTGCGCCTAGACGTTTCGCTATCATAATTGCTGCGTAAACAGATGCTCCAGACGATGGCCCAACTAATAAACCTTCTTGTCTAGCTAAGTTTCTCATTGTCGTTAAAGCCTCTTCGTCTGCAATTTGAATAATTTCGTTATACACTTCTGTATTTAAGTTTTTCGGGATAAACCCTGGACTTGTTCCTACTAGTTTATGAGGACCTGGAACACCGCCTGATAAAACGGGAGATCCTTTCGGTTCTACTACTGCAATATATAAGTTTGGTAGCTTCTCTTTTAACGTTTCCCCAGTACCTGTAATAGTTCCACCAGTTCCTGCCGTTGCTACGAATGCATCAAGCTCTCCATCCATTTGTGCATAAATTTCAAGGGCCGTCGTATAACGATGAATATTCGGGTTTGCAGGATTTTCAAATTGCTGCGGAATAAAACTATTCGGAATTTGCTTTTGCAGTTCTAACGCCTTCGCAATTGCTCCTGGCATTCTTTGTTCTGCCGGTGTTAAAACTACTTCTGCGCCGTATGCTTTCAATAAATTTATACGCTCTTTTGACATATTGTCTGGCATAATTAAAATCGCTTTATATCCTTTCGCAGCTGCATTCATCGCTAAGCCTATTCCTGTATTTCCACTTGTCGGTTCAATAATTGTATCTCCTGGTTGGATGAGACCATTCTCTTCTGCAACATGCAGTAAATTATAGGCAGCACGGTCTTTCACACTGCGTGACGGATTAAACATTTCTAGTTTCACATACACATCCGCTGCGCCTTCTGGTATAAATTTAGATAATCGGACGACAGGTGTATCTCCTATTAATTCTGTAACATTTTTACATAATTTCATAGTGCATCCCCTATTCTATCGTTTTCTTATCACTTGGTAATAACCAAGAAGTAAGTCCAATTAATGGTAGACAACTACATAGTAACATAATAAATTGTAGACTATATATGTCAGCCAATTTCCCAAGGACTACAGAACCTAAAGCGCCGAGTCCAAACGCAAGCCCTACAATTAATCCAGATACCATTCCTACTTTTCCAGGAACAAGCTCTTGCGCATAAACAACAATTACACTAAAACTACTTGAACTAATAAAACCGATACATAAAAATAGCGGTACGACCCACACGAGCGAAACGTGAGGTAATAAAAGAGCAAGTGGCGCCGAACCTATCATTGAAAATACAATAATTGTTTTCTTTCCAAATCGATCTGCTAACGGTCCCCCAAAGAAAGTTCCTAATACACCGGCAATCATAAATGCGAATACGAAATACTGGGCATTTTTTATAGATAAACCGTAATGTTCAATTAAGTAAAATTGATAAAAATTCCCGATACCAGCACCGTACCAAGAACGTACAAAAGTAAGAAAAACAAGAAGTATAATAACAAATTTAATATGTGTACTTACAATCGCATTTTCCGCCTCAAGCGCAGCCCTCTTTTTCCTTCTCACAGCGCCAGTTGCTAATTCATTCCTATACCAATTTGATACGAAAATTAATAATACAATTCCTACTGCCGCAAAAGCTGTAAAACCTAAAGAGCCAATTTGGCCGAGCGGAACGAAAATTAACGCTGTAAAAATAGGAGCTAGGGAATTCCCTGTATTTCCTCCCACTTGATAAATCGCTTGCGCTAAACCTCGTTTTGCACCGGCTGCCATATAAGCAACACGAGCACCTTCTGGATGAAAGACTGCGGAACCTAATCCGATAAATAAAACAGAAATAATAACAATAATAAAGTTCGGTGCAAACGCAAGTCCAATCATCCCAAGCATACTCGAAAACATACCGAGCGGTAATAAAAATGGTGATGGCTTCTTATCTGAATACATACCAAAAACCGGCTGCATAATCGATGACGTCATATTTAATGCAAACGCTATCCACCCTACTTGCATATAGGATAAATTCATCGTTTTTTCCAAAATAGGAAACAATGCCGGCACGACTGCTTGCATCGAGTCATTTAAAAAATGACCGAAACTAATCGCAAATAGTATTCGATATATCGTCGGTGTTTCAACAGTGTTTTTTTGCGAAACTGCCTGCATACGTGTATTTCTCCTTCCTGTACAAAATATATATTTATTACAGCAAGTGTAATAAAGTAAAACTTTAACCTCGATAAATTCTGACTTTTGAAACATTTCCATTCTATACTGGTTTCATTTATTTTTCCAGAAATATCACTTCTTACATAATATATTTTTTCTATATGTTTTATCGGATTTATTTATAGAAATTTTCTATATTTTCTTTTATACTAGGACAGAGATGAAGGGAAGGATGACAACAATGAAGAGAAAAACTAAAGGAATCGTTGCACTCTCAATCACATTATCTATGTTTTTAACAGCATGTGGTCAAAAACAAGAGGCAACAACTACCGTAGAAAAGAAAAAAGAATCTTCAAAACAAGTATTAAACATTGTAGAAGCTGGGGAAATTTCTACACTTGATTCATCTATCGCAACTGATGGGTTTTCTTACGCTGCATTAAACAACGTAATGGAAGGATTATATATGCCTGGTCCTGACAATAAACCTGTTCCTGCGGCAGCTGAATCATACAAACTGAGCGAAGACGGAAAAACATATACATTCACATTACACGATTCAAAATGGTCAAATGGTGATCCAGTGACTGCTCATGATTTTGAATATGCATGGAAACGTGCTATAAATCCAGAAACTGCTTCTGAATACGCACATATTATGTTCGATATTAAAAACGCTGAAAAAATAAATAAAAAAGAATTACCAATTGATTCATTTGGTGTAAAGGCGATTGATAATAAAACGCTTGAAGTACAGTTAGAACACCCCGTTCCATACTTTTTAGGGTTAATGGGATTTGCAACATTTTATCCTCAAAACAAAAAGGTTGTAGAAGCACAAGGGAAAAATTACGGACTTGAAGCTGCAAATGTAGTTTATAACGGGCCGTTTCAATTAAGTGAATGGAAACATGATACAAGTTATAAAATGACAAAAAACCCGAACTACTGGGATAATAAAAATGTGAAGTTAAGTGAAATTAATGTAAATATCGTAAAAGATACTTCCACAGCCGTGAATTTATTTGAAAGCAAACAAGTAGACCGAATTACGATTAATTCAGAGTTTGTTGATAAATATCAAAAAGATCCGAGCTTAAAGAAAATGGAACGTCCTTCTATGACATTTTTCCGATTTAGCCAAAAGAATCCTTTATTAGCAAACAAAAACGCTCGAAAAGCTATTTCGCTCGCTTTTGATAAACAAGGAATCGCAACAACGATTTTAAATAATGGTTCTATACCTGCGAATGCATTCGTTCCGAAAGGATTCGTAAAAGGACCTGATAATAAAGATTTTCGCAGTACAAGTAATGTAAAAGTAGAAACAAATGTGAAAGAAGCTAAAACACTATGGGAAACTGCGAAAAAAGAAACAAATTTACAAAATGCTTCTCTTTCAATCATAACAACTGATGAGTCTAACGATAAAAAAATTAGCGAGTTTTTAAAAGGTGAATTGGAGAAAAACTTACCTGGCTTAAAAATCACATTACAGCCCCTTCCAGTAAAAGCATTTTTAGATCGTGAAGGAAATGGTGACTATGAAATTTCACTTTCTACATGGGGACCAGATTATCCTGATCCTACAACATTTTTAAATATGTTTGTCACTGACGGACCGTTTAATAAGATGAGCTATTCAAACAAACAATACGACGAATTAATTGAGAAAACGAGCTCTACTTTAGCAACTGATTTACCAACACGTTGGAAAGCGTTCCAAGATGCAGAGAAAATTTTACTGGAAGATGATGCAACTATCGCTCCAATCTTCCAATCAGGCCTGGTATATTTAGAACGTCCAACAGTAAAAGATGTTGTCATTCGTCCATTTGCAGGAATTTATTCTTATAAGTGGGCCTCTATTACAGAATAAGAAAAAGGCGATCCTAACATATATTAGGATCGCCTTTTTTCTTATATTGCAAAACGCTTATACTTTTCGTAATCACTCGTCTTACATTCTACTTCTAGTTTCGTACCTTCGTTTTCATAACTTGTAGATAAAACGTGCGCATGATTATTGAAATAAGAAACTACCTGTCCTTGATCATACGGAATTAACATTTCACACTTCTTATACTCTTTATAGATGTGTGAGCGAATCATTTCTACAAGCTCTTCCATTCCAACATGTTTCTTCGCCGATAAATAAACGCGATCTTCTTGTACTTTCGGAATTTCAACATCTACCATATCTGATTTGTTATAAGCATAAATGGTTGGAATATTTTCTACTCCAATTTTCTTTAACGTTTCATTTGTAATATCAATTAATTGTTCATAATTTGGATTCGCGTAATCTACAACGTGAATAAGTAGGTCTGCTTCCGCTACTTCTTCTAACGTTGAACGGAACGCTTTCACAAGGTGATGCGGTAATTTGCTTACAAATCCAACTGTATCCGTTAATAAGAATGATTTGTTATCTGGCAAATCAATATTTCGCACAGATGTTTCTAACGTCGCGAATAACATATCTTTTTCAAATACTTGTTTTTCTTCAGTACCATTGTAAATTTCAAGCATCGCATTCATCGTCGTTGACTTTCCGGCGTTCGTATAGCCTACTAATGCTACAACTGGTACTTCATTTTTCTTACGTTGCTTTCGCTGCGTTTGACGCTGGGCAACAAGTGCTTCTAGATCTTTATTTAAAACTGAAATTTGTTCTTCAATTTTACGACGATCTAACTCTAATTTCTTCTCACCGACACCTTTATTTTTCGTACCAACTCCGCCGCTCTGTCTTCCTAACGATTCACGAAGACCGATTAAACGAGGCATCATATACTGAAGATGTGCTACCTCTACTTGCAACTGTGCTTCTTTCGTTTTCGCACGTTGCGCAAAAATATCTAAAATTAATATGGTACGGTCAATTACTTTGCAATCTAAATCCGCTTCTAAATTTCGAATTTGAGAAGGAGATAATTCGTCGTTAAAGATTACCATATTCGCATCTACTTCATTTACATAAGCTGCTACTTCTTCGATTTTTCCTTTTCCAATATAATGGGATGGATTTACTCGTTGTAAATTTTGCGTCACTTGCCCAATTACCTCTACATCACAAGCTTCTGCAAGATTTGTTAGCTCTTCCATTGAATATGCAAAATCCTCTTCATTACCTAAATTTACTCCAACTAAAACTGCTCTTTGTAATAATTCTTCCATATATTTATTCCTCCATTTCGATTACGTAAAATAAAAAACACAGGTTACTGCCTGTGCTTTCGTAAACGGATAAGGGTTCACCAAAGAAATAGAAGAAAGTTATACTTTCATCCTATCTCATAGTCAAAAAGTCCCATGATCATATACGCATCCACAATAAGTGTTCACCTATACGATCCCATTCTATTTATAAAGGCAAAACAAAAAGAGGGCGTATTCGTCCCTCCCTCTTTTTCACATATAAGCTTAATAAAGGGTTCCTTTAAAATAGGCAGACCAATCCCGTTCACTCTGCACACAGACAGAGCCTTTGAGCGCTATTCAATTATTTGCACAAAGTATTGAGACGTAATCTGATTAAGATCAAAGGAAGCCCCTCCGTTCATTTTAAGTTACATAAAGTGTAGCATAAGTAATTCGCTTTCACAAGATTTAACAGCCTATCTCACGCTAAAGAAATTCTTTATATTTTTACTTTAAGCGTCATTTTTTGCGCGTTTTTCTTACAATAAAAATAACAACTGCAATAATCAATAACACACCTATAGAAATAACAGCAACTTGCCACCAACTTAAACCGTTCACCATCTCACCTTTTAAATCCACTTTCTTCGTTGGAGCTGACTCTTTTGCAATATGACTTAAGGCGTTTCTCTTCAGCTCTGCCTCATCTAATCTCTGTGTTCCACTGCACATAGATGTCTCTAATTTCCCCTCCCCTCTATAAGAAGAAAAGACTAAATATTCTCCTCCCTCTGCAAAACGAAATGTACAGCTACCAAAACTTGTATATATAATAATTTGCGAAGAGCTTGTCCCTTTCCAAATTTTCTTCACTTCAAATAATGTTTTCATTTCCCCCTCTCTCTCTTGAACTTCTAACACCTTACCTTCAAACACTACATCTGTTTTTTGAAATGCATCTTCTGTGGATACTTTAGTGCAATCACACGCATAAGACTTATCTGAAAAAATAAAACTACAAATCAAAACAAGAGACAACAAATAAACGATTCTTTTCAAGAATCTCAGACCCTTTCATTATCAATTTCAGAAGCTTTCTGTATATTATTTTGACATCCCTTCTCATATCCCTTTTCGCTCATTTTTTATATAAGGATATTAAATTATTTCATAACCTGTTGACTGTTTTACCATCTGATATTAGTATCAAGTTATAAAAATAAATTAGGAGCTGTTCCTATGAATTCTAAATCTCGTATTACTGCAATTGGTACTCATGTTCCAAATCAAATGTTATCTAATAATGATTTAGAAAAAATGATCGATACGAATGATGAATGGATTGTACAAAGAACAGGAATGAAGGAAAGAAGAATTGCTAGCGAAGATGAATACTCCTCACACTTAGCCATTAAAGCAATTGAAAATTTATGTACAACTTTTAAAAAGAACTTAGAAGATATAGACTGTATCATCGTCGCTACAACAACCGCTGACTATGTTTTTCCTAGTGTCGCATGTCAAATACAACAACACTTCAACATACCTCATACAATAGCATTTGATTTAAATGCAACTTGCGCTGGTTTCACATATGGTCTGCACGTTGGGAATAGCTTGATTACTTCTGGCTCACATGAAAAAGTACTAGTCGTAGCGACAGAGACATTATCTAAAGTTACTGATTACACCGATAGAACGACCTGCATTTTATTCGGCGATGGTGCTGGAGCTATTTTATTAGAAAGAGATGAAAACAAACCGAGCTTTATTGCTGCTCATATGGGAACAAATGGGCACGGTGGTATTCATCTATACCGAACAAACTTATCTACTACTATGAATGGCACACAACTGCAAACAAATGAAAAAATCGTGCAAAATGGGAGAGAAGTATATAAATGGGCAACACGTACGGTGCCAGCAGGTATAAAAGAACTATTACATACTGCAAATATGCAAATAGATGATATAGACTGGTTCATACCACACAGTGTTAACTTACGAATGATTGAATCTATTTGTGAGAAAACCGAAATTTCAATTCAAAAAACTTTAACGAGTGTAAAATACATGGGGAATACATCTTCAGCTTCCATTCCACTCGCTCTAGATTTAGCTAGAAAAGAAGGGAAATTAAATAACAGAGACACACTTTTACTATACGGATTTGGTGGTGGTCTTACGCATTTAGGCCTTATTGTGGAGTGGGATTTAAACTGAAATTTTTCTTTTAAACAACTAACTACAAAAAAGCTGCATTCAAAGATTGGTTACCTCTCTTTGAACGCAGCTTTTTTTATCTTAATTTTATTTACCTGTCCGAGCCCATATCACAACAGGAATCAGCATGAAAGCTAAAGCTCCTCCAGCTAATGACAGTGCCGCATAACTTGAATTCGCTACTACCATACCTGACATCGCTCCGCCTGAAGCTCCAGCTAGCGCAATAAACACATCTATTTTCCCTTGTGTTTTTGCACGTGTGGAAGGTATAGTTGCATCAACAATTTGAGCCGTACCACTTATTAAACCAAGGTTCCATCCTAATCCAAGTAAAGACAAAGCAACAATTAATAGTATTAAAGAATCACTCGGCGCTATCGCAGCTATGACACCTGCTGCTAGTAAAATTACTCCACCAGCTATACTCATCGTAGTTCTGCCAATTTTATCAATTAACATTCCTGTAACGAGAGATGGAAGATACATTGCACCTACATGAAAACCAATCACAAGTCCTACTGCACTTAATCCATGACCGTGATGCCCCATATGAACCGGTGTCATCGTCATAATCGCAACCATCACGATTTGTGTAAGTATCATTACGATAGCCCCAACAGTAATACCTCGTTTGTTTTCTGTCGCTTCTTCTGTTACTGCTTGCCCTTTATTTGTATGTTCTTGTTTATATGTTTCTATCATATTTGCAATAAGTAACGGATCTGGACGAAGCATAACAAAAAGGACAAGACCCGCCAGTATAAATGCAGCTGCTGATAATATGAACGGACCAGCAAGTTCAGGAATTCCAATTGAATGAGCAAACCTTCCCATTACACCTACTAAATTTGGACCTGCGACTGCACCAAAAGTCGTCATTACCATCGTAATACTAATAGCGGTTGCTCTTTGCTTCTTATTCGCTAAATCTGTTCCAGCATAACGCGCTTGTAAATTCGTAGCTGTGCCCGCGCCATATATAAGTAAAGAAACTAGTAAAAGAATAATACTATTTGTTAAAGCTGCCACCACAACTCCAATAGCCCCTAGTCCACCTACTATAAAACCTCCTGCAAGCCCTATGCGGCGACCATGTTTTTGCGATAACTTCCCAACAAAGAAAGCTGCTACCGCAGATCCCATTGTAAACATTGCTGCCGGCAATCCTGCATATGCATCTGTCCCAAGCATTTGCTGCGCAAGGAGTGCACCTACTGTAATCCCAGCAGCCAACCCTGCTCCGCCGAACATTTGTGAAATGCTTACGATTAGTAATGTTCGTTTGTATAATTTTCGTTGCTCTTCTTCTGTATACATACGATTACTTTTTAAAGCCCCCGCCCTATCTAACAATTCCTCATCCTCCCTTTAAAATTAAATCCTCTTGTTAATGTACTATGTTTAACGTTACATATTCAATGCTGTTTTCCATTTATCTCTTCCATTCTAAAAAACTTTCTAACCAAACTCGACTTCTCCCATGCTATATTAAAAATACTATTATTCACAATATGCAAGGAGAAAACAATAAAAAACAGGCTGCTAATAGCCTGTTATCTTTACACTTCCTCTACTACTCTTTCCCTTCTCTTTTTACTCAAAGCCTTTCTTTCCGAAAATAACAAACTTACTAAAGCACAAATTAAAATAATTGGCACACTTGCTTTATATAAATCTGTAAAACTCATAGCCATCTGATTCTTAGCATAATGATTCACATCATTCGAAAATGCACGTACTTCTTTCTTTATACTTTCCTCTTGTTTTTCAACTTCATTTGTCACTTGATTCATAACTTCTTCTCTTTTTACATCTCTATATTCTACTGGAATTTCTCTTAATACTTCATCCACTTTTTGGTGAATTAATGCATCTTTTTTCTCTTTATTTAACCCTACAAATGTTTTATTTTGATGCTTTTCTACACTTGGTTCTATACTTTGGTTCTCTATTTTTTCTTTTGTTACTTGTAGTATTTCAGCTTGCTGTGAGCTATCCACATGAATATTATGCACTTTTTCTTCTGCATAACGATATACATTCTCTTTATTTACAGCTAAATTGTGCGTTAAGTTAGATACAAATATTGCAACTGCTAATACAATTCCTACTTGCCGCAACATCGAGACAACACTTTGAGAAGCGGTTAATAATTCCCCTTCAAACGAAGAAGCACTTAAAACTGTAATTGGACCTACTACTAAACCATACCCAACACCTAATATCATACATGGAATAATAATTTCTATATTTGTTGAATTAACATCAATCATTTGCAACCAATAATAAGAGAAACCCATAACAAGAAAGCCTGACAAAATAATAGTTACTTTTCCGAGTTTTTTAATTAAAGTTGCTGCAACTGGTGAGACAAAAAATATCATTGCTGAAATAGGTGTCACTAAAAAAGCTGCTTCAATTTCCGTTCGACCTTGTATTTTCGTCAAGAACGTTGGAAGTAATACAGTTACTCCAATTAAAAATAAATTACTTAATATGACAACGATAGACGCTCCGACAAACATTCGATCTTGAAATAACTTTAAATTCACCATTGGATTATGAATCTTTCGTTCTACTAAAACAAATAGAATAAGAGAAATAGTGCTAATTGCATAACAAGACAAAGCAATATTACTTTGCCATCCCCATGTATTGCCTTTTACTAATATGAGAGTAAAAGAAAAAATTGCTGTGCTACTTAATAGTAGTCCTACCCAATCTATTTTTGAGATAATACGTTCTTCATTTTTTATTTGCAGCATAATGCAGCATAAAATGATTCCAAGAATACAAATTGGAACATTTACGAAGAACACCCATCTCCAACCGAAATTTTGTGTAATAATTCCACCTATTACTGGTCCCATTGCAGCTGATAGTCCTTGTGTTACCCCTAAAATTGCAAGTGCAACATGCCTCTTTGCTAATGGCATTGCTGATACGCCGATTACCATACTTGTCGGAAATAAAATTGCTGCACCAATACTTTGTATAAAACGAGAAAAGATAAGAAAATCGCCCGTATTGGCAAAAGCACAAAGCACTGATCCACCACCAAAAATTATCAAACCAAGAATATACATCTTTGCTTTCCCAAAAATATCAGCTATCCGTCCTAGTGGAATGGCTAGTACTGCAATCGTCATCGTATAAACATTTAATATCCAAGACATCTTTTCTAATGAAGTATTTACACTCGTTTGTATGGCTGGTAAAGCTATATTCATAATTGTCGTATCAATCATACAAAGAAATATACCTAAGCACATTAAAAAGACAATCTTAATACCCTTTGATTGCTCCATGTTCATCTACCCCTTTATTTATTATGAACGTGTTTTTCATTCTTCCGTTTTATTGTGTTTTTTTACTTCTAGTTGCTCTAGTTTTCTTTTCAACGTCTCTACTTGAGCACTATACGATGCGATACCTACATCTAGTGAAATTTCTTCAACAAAAGTAATACCTTCTCTCCACTTTTCATATTTCAAACGAAGATCCGCAATATATGCTTCTTTCCTTTCAATTTCGTCCGCAATCCATTTTTTTATTGCCTTGTCATCGCTATAATTACCGAAATACATCCTCATTAAAAAATCTGAACGTAAAACATCTTTCTCTACATCTGTTTGCATGTACTGATAAAACTCTTCACGCCCTTCATCTGTAATAAAGTACATTTTCTTATTCGGTTTTCCTTCTTGCATAATAACCTCTTTCTTTATTTTCCCCTCTTTTTCCAACTGTCGTAACGTTGGGTAAATCATTCCAAAACTCCCATCAAAGAAATGAGTAAATACGTCTTCGAACACAATTTTAATATCATAACCAGACATTTCTTTTCCCATTAACAAGCCTAAAATAACATCTCTTCCCTTCAAAATAAAACCTCCATACTATATATAATCAATAATCATATTAACGACGTTAATATGATTATTGATTATATACCTCATTCCGTTAATTGTAAAATGTTTCTAAATAAAAACACCCTGTAATTTTATTATCTAAAATTACAGGGTGGCTCTACTTTATATTTCATATACAAACTTTGTACTATTTTACAACTTCATCTTGATTAGCTTCAAAACCTTCTGTCTTACCCTCTTTCATTTCATAATAATACGAAGGTAATTCTATATTATGTTCTAAAAGGTAATCCTCAATTAATGAAATGATCACTTTCAACGTTTTCAATCGAGCATATAATTTATCGTTACTCGCGATAATTTGCCATTTTGCATTTGGCTTATTTGTTTTTTCAAACATGTCTTCCATCGCTTTAACATACTCATCCCATTTTTCACGGTTGCGCCAATCTTCGTCTGTAATTTTCCATTTTTTCAAAGGGTTGTTCTCTCTATCTTTAAACCTCTTTAATTGTTCATCTTTACTAATATGATAGAAAAACTTTCCGACTATATAATGATCATCTGTTAATAGTTTTTCAAAATCATTAATCTCATCATACGCTCTCGTCCACTCTTCCTTTGTAGCAAAACCTTCAACACGCTCAACTAACACACGGCCGTACCATGAGCGATCAAAAATAGTAATTTGCCCGTACTGAGGTAGTTTCCGCCAGAAACGTTGCAAGTAATGGTGCCGTTTTTCATGAGGTGCTGGTGCTCCAATTGGATTTACTTGGAACCCACGTGGATCAAGGTGTTCTGTCACTCGCTTAATCGCTCCGCCTTTTCCAGCCGCATCCCAGCCTTCCATAACGAGCATAACTGCGATTTTTTCCTCTTTTACAATTTGCTGCAACGCTAATAAGCGCCTTTGATATTTTTCAAGTTTCTTATTGTACTTAGATTTCGATTCAATTCTTTTCGTTACATCTACTTTAGCAAGATGTCCATTTTCCATAAAACAAATCCCCCTTGTTGTATGACAATGTTATTTTAACATATTATTGGCAATTTTTTCACATTAGAAAAAACTGTGTAGAAAAATCTCTACACAGCTTTTATAAAGAATACAGCAGTTAATATTCGCATTTAAAATGTAAATTACATTCATGAGTGTCATAAATACCACCTTACATTATATGGTATATACTCACATAAAGAGAAGATACTAATAAATAAATCCGTTACAGAATGGGAGCTCTCTAAAAATGAAACGAATAATATTTTCTCTCTTTGCACTAATCTGTTTCGCACTACCAATACAAGTTAGTGCATACACATTCCAATCACTACCAATTGAATCAAAATCAAAACAGTGGTATATCGAAATTGATAAATCCTATAACGTAAACAAGCAAGCAGCGCAGCAAAAACAAGGTGTATACGATACATATCGCTTACTCGTAAAAAACATCGGCAATGATGTGTCAAACGTAGCTGTAGAAATAGTTGATAACATTCCTACCTTTAAAGCTAGTTTTAATCCTACTACATTACATAACAACGTTTCAAAAAGTCAGACAAGCTTTGACTACATCGTATTCCCATTAGACTTTAACAGCCATAATTTCAAAGTCGTCATTACTTGGGAAGAAAAAAATTTCTCATACAACGGTCATCCGGTAAATGAGGAGGAACAAATGAAACAAACATTTGTGTTTAATGAAGAATAAGCCCTAATTTGATTAGGGCTTATTCTTCATTTACAAAACCAGATTGAATCGCTTCCGTTACTTCTTCTGTGATTTCTAGTTCTGTTGCTTCCGTACTAATTTTCTTGTCCCAAATATGTACGGAAGGCTTTTCGTTACAAAGATGTTTTACTAATACTAGTTGATTATATGTTAGCTTATTTTCTCTATGGGTGGCGATATAGACTGTGAAATTTTTTGCTTCAAAGACCTTTTCCTGCAAAGTGTATTGGCTGGCCAATTCCTTTGCTACTATATCGTTCAAGTTTTCTATAATCATATAAGTTATTCTCCTTTCCCTTATATCATCAATCAAATCGTCGAATACTTGGTACACATAATGCTACTCCAATTGTTACAAGTACTAATATAGCTAGTGTTATAATCGTTATCTCGCCACCTATGACAGTAGCTAACCATCCTACAACCACATAACCTAGTGGCACTAAAGCAAATGAACCTAGCATATCAAGGCTTGCCACTCTTCCAAATGCTTCTTCTGGTACAAGCTCTTGTAAACTTGTTTCCCAAATGAGTCCAAATATCATCATACCGAACCCTTCAATTGCCATTAATCCAATTAATGCAGGTGCCCAAGCAATAAATGGCATTATTAAAAGCGTATAACCACTTATTAATACACCACCATAGGCAAGTAATCCCCGCTTATGCCACCGTTCTCTCACGCCAAATATTAGGCGGCAATTACAGCTCCAACACCAGAGGATGCCATTCCTAATCCATACACATATGCTTCAAAATGATGATGAACATTAAATAACCATGGAATTAATACGGTGATAATGCCGGCATCCCCCAAAGCTTTTTCTCTTTGTACGTCCCCTTGCATTTCTCTCTCCTTTTTTCAAATGATTATAGACTTTATTATATATCACTAAAAATTCCCAATATTCTTTTTCGATTATATAAGAAACCATTATGTTATGGTAAAATTATCAAAATAAATATAAAGGAGAATACATTATTATGCCTCAAAATTCTCATAACATCGAGCACCGCATCTATACAATGTGTATGATCCAGCGAAATAATGAAGTTTTACTTATAAAACGCCCCGATCATCGAGGTTTTCCTGGCTACATCGCTCCTGGCGGAAAAGTAGATTTCCCAGAAAGTATCGTTCAAGCTGCTAAACGAGAAGTAAAAGAAGAAACTGGATTACTTGTTTCAAATTTAACTTTTAAGGGATTAGATGAATACGTAAATCCGAAAGAAAATGTTCGATATATGGTATTTAACTATTGGACAGATTCATTTGAAGGTGAACTCCTTTTGAATCCTCCTGAAGGCGAATTATCATGGGTAGCAATCGATACAGCACTAAATCTTCCTATGCAAGATTGGTTTAAAGAGAGATTCCCATTATTTTTTGAAATAGGTACGTTTGAAATTCAACGTGTTTGGGACCAAGACTTAGATAAACAAGTTGCTATGACAATTACGCATACGTAAAAAAAGCTTGGTATCTCTCCAAGCTTTTTTCACTTTCCTTCTATTTTCTTAATCTCATAATCAATTTCTAAAAACTTAACTCCAAATATCCACATTCTATGGTTAGCTTCTAATATGTGATTCGTGTTCTCCTTTATAATAAAAGTCTCTGCTAACGGTAAACGAATTGTAAAGAAACGAGTATGTAAATAAATCCCCTCATCTCCTTTACCATTTCTTCTCAGCTTACTAGTAATGATTAAATCATTACTCTTATTACATAATTTTAAAACCCCCGTCATATTCGAATATGGTAAAGGTAATGCAATATTCATATATGTCTCGCTCTTATATGTGTGCTTTGAGTAAAGAGCTACAAAAATAGATTCTCCTGCTTCATTTTTTCTTAGCCAAGCCCTTACATTCTCTCTTCCATCTTTCTCATCTATTATCCCGACGATAGAGCCATGCATCGTTTCCCACCTACCGCCCATTCCTAAATGTATTTGTCCTACACGCTTACTCATTTTCTCATAGCAAAATGCAACCGGACGAAACCAACGAGCCCACTTAATATGCGATTGTAACTCATACTCTTTTGTATTTTCATAAAAACGAGTAATACTTAAAGGAATCTTCGCCATGTCAAATCCCTCACTATGAAAATCGTTCATATTATCAACTAAACCTTTGTATTCCTTGCTATCTATTAAACTTCTGTTATGTAAAAATGCTTCACCAACTGTCGTATTTCCTATTAACCTGCTCATTGGTTTCCCGTAATATTTATGATTCGGAGCACTCTTTTCAATCATCCAGCCGACAAATGCGGGTAACGCTACTCCAATTCCATTGACAACACCGTGAATCCAAACCATTTGAGCAATTGTAATCGTCATTACATGTTTCAAATTCCCATATGAATATACAAGTGAAAACATAATTGTTACCATGAGTGTGCTAGAAGATATGATTAGGAGAACTTTTGCACTAACAGCATTAAATTTCGTACACCAAACATAAATCCCATAACTATAAATAGCACATAAATATAGGAACACTGCAAAAAATTCAAATACCCTCGAGTACGTAATTCCTATTGCAACTGTCATAGGTGAAATGACGATGACAAACATAATAGCATCATATACTTTACTTCTCTTTTCTCTTTTCCTCCCAATTAAACCAGCTGATAACGGCAATAGAAATGCCGAATAATGAAAGTGTGCAGCTGTAAGCAAAACAATGTCGGAACTAAAGTGCATAATGGAAAGCTTTGCTACAGAAGCAAAAAACCAGAAACCACCTAAAAACAAATACATAAACGCACTATCGATAGCTGTCTCCTCTAACGGTTTCCATCCTCTTTCTAGCAATCTACTTATACCAAATAACGCAACAATTCCTGTATATACAAACCAAAGTAACGCAAAGAAATAATGATTTGTTACGAAAGCTAACGTTGCATTAATTGCTGCAATTGGATATAGCGGCGATACAAATTTATAAAAGAATACATACGATCCATTTCTTGTTTTCTTATCAATGATGCAAAATGACATCGGTATAAATAACAAAATAGATAATAAAATAATTGCTTCCACCGGGTTTATATTTGACCACTCACATATTAGAAAAATAATATAACAAGCAAACCCAACTATTATATTTTTCATATCATTTATTTCCTCTCTACAAATGTTCCCTTATATGAAAATAATGAACCAATTAACGGATTGCTTACTTGTACATGAATTCGAAAGCATTGTAGTGTTTCATCATAACTTTCTACAATGTTGGCCTCTCCGTATAAAAACCTAGGTAACGGGACTTTCCTTCCAAACATGTAAAACCATTGTTTCTTTGAAGAAATATGCATTGCCCCCACCTCATCAATATGAAAATTCAATGTAGAAACAAGTATTTGCGGTTCACCAAAATAATCTAAAATTTCATTATTCTCTTCATCCATCTGCATAATGGCGTTAAAGTATCTTTTCTTATTATGAAAATAAAAAGTACGATTCCACCGCACAAGTTCATTTCCATGTTCATCTCGCTCAGCGGTATTATGTATTGTAAATGGCACTTCCTTCCCCCGCTCAGAGAAAAACATTCTAAACTTCGATGCAATTTTTAATATCAATTTTACGAAAAAAGAACCTCCGTAAATTTCATCCATTTCTCCTTCTCCAGTAAAGCTATTTTCTTCCGTGATCTCATAGCGTTTCTGTAATTTCGGATGAAGTTTTTTATAAGAATCCCCTAATAGTCTTTCATACATATTAGCCATACATTATTCCTTTCTCTTCCTCTTGCAATTTTTTGCACTCGGTAAATCAGAACTATTTATATAACCGACAATCGATAACCCCATAAGTAGAACGTTTAATGTAGTTGGATTAAACGGCTCTGTAAAGCTTACGATATTCGTAAAACCCGCCGCTATCGTTAAAGCTATTAACATAAAAATATGTACGATAAATACTTTTCGTTTTGGAAATGGCAACAGCCATATGGCACCAAAAATAATTTCTAATAATCCAATTATTTTAAGTACAAAAATACTATATTCCGTTGAACCAATTATCACAGATAGCATTTTTACTTCTTCTGAATGAGTAAACACTAGTTTCGGCACTATTCCTTGATACATCCATACAAAAGCAAACAAAAAACATACAAGCCAATATGTCATTGTTCTTCTAATTAGTAATCTCGGATGAAGTCCCTTTTCTAACCATAATTTTAAAGCATCAAAACTCCAAGCAGTCGCCCAGCCTAATAACGGACGAAACATATAGAAATCTATTACATTTCCTATACGACCAAACCTCGTATCGTAATCATATTGCGTCTCAAAATGAATGTGTTCTTTACGCGGTGTATACTTCCAATAACCACGCCCTATTTGAATAAGTGATAATTTATTTGCTGTCCAAAATTTTAAAGAAGAAATCCGTTCACCCGTTTCTTTTCTTATTTCTCCTATCGATTCCCCTTCACCAGCTATTTCAAGTCCTAATCCAATTTTAGTTTTATATAAAAACTTCTGCGGTTCTCCTTCTTTTTTCTTTAAATACGAAATTTCAGTAAAGCGAGCATCCCATTCTATATGTATATCTGGTTCCTGTGTATATACCCATAATTTTTCCATTGTTGTGTTCATTTCTGCCGAAACATAAATAGGCTTTTTCCCCTTCATTCTTCCACCTCCTATGCACTATAAATTTAATGTACATGCTATGAATTTATTTTGCTACAGTTTTCACAAACTCCTTCAAGAAAAGAAAGAATTTTTAAAATTCATACAAAACACTTGATTCCCCGAAAAATTTAAATTATTATAAAACAAATGTTACCAACAACTTCATAAATCAAACACTCTCGCCTAAAACGTGAGATAGAGGTTGCGATACTTATGATTATTCTAATGGAGACACAGAGATGTCTATGAAATTAGATGAAAGGAAGTATTGCCGAAATCGATAATTTTCTCTGCATTTATCGATTGGGGCTGTTTTCGAATAGAAACAGAACTGTCATATGTACAGAAGTGTATGTATGAAGAGCTATCTACAAAAAAGAGATATCATTTTTATGGTATTCCTTTTTTGGCGGTTTTTTTATTAGCTCCGTTTTCTGTTTCCCTTTTCCTGTAACAGCACCATCCTCACTTATTTGAGATGGTGTTTTTTGTTTTTCTCTGGTAACTACAGGAATATTGGGATCTATATATGTCCTAATCTATTCTTAAAAATGGATGAAAGAAGGAATTCGTAATGGAAACGATTGTACAAAAATTTGGTGGCACTTCTGTTGGAAGCGTTGAGCGCATCCAACATGTAGCAAATTTAATTATTGAAGAATATGAACGAGGACATAGTATCGTCTCTGTCGTTTCAGCAATGGGAAAAAACACAGATGAACTCGTAGCACTTGCTAACGCGATTTCAGAAAATCCGAGTAAACGCGAAATGGATATGCTTCTATCAACAGGAGAGCAAGTTACTATTTCATTATTAACGATGGCACTACAAGCAAAAGGTTATAACGCGATTTCATTAACAGGATGGCAAGCTGGTATTACGACAGAATCTGTACATAGTAGTGCACGGATTACTGACATTCATACAGATCGAATTCAATCTTATCTTACTGAAGGTACGATTGTTATTGTAGCTGGCTTCCAAGGAGCCAGTGAAGAACATGAAATTACAACGCTTGGACGCGGTGGTTCTGATACAACTGCTGTTGCATTAGCTGCTGCACTGAAAGCAAAAAAATGTGATATTTACACGGATGTGACCGGTGTATATACGACGGACCCACGAGTTGTAAAAGATGCTTATAAATTAGATGAAATTTCTTATGACGAAATGCTAGAACTAGCAAACCTCGGTGCTGGTGTATTACACCCGCGTGCTGTTGAGTTTGCTAAAAATCATAATGTCATGTTAGAAGTTCGCTCAAGTATGGAACAAGAAAACGGAACAATTGTAAAAGGAGAATGTAACATGGAACAACAATCAATCGTTAAAGGTATTGCATTTGAAGATAATATTACACGCGTCACAATGAAAGGATTAGAACAAGGTGCACTCTCAACAGTTTTCTCTACATTGGCAACAGCACATATTAATGTAGATATCATCATTCAAAGTATTACAAATGAAGGAACTGTTCACCTCTCCTTCTCAATCCATTCTAATGATTTAAAAGAAACATTAGAGGTATTAGAACAAAATCAAGAAACACTTCACTATGAATCTGTAGAATATGAAAATTATTTAGCAAAAGTATCCATTGTAGGATCTGGTATGGTCTCTAATCCAGGAGTTGCTGCGAATATGTTCACTACTTTAAAAGAAGAAGATATTCATATTAAAATGGTAAGTACATCAGAAATTAAAGTATCTGTCGTTATTGACCGCCTTCATTTAGTAACAGGTGTTGAGGCGCTGCATCAATCATTTATGGCAAAAATTGAGCCTTTAGTGCAGATGAGTTAATTTCCACCGGTAAAACTTTAAAAAATATATGAATCTATTTCCTTCCTATATAAATAGAAACAGGATAGGACTGTTTTGTGGGAAAGTCGAAGTTATTCTATCGAATAGCAATTACAGTATCAAATTCTTGAAATGATAGCATTCACGAAATAAAGTTCGCGCATATTTCAATAGTAAAGGGTTTACGAAGTGTTATTCGTTAACAAGATTTTATATACTATGCCCGAAAACACCTTGTCACATTTTCCTACGCTGTGACAAGATGTTTTTTGTTTAGAAAAGATTTTAGTATAATTATGAGGATAATTAAATAATAAATTTATACATAAAAGGAGATAAAAACTATGGCAAACAACCGATTACTACGAATGGACAATGTCAGCATCGTTGTAGAATCACTTGATAACGCAATCTCATTCTTCGAGGAGATTGGCTTGAATCTCGAAGGGCGAGCTACTGTTGAAGGTGAATGGGCTGGTCGCGTAACTGGACTCGGTTCTCAGTGCGTAGAGATTGCTATGATGGTTACGCCAGATGGCCACAGCCGAATTGAACTTTCTCGATTTCTCACCCCACCTACTATAGCAGACCATCGGACAGCTCCTGTAAACGCCCTCGGTTATTTGCGCGTCATGTTCACCGTTGAAGACATTGACGAAATGGTATCCAGACTGACTAAGCATGGTGCTCAGCTCGTTGGTGAAGTAGTTCAGTATGAGAACTCGTATCGACTCTGCTACATTCGTGGAACCGAAGGAATTTTAATCGGTTTAGCGGAAGAACTCGGTAACAAATAAGTAATGTTTTATTAGACGTCTTTACTGAAGTAAAAATATTTGAAAGAACTTTACGCTTAATAAAACTTAGATTTTGAACCCCGTCCTAGCTTTAGAACGGGGTTATGCTTGTTTAAACTTTTTAACATACTATCAACATCCCGAAATCATTATAAAACAATTCAATTACTTGTTATACTCTTTCCTAGGAAATATAACGGACCCTTCTCACTTCTTATCATATATATCTTTTCTTTTAAAAAACGATCTGAACTCATTCAAAATAACTTTCTTCACGTCAGAGTAAAAAACCATCATGAATAGTGCAATTCCTAATAAAATCTCTTGCATTCCTTCATAATCAATGAAAGCACTCACAATTAGCAAACCAAACCCAATATAAAAACCAAACTCATTCTCTTTCTCAAAATCCTCATCTTCATCAATATGTATTTTCTCTTTTAAATTTCGGTTCCCTTTTATTAACTCATCGAGCGTAACATTATACATTTCGCTCAATAAAATTAAATTTTCAATATCAGGGCAACTTTTATCATTTTCCCACTTACCCCGCTTTAACAGGCAGTAAATCTCATCAAAGCTTTTAAGCACAATCAAGGCAGCCAGATGCGATTAACTGCCTATAAAAGCCCGATTGGTTCAACTAATAATCAGTAGGATAAATCGCCCACTGATTAAAGTTTCACTTTATACACTGCTTGCCTCGTTATACCAATCTTTTTAGCAACATCTTCTTGTGAAAATCCTTTTGATTCTCTTAATTTTTTAAGTTGTTGTCCTAAGCTCATAACCTCCCCTCCTTTAACAAATTATTACATAAAAGGATCCAAAAAAGAAAGAAACCATTAGTAAAACCCACTGTAAACCACTCGTTTACACTATAAAAAAGAGAGAATAACTCTTTGAGCTATCCTCTCTCTTCTATTAAAACAGATGAATGTTTTCTTTCTTGCAAGCTTCACGTAAATCGTCAGGCCATACAGAAGATTGAACTTCACCAATATGTGCTTTACGTAAGAAGTACATGCACATTCTTGATTGTCCAATACCACCGCCAATTGTTAACGGTAGTACGTCTTCTAAAATACCTTTATGGAAATCGTACTCACGTTTGAAGTCTTCACCTGTTTTCGTTAACTGCTCATCAAGTGATTTACTATCAACACGAATTCCCATTGATGATAATTCGAATGAAGATTGTAATACTGGGTGCCAGAATAAAATGTCACCGTTTAATTTCCAATCATCATAATCAGATGCGCGTCCATCATGCTTTTCACCTGAACGAAGTGCATCACCAATTCCGATAATGAAGACTGCACCGTGTTCTTTCGCAATTGCATGTTCACGATCTTTCGGTGTTAATTCTGGATATTTATCTTCTAGTTCTTGGGAAGTGATGAAAACAATTTCTTCTGGTAAATACTTTCCAAGGAACGGATACTTTTCAAATAAGTGGTCTTCTAAATCTTTGAATATTCCATAAATTGTTTGTACTGTTTCTTGTAAGTAATCTACAGTACGCCATTCTTTTTGAACGATTTTTTCCCAATCCCATTGGTCAACGTAAATGGAATGTGTTGCATCAAGTTCTTCATCACGACGAATCGCGTTCATGTTTGTATATAAACCTTCACCAGCTTCATATCCGTATTCATGTAATGCGAATCTTTTCCACTTCGCTAGTGAGTGAACAATTTCTAATTCTTCTCCTGAATGTAACATATCAAATTCAATTGGACGTTCTACACCGTTTAAGTGATCGTTTAATCCTGATTTTTTCGTTACGAATAATGGTGCAGATACGCGGAATAGTTCAAGACGTTTTGCTAATTGATCCTCGAAAAATGTTTTAACTTCCTTAATTGCGATTTGAGTCTCTCTTACTGTCATTAATGATTGATACATGGTGGTTTCCTCCTAAAATGTTTGGATGTTGTGAAAAGAAGCCAACAAAAAAAGCCCTTCTTTCCCAAAAAACTGGGACGAAAGACTTTGGTTCCGCGGTACCACCCAAATTAGCAACAGAGGTTGCTCACTTATACAATACGGAGATGAAATATCTCGATACTGTTCTTCTTGTAACGGCGAAGTTCCCGGCTAAGTCTACTTTCCTCTAAAGGATTTCGGTTAGCAACTCCAGGAGGTTCTTCATAATAGGCTTCGTATCAGGCTCACACCACCCCTGACTCGCTTAGACTACATCCTACTACTACTCGTCCTTTCATAGTCGTTTTGTTGTCACATCTCTGAAACATTTTATTAATGATTATTCTATACAAAAAATAAAGAAAGTCAACAAAAATTTAAAAATATTTTTCAATTCTTTATTTTACGGCTTTATTGATTGTTTTCAATATAACATCTTCACTTCTTTTGCCTTGTCAATCCAAAAAACGTTTCACTAACCGAGACTAACATATACACAACAAGTAATGTAATCGTTCGAAATATAGAATCCGCAGTATTTCGTATTATTTTCATTTTCTTTGTAATTCCTTTCAGTTTACTTGCAAATTCATGTTATACTATAGCATTCAAGCAGTTTATTTTTACTTAAAGTAATCATAGTCATTTATAAAGAGTATTTTCTAAATCATTGACTATTATCAAATAAGATTTTTATATAACGGAGTGATCATATGAGTAAAACGAAAGCAAAACCGAAAAAAGGTGTAGGACAAGGTACAGGAAGTAAAGGATGGAATCGTTGGCAATCAAGTGCAAAGAAAAAGGCAGCTGCAAAGCCATACAAAAGTAAAGGTACAAAGAAGTAATTTAAATAACATTTGATTTCTTTACTTTGTACAAAACAAAATATAATTATTACAACAAAAAAGCTACGCCCTCATACATTTGAAGGCATAGCTTTTTATATTAGATCATTAAAATATCTCGAATTTCTTCCTCCGTGATTGATGATAATTTCTCTTCTCCCGGCTCAATCACTTGAGCGATTAAATTTTTCTTACTCTCTTGCAGTTCATGCATTTTTTCCTCAATTGTTCCGTGGGCCACCAACTTAATAACTTGTACCGTATTTTTTTGTCCCATTCGATATGCTCTATCAGCTGCTTGTTGTTCAACAGCTGGATTCCACCATAAATCGTATAATATAACTGTATCGGCACCCGTTAAGTTAAGACCCGTACCACCAGCTTTTAAAGAAATGAGAAATAGATCCCCTTCCCCCTCGTTAAACCGATTACATAGCTCTACACGTTCTTGTGATGGTGTACTCCCGTCTAAATAAAAGTATGGAATCGCTTGACGATTTAACTCACGCCCAATAATAGACAGCATCTTCGTAAATTGAGAAAAGATTAAAATTCTCTTACCAGTACTTCTGCATTCCTCTAGTATCTCTAGTAGTTGTTCAAATTTAGCTGAACTACCCTTATAATCATCAACAAATAAAGCCGGATGATTACAAATTTGTCGCAATCTCGTTAAGCCAGCTAAAATTCTAATTTTATTTTTACGTAACGTATCTTTATCTAAATGTTTTAACGTTTCTTCCCTTAATTTCGCTAAATAAGCGGCATAAAGTCTCTTTTGATCTGGTAATAACTCCGATGACTGTAAGTGCTCTATTTTATCTGGAAGCTCCTGTAATACGTCTTCTTTTAATCGTCTTAATACGAAAGGTTTTACGCGCTTCGCTATATCTTCGCGCCTTAAATCACCGAATTCTTTTCTTCCTGGTAATAATTCCGGAAATACGACATGGAAGATAGACCATAGCTCTTCTAATGAATTTTCTACAGGCGTTCCCGTTAGCCCGAAACGGTATTCAGCTTGAATTGTTTTCACTGCTTTTGCAGTTTGGGTTGTAGGATTTTTAAACGCCTGTGCTTCATCAAGAAACAGTGTATGAAACGGCCTCGCATACGATCTTATATCTCTTCTCAGTAATGGATATGACGTAATTACGACATCAAATTCCACTATGTCTTTTAATATTTTTCGCCGCTCTGTTTGATTTCCATCTGCAATAACCGCTCTAATATGCGGGGCGAATTTTTTCAATTCACTAAACCAATTATAAACAAGAGAGGACGGTGAAACGACTAATATAGGTAGTTTCTTTTCTCGAATTTCAGGCAACACAGAATCTATATAAGCAATACTTTGCAGCGTTTTTCCAAGTCCCATATCGTCTGCTAAAATACCGCCAAAACGGTAATAGGCGAGTGTTTTCATCCACTCAAATCCGTATACTTGATACTCTCTCATTACAGCATTTAAAGTTTGCGGCACTGTAAACTTTAATTTTTTCGGATTTTGAATGCTTTCCACTAAATCTTGAACAGACTCATCTAAACTTAAAACATTACCTTCGTGAAGTCCGTTCATCCATTTCACACTCCGAATAAGCGGAACATTCACTTCTTCCCCATGTAAAAATTCTTTTCGAATACCTGATTCTTTTACAAACTGATTAATTTCATTAAACTCTTTGCTCTCTAGTGATAATAAAGAACCATTCGCTAATCGATAATATTTGCGTTTCTCTTCAAGAGCCACTAATACACCTTTAATTTCTGCTTCCGGTATTCCTTTTATATCAAAACGAAATGACAACCAATCAATTCTTTCTTTTCTTCTCACTCTAATAAGTGGTGCTGTATCCCCTTTATGAATACGTAATTTAATTGCTGTCGTCGCATAAATGTCAACCAAGCCTTTTAACGACGGAACGACGTGATATAAAAAGTTATACTCAGCCTCTTCATTATGCATAAAGTAACCACCTTCTGTTTTCGCAAAGGCACTTTCACTCATAATGTCTAAAATCTCTTTTTCCTTTTTCTCATCACGATTAAAAACAGACGGCTGTCCATCTTCTTCTAACGGATTGATCATGACGTTTCCATAATGAAATTCAAGACCTGCTAACAAACGATTTTTCACTCGATCTAAATACAGCTTTGCTTTTAGCGACGGCGTTTCAACACGATCTGATATTACTTCATCAATGCGTACCGTTCCCAGTTTCATTAATCCTGGCACAACTTTCGCTACAAAATGTTCCATCTTACTTTCAGGAATATAAAACTGATTGTTATTTGAGCGGCTCATCATCTTTTGCAATTCAATAAGTCGCATACAATCTTCCATAGGTAAATGATATAATTTCCCATTGTAAAGAGCGTTGTTATACATTTCCATAACTTGAACACGATTTAGGCCGTCTATATGAAGTGTGAATCCACCATTATTTCCTTTCGTAAACTCAAAATGTAATGGCAATAAACCGTTTGAAATTTGTAAGCCCTGAAACTGTTGTTCATTTTGTTTCAGCTGTACATACTCAACTTTAGAAAGTGAAGAGAGCATATCTTTCCACGAAGCTGGCGGTATGAATATCATACTTTCATCTTGTTTCGCATGTACTTCTAACGCATCTTCATACATTTTTTCATTATGATACATTTTAATAAGCTGCTGAATAACCGCATCTGTTTCTTGCCTGAAGCTATGTACATCTGGTGTGTATGTAAATTCATTAGAACAATGAAAAGTCTCTCTCTTCTCCACTTTAGAAAGAAATTCTCTAATATGCTTTATAAAATATGTTTTCGCAAGTTTTAACTGAATTCCAAGAAGGGCCCCACCACTTTTCGTCGCTACTGGTGAACATATAAACGCAACATCTAATATTTCACGTGTATCAAAACGGTGTTGTTTACTTTTTGGCCGCAGTGGTTTGTCTGCAAACAACTGAAACATTCCGCTCGTTAATTGATCATTTCCGCTCATATTTTCGGACATGCCGCCCGTTTGCTGGTTATAATTTATTTGTATTAGTACGGCTGCAACATGTTGACAGTACGTTTGAAAAGACGCTATTGAAGGACAACTACATCTCGCAACTACATCACCTTTTTTAGCTTTTTCTACTGTAACATGAAAATCTTCATTCCCTTTTACCGTCGCCTCACAAATTTCTTTCGTTTCATCATAATGATTCACGATTACTTTATTTGCTTTATAATAAGCTTCGCCTCTTTTATATGAGGTCTCTCCGCATACTTCTTTTATAATCGATTTATTTAATGTAAAACTCATTGTTTTGACACTTCCTTAATGTAAAACCATTTTCTCTTACTTAACATTTTACATGCTCTACGAGAAAATATAAAATATTGATTGAACAAAAAAGATGCTTATTTATAAGCACCTTCTTCACTCTATCTCCATCAACCGTTTCGCCTCAAAATATAACACTTGAATAAATTTTTTCGTATTAATTCGTATATGGCCAGAAGTTGCTAGTTCATCCTTTGTCATTTCTGTCATCCGTTTTCTAACTATCGTAAAATCAAAAAATTTCGGAGCATAGCTTTCAAATTTTGGATTTGAAAAGTCTGTTAGTCCGAGGGAGGCTAAATGATTCAATGATTGATAAATCGCTCTTCTTACACGTTGTTCAGATGCTTTTCTCTCCTTATCTATATCTGCATCCGAAGCTATATGATCTAATTTTTTTAATGTTATTTGGTGAAAGATATCTTTTAACGCAGGAAAGCCAAATTCAAATGTTTGCGCCTTTTCTTGTCCATGTAAATATTCCAGCATACTAAGTAAATCTTTACTTCCGTTCTCTCCCGCAATACCGAGTTCTGCTAGTAAGAAGCGTCCTGAATCTGATATCTTTTTTCCTTCTTGCACTGTTTCACTACGCATTTGCGGCTTTTCCCACTGAAATACATTATTTAATGATTTTTGAATGTCATAAATAGAACGTTCCAAACGAATACGCTCCATCACTTTTCGTACAACAGATATTACTTCTATTTTGTTTAGTGGTTTCGTAATATAATATTCTACACCAAGTGTATACGCCTCACCGATGAGCTGTTTCGATTCCACTTGGGAAATCATAATAATTTTCCCAGTAAATGAAGACGCTATATGGCGAACTGTTTCAATGCCGTCTCTCATCGGCATTAGTAAATCAATAAATAAAATATCTACTTTTTTATAATTTAGCTGTTCTGCTTCAATAAACGCTCCATCTTCCGATTCTCCAATTACTTCCCCAAGATCGCCATCCTCAATAATTTGCGAAAGCATTGAACGGAAAACTTCATCATCATCTACGATATAATAAAACAAACCTATTCCCCTTCCCGCTTTAAACTGCACTCCGGTAAACAAACGATAAACTTACACCCTTTTCCTGTTTCATTGTCTTCTAACCTTACTTCTCCGCCGAGCTCTGTTACCATTTCGTGTATGTAAGAAAGTCCAATACCTGTTGACGGTGTTCCTGTTTGATCATACTTGGAAGTAAACCCTGGCTTAAATACTAATTTCTTATACTTTTGTGCAATACCAGGGCCATCGTCAATTACTTCAAAGATTACATGTTGATCTCGTTTATATAACTTAATACGAATGAGACCTCTATCTTCAATTGCTTCCACTGCATTCGCAGCTAAGTTATTAAAGATTGATAGTACTGTATACACGTGGTATGCAGCATGTTCACCTTCTATATGTTTTGAAAAACGTATATCTTTCCCTAGCATTTCAGCATATTTCTCATTTATTCTTACAATCATTTCTGTAAGCTCATGTCCTTCTACATACTCAGCCACATTTTTATCTAATAACAGTTTAGATAATCCTGCAAAAATCCTTTGATTATCCTTTTTTATTTCGTGCACTTCTCCTGCTATTTTCAATGCTGTTTTACTACTGGAATCATCATCTGTCTGTAAATTTCGATATAGTTGATATGCTTCTTGTGTAATCAATTCTGCATTTTGTAACGTTTTTTTCAAATGAACTGATTCTACATATAAATTTGAAAGGTGCATGAACATTTTTTCATTTTCTTTTCGAACTTGCGATTCTTTTAATTTCGTTTCATATAAAATCATCATATTTAAAAAGCCAAGTGCAAAGAAACTACGGAAAATAGCAATAATGATAAGTTTATTTACTTCAGAAACTGTTATCGTTGTACCGAGTACTACCATATGATAAATCGCTAGTTCTGACATACTTGCGATAATTTCAATTGTAATTCCAAGGCATCCAATAACGATTGGTTTCTGATGAAACTTATTTACCCTACAAAGTGAAAAAAGACTTCCATAAATAAAATAATAAAAGAACACAGCATAGCGCAAATAAAATGATTCTGTCATATGAAATGAACCTTGCATGATCCAATCAAGGCATACACGGAATAAAACGACACATATACCGACAAGAATACCCGCAGCCGCTGCTGGTATTCTTCTTAAAAATAGTAATAAAAAGAAGAAAAGCGGTGTCCCAAAGCTAACGCGAAACGTATCGTTAAAAGGATGAAAATTAAGCTCTCCAGCAATCGGAACAACAACCATTAATATAATTAAAAGGGATATATCTTTCTTCCATAATTGATTCCAATTCAAAGGTGCCACTTCCTATACTTTTTTCGACAATAAAAGTGAAAGCCCGCTTATTATAATAAACGGGCTTTATTTCTATATTCTAACCTTTTCTACCGCTTTTATTTGGCGATACTCCGGCTCCCATATTGCTTCTTTCACTGCAATCTTGATATCGTTATCACTTAAGTTCTCTCTAGCAACACCTTCTGCAACGGCAACTTTCGCTACTTCAATTGCAACCATTTCCGAGATATTACGTAGCTCTTCAACTTCTGGTAAGATAGGTGCCCCTGGCTGACTTGTATCTACCATGCTTGCAACTGCTTCAGCAGCTGCTGCAAACATTCCATCCGTCATGACGCTTGCACGTACAACAATTGTTCCAAGACCAAGACCTGGGAAAATAAGTGCGTTATTTGATTGTCCAATCACATACGTTACACCGTTGTATGTAACTGGTTCAAATGGACTTCCTGTTGCAACTAATGCTCTTCCTTCTGTCCACTCGATTAAATCGGCTGGTTTTGCTTCAGCAAGTGGCGTCGGATTCGACATCGGTAAAATGATTGGTCTTTCTACGTGAGAAGCCATTTCTTTAATAATCTCTTCTTTGAATGCTCCTGCAACAGTTGATGTACCGATTAAAATTGTCGGTTTTACATGCTTCACAACTTCAGCAAGTCCGATCACATCATTTTGTTTCCACTCACTTACTTCCGCTTCTTTTCTTGCATATGGAATTTGGAAATCAAGAAGATCTTCCATATTATCTGTAACTAACCCGTTACGATCAATACACCAGAAACGCTTATATGATTCTTCTTCTGATACGCCAACGCGGACCATTGCATCTCTAACTTGATCTGCAATACCGATTCCAGCCGTACCAGCACCAAACACAACAACGCGGTGTTCACTTAAAGGTACGCCCGAAACTTTCACTGCCGATAACACAGCAGCCAGTGAAACTGCACCTGTACCTTGAATATCATCATTAAATGTACAAATATCATGACGATATTTATCTAAAATTTTCCGTGCATTTCGAGAGCTAAAATCTTCCCAATGTAAAAGTGCTTTCGGGAATTGTTTATTCACTGCTTGTACAAATGTATCAATAAATTCATCGTAAGCTTCACCAGTTATACGAGGGTGACGATTTCCAATATAAAATGGATTGTTTAATAGTTCCTCACGATTTGTACCCACATCTAAAATTACCGGTAATACACGGCTAGGATCGATACCAACTGCGGCCGTATAAACAGCTAATTTCCCGATTGCGATGTTTATACCACCAACACCCCAGTCACCAATTCCAAGTATGCCTTCTCCATCTGTTACAACGACTAAATCAATGTTTTCAGCTGTTGCACCGATATTGGCGAATGCTTCTTCGATACCCGACGGATCGTTAATTGATAAATACACACCACGTGGTTTACGGTATTCATGACTATACCTTTGAATTGCTACACCGACTGTTGGTGTATATACAATTGGTAACATTTCACGTAAGTGATTTGTTAATATACGATAAAATAATACTTCATTTCGATCATGTAACGCTGTTAAGTATACGTTCTTTAATAAATCATCCGGCTGAGAACAAAATTGTTCATACGCTCGGCGTGCTTGTTCTTCTAAAGTTAAAACTGCTGGCGGTAATAACCCTTTTAAACCTAATTCTTCTCTCTCTTCTTGCGTGAAAGCGACCCCTTTATTTAAAAGTGGTGTCGATAATACTTCTACTCCTCTTAATGTCGTTTCTAATGAACCATTAGAAGCTACTGTAAACTTACTCATAACATCCCTACCTCTATTCATATATAGCATTTCTATATTGTAAACAAAAAAGAGGGGATTGTCCCCCTCTTCTTTTAATTTTTCTTTAAAAGAGTTGCTCCTGCAATCCCTGGGTGCGTCATTTCGAATGGATCTAGAATTAACTCTAGGTCTTCTTGTGACAGTACACCATTTTTCACACAAAGTTCTCGAACGGATTGACCTGTTGCAATTGCTTCTTTCGCAACGCGAGCTGCTGCTTCATAACCGATATGAGGGTTCACGGCTGTAATAATTCCTACACTCTTCTCAACATACTCTTTTAAGCGATCTTCATTCGCTTCAATTCCTTTTAAGCAATTATCTGTAAAGGCACGGAAACCGTTATTCATAATGCTAATAGATTGAAGTAAGTTGAAAACAAGTACTGGTTCCATAACGTTTAATTCTAATTGTCCTGCTTCTGAAGCAAGGCAAATTGTATGGTCGTTACCAATTACTTGGAACGCAATTTGATTAATTACTTCTGGCATAACAGGGTTTACTTTCCCTGGCATAATAGATGAACCTGGTTGACGAGCTGGCAACATAATTTCCGCTAAGCCAACACGTGGACCTGATGCCATTAAGCGAAGGTCATTCGCAATTTTAGACATATTCATCATACATACTTTCAGTGCTGCTGATACTTCTGTGTATGCATCCGTATTTTGCGTTGCATCTACTAAGTCTTCTGCACCAACAAGTGGCAGTTCACTAATTGTAGCTAAATGTTTTACAACTGCTTCAATATATTCTGGATCTGCATTTAAGCCTGTACCAACTGCAGTTGCTCCCATATTTACTTCATATAGATGTTGACGTGATTGCTTGATACGTTTCATATCACGTTCAAGTACGCGAGAATACGCTTTAAATTCTTGTCCAAGACGAATTGGCACAGCGTCTTGTAAATGTGTACGACCCATTTTAATAACATGATCGAACTGCTCTGCTTTTAATTCAAATACATCGTGCATATAACCCATCGTTTGTAATAAGCCTTCTAATGCATTTAATGTTGCAATATGAATCGCCGTTGGGAATGCATCGTTTGTTGATTGCGCCATGTTTACATGACTATTTGGACTAATATAATGATAGTCTCCCTTTTCCATTCCTAATAATTCAAGAGCACGATTGGCAATGACTTCATTTGCATTCATATTCATTGAAGTACCTGCTCCGCCTTGGATTGGATCTACGATGAAATGATCATGCCATTTTCCATCAAGAATTTCTTGAGCGGCTTCTGCGATCGCGCCGCCCTTGTTCAATTCCAATCTTCCTACATCTGTATTAGCAAGCGCTGCAGCCTTTTTTACAATTGCGAATGCTTTAATTAAGCCTTCATGGATTTTGTATCCTGTAATTGGGAAGTTTTCTACTGCACGCATTGTTTGTACGCCGTAGTATGCATAGTTTGGCACTTCTTTTTCACCTAAAAAATCTTTTTCAATTCGAACACCATTTTTAACTTCAGTTAATGTTGCCATGATTATTCACTCCTTAACGATTTCTTATGCTGCTTTTGTTTCTTTGACTGTTTCTACATATTGTTTTGCTTTCTCATTATCGAATTCGCCTTCCCACTTCGACATAACAATGGCCGCTAATGCATTTCCTAATACATTGACAGATGAGCGAATCATATCTAAAATGCGGTCAATTCCCGCAATTAACGCTATACCTTCTAGTGGTAATCCCATTGAACCTAACGTTGCTAATACAACAACGAACGATGCACCTGGAACTCCCGCCATACCCTTGGATGTTAACATGAGAACGAATAATAACGTAATTTGCTCTGTCAGTGACATGTGCACACCGTACATTTGTGCAACAAACAATGCCGCTAACGCTTGATAAATAGCCGATCCAGTCAAGTTGAATGTATAACCTGTCGGAATAACGAAAGAGGCAACTGCCTTTGGACAACCGAACTCTTCCATTTTTCTCATTATATTAGGTAAAACAGCTTCTGAACTTGCTGTCGTAAATGAAAGAATAAGTTCTTCTTTTAAAATTTTCATTAATGTAAAAATGTTTACGCCAACCATTCGTGCATTAATACCTAATACAATCACAACGAATAGTATAACAGTTACGTATACAGCTAGCACTAGTTTTCCTAAAGGAAGTAGTGTTGCTACACCAAATTTTGCAACCGTAACTGCAATTAATGCGAATACACCAAATGGTGCAAATTTCATAACTTGATTTGTAACCCAAAACATCGCTTCGAGTACACCTTCAAAGAAGTTAAAGACGGGCTTTCCTTTGTCTCCAATTGCCGCAACTCCTAAACCGAATAATACTGAGAAGAAAATAATCGGTAATAAGTCACCTTGTGCAATCGATTCAAATACGTTTTTCGGTACAATATGAACAATCGTTTCTGCAAAGCCTTTCTTCTCTGTTGCATCTGCTGTTTGTTTATAAGAAGAAATATCACTTTGCTGTAAATTACTCATATCAACGCCAGTACCTGGTTGGAATATATTCGCTGCAAGTAATCCCATTAAAATAGCAATCGTCGTAATAATTTCGAAATAAAGAATTGTCTTACCGCCCAGTTTCCCAAGCTTCTTCATATCTCCTACACCAGCTACCGCAACAATTAATGCTGAAATAACAATTGGTACTACAATCATTTTAATTAAGTGAATAAATATATCCCCAATTGGTGTGATATAAGAAATCGCCGTTTTATTGCCATAAAAGATTGCCCCTACTACAATCCCTAAAACAAGCGCGACAAAAATTTGTGTTGCCAATCCGAATTTTTTCATTTATGTTCATCCCCTTCATGCGAACGCTTTCATTTCGTATTTATAAAAGCTTACTCACACATCTTATAGGCGAACCTACAAAATCATACAAAAACCTACAAGTTCGTCACAAAAAATTCGAAAATTTTTCTTTTCTTTTTCATTGACACCTTTTCATTAAAAAGAAATAAAATATACTTGATAAGCAATCAGATTGTTTCGTATAATCAAAAAGATATATACTTACAACAAATCAAAATGAAAAGGAGTGGATAGTATGAAAAATTATGTACAAAAATTCGTCTTATCTTCTTCTTTTCTTTTTCATTTTCTAAAAAAGGAACAAAGGCATTTGCCTTTGTTCCTTTTTTATTGCGATCTATATAGGGGGAATTGTTATGAAGCCATATAAAAGAGTCTTAATTAAATTAAGCGGCGGTGCACTTGCCGATCAATCCGGAAATAGCTTTAACTCCAAACGATTAGAACATATCGCAAACGAAATTATATCCATTATTGACTTAGGTATCGAAGTATCCATTGTCATCGGCGGCGGTAACATTTTCAGAGGTCATCTAGCTGAAGAATGGGGAATTGATCGTGTAGAAGCTGATAATATCGGTACGTTAGGTACAATTATCAACAGCTTAATGCTTCGCGGCGTTTTAACAAGTAAAACAGATAGAGAAGTACGCGTTATGACTTCCATCCCGTTTAATGCAGTAGCAGAGCCTTATATTCGCCTCAGAGCAGTACATCATTTAGATAACGGTTATGTTGTCATTTTTGGCGGCGGTAACGGGCAACCGTTCGTTACGACAGATTATCCAAGTGTTCAAAGAGCCATTGAAATGAATAGTGACGCAATATTAGTCGCAAAACAAGGAGTAGATGGCGTCTTTACTAGTGATCCAAAACATAATAAATCAGCGAAAATGTACAGAAAACTAAACTATAACGATGTTGTTAAGCAAAACATTCAAGTCATGGATCAAGCCGCTTTATTACTTGCCCGTGATTATAATTTGCCAGCACACGTCTTTAACTTTGATGAGCCTGGAGTTATGAAAAGAATTTGCTTAGGTGAGCATGTCGGGACATTGATTAATGATGATGCTTCATTGCTTGTGCATGAAAACTAATTATTTCTCATTAAAAAAGGGTGTCTATAAAAGACATCCTTTTCCATTAATCTTTATAAATAAAAATCAACAAATCCCGCCAATTTCTCCTTACAACGCTCCCAAAATGATAACTTCTCAAAAAAATCTTTCGTCATCTCTTTCGAATCACGAAAATCTTCTGTTAACGCCTTATTCACTTCTGAAACGATAGTTCCACCATGAATATACAAATTCATCTCATCATTTATATAGAAGCTACGTGCAGTTATGTTCGTTGTGCCGATAACAGTTAGTTCATTATCAATCAGCATTAACTTTCCATGAAACATACCTTTTTTATAACCATATACCGTAATTCCGTTATTAACTGCTTGACGAATATAAGGATACGCTGCCTCTTTAATAAGAGGAATATCTGGTTTATATGACCAAAGTATTTTCACTGTAACACCACGTTTTTGCGCTTCAATTAAAGCATTCATCAGTTCTTTATTTTTCGCTATAAAATAAGGCGTTGTAATGACAATTGAATGCTTCGCTTGTTTTATTAATTCGATATACTTTTCAGCGACGTAATGTCCATTATAGCTAGTCATCGTATGTAATGTATTCCCTTTACTAGCTTTATTCGCACTTCTTTTTATATGTTCTTTCGTATCTCGTTTCCAATCTAAAGCGAATTGCTCTTCTAAATCTTTCGCTCCTTCTCCTCTAAGCCGCACATGATAATCACGCCAATATCCAAATCGCTTATCTTTTCCTAAGTACTCATCTCCCATATTAAAACCACCCGTATAGCCAATCTCCCCATCAATGGTCGTAATACGGCGATGATTACGATGGTGAAGTGAATAAAATCCGAATGGCAATTCAGGTTTTCTACTATATGTAAAATGCACACCACTTTCCCGCAATTCATTTTTCATCTTTCTTTCAAATGATAAATCATTAATGCGATCAACTGATAAATAGACGTTTACTCCTTCTTTTGCCTTCCCTTTTAATAAGTTTAAAAAAGTATGGCTACTTTTATCATCCGACAAAATAAAAAAGTACGTGTAAATAGATTGCTTCGCCTCTCTTATATCAGTAAATAACTGTTTATAAAATGACTTTCCTTCTACATATAATTGAAAATCACTATAATGAGGAGCGTACTCTGTCGGCATATTTTTCCCGACTTCCATTTTTCTTCCGAGCGTAACGTCAATATGCATCCAAATTAAAACAAAAACGAAAATAGTAATTACAATAGAAGTAACTCGCAATATTTTTTTTATCATTTTGATTTCCTTCCGCTCATTTTCTTTCCACTCTTCTATTTTGTCATTCCAATTTAAATTTCATGCTCCATACAAAAAAGGATGCGACTTAACGTCACACCCTTTCTCCATTAAACAAAGTTTCTCGCATCATTATTTCTTCCAAACTTATAAGTAGCAATTAAGAAGAATGCTACCGCAAAGGCAATTAGGATTAAAATATTTAAATACAAATCTGAAACTGGAATTCCTTGTTGTAGTTTTGATACCGTATCTAATAGCCATCTTTGCGGAAGAAAATCAGCTACTTTTTGCACTGCTTTCGGCATAATATCATATGGAAAATAACATCCAGCGAGTAAACATGTCGGTACAATGATCATATTTTGCAGTGCATTTGCCGATGCTGAGTTTTTCGAAAAAGCGACAAGCACTAACGATATTCCAATCGCTATTAAAGCAAATAGCATGAGTACGCCAAGCATCACTATGAAAGGCATATTGATATTCGTATGAAAAACATTCGTTAGGAATAGGATTGTAATCAGAATTTGTACTGTTAATAGCAGCATATTTACCCCGACATTAGATAATATGAATTTCTTCCCATCTATCGGCGTTGATAAGAGTCTAAAATACGTTCTATTTTCTTTTTCTTTTAAAATATAACCTGATAAGTTCGCTGCTGAAAATAGCATAAACATAATAAGGTAACCCATCGTTTGGTTTGTCATATCTTTATTTTTCGAAGTATCTTCTAGCGTCTCAGTTTTCATTTTAAATGAACCTTTTTGATATCCTGCGTACATAGTATCAAATGCACTTTGATCTGTTCCTGCTACTTTACTAATAGCTGCTACATTATCAATATAATTGTATAAATATGATTTTATAAATCCTGTTACTTGATCACCTTTAATCGATGAAATTTCAATATGATTTGGTTTCCCTTCTCGAACACTTTTTGAAAAACCAGAATCTAATGTAATAACTCCATCAAGTTTTTTGGAAGTGAGTTTGTCTTCTACTTCAGATTCTTTAATTTTACTTACCTTTACATGATTTAATCCTTCTAAAAATTTCACCGTATCATTTGCTATAGATTGATTTTCTTTATTAATAACCCCGATATTTAACGTCCCTTGCCCCATATTCCCATACATCGAGAAGGAGATAAGTGTTCCGATTATCGGCAAACTAATAATAATGAATAACCCTTTTTTATTTTTCAAAAGTACAGATAACGTTTTTTGTATGAGCCATAAAATATCTTTCATACTATAGCCCCTCCCGTCTACGTAATGCAATAATTGCAATTAATAAAAAGAGTGCTGAAATGCCAAGGTTTAAACATATTACCGGTAGTGCTGCTCCTACATCATTTGCATAAATAATTTTCATAACAGCTGTGTTTGCCCACGTTAATGGTGATAAATTCGTAACGAAATTTTCTTCTATTACGAAATATGCACCACCAAAAATAGAGGCTAATTGCACAATAACCATAATAATCGCTCTAGATGATTCCGGTGTTTTTGTAATATATCCAATTCCTAAACCGAAGCTAATTGCTAGAAAAATTTGTGTTAATAAAATAAGAAATATGATTCCAAGATGGTCGCCCCAATTCGCTTGAAAAACAAATTTACTAAATAACATGACGAGTAATATGCACAGAGCATTTGCTACTAGGCTACCAAGTACTTTTCCAATGAATATTTCAGCCTTACTTATAGGTGCAGCAATGAGACGATCTCCTGTTTTACGTATTCGTTCTCCTCGAATTAAAGAACTCGCTCCCATCGCAGCATATAGTGCAATCATCGTTGTCATTACAACCGCGTAGTAATCCATAGAACCTGGCTTTTTCGCAGCTTGTAAAGATGTTTCTTTTATATAATCATTATGATTTCCGCTTGAAATAACCACGCTCACCTTACTAGGATCAACTTTTGCAACTTCGGCCGCTACATTGTACTTATCAATAAATGTTGTAAGCATGCCTTCCACAATACTTCCCTCAATACTACTTTTGTCACTTCCGTAAAATTTCGCACCATCTTTATTTAATTCTACATAAGCAGCATATTTATTTTGCTTCACTTCTTCTTTCCCATCTATACTGCCGGAAGCTTTTTTAAAATGAATACCCGATTTATCGACTTCTTTCGTAAATGCTTCGAACGTTTGAGAAAATGTGCTACTTGCTTCATCTTTGTAGAGCACTTGTATATCTTTAATCGCTTGACTATCGCTATCAAATGCATTCGTTAACGCTGTTCCTAACACAAGCATTAGTACAATCGGAAATGCTAACATAAAAACTAAAGTTCTTACGTCCCTGAAATCTCTTTTAATATGCATAACTGCAATATTGAAGATGTTCAATTGATGAACCTCCCTTTACCTTTTCTTCATTTACCTTTTATTTATCTCGTAAGTTTCTTCCAGTCAACGTAAGGAATACTGTTTCTAAGTTCGGGGCCTGCTCCTCTAACGAACGAATTTCAATGTCATGATTAATGAAATGCTGAATAATTTTATTTAAATTATTTACTCCTGCATCCGAGTTTACCTTGATTACGTTCTCTTCAACTTGAACAGCTTTCACACCGTTTATCTCTTTTAACTTTTCTACATCTAAATTTTCTACTGACTTCACTTCAACCCAAATGTCTTTCGTATCAGTAATAATCGCTTTTAACTGTTCTTTCGTTCCTTCTGCAATCACTTTACCGTGATCTACAATTGCTATTTTCGAACAAATCTCTTCTACTTCTTCCATGTAGTGACTCGTATAAATAATAGTACTTCCCATTTCATTTAATTTCCGAACAGACTGAAGGATATAGTTTCTTGACTGCGGATCAATTCCAACTGTCGGCTCATCCATAATAATTAACTTCGGTCTATGAGCAATCGCACAAGCAATATTCAGTCTTCGTTTCATCCCGCCAGAAAAGTTTTTCGGGTAACTTTTATGCTTATCACTAAGCCCTACAAATTGAAGTGCTTCCTCTACTCTCGCTTTTAGCTCAGCTCCTCTTAACCCGTACAATCCAGCAAAGAATTTCACATTTTCATAGGCAGTTAACTCTTCATAAATCGCAATATCTTGCGGAACGATACCGATGTTCATTTTGGCAAATCGATTATGTTTCTTTATATTTTTTCCTAGTATGCTAATTTCACCTTCATTACTTCTTAGCAATCCAGCAATCATATTTATCGTTGTACTCTTACCAGCACCATTTGATCCTAAAAAGCCAAATATCTCTCCTTCTTTAATAGATAAAGACATATTATCTACCGCGATGAAATCACCAAATTTTTTCGTTAAATTTTTAATTTCTAATGTATTCATCATTTCACCCCTATTTCGGTTTCTCTGCTTTTAGTATAAACAAAAAAAATGAACCTGCTCAGTGCAGAAGTTCATTCTTTTCGCATGAGATTATTCACTTTTTTCATATGAGATGATTCATCCTCGTCATAATTTCCTATATGGGCAACAGCATCGTTACTGAAAAACCACTTCTTCCGTCTACAATAATTTTTCCGTTTACTGATGCTGTTCGCTCCTCCATCCCCATAATCCCGAGACCTTTCTTAACGAGAGCTGCACCTTTTCCATTATCCTTCACCTGTACTTTCACCATCTTGTTAAGTACATGAATATCGATTGAAATGACTGTCGCATCAGCATATTTCATCGCGTTCGTTAGTGCCTCCGTAACATTTTCACCGATAATCTTCCACTGAATTGGAGAAATCATATCTAAATTCCCTTTATATACGAAAGGAATATTTATATCATGTTTACCGGCAAATTCCTCTATGAATAATTTCATACGATGAATACCAATTTGCTCAGTTGGCGGCTTCATATTTTTTAATGTAACCCGAATACTTTCAATTCCATCTTTCGATATATGAATTGCATTTTGTAATAACTCGGCAGATTTTTCTTTATCTATCCCCATTAACCTCTTTGCTGCTTCCATTTGAATTAGCGCCCCTGTCATCGAGTGGCCAATTTTATCATGAATTTCTTGTGACAACCGATTTCTCTCTTCTAACTTAAATGTGTACTCTGATTGCTTTATGTACTCTTTATTTTCATGTAAGCTTTTCGTCAGCCGCTGCATATCTTTTCGCATCTTATCATTTTGTGATTCAAGCTTTAATACACGCGATATATACCGTTCTGCCATAGTTAATACAATAAAAGAAAATGTAACAATTAATCCATATGTCATTCGAATACTTTCTTCTGTAAAGATAATAGGAATCATCATAATGATAAAGAGCTGCCATTTCTTCTCTATATAACGAAATATAACTTCATATAAGTTCAATGGTAAAAATAAAATAAAAAACGGATGAACCTTCCATGTAAATAATATAACTATGCCAATTGACAGACTAGATAATATGTTTTTGTACGTATCTTGTTTAAATATAGAGATCAGCACATTTACAGAAAGATATAAAAGCAAAGTAAGTATAATCCATGGTAAGTTCACAACATTTAAATAAATGTAACTAAACACAATATATATAAAGACAATTAATTTACTTACAATTAACCAAAATTCCATATCTTTAATCTACTTTCCCTGTTAAATAATAAATTGCAATTTGTGTGCGATGTTCAAGTCCAGTTTTCCCTAAAACTGATGTAATATAATTTGCAATCGTTCCTTCTGATATGAAAAGTTGCTTTGAAATTTCTTTATTCGAGAAACCTTTCGCAATTAATGCGATAATACTAAGTTCTCTTTCTGTAAAAAGACTTGTATCTATTTTGCATTCGTCCTCTTTGCTCTCCATTAAATTGCTCTTAATTTTATCAAGCACTACATCTTGCATAACAGTTTGACCGTTATATACTCCTTTTATTGCATCACGAATACGCTCTGGATCATTATTTTTTAATAAATAACCTTTCGCCCCGTTCTTCACTGCGTCCAAAATATATTCATCATCATCGAACGTCGTTAAAATTAGTGGTTTCGTTTCCGTTTCTTCACAAATAAATTTCGTTGCCTCTACCCCGTTCATATTTGGCATGCGGACATCTAAAAGAGCGATATCAACGTCGTTCTTTTTACAATATTCCACTGCTTCTTTCCCATCATTTACTGTATCTACCACTTCGAACTCTTCATATGTATTTAAAATAATTTTCATGCCTTCTCTAATAAAAGAATTATCATCCGCTATTAATATTTTAATTTTCATGTTTGTTAGTATGGACCTTCCCCTACTAACATTCACATCCTTTCTTCACGTAACATTTCCCACTTGCTCATTATATACTTCTTTTTACCATTTTTTCACACCTTTTTTCATATAGCTTCCTTCCTAAAAATATATTATTCTTTTTTTACAACATGTGTAGGGTGACCAATCATTTCTTACGTCTATATAATAGAATGCGTCAAAAAGGAGGGAGAGACCCATTGAGGAAAAACAATTAATTGAAAAAGCACAGCAAGGAAGCGAACATGCTTTTCGTATCCTTGTGCAAACATATCGTCATTATATTTTTCAAGTTATCTTTTCTATTTTAAGACATGAAGAAGATGCGAAAGATGTTACACAAGAAGTATTCTTAAAAATTCACGCCTCTCTCCCAAATTATCAATTTCGCGGATTAAAAACGTGGATGGCACGTATTGCCACCAATCACGCTATTGATTATAAAAGGAAGAAAGCTAGAGAAAATGAAGAACTCTCCTTATGTAAAGACACTGAGGAAAATATAAAATCCTCTCAGAATATTGAGGCTTTATTATTGACGAAAGAGCAAAAATTACTCATTGCTCAAAAACTGAGAGAACTTCCCGAAAATTACCGTGACGTCGTTCTCGCACATTACTTAGAAGAAAAAAGTTATCAAGAAATTTCTTTACAGGAAAACATCGAAGTGAAAACAGTCGAAATGAAACTGTACCGGGCAAGAAAATGGATTAAAAAACATTGGAAGGAGGAAGAGTTTCTATGATGCATTATTCAAAAGAGGATTGGCGCAATTATACTTTAGATTTTATAGAAAGCAATGAACGTGAATCTATGGAAGAACACCTTTATGAATGTGATCATTGTTTAGCACTTTATATGGAAAGTATCGATGAACAACATGAAAACCTTCCAATGATAAATGATGATTCATTTACGAACGAAGTTATGACGGAAATTAATTTTGAAACGCTACAACCTAATGAAAATATAAAAACAAACTCACTAAAGCGCACCATTATTCACTACATAATTGCGACTGCGGCTACAATTATTTTTATGGTAAGTGGTTTATTCCAGTATATTTTCACAGCGACATCAAATTTCGAGAAATCTTCAAAACATAACGAGTCTTCTATCTCACAACAAATTGTAAACAAATCGGTAGACACATCAAAAAAGGACGGAGGTTCAAAGCATGAATAAAAATCCCTTTTTAGCACTTGTATTAGGGCTAATTCCCGGGCTTGGACATTTATATTTAAAGAAATTTGGACGGTTTATTTTATATAGCGGAGGGGCTGTATTTCTATTTATCTTTGCAGCATTTTGTACAATAGCATTAGGTGCGCGTGATATTGCTTTTCTTTCTCTATTTTTACTAGTCGTCTTATGGGCGATCAATTTATTAGATTTAGTTATCACTATTATTAACCAATCGAAAAAACAAGCTGCAGGAGAATTTACAGAGTCCTCTAAAGAAAGCGAACGATTTTATATCATTCTTCTATCAATCATCCCTGGACTTGGACATTTTCAATTAGGACTTATGCAACGTGGACTTACATTTTTAGTAGCTTGCACAGGAATCGGAAGTATGATTATTTTCGTTGCACTTTTAACATCGCAAGAAAGTTTCCTTATCTTCCTTATTACATTACCTGTTTTATGGATTTACAATTTCTTTGATGTTGTTCAGCAACTCCAGAAAAAAGAACGTGGCGAGCAACTAGATGATCGTACTATTTTCGAAGAGTTTGAAGAGCATCGTGAACAAGGAAAGAAGAATAAAACATTCGCTTCTATTTTAGCGATGTTCCCCGGAGCAGGACATATGTATTTAGGCTTACAACGCCGCGGCCTTCAGCTTATGGCAGCCTTTTTACTTTCCATATATTTACTCGACTTATTAAGACTTTCAGCGTTTTTATTTTTAGTTCCAATCATTTGGTTCTATAGCTTTTTTGACGCTTTACAGCAAACCGCAAAGTATGGAAAAGAACGTGTAAATGACGAACCTATCATTGATTATTTTATCAATCATCAAAGATGGATCGGTATTGGGTTAATTACACTCGGTGGTTATTATTTATTAGATCAAACAGTCCTTCCTATTTTGAACGATTACTTTGCAACTATATTTAACATTCATCTTAGCGAACTGTATTATCGCTATTTCCAAACATCTATCGTTGCACTCCTCTTAATTGGTGGCGGCTTTAAATTGTTACTTGGAAATAAAGAAAACAAAGGTGGTACAAAAGAATGAGAACATGGCGCGTTGGAACATTTTCAATGGGGCTTTCTATTATTGCATTAGGTTGCTTCTTACTATTTTCAGTTATAAAAGGTACTGAGGTATTAGATTCCTTAACAGCTTGGTGGCCTGTTTTACTTGTCATACTTGGCGTGGAAATTTTACTATACCTTCTATTTTCTAAGAAGGAACAATCTTTTATTAAATATGATATTTTTAGTATTTTCTTTATCGGTGTTTTAGGAAGCGCTGGAATTGCTTTTTACTGTTTATTATCAACTGGATTACTAGATGAAGTTCGTCATTCTATTAATACCACTCAGCAAACGAGTAATATTCCAAGTGGACAACTTGATATACCTGAATCTATCAAAAAAATCGTAGTGGATGCAGGGCATTATCCTCTAACAATAGAGGGTAATGATACAAATCAAATTCACCTTCTTGGAACATATGAAATGACAACGAAAGCTAATGAAAAACTTAATTTAAAACAAGAAGATTTCCTTTCAGTTCAAACAGCTGGGGAAACGATGTATATCACTTTGAAATCATTACCAGTTCAACATACGTTATGGAATTCAGCACCACAGGTAAAACAAACACTCGTTCTTCCGCAAAATAAAAATGTAGAAGTTCGTGCTTCAAATAACGAACTATCCCTTTATCCAGGTCAATTACAAAATAATTGGTTTGTACAAGAAAGTTCAAATGTATCTGTTCATTTAGCAAAAGAAAGTGATGTGTCTTTAATCGCCGTAACAAACAAAAAAGAAGCACACGGAAGCACTCCTTGGGAACAAGTTGAAGATTTAACGAAAAAAGAAGATAATACTTCAGAAGAAAATCCAGAATTCAACGGGCAAGAACATTGGTATAAAAATTCGATTAAAACAGGCAATGGGACGTACAAGTTAAATATTGAAAAAGCTTATAATATAAATATGAGTATTATTGAAAAATAAAAAACCTTCCACAATTGTGGAAGGTTTTTCTCATATAATCGCTTTGATTCCTTCTAATACTAATCCAATCATAAATCCGCAAACCGCTCCGTTTACTCGGATCCATTGCAAATCTTTACCGACATTATTTTCAATCATTTCAATTAACGTTTTATCGTCTAACTTATCAAGATTTTCTTGTACAAGTTTTCCGATTTTCGAATGATTCTTTTCCACAAGTGTGACAACTTGTTTTTGTAACCACTCTTCTATTTTTTGAACAGTCTGTTCATCTTCTTTTATTTTATTCATTTGTTTTTGTAAAAATGGCATAACATATTTATCCGTAAATTCTTCATTTTTCACAAAAGTAATTGCCCTTTGTTGTACTTGCCCCAGCATCTCTTTAATTTTGTCAGTAGCATCCCAATTGGCAATCCATTTTTCTTTCCAATTTTCTAATTCCTGCAGTAAAGCTTCATTTTCTTTTACATTTATAATTTCTTGACGAATTTTCGCTAATATAAGTTGTCTTGTGCTATTATCTGCATCTTGTAAGCTGTTAATATTGCTAATAATAAATTTCTGCAAAATGCCGCCAATTTTATCTTCATCTACAATATTCATAAACGATTTCAAAGTAAACTGTAAAAATCCATCTACTTTTATGTTTTCCATCGCCTTCATACCTAAGCTTCCGAGCTGGTAACGCGCTTCATCTTGCGCTGTCCAATCTTTCACTTTTACTAAAATGTAATCAAGTGTCTTTTCATCATATTCTTGCACAACTAGTTGATCGACAAGCACTTGTAATATGTTACTTGTATTAATTGTATGCAAATACGTTTTTAATTCTTTTTCAATAATAACCGCTAATTTTTCCGTATCTATTGTAACAATCGCCTTCTCAGCAATTGTTACAATTCCCTTTTTCACAGCGTCAGACTGCATTTCTCTTTCAGCAATTTGCAGTACCATTTGCGCTAGCTGCATTTCTTTTACTTTATTCGTAATACTTTCTTTCGTCAGCCACTCATTTTCTAACGTATGAATGAGCCCTTTCGTTACTCGTTTACGATTTTTAGGTAATAACGCTGTATGTGGAATTGGAATTCCCATCGGATGACGGAATAATGCTGTAACTGCGAACCAATCCGCAAGTCCGCCAACTAATCCAGCTTCAAATCCCCCTTGTATAATCTCACCTGCTACCGTTCCTTGAAAAGGAATAGAAGCCGCAAAACCTACTCCCATAACCCCAAGCGAAATACCCGCTATATATTTAGTCTGTAATGACATCGTATACACATCCTCTTATTATGTAAAATAATGCTTTTTGTTATATTTATTTGATATTCGTTCTTTATATCTATACTATAATGAACTAATGCGAAAATAACAAAGAATTTATAATAATACATATGTCATATAAATAAAAAATGAGGCCACAATTAGCCTCATTTTTCTAATATTGTTAATGACTCACCTGTTTTATAATACCCATTCATCACATCTTCTGGAACCATACTACCGCCAGTTCCCCACACAATATGAGTACCTTTCTTCATCTTCTCCATTAACTGTTGCTTCTGTAAATACTCATCTTCTTTACATACTTTCATTGGTCCTATCATGCCGGCTAACGCAGAAGGCTCTAAATAAATATTTTCCGTATCAGCTAGTTCTTTTAATAATCTATATAACTCTTCATCACTTACTGTGTAATTCCCACTCAAAAATGGTTCCATCGTTTTACCGACAAATCCAGACGGTCTTCCTACCGCTAGTCCGTCCGCGTCTGTTACATTATCAATCCCGACATCTTGAACAGCAATTTTATCATGAAGTCCTGTCATTAAACCGAGTAACATACATGGAGAGTGCGTAGGCTCCGCAAAGAAACAGTGCACGTTGTCTTTATACAATAACTTTAAACCAAATGCGACTCCGCCAGGTCCGCCTCCTACTCCGCACGGAAGGTAAACGAATAAAGGATGATCTTCATCTACTACAATCTCTAACTCTTCTAATTGCTTTTGTAATCGCGATGCTGCTACTGCGTATCCTAAAAATAAATCATGGGAGTTTTCATCATCTACAAAATAACAGCTAGGATCTGCATCCGCTTGCTGACGCCCCTCTTCTACTGCTTTACTATAATCAGCTTCATATTCAATAACGTCTACACCTTTACTTCTTAATAAATCTTTTTTCCATTCTTTTGCGTCTGCTGACATATGAACAGTTACGTTAAAACCTAGTTTTGCACTCATAATCCCAATGCTTAGTCCTAAATTACCGGTAGAACCTACCGCAATTGAGTATTTTGCAAAAAACTCTCTACATGTATCACTGTCTAAAATGGAATAATTATCTTCTTCTGTTAACATTCCATGCTGCAAAGCTAATTTCTCCGCATGCTTCAGCACTTCATAAATGCCGCCTCTAGCTTTAATGGATCCTGATATCGGAAGCCCGCTATCACATTTTAATAGTAATTCACCTAATATAGGTTTCCCATAATTTTTCTCTAAAGACTGTTTCATAGTAGGTATCTTCACTAAAGGTGATTCTATAATGCCGCCCGTTTCTTTCGTTTCTGGAAAAACTTTCGCAATGTACGGTGCAAAACGCTTTAACCTCTCTTCCGCATCTTTTACATTCTCTTCATTCAATGGGGAATCTTTTATTGCCGTTTCATACTTTTCCATGTTCGGATTTACCCAAAACACTTCTTCTGTTGCGATTAATTTATTTAATAGTGGATATTCCTCTTTTAATTTCTCTATTTCCTTCATTTCTCTTCCTCCTCATAACCTTGTAGCTTACGATTCAATAAATTATAATTAAATTAATTTTAATATAGTTTAACATAAATCATTCACTTAAGTTAATTTTAATTTAATTTTTTAAAATATAATTTAACAATTAGTAAGGAGCCTTTCATTATGGAAAATATAGATATTGGTAAAAAGATTGAAAAGCAAAGAAAAGAAAAAGGTTTAACGAGTAAAGAACTAGCAACGATGGCAGGTATTACACCATCTATGTTAAGTCAAATTGAGCGTGGGTCTGCTAACCCTTCTATTCAAACATTAAAAGTACTCGCTAAAGCTCTTGATGTACCAACATTTAGCTTTTTACTGGAAGATACAAATACAGACGATTTAATTGTACGTTCTCATAAACGAAAAAAAATGATTATTGATAATTTATCATATGAATTGTTATCACCTGATTTCACAGGAAATTTAGCAACAGCAATTATGACTGTTCCGCCAAATACAGCTTCATCAGAAAATGTACTAGAACATAAAGGTGAAGAGTTAGCATACGTATTAGACGGGAAAATCACATTGTACTTAAACGAAGAAGAATACATATTAGAAACGGGTGATAGCGTAAAAATACCCGCTTATTTAAAACATAAATGGGTAAATCAATTTGAGAAAAATGCAATTGTTTTATTTTCTGTTACTCCGCCGATTTTTTAATACAAAATAAAAAAATAGCCACGCATGGACACACTCCATATGTGGCTACCTTTTTATTTTTTCGGCACGAACATAATCCCTAAACTAATAACAAAGAAGCTCATTATTTGCTGTGCTGATAAACCAAATAAAACCGAATTTTGTTCACTAACAAGCGAAATAATGATATGAGCAACCCCTTCAATAATTAGAAAAACGCTTATATTCTTTCCATTTCCGAGCCTTTCATTTTTCATCCATAACAAGCCGATTATACAAAGGGTAAGGATGATCTCGTATGCGAAAATAGGATGATATAAAAATTTAGATTCATATATTTTCACACCCCAAGGCAATGTCGTTTGTACACCTATTTTGTGGTTGAATAGAAAATAAAAAATAATACTCATACATAGTCCAATAGGTAATGCATCAAGTAAAATACGAAGCGAAAATTGTCCCTTTTTACTTTTCCAAACAATGTATATACTCGCAATTACACATCCTGCTATAATATGCTGCATACTTCCTACAGCTAATAGTGCCTGCAATGGCGACCTAAAAGCCCATACTGGATTTATAATTGCCGGTGCAAATTTCCATACAAATACGATGACAAGAAAAGCATTTGTTACTGCATCCATCATTTTTTCATATGGTACACTTTCGTTCTTCATCTTTCGTTTCATCAACATAAACCCAAATAGACTTCCAATTATAATAGATACAGGTTGTAACCTCACGATCCACTCCATCAATACAAAATCCCCTCTTTAACTCTCAATTAATTTCTTAAATTTCTCTTCTAATTGATCTGGAGGTAATACGCCTCGCACTTGCTCTACGATAATTCCATCTTTATTAACAAAAAATGTCGTTGGTAACGAAAATACTTTATAATCTAATCCAGCTACTCCGTCCATATCTAGTAAAACAGGAAACTTAAATCCGTGACGATCTGCAAATGCGCTCGCTTCTTGTACTGGATCTCCGATTGTCGCATTTACCGCAAAAATTTCAACATCCTTTTTATATTTGTCATACATATGAACTAAGTCAGGTGCCTCCATTTCACATGGACCACACCATGATGCCCAAAAATTAATAAGATATGGCTTTCCCTTTGCATCATTTAACGAATACAGCTTCCCGTCTAACCCTTTTAACGTTATGTTTGGCGCTTTAAATCCTACTTGTGGTAATACTTCTGTTTCTTGTAACTCCGCTTGTTTTGCTTTTCTTTCTTTTTCTTCTTTCTTTATATTATAAAAATTAACTCCGGCCCAAATTAGTGCCCCGGCCAGTATAATCACAATTAGCTTCTTCACTTTTCTTCCTCCTCATTATTAAAAGCCTGTAAATCCACCGAATAGACGAATAAAGAATGCTGTAATTTTCGTCATTTGATTTGTATACAATAAAATTCCTGTTACAATCATCATTCCGCCACCAATTTTCATCATGACATTGGCATATGTAACGATCCATTTTACCTTCCCAATAAAGAATGCCATCACGAAAAACGGAACCGCAAACCCAAGGGTATACGCTGTAATATAAAGAAGTGCACCTTCAGGATTCGTCGCCCCAAGCATGAGTACAGCTGAAAATATCGGTCCAACACATGGCGTCCAACCCGCTGCATATGTCATACCGACTAAAATCGAGCGAATATATCCAGTCGATTTACTTCTATACTGTACCTTTTTCTCTGCCATAAGCCACTTAGGCTGAAACAAACCTGTCATAAACAGCCCCATCAAAACAATGAAAATCCCACCAATTTGTTGAATCAATTTTTGGTTAGATGAAAATGTTATTCCAATCCAGCTTACCGATAAGCCTAACGCATAAAATATAACCGAAAATCCGATCATAAAAAATACGGTATGTATGATCGCTGATTTTTGCATCATTCCACGATTTTCTTTTAAATCTTGAATAGACACACCTGTAATATACGATAAATAAGATGGATATAGCGGTAAAGAACATGGTGATATAAACGACAGTACCCCTGCCCCAGCTACAAGCCAAATTGTTAAATCTGCTGCATTCATTTTATTCCCCCTATAACACTACAATGAGTAGTGTTGATTCTTAAAAAAAGAGGCTATATGCACTCTCCGACAATAAGTACAATCGACATACAGAATAAACCTAATGTTACATATACCGAATTCGTATGCAACGGAATATTGAGCTTAACAAATTTTTCATTTAACACTTGCTCGATTCGTAAATTTATTGCTGTTTTTGCAAATGAAGCTGTCACACATCGATTTTCCATTGTCTTTATTTTAATTAATTTTAATAATGCACTACCTAACTCGAATTTAGATTTCATTTTTCGCATCGCATACTTATCCGCAGCTAGCTCCTGATACACATGATAGCGCTGCAATAACCCTTTTAATATCGGGATGTACACCATTCCTTCTGCTAATAACGTAAAACAAAATAATTTTAATGGATCTCGATTAGTTTGATGATATTCTTCATGGAAAATAATCGCATCCATTTCTTCATCTGAAAATGTTTGAAGCATGCCTTCTGACATGACAACTTTCGGACGAAATAACCCAATTGTAAATGCCGCAACTTCCGCGGTCGGCAATATATATATTTGTTTTCCTTTTCGAATGAAAGGGATAAGTACTTTTTGTAATTTTTGACTATAGAAAAATTGGCGCCAAATTCTTTTGCATACTATGAGTACTGTAAGTAATAGTAATCCAGCAATTATAATACGGATGAGCGATAATTCCTTCATATGTTGTTCTAATTGAAACAAGCAAAAATTTGAAAGAAAGAACGCCTTATTTTGAAACAGAAACGGATATGTAACGTAATACACTAACATACTGAAAAAGAGGGTACTAACAATTACTGCTAACAATACGATTTTACGCATTTGCCATTTCATTTCATTGATCCTCTTTTTTTAACTGACTCAATTTGTCTTCTAATTTTTTTATTAAAGTCGGATCAGCCTGCTCTAACTCATCTAACATATGATTTACAACTAAATCTCCAAATTCCCCCATCAATTCCTGTGTCATCTTCTTCGTTTGATTGGATAAGAATTCTTCTTTTGTTTGTACAGTACGATATATGCCACTTCTTTTCACAGTCTGTTTTTCTAAGTGGAATTTCTCTACTAACCTGTTCATAACTGTCATGACCGTATTAAAATTCACAGGTGATTCTTCACTTAATTTCTGCTGCACTTCTTTAATCGTAATACCCTCGGTGGACCAAACGATCTCCATAATTTTCGCTTCAAGTGGTCCAAAAAAGTGATTTAATCCTTGCTCATTTAACTTGTAGTTTTGAGTAAACATAATGTGGCTCCTTTCACACTACGAATTGTAGTATAAATTAAATGAAAGGTCAAACAAAAATGATATACACTAAAATTCACTACCTATAAATACGTAGGCCATTCCATTCATTTTAAACCTAACTTCTCTCCAAATGTATCAAAGAGATACTGCTCTAATATTTGCACACTAAACTTCTCATTACGTCCAAGTGCAAATAATTCCCGATCTTTCGCTACGATAGTATCTAACGGAATCACAACATTATCCACTATTTTTGTAATTTCAATGATGTTACTTTTGACATTTACCTCTGTTTTAAATTCAATATTTTCTAATACGATATGTGAACGTCTTCCTGATGTAAAGAAAGTAAAGTTAGGATTTTTAACAACGCCAATTTCAGCCTCTAACGCATATAAATAGTGAAAAATTATATCTCTATGTCCATCTTTTATTATTTTTTCATCCTTCTCATCATCTAAGTATTCTTTCACTTTCGTTGCAAACTCAAATCGAAAATCCACCTTTTTCACGCTCCCTCTTTATATTTTTATATTAAATAAATATATTGAAATAATTTTACCATATTGTAATACAAGTTCCTATTAAAAGTAAAAAACGATTTGTGAAATCCCTATTATTTCCGATTCCTTTTTAAAATATAAACACTAATGCAATATGAAATAATGCTTCGTTATATCCATTTAAACATATTGTTTCCATATTTTGAAACAATAGTATGAAGTATTATATATCAATAAAGTGTTTCCAATTCATTCTTCTATATAGCTATCATCACCTTTACTATTCCAATATATTTAAACCGCATTTTCTACTTATTCATTACGTAAGAGAAGGAATGTTACTCTCTTCTATCGAATTTTTATATAACAAAAATGATTAGGTGGTGCTTTACTATGAAATTAGCTGTCATTGGTGGCGGTGATTTACAAGATTCAAATCACTCGCCTATTAATGAGCGACTTATAGAATTAACAAATAAACAGTATCCAAAAGTATTATTCATTCCTACAGCTAGTCATGATGATGAAAGCTATATAAAGCTATTTTTAGACGCGTTCGAAAAACAATTACACTGTGAAGTACAAATTTTATGTACTATAGCTGATACACCTTCTAAATATGAAATAGACGAAATGATTCAGTCTGCTGATTTAATTTATCTCGGTGGTGGGAACTACATTCACATGCTTACACAATGGAAAGAACATAAACTAGATGAAAAATTATTATTTGCTTTGCAGCAAGGAACGCTCATTGCGGGGTATAGCGCCGGTGCTATGTGTTGGTTCACATCTAGTATCCGATCAAATTATGAAGGCTCTGGTTATATAGAGTGTAACGGTTGGGGGATTGTGAACAAAAGATTTTGTCCACATTATAATCAATTAAATAGAATGAACGCCTTCCATTCCTTTTTACAAAACCATCAAGGTAATATAGAAGGAATTGCACTAGAGGATAATTGCGCTTTATATATTACAGAAGAATCTTTTGAAATTATCGGTGAACCTGAAAAAGCATGGGAGTTTTATATGAGTGATAACGAGCTCATTAGACAACATTTTGATATCACTTTAAAAAGCTATTTGTAAACCTACACTTACAAAAAATGTCCCTAAGTATAATAGCTTAGGGACATTTGCATGATTTAACTCACTAATCGTGTAATTCGTTTCTTCTGCCATGAAAGTTTATAATATGCATACTGTAATATTAAGCTGACAATAAATGCTGCTGGATACCCAATCCATATCCCTTCTATGCCGAGACTTGTATGGTAAGAAAGGTAATACGCTACAGGTACTTCAACAAGCCAAATTGATACAACGCCGATAACAGTTGGCCATAATACTGTACCACTTGCTCGCATTGTCGCACTAATAATTTGCGCATGCCCGAAAATTAAATAACTCCATAACGTAATCATAACTAGACTATGAGCAATTTCAATTGTAGTTTGACTCGTTAAAAATAGTGATAGAATGTCTCTTGAGAACAAGTAAATAAGAGATATTAGCACACCACCGATGACATAGTTCATAATAATTCCGGCCTTCACAACTTTCTGCAATCTATCAAATTGATTCGCACCAATTGATTGTGCTGCAAAAATGGAAACTGTAATACCAAGGCTAACTGCTGGCATTTGTACATAACTTGCAACCTGATTCACGACGCCATATGCCGCTGTTGCATCCGAACCATAACGATTCACAAACGCGATTACCGCAATTTCAGATAATGAAACTAATATCATATTAATACTCGCTGGAATTCCGAGTCGTAGCAATAGCTTTAATAACTCCCCATCCATTCGAAGATATTTTCTTACCGTACTATCTAATTGTAGTGGATGATTTTTCTTCTTTAAATACACTAACATGACAATAAACGTAATCACTGTAGATATAACAGAAGCATAGGCTGCTCCATACACATCTAATTTCGGAGCTCCTAACCATCCGAAAATAAGAATTGGTAATAAAATCATATTTAGCGCTGTACTTACAATTAAAAAGTAAAATGGCGTTTTAGAATCTCCTGTACCTCTCATAAATGTTGTATATGCGAAATATAAAAATAATACTGGCATCGATATAAATAATATCCGTGCATAATGAACACTTATATCAATAATATTTTCTGGCGTTCCCATAAGGCGCATAATATCCATTGCAAAAATACTGCCTACTATCGCCAACACAACTCCAATAATAAAGGTAAATGTCAGCGTCGTACCAACGATAGCTTTTAAACGATCTTCGTTTTTAGCGCCAAACGCCTGACCAATTAAAATAGAACTACCTGAACCAATACCAATTACAAATGAAACGAGTAAGAAAAATAGCGGGAAGAATGCTGATATGGCTGCTAAATCATTCACTCCAAGCCATCTTCCTACTACTACCATACCGAATAATTGTCCAATCGATTGTAATACATTACTTAATAGTAACGGTACTAAAAACATGGACATCGACTTCCAAATCGGTTTACTCTCACTTTCTAACTTATGTGACTCCGCACCTTCTTTATTGTTATCTGTAGGTGGTTTCAAATTTCATTTCTCCTTTTATTAAAAATCTGTTTTTTCAACTTCTATCTCTTTGTATAGTTGTTATAATAATTTGCTTCTATTCATTTTCTTTTCCTTATGATTATAACTTCACCCAATATTGGCTTCCATCAGCTGTTCTATCTAAAAATCCATATTCAATTAAATATCTTCTTAAAGTTACAAAATCCGGGTATACACTTTCTATAACAGTATTCACTTCTTTTTCAGTGTACTTTTTATTACTATCAAACTTCGTCACTAAATGGCGTAATATAATTAATTTACGCTTTTGCTTTTTCGGAAATGTAGAAAGCGGTCCATCTAATCCTTCTGTAAAATGTGCTTTTAATACTTCATCATTTTCTTCTTCCGTAATATTGTAACGATCATCTACCATCGTTGCTGTTCTATGAATGGGTACAAATTTCGTTTGTACTTTTGATTTTTCTTCTGACAGTTCCATTAACGCTAAAAACACTTTCGCTTGCTTCATTTTCTCTCGAAGTGTAAATCGATGATTACGAATGGTTGATGTACTTCCGCCATCCATCTCTTTTACAATCTCTTTATCATTTAGCCCCATATGGAAAAACTGAACCATTTTCTTTTGCAAATCCGTTAAACCAGTATACTTCTTATCAAGGTTTAATAAATAATCAAACATAGACGTATGTTCATTTTGCACATGCAATTGTACAAACTTCTCTGCTTCATACAAAGCCTGATTATGTTGATAAATAACCCCCTTAATAAACGCTTCTCCACAAGCTAAACAAATATACTCCTCTGCTTCCGCTTCAAATACATACCCTTTCTTCAATTCTTCTACCGAAGCATCCCAAAACTTCTCTGAAATATCACTCACACTAAACACTCCTTTAAAATGTTTATCTAAAAACAGACATTTTCCAATAACGTTTACTATCTCTTCATCATCTTAACATAAAACAAACAAACACTTCAACGCTTCGTTTACCCATTTTGTAAACTTTTATAAAAACATCTATTAAAAGGGTTTGGTACAACGAAAAGCGAATGTATTTATATAAATTCATTCAATAGGATGTGAAATAGAACATGACTATTCCTCAAGACCCTTGGTTTACTGTAATGCAGATTGCACAAAATACATATGCAATTAGTGAATATGGACATTGGGAGAAAGTACATTCCTTCTTACTTATAGGCGATACTGCTGCAATTCTTATCGATACAGGACTAGGTATCGATAATATGAAACGTATAACGGACCAACTAACAAACTTACCCATTACAGTTGTCACAACACACGTCCATTGGGATCATATCGGTAGCCACGCACAATATGAAGAAATCTATGTACATGCTTTAGAAGAAGATTGGCTCATTAACGGCATAAAAGGACTCCCTATTACTCAAATTAGGCACGACATCGCTCGTGACATTACTTTACCTACACCTAAAACATTTCAACCTGAAACATTCGAGCCATTCCAAGGGACACCAACAAAATTACTACAAGATGGAGATATGATTGATATTGGAAATAGGAAAATTCAAATTATACATACCCCAGGTCACTCACCAGGACATATTTGCCTATACGATTATGAAACTGCGTTTTTATTCACAGGAGATTTACTTTATGAAGGCACAATTTTTGCGTTTTATCCAACGACTAATCCTGTAGACTTCGTCCAGTCTCTACACAAAATTACAAATTTCTCACCTATTAATCAAATTTACGGTTCACATCATACTCTTGGTCTCCCGCCTACTATACTGAAAGAAGTAAAATACGCTATTCAATATTTGAGCGATAACAACCTCATTCAACACGGCACTGGTACTCACTCATTCCAAAACTTCAGCATTCAATTTTAACTACAAAAAAGGTATTTCCGTATACGGAAATACCTTTTACCCATTATATATTCTATTTACAACCTCGACTAAAGCTTTACTTACCTGTACGAATATATGCTTTCGGTTTCCATCCTCAACAAATTTATTAGCACAACTACCCATAATCATCATACAACTAATTATGACTAATGCTAACTTTCTATTTTTGCAAGTCACTTTATACCTCTCCACTATTGCAAAATTCCATTTAAATTTATCCCATCAGAAAATTTTACATGAATAATAAAACGTGTGAATATGCAATTTTGCATATTCACACGTTTTATTACGATGTTGTGATTTAATTTAGTTAGAGTACACGTATACCGAGGTGACTAACTTGAATTTTAAAGCGAAAAAGAATCCATTTCACGTCATTTTTATTACATTATTTATCATTATGTTTTTCGTTCCGCTATTCTTCCAAAATAAAAATTCTATTTTTTTCACTCTCATGATGCTGTTAAATATCGTGAATCTTTCTTCATTCTATTTCTCTCACTACAACGTAACGGAATCCTCTCTTGTTGTAAAACATGGTTTCATACTGCGTACTGAAATTCCATTTGAAGATATTCGCCACATTACATACTCTGGCAAAACACTTCGCTCTGAAAAGTGGACTAGGCAGCAATTAGAAATCCATTACAATTTATTTGATTCTGTGACAACTTTCGTACCACAAGAAGAAGAAAAGTTCATTTCACTCTTAAAAGACAACTGTCCACAGATGAAAGTATTGAATATGCCTGCTAACAAATAATATATTTTGGTACTTGCAGTAATACAAATGGAAGACTTAAAAATAAATATCAAAAAAGCCAAGATTCTAAACATAGAATGAACTGCACCTCCAATTGTTAGACCGTGTCTAACAATTGGGGTGCAGTTCAAAGAACCTTGGCTTTTTTATTACTCTTTCGGAGCAATCATTTTTTTCGGATCGACAATTTCATCAAATTGTTCTTCTGTTAGTAGTCCAGATTGCAGTGCTGCTTCTTTTAGCGTTAACCCATCTTTATGAGCATGCTTCGCAATTTTCGCTGCATTTTCATATCCGATATGCGGGTTTAATGCTGTAACAAGCATTAATGAACGATTCACATTCTCTTTAATTACTTCTTCATCTGCTTCAATACCAACTGCACAATTATCATTAAATGAAACAATTGCATCTGCTAATAAGTGAGCGGATTGTAAGAAGTTATATGCAATAACAGGTTTAAATACGTTTAACTCAAAATTACCTTGACTCGCAGCAAATCCGATTGTTGCGTCATTTCCCATCACTTGCGCAACAACCATCGTTAACGCTTCACTTTGCGTTGGATTTACTTTACCTGGCATAATAGAGCTTCCTGGCTCATTTGCCGGAATAATAATTTCTCCTAGACCACTACGTGGACCACTTGCCAGCCAGCGCACATCGTTAGCAATCTTCATTAAATCAGCTGCTAATGCTTTTAATGCACCATGCGTATATACAGCTTCATCATGGCTCGTTAATGCGTGGAATTTATTTGGTGCAGAAATAAATTGCTTACCTGTAAATTGGCTAATTTCCTCTGACACCATCTCACCGAATTTTGGATGAGCATTAATACCTGTTCCAACTGCAGTACCACCAATCGCAAGCTCTTTCATATATGTATTGCTCTCAGCAATCATACGCTCTGTTTTTTCAAGCATACGGTGCCATCCGCTAATTTCTTGTCCTAATGTTAACGGTGTTGCATCTTGTAAGTGTGTACGACCAATTTTTATAATATGTTCAAATGCAGTTACTTTTTCTGCAAACGTTTCTTTTAATTTCGTAATTGCTGGTAATACGTGATTTTCTACTGCGATTACACATGCTACATGAAGTGCTGTTGGAAATGTATCATTTGAACTTTGAGACATGTTCACATCATCATTCGGATGAATATGTACGTCAGATCCCTTCTCCTTCAAAATTTGATTCCCTCGATTTGCAATTACTTCATTTACATTCATGTTTGACTGTGTACCACTACCCGTTTGCCATACGACAAGTGGAAAATGTTCATTCCATTTCCCTGCAATCACTTCGTCAGCTGCTGCCACAATTGCTTCTGCTTTTTCTTCTGATAGCTTTCCTAATTTTTGATTACTAAGTGCTGCACTCTTCTTTAATATGGCAAATGCTTTTACAATTTCAAGCGGCATTTGCTCTGTTCCAATCGGGAAGTTTTCTTTACTACGTTGCGTTTGTGCTGCCCATAATTTATCAGCCGGAACTTTTATTTCTCCTATTGTATCTCTTTCAATTCTGTACTCCATTTTTTCATCCCCTTGAAAATAAAATACCTACATTTCTCATTTTAACAGACTTTCACCCAAATGATAAGAATTCTCACTCGTATATAAAAAAAAATACCTCCTGCCATCGCAGAAGGTATTTTTTTATGATGCTTGCTTTCCTTTTTCAACGTCATCTACATACCAAATGAATTTGCCTGTATATCCGTAAATAACTGCTAAAATTAACGATACGAAGCTTAACCACATAAATGGAACGTATGAGAACGTTGCTACACCTAAAATACCAGCCATAAAAATACCATTATCCGACCACGGAACCATACCAGAAGTTAACGTTCCACCAACTTCTGAGTTACGCGCTAATACACGTCGATCTATTTTTAATTTATCATAGCTATCTTCCATAATTTTCGGTGTTAAAATTAGTGATACGTACATCGCACAACCAAATATATTAGCTAAGAATGCCACGATTAATGTAGACAATGTTACATTGCCTGCAGAATTTAATTTCTTCTCAAATTTAGATACAATCACTTTTAAAACACCTAGTTTTTCAAGTAATCCACCAAATCCTAAACCGAAAATAATAACGGCCACTGAGCCAAGCATACCGTTAATTCCACCACGGTTTAATAACTTGTCAACAAACTCAACACCAGATTGAATTGAAAATCCGTTATACGCTGTTCCAATCGCCTCTCCAAAGTTCATTCCTTGGAAAAGAGCTGCCCAAATTGCACCAATTAAAGCTCCCATTGCAATTGTCGGCATAGACGGTTTCTTCATCGCTAATAGAACAATAACAATGACCGCCGGAACAAGCATCCATATTTTAATATCAAATTGCTTTAATAAAGCTTCTTTTAAAAACTCTACTCGATTCAAATCTACATTATCGCCGCCATATATCCAACCAGCTACAGTAAACATAATGCTAGTAATAATATAAGCCGGAACATCTAATACGAGCATAGCTCGAACGTGAGCAATAACGTCTACTTTCGCCATAGAAGCTGCAAGAACTGTACTATCAGAAAGTGGTGATAATTTGTCGCCGAAATAAGCTCCTGAAAGAACTGCACCCGCAACCAGCGGAAGTGGTAATCCAAGTCCCTCACCAATCGCCATCATAGCAATACCCGCTGTTCCTACTGTTCCCCATGATGTTCCTGTTGCGATAGAAGTAATCGAACAAATGATTAATGTTGCTAATAGGAATATGCTAGGGTGAATAAATTCTAATCCATAATAGATTAATGTTGGTACTACGCCACCAGCAATCCATGTTCCAATTAAAGCACCTACTGCAACTAAAATCAGTATTGCTTCTAATCCGTTAGAAATTCCTTTCGTAATTGCATCTTGCAATTCTTGATAACGAAATCCTAATCTTAATCCAAGCGCAATTACTAAAAACCATGAAATAAATAGCGCTAATTGAATTGGGAGATCAAAAATCGTTTGGAAGGAAAAGACAACAGCAAGAAATAGTAATAAAAGAACTATGATTTCTAGCATCGATGGTAATCTTACACTTTTCATTTTTTCTCTCCTTACAAGTCGATAACATGACGTGTGTCGTCTTACATGTATGTAATATACAATTAGCGAAGACAAAACAAAATTTTCATATTATTTCGATTTATTTTTCCAGTATAATATAACACCTTTTCTATTGTAAAAGTAGATGTTACTTTTCGCAATGGAAAATATAAAAAATGTTACATTTTTATATAGAACAATCCATAAATAACTTTTTTAATATTTGCCATAACAAATTTTTTACTATTATCCTCACCTTTTAAGGACTACCATTTTTCCCCACAAAAAAGCACACATCATTAAAATGATGCATGCTCCACTTTTATTTATACATATTTTGTATTTCTTCTTTATTTTTAAGTATTTCCACAAACTTATCACTACAACCTTTCGGAAATAACACTCCGAGCCCATATGAATGCTCAAACTGAAAATGAGGGTACTTCGCTTTGACCTCATCCCAAAATTTATACACGCCGAAATTTCGATCTTTCACCTCAATATCGTGAAATAACACGATACCGTTATTCGCAAGTTTCGGTAACCATGTTTTATAATCATGAGAAACTGCTTCATACGTATGATAGCCATCAATATGCAACAAATTTATCGTTCCATCTTGAAACTGATCCACAGCCTCATCAAAAGTAGACCGAATTAAATTCCCTATTTGAGGATAACTCGTGCTCACGAATTTACTCACTATTTGAAAAACACCTTCTCCGTATGGACCTGTGTGCTCATCTCCTGCCCAAGTATCTACAGCAAAGCATTTTGTAGATACTCCTCCATCTTTTACCCCTTGGCAAAAACTAAAAAAAGAAGCTCCTAAATGTGTACCTAACTCAACTAATATTTCTGGTTTTTCAAATCTTACTAAATCATAAGCGAAGTTTAAATGTCCCACCCACGCAGAGTTCATTCGAATATATGGACTATATTGATCAAATTCAAATGTTGGTTTATAAGTAACCCAGCTCATCACATTTCTCCTTCTACACATATTTTTAACAAACCAAATTACTCTTATCTTTATTTTTTTATCCTCTTGATTATGATTTAATTTTATAATTTTATCTCGCTTTATTTCACCTACTCACTTGTATCGTAAACATAACTGGAACTACTAAAATCCCCACCTTCTAACACAGAAATTTCAGTTTATTTTTTATTCAATTCGTGATATATTGCATATTGTATCCAAAACGAATTTTTAGAAAAGGAGAATTAAAACTATATGGATCCAAATCGTTTAAAAGGAATCATTATGGTTGTAATTGGTGCTTGTTTATGGGGCTTGTCCGGGACTGCTGCACAACAACTTTTTCAATATGAAAATGTTTCTACTGAATGGTTAGTTACAATTCGTTTGCTTATATCTGGCGTTATATTGCTCATGATTTCATCATTCGGAACGAGAAAAAAAGAAATATTCGGCATATGGAAACAAAGATCTGATGCTACTAAAATGATATTGTTTGGCCTATTCGGTATGCTTGCCGTACAGTACACGTACTTCGCTTCTATTAAAGAAGGGAACGCTGCCGTCGCAACATTATTGCAATATTTAGCTCCTATATTTATTACTGTATACTTACTTTTCAAATGGAACGTTCAGCCATCAAAAATTGATTTCATTTCCATTACCCTTTCATTAGTAGGCACTTTTCTCTTACTAACAAACGGGTCTGTTCATAACTTAGCTGTTTCTACACCGGCTATTATTTGGGGTATTTTATCTGGGTTATCTCTTGCTTTTTATAGTTTATATTCCAAGACATTACTAGAAAGATGGTCTTCCTCTGTTATCGTTGGATGGGGCATGATTATTGGGGGTATTGGCGTTACGATTCTACACTTTATTTCTACAAACGAATTCATTTTATTATCGACTATGAAATATGTAAAACTAAGTACCCTACCGCTCATCACATTTGTCGTCATTTTCGGGACACTGATTGCATTTTATTTATACTTAGACAGCATACGATACCTGACTCCGAAAGAAACGACATTATTCGGTTGTACTGAACCACTCGCAGCTATTATTTCTTCTGTACTTATATTACACGTACCCTTTCAATCTTTTCAGTTATTAGGTGCTTTTTGTGTCATTGTAATGGTGCTCATCTTAAGCCAAAAACCGGATGAAGGGAAACAGGAATTAAATTTTGTTCATGAGAAAAAAGAAAATATACAATGAAAGGATTGAATTCACTATGCCTATCCCTCAAAATTATAAAAAACAAGGAAGAGTTTCGGCAAAATCACTCGTTTTAAATCAACTACAAGATTGGATTATTGAAGGTGTACTGCAGCCTGATGAAAAAATTAATGATGGGGAATTGGCTGAAGCACTAGGAGTAAGCAGAACACCTGTAAGAGAGGCACTTCAAATATTAGAGCTTTCTGGATTAGTGGAAATGGTACCTGGACAAAAAACAAAAATTTCTCCTATTAAGTTAGACGACATTCCTATCATTTATGAAACGATGGCTGGTCTTCACTCTATTATAGGAAAGCAAGCTCTTCAAAACATTACAGACGCTGATTTGAAACTACTTTCTGAAATAAATGCTGATTTTCAGCGCTCTATAGAGAAGAAAAACGCAAAACAAGCTTTAAAACTAGATATACAATTTCACAATACAATTTCTTCTATTGCTAAAAACCAATATATTGAACCCTTTCTAGAAAATATGCAACTTCATGTTCTACGCCTTGAATATTTGTTTTTCCAAAACTTTGTTCCGGCAAGTCAATCTATTGAAGAACATCACTCTATCATTCAAGCATTGCAAAAGCAGGACGAAAAACAAATGGAACAAATGATGTCTCAAAACTGGCTCCGTCCAATGAAAGAAATATCAAAAATAATTTCTACGAAATAATAATAGAGCTGGTTACACAAAATCGTAACCAGCTCACCTTTTACTAATCTATATAGCTATGCCTGAATATCTGCATAATCTTCCATATCTTCGTACTCTTTTTCCAATTCTTCTAAAGACAGCTCGTATAATTGTCGGTCGCGAATCTTAAACACACCTGCTCCAATTAACTCATCAATTAAATGCCTCTTACGATTTTCAACAGCAAAACGGAGTTGACTACTCATCTTTTAAAAAACTCCTTTCTACGATCATTGAAAATGATAATCTTTATCAATTACCACTCTAGATTATAAAAGATGACTCTTTATAAGTAAAGTAATTTCATGAAATATTTACCTTACAAAGTATTTGTGGCCACATTATATATATGTATGTCACGCGAAAAATGTTATGACACTTTTTCTAATCCTTTTTCTTTCATACTTTGCAAGTTGTCTCACTATGATTAAATTCACCATCTATTTCTACTTGAATAGTGACATGTTCTACATGAAACTTCTCCTTTAATACATCCGTAGCCTCTTTTAATACATTTTGCGTTTCATCACCTTTAATAATCAAATGGCAAGTTAATACTTGAAAATCAGATGTGACAGACCATATGTGCAAATCATGAACTTCTTTTACAACCGTAATATTTAATAATGTACTTTTTACCTCTTCAACATTTATGTGCTGCGGTGCACCTTCCATTAATATATGGACGGTATCACGTGTTACACGCCATCCGCTAATAATGACTAAAATAGACACAAGAATACTAGCAATCGCATCAGCAACAGTCCATCCGAAAAATTTAATACATAGCGCTGCAATAATCGCTCCGACTGATCCTAATAGATCGCCTAATACGTGTAGGAAAGCACTTCTTAAATTCAAGTTACCCTTCACATCTCCGCCTCTCATTAATATCCAAGCTGATAAAATATTAATAAGCAGACCAAGTACAGCAATAATGAGCATCCCATTACTAGCAATCTCAACTGGTTCTTTAAAACGGCGAATTGCTTCAATAAAAATGTATACTGAAATGACAATAAGAACGACACCGTTACATAATGCCGCTAACATTTCGACTCTCTTATACCCGTATGTTTTCGCAGCTGTTGCTGTTTTTTCTCCAAGCTTAAACGCAAGTAAACTTAACGCTAAGGATACTGCATCACTTAACATATGCCCCGCGTCAGATAGTAGTGCTAAACTATTTGTTACAAATCCCCCAATCACTTCAGCAATCATAAAACTTGTCGTTAATACGAAAGCAATTAGTAACGCCTTTTTATTGTTAGAATGACCGTGATCATGTGAATGTCCCATACAAATGCTCCTTTAAGTGCAATATCTGTATGTTAGTATGAAACAAACTCCCCCTCTTTATCCCCCATTAACTGCCCATAAACGTCCGCTTCCTCTACCTACACACTTCGCTATTTTTCAAACAAGTCCTTTTTCTCAACAAAAAATAAGACTACTTCTTTTTCAGCTTCATATTACTTACTAATGAAAGAATTTTTAAGGAGGTTACTAAAATGAAACGTTTATTTCTCTGTATGGAGCGAGAACTTGTTGTAGTGAAAGAACAATATGGTCACTTTGAAACAGCGTATCACTTACAAAATATGCAACCTACCTGTATCGCTGTTGATCCATTTCAAAAGAATCGTGTATACTGCGGAACATTTGGACGAGGTTTATGGTTAAGCGACGATGGCGGGGATTCGTGGAAACCAATTGGAGATTCATATCGTTACTTTGATTTCCCTAAAGAAGATGGGATTTTACACTCTTCGATAACTTCCATTACGATAAGTCCTAATGAACAAGTTAACGGCTATGGCGTCGTTTATGTCGGCACAGAACCGAGCGCTTTATTCCGTTCGGAAAATGGTGGTGAAACGTGGACTGAACTTAAAAATATGAAATCATTATTATCTTCTTACACGTGGGCTTTTCCGCCTAGACCTTTCACCCATCATGTACGCTGGATTACAGTTGATCCAAACAATCCAAATACAATCCATGTTTCAATTGAAGCTGGTGCTGTTATTCAAAGTAATGATAGAGGGCATACATGGATTGATAAAAAATTCGGTGCTCCTATCGACGCTCATCAATTACTTATGCACCCTGAAGCTCCAAATCGCCTTTATGCATCATGTGGTGACGGATTTATGGGCGGACCTGATCGCGCATACCTTGAAAGTTATAACAATGGAAACAGCTGGATCTCATGCAGTGAAGGACTTGAACATCATTATTTATACAGCATGGCTATCGATCCGGCCGATTGCGATACGATTCTCGTTTCTGCCGCACCAAGTGCTGACCTCGCTCATCACCGTATTCCTTATGAATCTTATATTTATCGTAAAACGAAAGATACTCCGTTCCAGCAATTGCAGCAAGGTCTACCATCTGCAATTGGTACAGTCATTTCAATGTTTGCGACAAATCCAGCAGAACCACATACATTTTACACTTTAAATAACAACGGCATGTTTCAATCCAATGATAGCGGCGAATCATGGGAACAACTAAATATTCCGTGGAAAGATGAGTATAAAAAGCAGCATCCGCATGCATTACTCGTAACTAGTTTTTAACGGAAAAGAGACTGCCTAATGTTTTTAGGCAGTCTCTCTTTTATTTCTTTAAATCAATTACGATATCATCTAGAACAATATCTTTACTCTTCTCTTCTTTTTTCGGCACTTCAATTTTCTTCTCTTTTCCATTCACATATTCCACTCCACCATGATTTTCAGGTGTATGAACTCGCAAGTGCACGTGAGGTGTAACGATAAGCTTTGTTGCATTTTCGTTTAGTTTTTGGAATGTGGCACTCCATCGAATATTGTAAGGATCGTTGCCACTTCCCCCATTTCCTTCACCCGAATAATCATTCCCTAGATCATCCTTAACCGTCAATTCAACATCTACACTATCCCATTCTTTCCTCGCACCCTTAGAAACTTCTTGATTGTAATAAAGAATAAATGAAACCGGCGACATTGCGACCTTTTCCATATTTGCTTTTATACCTTCTTTTTCCGAACTTCCACCAATTGTTCTCTCTTTACTATCCATTGATTTTACAGTTAATGCGAAATTCCAATTACCTTGTATTGATTTTTTCCTATCTGGCATCTCTATTCCCTCTATATTCCATCTAAAGTTTACTTTGTCCTTTTTATTAATATCATGGTGCGTCGTTGTTACCATACCTACATACTTTTTTTCAGTAACTTTAGTCATTTTCCCACTTCCTGAACTACCATGAGCGTCCATTATATCCAATCCGCCTAATATAATAGGATCATCCCCTAAGTCTTGCTCACTTTCCAGTGAATACGTTATAGATAATGTTCTGCCATCAGAAATTACATCATTAATTGTAACCTTAACCCCATTACTCTCTCTCGTCATATTCAATTCAGTCGAAAACTCTTTATAATTTTCATATAACCCTGTTCTACCATTATCTAAAAATCGGAATATGTCACCTACAATTGGCAATCCCCCGGCATATGTAGGAAACCCGATACCAAGCGTTGCAACTGATAACCCTACTAAAATAGATGCAGCAGCGACACCCTTTTTCCAACTTTTCATCTTTTTCTTCGTACGTATCGATTGTTTTACATTACGTTTCACTTTTTCTTTTTCAATTTCAGAAGCCTCAATTTCCTCAAGTTCATTTTCATCTATATCAATATCATTTAATAGTTCATAAATGTCTTTCATATTGCACTACCTCCAAAACTAATTTTCGTAGCATTTTGTTGTAGTTTCTTTTTTCCCCGGTACACCCGGTTATCTATGGCTGCTCGGGTTAATCCTAATTTCTCTCCGATTTCCTCTGTCTTCATACCGAGAAGATATTTCATAATGAATACTTTTTGATCTAACGGTTCTAATTGGTTAAGAAGCTGCATTAATTCTTCCCTATCTTCCATAACGATTAATTCGTCTTCCGCTGACTTTTCCGTACTGATATGAAACTCATCTGAAATAATTTCTACTTTATTAGTCGCTTTTCGGTAATAATCAATTGCTTTAAACTTTGCAATCGCTGCAATCCATTTTTTAAAATCATTCGGCTCTCCATGAAACTTATTTGCGTTATTCCAAATGGAAAGAAAAATATCATTTATACATTCTTCTATTAATCCATCATTTTGAACCGGAAGAAGAACTTTGTGCGTAATCCCCTTTATGAGTGGTAAGTATGTATCGACAACAAATTCTAGCGCATCTTCTTTTTGCCGTTGTAATCTTTTTATAAAATTTTTCTCATTTGATTTCATGTAGCGATTCCCCTTATTTTTTTGTAAAAGCTTTTACACCCTATATAACGTCTTACAAAATATTTTCTCTCATCTTTTTTATTTTTTGTATGTAATGGAATACTTTCCCTTAGCTATTGTCTCACATAACTATGCGTTCAAAGAAAATTTTCTCAAGTCTGCAATTTAATTCATGTAGTACACTATTTATGTAGTGACTTTTTAACTTGATGTACATTTTATTTCATTAATCTACTTTTCAACATTTTAAACTAGGAGATGAGATGTGTATGTGTGGAATTACAGGCTGGGTAAATTGGAGTAAGGATCTTTCCAATGAACATGTTATTTTAGAAAAGATGGCAAATAGTATTCAGCATCGTGGTCCTGATGCTGAAGGATTTTGGTTTTCACCACGTGCGGCCTTTGCACACCGGCGTTTAATTGTAATTGATCCAGAAGGCGGGACACAGCCGAAGACATTTCGTTCTGGTGATTATACGTATGCTCTTACTTATAATGGAGAAATTTATAATTTCCGTGAACTGAGAGAGCAACTTCGAAAATGTGGTCATGCATTTGAAACGCATTCAGATACAGAAGTGTTACTACATGCTTATTTAGAATGGAAAGAAGATTGCGTACAACATTTAAACGGAATTTTCGCTTTCGCCTTATGGGATGATCAGAAGCAACAGTTGTTTTTAGCACGTGATCATTTAGGCGTAAAGCCACTCTTTTATACTGAAAGAAATGACAGCATTATTTTCGGATCTGAAATTAAAGCATTATTAGCTCATCCATCTGTTCCTGCTGAAATTGATGCGAATGGCATAAACGAAATATTTGGATTAGGCTTATTTCGAACTCCAGGATGTGGCGTCTTTAAACATATTCAAGAAGTTCGTGCTGGACATTCTATAACGTTTACACGTGATAAAAAAGTAGTTAAGAAGTATTGGAATTTAGAAAGTAAAGTTCATACAGACTGTACTGAAGATACATCATCACATATTTTATCTATTTTACAAGATACAGTAAAAAGACAATTAATTGCCGATGTTCCTCTCGTCTGCATGTTATCGGGCGGGTTAGATTCTAGCGGTATTACTGCACTAGCGGGGAAAGAATTTGCCACTGAAAATAAAACACTTCATACGTATTCCGTTGACTTTGTAAATAGCGCAAAAGATTTCGAGCTGACATTTGCTCGCACTGGTTTAGACGCTCCTTGGGTAAAACGCGTTTCTGAACATGTAGGGACATCGCATCATGATATTATTGTGAATGCTGAAGAATTAGCAAATCACTTATTCGTCCCTCTCCGTGCAAAAGATTTACCGAGTGCTGGCGAAATGGAAACTTCACTATATTTACTATTTTGCGAAATGAAAAAAGATGCAACTGTAGCTTTATCCGGAGAATCTGCTGATGAAGTATTCGGCGGGTATCCTTGGTTTCATCAAGAAGAATTACTATATGTCGATAAATTTCCTTGGCTAACAAATTGGAAAAACACTTCCCCTCTTCTACTAAATGAAGTAAATAACCAATGCAACTTAGAAAACTATATTGATACACGATTCCAAGAAGCGATACTTGAAGTACCTACTCTTGAAGGTGAAAGTAAAAAATCCGCGAAACAACGTCAAATGTTTTATTTATTTTTAACGAGATTTCTCCCATTCTTACTTGATCGTAAAGACCGTATGAGTATGGCTGTAGGCTTTGAAGTTCGTGTACCGTTTTGCGATTATAGATTAGTTGAATATTTATGGAACGTTCCTTTCAATATAAAAAGCATTGATAATATTGAAAAAGGCATTTTACGTAGAGCACTGCAACCTGCTTTACCTGACGATGTACGCAATAGAAGAAAAAGTGCTTATCCAACTTCACAAGATCCACATTATTTACAAACAATCCGTCATTTATCACTCGACATGTGCAGTAATAAAAACAATCCTATCTTCTCACTTATTAATCATTCCACATTACTTGCCATTGCCGATCAAAGTAATAAAGAAATTAACAATTTTGAAGCAAGAAGTGCTATGGAATATATGCTACAAGTAAATGAATGGTTGAAAACGTATCATATTCATATTGCTTAACAAAAAGGAGTTCAAGGATAAAAACCTTGAACTCCTTTTATATTAATTAGCGCATCGTTTATTTTCAGTGTCAATAGACCACCCAATAATAGTGGCACAATCTCTACCTTTCCACTGCAGTACATTTGTTAATACTGGCTCAATCTGTAAGCAACTTCCGTCGTGCAATATTTCTACTAAAGATTGATCATCATCAAATTTTCGTTTATCACACTCTAAAATACCGTCCGTTGCCATTACAATGTGATTCATTCCTTTTTCTAATCCTCTGACACCTGATGTAAAGCAAGGTGTATTTGCAGCAAAAATATTTTTCCTACCAATATATTCGTAATTCTTCCGTTTATTTAACCGCCCTTTACCATTCTTCGTTTTTTCAGAATGGAATAAATATGCGAAGCAATCACCAACTGATAGCCAATATAAAAATTCGCCTTTTCGCAAACAAATTAAGCATGCAAGTTCCTCATCATCTTGATCACATTTTTCAATAAACAGTTCATCTGTAAATAACGCTAATAAGTACATATGCGTATGATGAAAAGCTAAATGTATCGGGTAAGAAAATAACTCTTTTAGTTTCTCTTTTCTTTCTGAAATTGCTTCTATTATATAATCGATATTTTTTGTTTTGTGGTGTGTATCAAAAATCATAACAAATTCAAATTGTAATTCAGGATCCCACCAAGCAAGCACCGCATCTCCTCTTTCATATGCATCACTTTCTTGATTTCCCCCATATACGCCGACTGAAAGAGGACCACATTTTTCAACATGTATTTCATCTACATACATCTGTTCATGACTCATCCATTTGAATGTATTCACAGCTATCATCCTCTCTCTTGCTAAATGTATACCTTTACACATAGATTACCTTATATTTCAATAAAAATAAACTTTTTCAACATTTTTTATCCAAATAAAAGGATTTTATTTCTTCGTTCACGAATATATCTTACTATACGATATAAAAATAGGGGGATTTATCATTATGAAAGACATCAATCAACATTGGGAAAGTATTTATTATCACTTACGATATGAATATGAAGACAACCTTTCCCACCAAGCCATTCGTATTTTACAAATCGTTTCTCGTGAGAAAGATATAACAATTGGAAAAGTCGCTATTGAGCTTAGTCTCTCTCATAACACAGCGTCTGAACACGTAAAGCGCCTTATTCAAAAAGGATTTATCATGAAAGAAAGAAATAAACAAGATGAAAGGGTCGTAAACCTTACTTTAACGAAAGACGGCATTGAAGTATTAGAAAAGCATACTTTACTAGATAAAGAAAAGATAAAAATATTAGAATCACAGTTATCAAAAGAAGAACAACAATTAATTGAAAAAGCCTTTTCGTTATTAGCTAAGGAGGCAAAATATGCATTTCCTCGTTAAAGTAATCGTTTCGGCACTTATTATCGGCGTTATTACTGAAGTCGCCAAACATTATAGTACGATAGGCGGCTTTATTGCTGCTCTACCTCTTGTAAGTTTACTAAGCCTATTTTGGATTTCTTTCGAAGGCGGGAACAAACAAGAATTAAGTCAATTTGCTATAGGTGTATTATATGGATTTCCTGCATCTGCACTACTATTATTTATCGTCTATATTGGTCTAAAAAACTCCTTTTCACTTAGTACATCTGTCCTGTTTGGTATAGGTGTTTGGTGTATCGTTTTTGCTTGTCAAAAATTATTTCAAGCTTAGTTAGGAGGGTTTACTATTTATAAATTTGTAGAGGTATTGGGGCAAACAATAGAAGTATATATAAAAGGAAGTAGTAAACAAACGGTAGTTATTCAAACCGGAATGGGTTGCTCATTTTATGATTGGCTCCCTATTATAGAAAAACTTTCACAACATTTTACAGTCATTTCATACCATCGCCCAGATTACGGAAAAAGTGAACTAGGAAATTATTCGCGTACTACAAGACAAGCGACAAACGAACTTCATATGTTACTACATGAACTTGCTATTCACGAGCCTATCATTTTAATCGGTCATTCCTATGGAGGCTTATGTGCACAACATTTTGCGATGTTACATGAAGATAAGCTGCAAGCACTTATTTTAGTTGATTCTACTTCTATGAACTTACACCGATTAGATGAACTGCATTTACCAATTTCTGATCAAACGGATTCGGATGATATGTGGCTTCAAAAATATATTACATACTCCAAAATGGATATAGATATGCTTTATAATGAACTAAAACCTATACTCGTTGATCAATCAAGACAGTACATTGAATTTTCTACCTCTCCTCTATTATATAAAGCGACAGCTTCTGAACTATGTGCGTGGAAAAATTGTGCTCGCTTAATAAAAGAGTTATATAAAACATTAGAAACACCTTTAATCGTTATTGGTAGGGACCCTCAATATTCTATTACTCAGTTGACTGAGGATGGCATGCCAAAAGAGGAAGCGACACAACTTGAATCAATGTGGCAAGAACTGATTCATGAACAATTACAACTCTCAATAAATAGCCAATATATACTTGCCGAACATGCTTGTCACGGAATTGAAAATGATCGACCAGATATTATTATTGAAGCTGTTCAATCTGTATAAATAAAAAAAGGAAGCAACTAAAGCTGCTTCCTTACTTATCTATTCATAATCTTCTTCATCATCGATTTCTTCGTAATACGAATTCCCATTACTTACATATATAGGGCCATTCGCAACGTCAATACGTAATACCCATGCCCATGGCACAGCTAAACGCTTATGTATTGATCGCCAAAAGCTCATTGATTTTCTTTCGTACTCCTGGAACTCCTGAAGTAACTCTTTGTAGGAGGAACCGTCTAACTGAATATTTGCTTCTAGCAAACGAGAATGGGCATAGTACTGCAGCTCTAGTTCAGCAGCAATTTCCATTTCTTCTTCCGTTGCCATACCAATAATTGCTCCATCTGCTGGTACAATTTCAAATACGTTCTGAACTTCAATAAGCCCTTCTTTCTCTTTCTCAAACATGTAAACAGCCTCCTTTAACACATATTTTTTATGTTACAAAGTCATACTTCTACAATAACTTCTCCCTTTCCTCTTTTTTTGATAAACTTTTACAAATTATTTATCTGATAATCTGTAGACTGTATTCTTTCAGCAGAACTGAAACAATTATTATCAAAAGTTAATTTATACACGTCAGGCATATGAAGGGTTTTCCAAAACTGAAAATCATATTTCGAATCAAAATAATTCATTAGTAATACCATAATATTCCCATGAGTACCTATTACAATATTCTTACCTTTATATTTTTTTAATATACTTTGCATACATATTACAGCACGTCTTTGCGCTACATCATTTGATTCTCCGCCTTCGTATGCAAAAGTCCAGTCTTCCCATACCTTCTGAAGAGCATCATTAAAATCCTGTACTGGTTCTTTACTTAATAGCCTTTCCCGTAAATCTTCTTCCAGTTGTATTGATAAATTATATGTATTCGCAATTCCTTGCACAGTTTGCATTGCCCTTTTGTACGGACTAGAAATCACAACATCAATATGTTTATCTTTTAATAAGCGTGTTACATGCTGCGTATCTAACAAACCTTTTTCAGATAAAGGCCTTTCCCGTTCTTCTTTTGTATATGTAGAGTGGGCATGGCGAACGAAATATATTGTCCTCATTCATTCATCCCCCTTTTCTGTTTCTATCCAAATTCAATACATTACCATCAAATCCCTTTACCTTTATAATAAGTGCTGTCAAATTTGAATGTTGATTTTCATATTAATAAAAGGGAAACACCTCTATGGTATTTCCCTCATTTAAAATAGACTACATTCAATTAAATACTTTATCAATTTTATTTCTGTCGTATTCTAATATCCAATCATTATATGTATGATAAATACCTCTAATTGTATTAGGAGAGGTAGCTAATACATCACAACCCCTATCATCATAAACGTGAAATATAGTATTCTTGTTAATATTTATGAAATACACCCTATGAAAAATACGCGGTTTTATTCCCATATCTTGATTACAAATTGCTTTTAGCATAGGAATGTATTTCAAGTCTGAAACTTTACATTTCAAAGTATATCTATGAGTTTTATATACCCCGTCTTCATCGTCTTCTGGAAAAATATAAGGGATTGTATTTTTCTGTAACTTAAACAAATCGGACTTCTCTTTTACATACTTAGAAAAGATATTCAATTTGTGTTTGAAACTTTCACCGTCTGCATAGTCATTTACATCCACTACGATATAAATATCATCTTCTGTTGCATGTAAAGACTGAAATAAAGTAATCGCTCTATTATAAACGCCTTCTAAATATGGGCAGTTTTCATAAATGTTATTGCAATCATAGTTCACACCTAATCTAAAGCGAATACCAATATCCCCATTATAAAATAGAGGTGGTCTAAGTTCTAAATTTGGAAACGTTTCAAGCATATACTCATTCAACCTCATCTCAACACCTACCTTTAATAGCACCTTGTTTACATAATAAAATTATTCTATTATAATTTATTTTTGAATTCCTCACTTGTTATAATGTCTCGAATAAAATAATCTACATTATTTCTCAGCTTTTGATATGCAACTTGATCTTCTATATCGTTAAACATAATGACAACTTCTACTTTATTCCCTTTCTTATCTGTAGTATACAAGCTTTTTGTCAATACGAATGCGGTAGAACCACCTTTTTGACCAGCATATTCGAACTTACTATTTTTAACTGTTCCTTTGAAAATGTTCTCGATTTCTTCTTGCATTGATTTTGGAAAATACTTTCTACTATTTACTTTTTCCATTATACTCATATAATCTTTAGCGTTTGCACCCATTAATCGATCTGACCAAATTCGCTGAAATTCCATATCTACTTTTAAGGGGATATCCCGTTTTTTCCATTCTTCTTCATCTTTCATCCATTCATGAATTTGTAAAACATGTTTATTATACTCATCCTTTGACATGTTACGTATCATTTCTAACGATCGATTTTCTGGCTCATGAAGCTCTTTTTCTACATACCCTCTCATATATAGTGAAGCAGTATACGAAGCGAACTTGTCATGACTAGTAAGCTCTAATTCTTTTAAACTATCATTTACCCTTTCTATTCCAAGCTTATCTAACAAATATGTTGTATTTGCATTAGAACTATAATGAATCATCCCTTTAGCGACTTCTTCTAAAGCGATCTGTCCATTTTTCACTAACTCTCTCGCTTTGGCATCTTCTAACCAGTCAGGATGCGCTCCACCATCAGTGTTTTTAACGTAATATTTTTCTAACTCCTGCAATGAAATTTGTTCATCTCGACTTATTTTTCCTTCTGACACTTGCTTAGCAAATTCAACTGCTATTACGATTTTTGCCATACTTGCTAATGGCAATTTTACATTTTCATTTATAGATGTTACTACTTCCCCATTTTTTCTAATTATTAATGAACATGTTTTATCATCTTTATATTTTTTTATGCACTTTAATACGTAATCAGGATCTTCTTTTGACAAATAGTACTTCATAATAAAAAAGAAAGCTATAACGGCTACTATAATGACTCCTGCAATAATTCCTATAATCTTTAATATGTTCACAATATGCCCCCTCTAGAAATTCCCTTCTATATAATAATTATAACGAATTGAATTACAAAATTAAACAAAACAGAGTAACTCTTCCTAAAATAGAAAGAGTTAATCTATTTCACATGATGTTATGTGTCCATTTAACGTAACGATTATATTTGAGTCGTGACTTTCTTTAACGCTATTTAGTCGATTTGAGTTAGGAGGACCAATTACAACCGACTCCTTAATTGGCGAAAGGTCCTTTCCTAATTTTTCTGCACTTACACCGTATGCAGCTTGAAATACTTCTGGCGGAGTTAATCTAAGTATGTCTGATCCTTCTGCTGTTTCAAACTGATCGTTATTGAAGAACAAATGTAATTGTACTTCTTCTGTTATCGCTGTAATCCAATGCCACCATCCCATTGGAATAAAGACAGTTTGCCCCGCTTTCACATGATAATTTTGCAATTGATTCGTTTCCGGATTTAAAATGGATGTAACTGCTTCTCCTGATACTACAACATCTAATTCCCACGCATTCGGATGCCAATGTGGTTCCCGCATGTGCCCTTTTGTCATAAATAAATCGACAAACGCTCCACCGATCATTGCTGGTAACTGCGTTGACGTAACTTCATAGGCAACGTTTTTCTCATCTCTTTTAAAAAAGATGTTTTTTCTCGAATCAAAGAAAAGGTTTGGAGTTCCTGAACTTTTCTTTAAATTTTTATTATCTGGAACATAACCTGAACTACTCATTTTATCCCTCTTTTCCACTCCGAACATTTCTAGTTTCACACTGTATCGTATGGAAAAAATGTATGAATGTGCCTATCATTCACATAACAAAAAAACATGCCTTCATAAGGAGAGCATGTTTTGTGATATTCTTCACATTATTTAGTTAAAAAATAAATTTTTTACTTACCATGATGTAACATTAAATCACTAAGTTCTTCTTCAATGTGATTTAATTTCGCAACGCCTTCTTTCCATTTATGAATATAACGTGAAACCCCAACGAAAAATAAAATGATAATTGTGGAAAGAATAATACCATACACGATTGTTACAGTACTCATAGTTACACTTCCTTATAATTAGTAATGTGGTTATTAGTTATATTTTTATTATAAACCTTTTTCTCTTAAAATACTTCGATTTCAACTTTTTGTAACAAAATTGATTTTTCTAATATTTCATTCGTAAAAATGGCATATTTTTCACAAATTATACAAAACTTCACCATATGTACTATTACCATATGAGTTATATTATTTAATAGGAAAAAGGGGATGATATACTATGACGACTTGGTTTATTGTTATGTTAGTTGTATTTGGAGCATTTAAAATTATCGTTTCGAGCCTTCCTAACACTGTTATTGAATCCATTATTAGCAAGTACGAAACACATCCGCAACTTGAAGAAGAGAATGCGACTGTTACAATCAATGGAAATAACTTAGAAGGCGAACAAAAATACAAAATTATTCATGATTTTAACGAAGGTTTATTTTTAGATCGCTATTACGCACCACCACACAATGAGGGCACGCCTTTAATTATCAATGCAAAACGTGGTAAAAAAGATTTTATCTTTTTTATTTATAGTCATGAAGAGCATGTTGATGTTGTAAAGCAACATAAAAAGAAGGTAGTTGCTTATAGTTTACGCTCTAAAAACCTTCAAAATAATGATATGTTCGTGTCAGCTGATTTAGCTTAATACTCATATATTAGAAAAAGGAATCCATGGAATATGGATTCCTTTTTACTATTCACTGAAAAATAAGCTCTGTCTTCAAACTATCTTTCGGTAACAGCCATCCTTTTTGTTCTAAACTCTTCATTAATAATTCTCTTTGTTTTGTTGCAATACTTTCCTCATTTGTTTTAAACGATACTTCTATTACGAAATCATCTTCTATTTTCCCTGTATTACTTAGTGGCCAAACTTCAATATTCGTTTTTATATTTTCAAACTCCCCTGTATACCGTTTCATTAATACAGGACCGTAAATACGAGAATTTTTGAGCATTTCTTCTCCCCAATTCGTATACAACCATTTGTTCATTTTCCCTGGCAACTTTTCTATTAACATGTTTTGAGCAGCTCGTTCTTTTGGTAAATCAAGTACTCCATATCCTTTAGCACTGTAGCTTTTCTTATTTGAAATACTTAACGTTTTCTTCTCAAATCCCCAATCTATTTCTGCCTCATAGTTATCAGTTTTACTATCAAATCCATCCTTTTTAGCCACTTCTAGTGCATCTTGAATTACACCATTTTGAATGGGATATCTTTTTTTATATGTTAGCTCAAAATCTTTACTAAATTCTTTCTTTCGAATTCTCGCAAACCAACCTTCATTACTTAAATTTTTATTTGCCGTATCTAAAAATTGCACTTGTATTCTTTCATAATTTGTACCAGCCTTGAAATATTCTAGTACCTCTTGATTTATCTCTTTGTTATAACCTAATACTTGTTCTGGTTTTAATAATAATTTCACTTCAAAACTAGGTGTCATCGGACTGGCAGCAAACCCTTCCTTAACGTTATAAAGGAAACAACAAAAGAAAATGCTTACGAATACAAATACTTTTTTCATATACCTATCCCCTTTACATTTTAAATGACTTCTATACGTTCCATAGTTAGTGAATACACATTTTCATATCCTGCTATGCTAAGCTTTTTCTGTAATCGATCCGTATCCTCTTTCAAAGCGTGTACTAACACCGTATGTTCTGGTAATAATGTATTTAACATCTCTTTCACATCTCTTATACTTTGATGAACTTTATATGGAACTCGCTTCACCCTACATTCTTTACCTGCACGTTCTTTCAAAACTTTGTCTGCAAAACTCCCTTTAGCAATATGTCCAGTAAATATAATGGAATGTCGTTCTTCATATCGCAGTTGTTCATAATATAACTGCGCTCGTTTCGTTTGCATATTCGCATCACTCATTATAACTATTCCATAACTATTTTGCGTACCAAAGTCATGATCCATAACGATTATGTTTCTTTTTAAACTCTCCATAAGCCCTTCAAGTTCTTCATTATTTTTGATCCAATCTTTATATACGAACATCTCTTGGAATCCATCCAAAATTTCTTGATCTACTATAATGGGAAGTTCTTTATATTTTTCATATAAATACAATACGATATCTTGCGCCCTACCAAGCGGTGGCAATGGCAATAATGCTATTCCTTTCTTTTGCGCAACTCGTTCAATTTCTGTACACAGTTCATTTATTCGTTCATGTTGCGAAACATCATCAGTATGATAAGCGGCATCTACGATTGCGACTTTTATATCGCCACGCAACTTCTCAGGTAAATTAGCTCGTAGTATGTTAGACTCTGCTGAATAATCGCCAGAATAAAATACATATGTATGACTCATGTCCACTAAAAACCAAACAGCCCCCAATACATGCCCACTATACCCCCATTGAAATCGTAATGTAGGAGTAATCTGTATCCATTCATTCGGATTACTAATCTCATCAATACAAACATAATTTAAACCTTTAACATTTTGGTCGTTATAAGGTACATTCCATCCTTGCGTCGAATTGTAATTTCTCCATTTTTCGTAATAAGCGGGAAGTTGCTCCTTCGTATAACGAGTCGTCCAAATTTTTTTCTTATATCCATACTTCGCTAATAAAGGTAAGCCCATCGTATGATCTTCATGAATATGTGATAAAAATACTGCATCTAAAAACGGTACAACTTCCCTATCTATTTTTGGATAACTATCCTCATATGATCGATTAATACCACAATCAAATACTATTTTCGTCTCTTTATTTTTTACGAAGTAGCAGGAGCGACCGTATTCTCCCGCTCCTCCCCATACTTCTATCCTCATCATGCGACCCCTTTTCGTTTTTGCTCCATATGTTGCAGAAGTAATAAACATATTGTTGTAAGTCCAACTGAAACGACAGCCATTGCCATGCCAATAGATACTTCTCCTTGTTCAAATTGAGCAAAAATAAATGTTGCTGACGTTTCTACTGATGGAGGCAGTACGAGAAGGGATGCTACTAACTCTCTTATCGAGATTGTAAATGTCATCGCCCACCCAGCAAGAATTCCCGGGATAATAAGAGGTAATATTATTTTTCTAAAAATATAAATATAATTTCCAGAAAAAATACTTCCTGCCTGTACTAGAGAATCATCAATTTGCACGAGCGATGCTTTTACATATTGCACCGTATAAGGTAAAAAAAGAACAACGTACGTTACGATAACCATGACTGGCGTATTGTAAATTGACATGGGCATAAAGGGTGAATTCCAAAATAAAATAAGCCCTACAACCATCACGATTCCTGGTACCATATTCGGTAACATACCGCACATATCAAGCCATTTTTCAGAAGAGTTTTTCCCCTTTCGAATCATAAGCGCCAAAAACACTCCAATAGTAGCAGCAATAATCGCTGTTATAAGTGAAAAAAGAAAACTGTTCCATAAAGCCTCTAATCCTGGAGATCCAATTGTAAACAATGCTTCATAATGGCTCGTTGTAAAGTTGTTTATATGTAAGCCACCGCCTCTTAATTTTGATAATGAAGCAATCAGTATAGAAAAATACGGGATTCCAATTGATACGATTAATAAACCAATTACATAGCCCCATGCTACAATGCGTGTAAATATAGACAAAGTATACCTTTTAGACTTCACACCTTTTCCACTAACCATTGCATATGAATACTTTCGATTCAATACATTTTGCATATACCAAATGAGCATACACGCACTAAGTAATAAAGAAGATAATGCTGTTGCACTACTAAAATCAATCGGCCAACTCGAAATAAATTTATAAATCTCTGATGTTAACACATGAAATCCTATTCTTCGTCCGAATGTAGCCGGTGTTCCAAATTCAGCAATCGTCTTTACGAAAATAAGTAAAGCACCCATTACATAACTTGATACTAATAATGGTAATATTATTTTTCGTAAACGATAGAAAAAGCTCCCACCATGAACCGCTGCAGCCTCTTCTTTACTACTTCCAATTTGAAGTAACGTGTTTTTCAACATAAAGTAAAGAAATGGGAATAAATGCAGACTCATAATTAAAACCATACCTCCTAAACTAAAAAACGAAGATGAAATCGTCTTTAGCATCGGGAAAAACTGTTCGAAATATCCGTTCGGTTGCATGAACAAAATCCAGCCCATCGATCCAATATACGGCGGAGTCATAAATGGAATCATAAAAATAATATCCAATTTACTATACTTTCCAACATCTGTTTTGCTCATAATAAACGCCAATGGAAATGCAAATAAGGTTGCTTCTATTACTACGAGTACACCTAGAAGCATCGAGTTTAGAAAAATCCCGGCTAATCCACCACTCTGCATCACTTCAAAAGGCTTTAAAAAATTCCAACTACTATTTTCATATACACTAGAAAATAAAATGAGAAAAAGCGGAATGACGATTAACATCGCCACAAGTAATAACGCTACCGTCATTCCAACTTGTCTTACTGATATGAATCGATTTACCATGTAATCACCATCTTATTGAAATACTTTCTTAAATTGTTTTCCTATTTCATCTTGTTCTTTCTCAACTGTTTTCCAATCAATATTTAATACCGGAATCTCTTCTACATTTGGTCTATTTTCAGCTTTTATATCTGTTCTGCCTGGTAATAAATACGCTTTAGAAACTTGTTTTTGCACATCATCTGATAATAAATAATCAATAAACTCTTTTGCACCCTCTACATTTTTACTATCCTTCATAATACCTGCTGCACGTGGGCTAATAACTGTTCCGCTTTTTGGATAGACAATATCAACCGGTTCGCCCTTTGCTTTTGCACTGTACGTCATATAATCAACACCAGCAATGACCATATCTTTTGCACCGGTTACAACTGGATCTAACGCTTCTTGATTTGCCCCCGCAACTGTAACTTCATTTTTCTTAAGCTGTTCAAATAAATTCCATCCATCTTTTCCATTCTTTTTCACATATCCTGTCACAAAGTCTAATGCTGAACCTGATAGTGCTGGATCCGGAAGATTCACTTTTCCTTTCCATTCCCCTTTTGTTATATCGCTCCAATCTTCAGGCGCTGTCTTCACATTTTTTGTGTTATACACAATTCCTAATGCTGAAGCACTATATCCAAAATAATGTCCTTTATCGTCTGACCATTCAGAACGAAGCTTATCAGCTTGTTTCGCTTCTTTATAAGCTAACGTTTGCCCATCCTTTTTTAATCCTTCCATCGCTGGTAAAGATGCAAGTACGACTACGTCAACGACTGGATTTTTCTTTTCAGCTTCCATTCTCGCTAAAATCTTACCTGTTGTTCCTTGAAACATTTCTACTTTTATACCTGTTTTCTTTTCAAAGTCCTTTTGTATTTTTTCTGCTAATCCTTTTGGCCCCGCACTATATACAACAATTTTCTTTTCATTCGCATTTTTATTTTTGGCATCTGCACTACCTGTCTTTGAACTACACCCTGTTACTACAGCAGAAAATAATAACGTACATACAAATAAAGACTTAAGCGAACTGAATTTCTTCATACGATTCTCCCCCTATATGATGAATACATTTTTTTGGCACATATAACGATACTGGTTTACCGATGCTTAATTTACTATTGTGATAAGCTGTCCATATTCCGAGTGCACCCATGTTTACTTTCATTTCATACCGTTCTCCTACATATGTAACGTGCTGAATTACACCTGTATACATTTCGCACACTTCATTTTTCGTCCAGCTCACATGCTCTGGACGAATCATTTGTTTACCCTCTACAAGCCAATTTGCCTTACCAACAAATTTTGCAACAAATTCATGAGATGGCTTCACATAAATGTCTTCTGGTGTTCCTTTTTGTAATACTTCTCCTTGTTTCATGACAATAATTTGATCTGACATTGACATTGCTTCTGTTTGATCGTGAGTGACATACAATGCCGTTAAACCGATCGAATGAACGATATCCATAAGCTCTAATCGCATTTCTTCTCGCAAAATTGCATCGAGTGCACTCAGCGGTTCATCAAACAAAATAAAATGCGGTTTTGTTACAATTGCTCTAGCAAATGCGACACGTTGCTGCTGTCCACCAGAGAGTTCATGCGGATACCTTTTCTCCATCCCTTGCAGGCGAACTCGCTTTATTGCATCTTCTACTTTTTCCCGTAATTGATTCGTTTGCTTTGTAGCCCTTAAACCAAATGCAACATTTTCAAATACTGTCATATGCGGCCATAAAGCAAAATCTTGAAATACCATACCGATATTACGTTCATGAGGAGATGTTTTTATTTTTTTCGCACCAGAATACATGCACTTATCTCCAAAATATATTTCACCTTTATCTGGCTCTTCAAGTCCTGCAATCATTCTAAGTAAAGTCGTTTTTCCGCATCCCGAAGGCCCTAAAAGTGTAGTGAATTCACCTTGTTTCATGACAATTTGTAACGGTTTTAACGCCTGTGTTTTTCCAAACTTCTTTTCTAATCCATAAATTTTAATATCCATCGTTTCACCTCTTTCCCCTCACTCTTAACCTGCTTTCATTCTATATGGAAGATTTATACTGAATGTTAATGTACTGTAAAGATTAAATTAAAAAACTTCTAATAAACTATTTATTTCTATAGATTTTTTCTATAGTTAAAATAAAAAGGCGGGCAATCCATAATGAATCTCTTAAAATTAGAAATTGTAGTGCTTATTAAGAAATACAAAAAGCTTACGATTGTTGCAGAAAAACTTGGCGTGAAACAACCTACTATTACATTCCATATAAAAAGCTTAGAAGAGGAACTCGGTGTGTCTTTATTTGAATTACGTTCTGGAAGATATTTCTTAACAGAGGCTGGTGAGGCATTGCATCATTATGCTTGTAAAATAGATGCACTTATGAAAGAAGCTAGGCGGGTCACGCAAGAGTTTAAAGATTTTCATAAAGGCGCTATAACAATTGGCGCTAGTTATGTACCAGCGACTTATCTTTTACCAGAAGTTGTTCACCAATTTCAATGCGAATTTCCTAATATAAAAATAACGCTCATGGTAAAACCAGCTCCTGAAATTCGAATCATGCTACAAAATCATGAAATTGATCTCGGAGTAATTTCTGCGGCACCGTTTGATGAATCACTTTTAAAAGAAACAAAAATAATACCTGATACACTTGTTCTTGCTTTCTCCAAAGAACATCATTTCTCAAAAAAAGAAAATGTATCATTACAAGATATTGAAAAAGAACGTATACTGTTGCATCGTAACCCATCTACAACGAGAGATTTACTTACGCAATGGATGTTAGAACATAACATTACGTTCCAATCTGAAATTGAATTAGATTCATTAGAAACGATGAAACAAATATTAAAATATGGTAATGGAGTTGCTTTTATTTCTAAACTCGCTATTGAACAAGAAGTACACCGAAATGAACTATGCTACATGCCCATCCCTGGATTTGAATTTCAACGTAACATTTATACGATTCATCATGAGGACAGGTGGAATTCTAAAATTATTTCTTTTTTACTACATAGCATCACTTCTTATGCAGCAAAAAATTAAAAGGCCGTCGTTATACACGACAGCCTTTTAAACTATTACTCTATTTATTTTTCTTTGCTTCAATTTTTTCTTGTGCCTCTTCAGCCTTATCTAATGCTTCTGAAACTTTCTTCTCTTTTTCTTTTACATCATCTATACTGTCGACAGCTTTAATGAGTTTATCGATTCCTTCTTCTTCTACTTTTCTCCGTTTTGCCACTCTTTCATTTACTTTCTTTTCCACATCTTTTGCTTTTTGAAGCATATCCTCTGCATTTGATGTTACAGCTTTTTCAAGTGCATCGTCTTTTTTCTTTTGTAGCACTTCATTTGCAATATCTTTCGTTTCTAAATACTTACCATCTTTTAATGCTGTCGCACCACGATCCAATAACTGAGCGACTTCTTTATATGCTTTCGCTTCATTTCCTGTTTTCTCTTTTTCCGCTTTTTCAAACCACATAATCGCATCACTATATTTTTCATTTTTCAATGATTGCATACCTGTTTCAATATACGTGTCATAATTACTGCATCCAGCCATTACGACTAATAGAAAAAGCATAACAAAACTTAATTTTTTCATGATGTTTTCTCCTTTTCTTTGCCTGCTCACTATACTGTAACATACATGAAAAAGAGTTTCAAAAACTAAAATACTAATTTGGTCATTTTTATAATGATAAGTCAAATTTTTATTATTTTCTTATTTTTAAGCTGATACATCTACTTGTTTTTTCGCCATATGTTGCTTTACTCCAACTAATACAACTAACAATAAACCTCCGCCTATCGTCATCATAACAATGCTAGTTGGCAACATATCTAATAATAATCCATATACAATCATACCGAGTGGTGCGATTGCAGTAGCAATTGTTTCAAGTAGGCCAAACACACGCCCTAAGTAGCTCGGATCTGTCGTTTTTTGCATATGTACTTGCATCGGAATATTTACAATCATAATTGCTATACCCGTTAACATCATAAAAGCAATATAGTAAATAAAACTTGCCCCTTTTGAAATGGTAACTACCAATGGGAAGACTGTACATAAACTTAAACCCGCAAACAAAAACAGCCCAGTATAAATAGAACGAAACGGATTATTCACTTCTTTACGCACCGATAAAGCAATCGCACCCATTAGCATCCCGACTGCTAACATTCCCTCTACAGTACCGAGTTGCTTTGAAGATAGATGCAATGTATGGACGATAATGTATGGAAGTGCAACGGTTAGCCCACACGCAAAAAAGTTTACCCACAATGCTATTTTCATTAAACCATATATTTCATGCTGTCGTTTTACATATGAAAATCCTTCTTTTATACTCGTCAAGAAACGCTCTTTACTCTCAGCCACTTCTTTTTTGTATAAATCAAATACAATAAATAATTGCAAAATAACCGCTAAAAAGAACGTAATACTATTTAACAAAAAGAACGACTTAATGGAAAAGAAGCCAAATACAACTCCACCAATAATCGGCCCTAAAATATTTGATAAAGAAGCTGCCGTTTGATTTAAAGCACTCGCTTTTTGAATACGCCCCGCATCTACTAAATTAGGAATAGACGAAGTTAATGCAACAGAATAAAAACTTGCACAAATTGATAATAATGCCGCTGAAATATAGATAAAAAGAAGTGACGGTCCAAATATAGTAGCAAGAATAAACATAATAAGCATCGTTAAACTACTTAATAAATCAGTGCCAATGACAAGCCACTTACGATTCACGCGGTCAGCTACAGCACCCGCAATCGGACCACAAATCATCCTTGGAAGTGATCCACAAACAAGCGTAATAGCAAACCCCATCCCTGAACCAGTTGTCTTTAATACGTATAATCCCATGGCAAACGTATAAATACCCGCCCCTAACAAGGACGTCATTTTTCCAATCATCATTAAAATAATATTTCTCGTTGCAACTTTCATTCTTGCATCATGTTGTCCTATACTTATATCTCCCATAATGACTCTCTCCCCTTAAAAGTTAAATTGTGTTAAACTTATTATATAATCAACCTTCCAATTTTTACAACAAAAAGTTAAATACAATTTAACTTTTTAATGATAAAGGAGCAATAATATGGCAACTCTTGGCGAAAAAATTAAGGCATTACGAAAAGAAAAAAAACTTACACAAACAGAGCTGGCAGGTTCGGAACTGACAAAAAGTATGCTTAGTCAAATTGAAAATGGAAAAGCTACACCTTCCATGAAAACATTACAATATATTGCTGAAAAACTTGAATGTGAAACGAGCTTTTTATTAGAGGAAGACGATGATGAAATTGTAGAACTCATTACAAAAATGGAGCAACTCATAAAGGAAAATAAATGTGATGAAGTGTATGAGGCTTTACTACCTATCGTTCAAAAAGAGCTACCTCTTACTTTAAATACAGCACGTTTATATAAACAATTTGTAACCGCTGCGGCGATTATGAAAGATTACAACATTGAATCTTACGTAGAAAAAGCTGTTTCTATTTTTGAAAAATATAAGTTATACCGTGACAGTACGGAAACAAAATTAAAATTATCTTTTGCGATATTCACACGTAAAGAATATGCTGAATGTTTACAACTTATAGCTAGTATTAGAAATGATTATGAAGAGAAACATTTAGAAATGGATCTCATTATACATATCGAGTTATGTTTATATGAAGCCATCATCTTACTAGCATGTGGCGATTATGAAAAATGTGAAAAAACGATATTAGAAGCACTCGCGTTTTCAAAAAAGCATCAAGTGTATTTTAAAACAGATGAATTTTACCGTATTTTATCTTACCAAAAAGTCATTACAGCTGATAAAGAGCAATATTTATATTACATAAAAAAATCCGAGCAATTTGCCATTTTTACAGAAGATACTCTATCCATTGCGATTATTGATATTTTAAAAGCTTACTACTACAACACAATTACTAATGAATATACAATTGCATTAGAACATCTAGAACAATTTCGAGAAAAACTAAAAGATGAACCAATTTTTCAAGACGATGGATTGTATTATCTTGAAACAGGAAAAGCTTTATACGGATTAAAACGTTACGAGGAAGCTTTACAAGCATTGCAACGTGGTATTATACCGGATTATATGAACCATCCACTTGATCAAGCGTGGCTTACAACAGCAGGTGCATATCGTGCACTTTGTTACGTCAAACTGAATGATCAAAAAAGAGCCCTTGAAGAAGCAACAAAAGCAAATCAAATGATACAATCGTATCCGGATTCTATTTTCTCTGCATTTATTAAAGAAACATTACAAATAATACAAAAACTTTAAGAATGTCTCGAAATGGTATATTATTCCTCTTTTTCAGCAAAGATAATAATGATGGGAGGAATATAAATGAATATACAACGTGCAAAAGAGCTTTCCGAGTCATCTGAAGAAGCCAATGTCAGTTTCCAAGGCATGCCTGTTATGATTCAACACGTCGACGAAAGCAACGAAACCGCCCGCATATATGAAGTTAAAAACCCAGGACGCGAATTAACAGTTCCAGTTAATAGCTTAGAGGAAATATAAAAAATGCCACTTCGACTTTTGAAGTGGCATTTTTCTTCCTTTCATATAAATTCTCTATACCTCTTGTTTTACAACAACTGAAAAAATAAGAATCTTCTACTTCTTTTCTCTTTTTAACCTGCTAAAATACAAACTATAAATGAATTATTCGCACTATATATTAAGGAGGAAAAATAATGAAATTTGATTTCGAAAAAAACAAGCATTATTATGCAGTTATATTCACTTCCAATTTATCGAATGATACGACAGATTATAGTACCGTTGCTGACAAAATGGAGGAACTTGCAAAGCAGCAACCTGGATTTCTAGGTGTAGAAAGTGCACGAGATCATTCTGGGCTCGGAATCACAATTTCTTATTGGGAATCTCTTGCGGCAATTGAAAATTGGAAACAGAACGCCTTACATAAAGAAGCGAAAAAAAGAGGTCTTGAGCAATGGTATGAAAACTTCCACCTGCGCATCTGCCTTGTTGAGAAAGAATTTAAGTTTCATAGAGGTACATTGTAACGATGAAGAAAAAATTAGCTCTCGTTGCTGTTCATGAAATATATGGTGTGAACGACCATATGCATCACGTTACCCAACACTTTACTTCATCTCATATAGATGTATTCTGTCCTAATCTTCTACAATCGCAACATGCATTTCATTATAGTGATGAAGAAAAAGCATATCATTTTTTTATGAATCATATTGGATTTAATGATGGAAAAGAGCAAATTGAAGAATTTATTAATTGCCTTTCTAGTCGTTACACACATATTGGACTTATTGGCTTTAGTGTTGGTGCTACCATCTCATGGCTATGTAGTAGCAATCCGAAAATAGATTTTATTATCGGATGTTACGGTTCCCGTATACGTGACTATATTCATATGAAACCAACATGTGCTACCTTACTTATTTTCCCTGAAAAAGAATTTAGTTTTTCAGTATCCTCTTTAATTCAAACATTGCAGCGACAAAAGAATCCTTTATTAGAAATAAAACAACTACACGGTGAACATGGATTTCTAAATCCGTACTCCGAAAAATATAACGAGCACTCTACAAAGCAGGCATACAATGTAATAGATTCATTTCTTGTAAAAAACAAGCTTATAACGGAGATCTAAATGACACTTACATTACTCTTACTTTTTTTCATATTCATTGCATTTATATTAGCGCTAACTATCATTTTTACAACCGTAAAAAAAGGAGAGTTTTTCAAACGCCCCCACTTACAATCTATTATCGTTTGCATTTTATTTTTTACAAATTGGATCTTATATGTAACAACTTTTTATGGTTTACTTCCCGAGAAAGTTAGCGAGTTCATATTCCTACCCATTTGGTTTTTTCTTTTTATTTTAGGATGTATCGTTTTCTGGCGCGAATGGAGAAACAATCGTGTGTTCTCGATATGTATCGGTTTTCTTTCTTTTATTAGTTTTCTATTTGGGTTATTGTTATTAGTGCTTTCGGGGATGTAATAGAAAAGGAAGAAAAGCCGACAATCAACTTTTCTTCCTTCTATGTTTACCTTTAGCTTTCACTGTCACTGATTCACAAGGTGTATAATATATTTGAGGTGTCGCCTTATCAACAAACATCATAAACGTGACGAAGCCGATAATAAATAAAATAAACAACGTTAACAAAATTGCTCCTATCGTTAAAAGTATCATAACACCACCCCTATATCTTTCATGTTATTACACCTTTCGCTATTATATGAGCGTAATCCTTTTTAGAAAAAGAAACGTAACAAAATAATCACAATCACTCCCGTTAATACTGTACCTAATAAACTACGAGTATATATCGCAACAAGAAATGTTGGGATTGCTGCGATAAGGTAATCCCACTGCATCGTCTCATGCATAAATAATACTTGTGCTAAAAGTGCTGCTAATATCGCAATTGGTATGTAATTTAACCATTTTAAACCCCAGTCTGGAATTTGTAGTTTGCTAAATACGAGTAGAGGTAAAATACGTGGCACGAGTGTGACAGCTCCTGCTGCTAGTAAAAGTAATAGTACGTCCAATCTCATTTCCATTTTTCAATCACAACTCCAATCGTCGCAGCTAGTAATGTTGCGATAATAACCGCTATACTATCTGGCATAAATAAGTGTGAAACGTATGCGATCATAATCGCTACAATTGCAACAGTAAGATGAATTGCTAGTTTCGGTTTACTACTTATGAGCTGAAGAACAAATAATCCGATAAACATTGCTGGTAATGCATAATCCATGCCGTACGTATGCGGATCTGGTATCCACTCACCAAACAGCCCGCCAATAACAGTAGCAAGAATCCAATTTAAATATGCTGTGACATTTAACCCCATCATCCACCTGTCACCTACATATCCTTTTTGCGCTGCGTGCTGCACTGCAACGCCGAAAGTTTCATCTGTAATTTGCGAACCGATGATTAAGTTTTTAAATAGAGGAATTTTCGTAAAATAGGGAGCAAGCGCTGCGCTCATTAATAAATGGCGTAAATTAACAAAAAAGACGGTGAAAATAATTGCAGAAGCAGGAGCACCGGCTGCATACATACCAGCTAATATAAATTGGGCAGAACCCGCATAAATTAAAGTGGACATAAATGCAATTTCAATGATGGAGAAACCTGCTGTTTTTGCAATTACACCAGCTGCTATACCGATGCTTAAATAACCAAATACAGTCGGTAAACAATCTTTTACTCCTTGCTGAAATGTATCATCACTCTGCAAAGCTACATGTGCCTCAGCTTTACTCATCCGTTTCATCCTCCATTCCTTCTAAAGTTCGTTTTCCTGTTACGACATGAACTAAATCTATATTTTCACGCCACAACGTATCTAACTTATCAGCTCCAAATTCCTTCGTAATTTCTTCAACCATAATATCGTGCCGCACATACTCTGTAGCAACGAGAACTAGTGCTGGGTCATACGTTGTTACGGCCCATGAGGTACTATCATTTGAAAAGTTCGCAATTAATACTTCCTCTCCATCACGAGCAATAACAGTTAAATGACCACCCATTCTCTTTTCAACAACGTGGGGTGTCATATAATTATGGTGAAACGTCGCGCCTATTTTTGTATTGGGAGCGCCAAATAAGATTGAAAATATATGTACACCTTCCTCTTCCTTTTGACGAATATATGGCTCAATTTCATGCACTTGATCTTCCCAAACAGAAATCCATAGCTCTTCCTTCGCCCTATTAATTATATTGCATATTTCTTTTAAAACACGATCATTTGAGCGAATATGCGAAATTACATCTATTTGTCGCTCTTGTTCTAAACAATTTAATTTCCGGTCTAAAAATTCAAAGGACTTTTCAAAATCTTTTCGCATTCGATCCATTAGCTCCGTAGCTGGTACTGGTACATATTTCACTGGTTCAGTAGGAACGATATGCACTGCTCCTTTATCCATCAATTTACCGAGCACTTCATAAATCATCGAACGAGGTACTCCTGTCTGTTTACTCACTTCATACCCAGTTACTGGGGAATGTTTTAATAGTCCAATATACGCTTTACATTCGTACTGGGAAAAACCTAACTTTTGTAATTCCTTTATTATTTCATCCATCGGCAATCCCTCACATTCTATATAACTCTCATCTCAAAACGATGCATGTATATTAGTAGTTATTAGTATACCTACTAATATAAAAAAACAGACCCGTAAAGTCAATTGATAATTCTGAAATTTAATCCAAAAATAAAAAGCCTTCTTATGAAAGGCTTTTTGTACATAACACTCCTGTTATTTTAACTGCAAAGTTTTTGGTGACTTTCCCCCTAAATGCTCCCGTAAAGTAGAGCCTGTATACTCTTCCCTAAATACACCGGCCTTCACAAATAAAGGAATAACTTCACTAAAGAATAGATCTAGTGACTTTGGAGGTCCTCCTGGAATAGCAATAAATCCATCTAACGCTCCGGCCTCAAACCTATCCATAATTTGTTTCGCAACGTCTTGCGCTGTACCAACCGCAACCCAATGAGCCGAGCCAACAACTTCTGGTCGTTCTAGTATTTGTTCAACAGTTGGTTCATTTTTAATAATGTAGTTGCGTAATAATTCAGCGTGTGTTTTACTGCGAACAGTTTGATCACGGCTTGGCAACATCTCTTCCGTAATCTTACTTTCTAGCGGAATCCCTCTCGCATTTAGTCCGAGAACCATTTCGAGTAACGAGTATCTCTTCTCTTTTGTGAGGTGTTGATGAGCTTGCCTATGCATTTCTAACGCTTCTTCATATGTATCACCTATAAAGAAATATAACCCAGGCAATACACGTATATCATCTTGCTTTCGGCCATGCTGTTCTGCTCTTCTTCTTAAATCTTGACGCAGTTCCATTCCTGACTCTACATCTGGCGTTGCAGCAAAAATTGCATCCGCAACAGAAGCAGCAAAATTCCGGCCTGACTCTGAAGCACCAGCTTGGAATAATGGCATTTCTCCTGAAATATGCTGCGGAATATTAAGTGGCCCTTTCACCTCAAAGTATTCACCATTATGCTCGATAGGCTTTATCATCTCTCTAATAACATCAGGATTATCTACATTCAAAACTTCATTAGGATGACTTCCCCAAAGTTTTCTTACTAACGCTGTACATTCTGCTGCTTTCGCGTATCGTTCCTCTGATGATGGCATCACTTCCTCACCAAAGTTTTCAGCGCCGTCAATGGATGTAACAATATTCCAGCCTACTCGGCCGTTACTAATCCAGTGTAAAGATTGTAATTGCCTCGCTAATATATATGGTGGATAAAACGACGTTGAAGCAGTCGTCACGACTCCAATTTTTTCTGTTGCATAAGCAATAGCAGTAAACAGTAACGTCGGATCTAAAATGACATTTCCCTTATTACGAGCAATTAAATCTGGGTGCGCTACTAAATAATCTGCTTTAAAAACAAAATCTAACTTCGATTTTTCTGCTTGTTTCGCTAACTCTACTTGCTCTTCAATTCCCGAATTAAACTCACTTTCTTGCTCTTTCTTTCTAGAAATTAAACATAATCCAATGCACAGTTGTTTTTTTGTAGACATACACACCATCCCCTTGTTTTTAATTCACTTAGTTAAACAAATGTTTCTATCATTATGAAAAAAGATAAAATGATATTGATAATCATTATCATTTTATGATGTAACTGTAATAATAGCAATAATAAAAAAAGACTTCCACTAAGGGAAGTCTCTTATCTCAATATTTCATTCGCTTCTTTTTCATAAATTTTATCAAATGAAGTCATAACGCGTTGTGACGCTGAAATCATTTTTTGATCCGTCATAAGATCAGCCATCTCTTTCGTCATATCTACATTTGAATTTTCTAGCATATGGTTTTTTACTGTCCCTGCTCCGTTCGGTAAATCAGCAATGTTTCCTTCTGCTAGTGTAAAGCTTTTGTTCTCTCTTTGTACGAGACGATTATTCGCTTCTGCACCTACTGTTTTTGTTTGCAGGCGGGCAATATTATTTTGTGTTACTGCATCATATAACGTACCGTCTGCTTGTACAGCTACTTTTGCTCCTTCTGGAATACGAATACGTTCATTATTCTCTCCCATTACGAAAGCGCCTGAAGTTGTTTGCAGGTAACGATCACTATTTAATGTAAAACTACCGTCTCTCGTTAAAAACGTTTCATTATTTTTAGATGTAACGAAAAACGAAGCTGCGCCAGCAGTTCCATCATCTAAAAAGAAATCTGTATCACTATTTGTCATTTGTATATTTCCTTGTACTAAGTTCACATGCGTTGCGGCTGGTACTACAGCGTAATCAGTCGAGCCGATATTTGTCACAGCCCCATCTCCGCGGCGATATGTGTCTTGTACATCAAATACTTTAGAAGTCATATTTTCTGCTTTAAATCCTGTCGTTTGAGCATTTGCAACGTTATTCGAATGAACATTAATACGCTGCATGTAATTCATCATACCCATAGAACCTATATAAAGACCGTTCATAATCGTTTGAATAAGGCAGTTGCCTTATCCTTCACCTCTCTTCTATGATGTTTGCAACATTTGTTTCGCTAAATGTTCAGCTGTAGCGATATGTATATGTTGCTTCACGTCTTGTCCGTCTGTCATTAATACAATTGGAGCTGATGATACTGCTGGAATTTTCAACAATTCACCACTACTTGCTGTTTCATCAAATTTCGTAAATACGATACCATCAATATGAATATCTTTAAAATTCGTAATGATTTCAATCATGTCTTTACTTTTCATCGAAGCTGATAACGTTAAACAAATATAATCTGGCTCTACTTGTCCCATCGTTTCAATCATTTCTTCTACTGTTTCTGACGCACGATAATTTTTTCCGGCGGTATCAATTAAAATATAATCGACGCGCGCTTCTTCTTTAAAATACGTAAGCGCTCTTGTCATCGCAGCTTCATCACGTACAGCGATTACTTCAAATCCAATTGTCTTGACGTAATCTTGCAGTTGCTGTACTGTTCCAATGCGCGAATGATCTGTCGTAATAAAACCAACCGTTTTTTTCTTACCGTGAAACTGCCATGCCATTTTCGCAAGTGTCGTCGTTTTTCCAACTCCAGTTGGACCGATTAATGCAATTGTTTGCACTTCTTTTTCAAAAACGTTTTCCGTGTTGAAATGAGATCTCATATCTTCCAATATATATCCGATCACTTCTTCTTCTGTAATCATCGTCGCATTCTCAAACTTCACTTTTAACTTTTCAGCATATGCATGAATGAAATATTGTTCTACATCGTTTTGCTCTAGCATGCGAATTACTTTTTGAATAATAAACGGTACAGATTCTTGGTTTTCTTTTTTTACAACCACTTCTTCTTTCTTGACCGGAACAACTTTTTTCACAGTTTTTTGCTTTTTTGTTACTTTCGCTACTTTCGTTTCTTCCGTCTGCTTCACAACGACGATACCTTTTTCAAACAGCTTTAATAGTTTCTCTTTCTTTCTTGTCCATTCTTCACTATTTCCTGTTTGCATCGCCGCATATGACATAGAAGTCGTCACGTTTTCTAAATTGTGCAGTACCGATTGAATTCCGTTCGCCTTCACAATTTGTTCTGAAGGATCATTTACAACATCCATTAATTGTTCATGAAATTGAGCTGTGCCTTCATTGACTTCTTCCTGTTTATCCTCTGGAAAAGCAACTAACATTTCATAATTCTTTTTCCAAAAAAACGGGATATTTCGTTTTACACTTTCATCAACAACGTAATAATAATCTGTACCATATTGGTCAAATAACTTTCGATACAATTCATTTTTCGAAGCTGCTTTTATTCGCATTAACGCTTCTTTCTTTTCTGTACTTTCCATTACTTCACCCCCTACTATTCAATATAGGCAATTTGATCTACAACAATTTCCGGTGCTAATTCGCTAATACAAAGTACTTGTGCTTCTACTTGATAACGCTCAAGAAGTCTTACAATCGCAAATCTGAAATCTTTTCTACGCGTTAATAATACTGGTTCTCTTCCCATTAAACGAGCTTGTTTAAAGACACGCTGTACTTGTTCAACAACACGTGTTTCCAAATCTAAATCCCAGTTTAATAAGTAACCTTGGTATGAATTATTTACAACATCAGCATCTAACTCGATTGAATCCGAGAAGAGCGCCGCATAAATTTTACCGTCAGGATTTTTCGCATTTTCACAAATAACTTTTGAAATACATTCACGGACGAATGACGTTACACCGTCAACGTGGTTTTGATAAATTTCTTTTCCGTCAATAATACCTTCAATAATGGTTGGTAAATCACGAATAGAAATACCTTCTTTTAGAAGTTGTTTAATAACATTTTGAACGAGTGATAAGTCGATTTCTTTCTTCTTAATCTCCTCTAGTAAAACGCCGTTATCATTTTCAAGCGAGTTAATTAAGTCTTTTACATGTTGACGCTGAATTAACTCATGAAGATTACGTCTAACGATAACATCTAAATGTGTAATTAATATGCTAAGCGGCTCTAATACTTGATAGCCTTTCATTTGTGCATCTTGTACCATATGCTCTAAAATCCAATATCCATCTTCACCGAAAATTGGATCTTTCGCTGGTTCTGCATCTAAATCTGCCATTACATTCGGTGTTTTCAATGCTAATAAATAACCTGATTTTAAAACACCTTCAGCTGCCTTCGCACCTTTAATACGAATAATGTAACGTCCGCGTGGTCTAAAACTCGTATTATCTTTAAAGTTAATGCCAGGAACGTTAATACCAAGGTCGGTAATAATCGACTTCCTCATAAGAACAACTTTATCACGAGCTGTTTCCCCGTTAATCTTCTGCTTTACAAGTGCTGCTAAATCTAAACCGAGCTCTACTATAATTGGATATTTATCTGTAAATACTCCGAATGAATCTTCCACCTGTTGCAGTTGCTCATCTTCGCCTTGAATCATTTCTAATTCTTTTTGAAGCTCGTCTTCTTTTTCTTTCTTTATTCGGTTTTTATTGCGAATTCCTAAGAAGATAATTGTTCCACCAACGAGTGCAAATGGTAGAAATGGTAGCGGAGTAAAAATACCCATTGCTATAAATAAACCACCAAGCGCATATACAACGACTTCATGTGCTAATAATTCTTTAAAGATACCTTCTGTTACTGTATCCGCTGAACCATCAAATACACGTGTTACGATAATACCTGTTGAAATCGCAAGCATTAACGAACCGATTTGGTTGACAATTCCGTCACCGACAGTTAACTGTGTATAGTGAATAGCTGCTTCAGCAAAACTCATTCCTTGCTGCATTATGCCGACAATTAAACCGAAAATAATGTTTACGAATAAAATGACGATCCCGAAAATAACGTCCCCTTTAATGAACTTCCCGGCACCATCCATCGCCCCGTAAAACTCTGTTTCCATATTTAATTTTTTTCGTTTTGCCTGTGCATCTTTTTCAGTAATAATACGCTGGTTTAAATCCGCATCGATTGACATTTGTTTCCCGGGTAAAGAATCAAGTGTAAAACGAGCTGCAACTTCAGCAGTACGAGACGCACCGTTTGCAACGATAAACTGGAATATGATTAATACTATGAAAATAACGATACCAATTAATAAGTTCCCGCCAATTACAAACTGACCGAACTCTTCAATAACATGCCCCGCATTTCCGTCTGTCAAAATCGCTCGCGTCGTCGATACGTTAATCGATACGCGGAAAATCCCGATTAATAACAGCATCGTCGGAAATGACTTTAATTCATCCCACTCGTTAATACTTGTTGCTCGCATATAAATAAGCACTGACATACTTAGTAAAAAAACGATAACGATATCAAGTATAAATGGTGGAAGTGGAATTAAGAGCGCCACTACGAATGACGCTGCTAAAAAGATAGAAAAATAGGTTCTTGCAGAATCTATCTTAAACACAAGAAATCTCCTCCAACCGCGCTATTATACTTCAAGTTCATTCGTTTGAATTAAATAGCGCATAACTTCAATTACAGCTACGTATAAATCTTCTGGAATCGTCTCATCTTCCTCGACTTGATAATATAAAGAACGAGCAAGCGGACGGTTTTCCACCATTGGTATTTCTTGTTCGCGGGCAAGCGTTCGTATATATAATGCGAGCTCATCTTCCCCTTTTGCAACGACAATTGGCGCCGCATCAACCTGCTTATTGTACCGAAGTACGACCGAAATATGAGTCGGGTTGTTTACAATAAACGTTGCACCATCCATCTTCTTCGCAATTGTCCCTTGCAAGATCGCATGCATAAAGTTTTTTCGTTTCCCCTTTACTTGTGGGTCCCCTTCATTATCTTTATGCTCTCGTTTTACTTCTTCTTTTTTCATCTTAATATCTTGTTCGTACTCCCATTTTTGATAAATAAAATCAATAATAGACAGAACGATTAATATAATTAAAATAGCTAAAAAGATAAATTTAATTTGCCTAATAATTTCAGTAAGTGACGCAGTCCAGTTAAATCCAATCATACTAACGATCTTCTCTAAATTCTTTTTGAACAGTACGTAAGCGACATAACCGATTAATCCCATATAAAATAGTGATTTCAAAATATCTACTAAACTTTTACGACTAAACAATCTCGTAAAATAATTTTTTGGATTAATACGTGAAGCTTTCGGCTTAATGACTTTAGAAGAAAATAAGAAACCGACTTGAATCATATAATTAAATAGATGAAAAGCGTATACAAGTATTAATATCGGCGCTGATACTTTTAGTAGTAAAATACCCATTAAATAAAAATACTCGGTTGAATCTGTATTTTTTCCAATTTGATCAAACAGTACTGCTACAGAATTTGCAATCTCATAACCGAGCCAATCCCCGAAAAAATAAACGACAACTGCTAACACGAGTATGGAAAATAAATTATTTAAATCTTTACTCCGGGCAATATTCCCTTCTTCACGCGATTTCTTACGCTTCTGCGGGGTGGCCTTTTCTGTTTTATTATCCTTTGCCATGCGCGTCCCCCTACTTCGTTAAGAAAAAGTTAAATAGTTTCGTATATTCCTCAAGTAATACATCCGTCATATTTTTAAACACATAACCGAGCATCGGTACACTCATCGCAATAAACAAAATACCACACGTAATTTTAATGACGAATGCATTCATAAAAATATTTAATTGTGGCGCATTTTTTGCGATTAAAATAAGAACAAAGTTAATGATGAATAAACTTCCCATAAGCGGAAGAGCAATTTCAACCGCTGATGTAATCGCAAATAATAACGTTGCGAGTAGACTATCTAAAAAACTAGTCGTCAGCAATTTTGAAATCGCCTCTGTATATTGAAACGACTTTAAAATCGTGGCAACGAAATAATTAATGCCGCCAAGTGAAATAAAAATAATGAGGAAAAATATATCAAAAATGGTTGATAGTAAAGTAGACTGTGAGCCTGCATTTACATCAAACAAACTTGCCTGTGATAAACCGATATCGAAGTCTAAAATATGCCCTGCCATTTTTGGAATGTTCCACAGCATTTCTACAATTTTTGAAAGCGATAATCCGATTACAATTTGCGTTCCTGCATAAGCTGCAACGTCCCAAGTTGTCTTTATGTGAGAGACATCAACTTGATCGGCCACTGTAATTGAAAGAGCAAGTCCTACTGTAACCTTTGCCATCGCTGGAATGGATCGACCTGAGAAAAACGGTAAAAAATATAAAAATGAAGTAATGCGGCAAAACGCAAAAAACGTCGCCGCCCATAATTCCATATTCATTTCAGTTCACCTATCTTAGTACGAACGCAATAGCGATGGGATTTTATCAAATAAATCTAAAATAAGCGTCGTTAACTCTTGAAACATCCACGGACCTAAAATGATAATAACGAGTACAATACTCGCCATTTTCGGTAAAAACGTCAGCGTTTGCTCTTGAATTTGCATCATCGCCATAATGACGGCGATGATAATAACGACAATCATACTTACACCGGCAACCGGCATTAAAATCATAACCCCTTTATAAAAAAAGGTTTGAAAAATATCTATAATTGGTGACGTATTCATTTATATGACTCCTATCACATAGCATCAAACGCTTCAGGCGACCGTTTTAAACATAATGTCGACGATTTTTGTATATCCACCTAAATATACGAAAACGAGTATTTTAAATGGTAAACTTAAAATCATCGGCGGTACCATCATCATCCCGAGGTACATTAAAAGTGTACTAATAATCAAATCTATAAATACAAACGCTAAATAAATGAACATCCCCGTTAACAACCCTTTTTGGATTTGCGTTAACGTAAAGGATGGTACGAGCGTAAATAAGGAAAGATCTTTCAAATCTTTCGGCAACTCTTCTCCGCGCACTTTCAGCATCATTTTTAAATCATGCTTATACGTATGCTTTGACATATACTCTTTCATAATCGGAGCTGTCGTCTCCGCAGCTTGACTTACTGTTATTTTCTCTTTCGTCATCGGATCCCACACATCGCTCTTTAGCTGCCCAAGTACAGGCTGCATCGTGAAGAGGGATAAAAATAGTGCAAGTCCTACAAGCACTTGGTTCGGTGGTAAGTTCATTACCCCAAGTCCTTGACGTGTAATCCCAAGAACGATCATAAAATAAGTAAAGTGTGTAAATAATAGAACGATAGAAGAAGATAATGATAAAAGGGTAACGAGCGCAAATAACTGTACACTTGAATTACTCGTAAACTCTTTTCCATTTTCGAAATTAATAAAACCGTTCGGGGCCGCATACGCTGGATTTACAAAAACAATTGAAAAAACGATAGAAAATACGAAAATAACGGCTAATAATGATAACTGTTTCTTTATTCTCATGATGGATCCTCTACTTTTTTCGTTTCACTCTTCACCGCGTCTTCTAGCGCTTGTTGAAACTGATTTCCTGTTCCTGTTAATTGCACAGACTGCACACCGTTATTACTAATAACAGTGAACACTTGCTTGCCATCTACTTCAAATAAAAAGGCGCTCGTTTGATGATTTAAATACACGCCGTCTTTTACTTGAATATGGCCATTTTCACCTTGTTTAAAAAACTGCTGCTTGCGCGTCTTTTTCGTCATATAATATGCACCGTAGCCGAGCGCACCAAACAGTAAAACGACTTGAAATAAGGTCGTCATATACGACATATGACTCCTCCTCTACTCTTTATCTTGCATTTGACTTTGCGCTTTCATAAGCGCAGCTTGCTTCTTATCGGCTTCAATTTCAGAAATGATAATACCGAACTTCTCGTCCATTACGATTGCTTCACCGATGCCGACTTTCATATTACTTAAATACACATCTACTTTATGTCCTAGGTTTTTCTCTACTTCCAGAACATCGCCAACTTTTAACTGTTTCACATCACCGAGCGTAATAGATGACTTCCCAAGCTTTACACCAAGTTCAATCGAAATGTCTGAAACAGTATCAATATGTGCTTTACCTGCTTCATTTCGCTTTCCTGCAAAATCTTCTAATCCCATTAATGATACAGGAGATACTTCATGCTTCATGTGGATCCTCCTACTCTACAAAACTTTTAAATAAGAGCGCCTTACGCGTTCCATCTTTTCCAATAAAACAATTAAATTTATGCTTTCCATCTACATAACCAAGTAATTCATCCGAAACTTTCGTATGAAGCGGAATAATATCGCCTTCTTCAATTTGTTCAATCTCACCCATTGTCATCTTTTGCTCGCCAATTGCAACGTGAACAGGTTTGTACACTTGATTTACTTTCACTTCCACTTCAGACGTATACTTTTTACGCTTATCCGAAGAATGTTCGACAATATTTTCAGACGTTAACTTATCCATAATTTCTTCAACAGATAAGAACGGAATACCGATACGCACCGTCGTATTCCAAAAATCTGTTTTCATATTTACGTTCAGTAATGAAATGATATCACTCGCTGTCGTAATCTTTAATGCATTCGGATCTGTCTCCGTCGTTACAAATTTCGGTTCAATCGCCACAACACTTTCAAATGATTGCTCTAAATTTTTACAAAGGAGCATAAAAATATTATCCAGTGTTAAAAACTCAAATGCGGTAAGTGGTCTGCGCATCGTAAAGTTACGCTTACTATCTCCGCCAAGCCAACATTCATGAATGTAAATAACGAATGCTAAATCAATCTCAATAACAATTTCTCCAAGCTCTGGAAGACCAAGATCAATAACGCAATATAAATAGTAATCTTTCGGCATTTTCTCCACATACTCACTCGTAAATGGAACTTGTTCAACCGTTGAAGGCTCTAACTCAATTGGAATACGCATACGCGCTGACAACGTCTGTGACGTCTGTTTACCAAATGTAGAAGCAATCGCTTGCAAGCTACGTAAATGCTCAACACCGAACTTCTCCGGTCTATTAAAATCATACTCTTGAAATTTCTCTTGCTTCCCTGCTTCTTGTGCGAAAGCTGGCATTTCCTCGCCTTCATTTACCGCCTTCAGCAGGGCATCAATTTGCTCTTGGCTTAATTTTTCGCCACTCATGACAATCCCCTTCCCTACCTTTTCAATTCAACGATTTCAACGTACATCTTTCCATTCTTCGTCAAAATCTTTCCGGTTCCAATCTCTTCATTCTCAAGCATAAGACGCACCGTATTTTTCGTTGAATTTTCAAGACGATACAATGTACCTTTCGTAATATGAAGCAAATCTTCAATTTTCTTTTTCGTATTTCCGATTTCAAAATAAATTGTTAACGGAATATCATCTTTTAATTTCAAATCTAGCCAACTCCCATATCATGTTCACGAAAATTTCATGTTCTCTCTATATATGAAACTTTTTATTTTGAAACGTCGATATTTAATATTTTTTTAATATATCCTTGCGTTTCTTTAAATGGTGGTACGCCTCCGTACTTTCTCACATTACCAGGTCCAGCATTATAAGAAGCAAGTGCCAATACTAAGTCGCCGTTATTTTTCTTTAAATAGCCGCTTAACTCTTTCACACCGCCCTCAATACTTTCAGCTGGTGAAAATGGATTTTTTACACCCATCTCTTTCACATTCGCTGGCATAAGCTGCATAAGACCCATCGCACCTGCATGTGACACCGTTTTCGGATTAAAATTAGACTCTACTTCAATCATTTTTTGAATTAACGTTTTCGGAATTCCGTATGTACGGCTAGCGCGATCAATAATATCCTCATACTTCCCCTCATTGGAAGAACGTATTTTTTGAATATTATACTTCTTCGTTAATCCCCACGTATCAGCAGCCTCATTTTTCGTTTCTGGGAAACGTCGTTCAAACTCTTTTTGTGCGACTTGCACTTCATCTACGTTCTTCGTTTCAGCTTTTTCTTCAGGCTTACTCGCTTCCTCTACTTTATTAATAGATTCTTCCGGTTTATTTACGGCCGTTTCTATTTTTGTAGATTGTACCGGCTGACTCATATCCTCTACATTTACCGGCTGCGTAGTACCCTTCGTCTCCTTCGCAGGTTCACTCTGCAACTTCTCTTGAAAACGACTACTAACGAATGCTTGTGGACTACTTAGCTTTTGCTGAATTTGTCCTTTCTTATATGCAAGCACTTCTTTTACTATATTTCCAACTAACATAATATCACCTTTTCGGTAAACAAAGATAATCTAATATTAGAGTTTTTTTTTAAAGTTTGCAATAATCCTTTTAATAATATTGTAATAAAAAAATGAATATATTGTTAAACTGTTATTTTTTTATATTTATTAATTCGAATTTTTAGTTGACACCCGCTATGACAGGGATTACAATAAATCTCGAAATTGATTTTTTCGCATATTACCGTTTTTCAATTTGCAGAAAAGTCAATATAAAAAAATGGGGGTTCTTAACATGAGAATTAACACAAACATTAATAGTTTACGTACGCAAGAATATATGCGTCAAAACCAAGCGAAAATGAGCAATTCTATGGACCGTTTATCAAGCGGTAAACGTATCAACAACGCTTCTGACGATGCAGCAGGTCTTGCAATCGCAACTCGTATGCGTGCACGTGAAAGCGGTCTAAACGTAGCTGCTAACAACACACAAGATGGTATGTCATTAATCCGTACAGCTGACTCAGCTTTAAACTCTGTATCTAACATTTTACTTCGTATGCGTGACATTGCCAACCAATCTGCGAACGGAACAAACACAGATAAAAACCAAGCTGCACTACAAAAAGAATTTGGTGAATTACAAAAGCAAATTACTTATATTGCTGACAACACTCAATTTAACGATAAGAACTTACTTAAAAATGACCAAACAATCAACATTCAAACTCTTGACTCAAGTGATAAATCAAAACAAATTGGCGTTTCTTTAAAAGGTATTACGCTTGATAAACTTGGTATCGCTAATACAGCTATTGGTACTGATAACAGTGCTGACGTGAATTTCAAAGCTGCTAAAGCTGCTATTGATAAACTTGACGGTACAACTGCTACAGGTGATGCACTTAAGGCAGATGTTGAAGCTGCTAAAGAAGCTTTCGCAAAAGCAAGTGATTTATTCGATAAAAAAACTGCTGGAGAAATTGAATTTGCATTTGACGAATTCGCTAAAACTGCAACTCCAGCTAAAGCTCAAGCAATTTTCGCTGCTTTTGATGGCAAAAATACAATTACTCAACAAAATCTAGCTGATGCTAAAAAAGACATTACAGCACTTGCTACAGCGATTACTGACCCAACTGCTAGAAATACCGCTGTTGACCAAGCTGCTACTTCTTTCGAAAAAGTGAAAGATTTATATAGCGAACAAGATGTAGCAAAAATGCAAGCAGCTTTTGAGACTTATAATAAATCTGCAAAAGGTGAGGATGATGCAAAAGAAGTTGCTAAAGCATTCACAGGTATGACACCAGCAACTACTACTAAAGCTGATGCATTAGCTGCTGTTGACAAAATTGATGAAGCATTAAAAATGGTTGCTGACAACCGCGCAACTCTAGGTGCTACATTAAACCGCTTAGACTTTAATGTAAACAACCTGAAGAGCCAATCGTCTTCTATGGCTTCAGCTGCTTCTCAAATCGAAGATGCTGACATGGCGAAAGAAATGTCTGAAATGACTAAGTTCAAAATCTTGAACGAAGCTGGTATCAGCATGCTTTCTCAAGCAAACCAAACTCCACAAATGGTTTCTAAATTATTACAATAAGCCATTTGAGTTAGTTTCATGAATAAACCTCTCTGCTTGCGGAGAGGTTTATTTTTTCTATATAGATAGATTAAATGCTTTCCTTAGCTGGAAGAGAAGATTTATCCATATTTAGAAGCGGTCAGAGCTGATTGTAGCCTAGTCCTGTATATGAAAACAAAAAGATAAAGTAAGTACAAACCCTTTGATCCTTCCATATCCGTTTATTAGCTTTAGAACACTGACTATATCAATTTTATAAGGAGTGTCTATTATGCGTGTTGGTACGAATGTTTTGAGTATGAATGCTAGGCAGTCGTTGTATGAGAATGAGAAGCGTATGCATGTTGCGATGGAGCATTTGACGACTGGTAAGAAGTTAAACCATGCTTCTGATAATCCAGCTAATATTGCGATTATGACTCGTATGCATGCACGAGCGAGTGGTATGCGTGTGGCGATTCGTAATAATGAGGATGCAATATCGATGCTTCGCACGGCAGAAGCTGCACTTCAAACTGTGATGAATATTTTACAGCGCATGCGTGATTTAGCTGTTCAATCTGCTAATGGTACAAATTCAAATAAAAACCGTAATTCACTGAATAAAGAGTTTCAGTCTTTAATAGAGCAAACTGGCTATATTGGCGAGACGACTGAGTTTAATGATTTATCCGTGTTTGATGGAAAACACCGTCCTGTTACGTTAGATGATATTGGTCATACAGTAAATATAATGAAACACATTCCCCCTTCCCCTACACAACATGACATCAAGATTTCAACAGAACAAGAAGCAAGAGCGGCAATTCGTAAAATTGAAGAGGCTTTACAAAATGTATCACTTCATCGTGCTGATCTTGGGGCTATGATGAATCGTTTACAGTTTAATATTGAAAATTTAAATAGCCAAAGTATGGCCCTAACAGATGCTGCATCTCGAATTGAAGATGCGGATATGGCGCAGGAAATGAGCGATTTTTTAAAGTTTAAATTGTTAACTGAAGTTGCCCTTAGTATGGTTTCACAAGCAAATCAAATACCGCAAATGGTTTCCAAGTTACTACAATCTTAAAAAATCATCTTCCTTGAAACGATTCCATACAAAACAAAAGGGAAATACATATACACTATGTATCTCCCTTTTATTTTGTACCCAAATTTTATTACTGCGTTACAGTCATAACCTGCCCACTACGATCAACCATAATTTTCATTTTACCGTCTTGTGCGTTATATAACCCTAATTTATGCAAATCTTGTTTACATTCTTTTACGAAGAAAGGTAATGTGCGAATTTGATTGATATCAGAGCTCGTAATGAAATGAATTAAATGCTGCGTCATTTCTTTTATATCATGAACAAGCTCTTCCTTTTCTCGCTTTAGCCTTTCATTTTCAACCCGTAATACATGTAATTCGCCCTCAAGACCACGAGCATTCTTTTCACCTTTTGAACGCTCTGCAGCCATGCTAGAAAGCTTATAGATTCCTTCCATGAACTGATGTAGTTCATGCTCTTTTCTTTCACTACACTGGCTAATCGTTTCAAAATTATCAACAATGCCAGATATAACTGTTACAAGATTTTTTTCGTTCTCTGTATTTGGAACTTCATTTCTTAATTCTTGTTTGTTTTCTTTTTTTATTTCAACAATTGGTTCTTTTACAGGCGCATATTTTCGCTTTCGTCCTGGTTTTTGTTTTTCAATATTTTCAAACGGTATTTCACATTTTTTTAATTTGTAATACGTATTTTGCAATTGGCTTGCTGTTTTTGGAAAAAGATTTAGCTCTTTTTTACTGACGTATTTTGAAATATTAATAATGTTTAAACCGTGACGTTGGGAAAATTGATACACTTCATACAGTAACTCTAACTCAGACTTCAGCCATGTAATTGTAGATTTTTCATACGCCCGCATCCCGCCATTTTTTTCTATATCTATTTGAAATAATACCATTCTATTATATAAATCAACTAATTCTTCATACTCTACTCGGAATTGTTTCTCTATTTTTTTTAATTCCTCTTCTAGTTGTACATCGTTCATTTTATTATTTGACATGTTTTGTAAAAGATTTAATACATTGATTGCTGTGTGGTGATACATAATCTGTGCCACTCCCCCTCATCCTTTCACAATTCTCATCTGACTCCCATGTCTTTTCAGAAAATAGCAATTTTTGCATATCCATATTATAACATTTCGAAATTATCTGTCAAATATTAAACATACAAAAATGTATAGAAAGTATAGAAATAGAAAAATTATTTTTAATTAATATGTATAATTACATATTAATTATATTATATGGTATTTCAGATATATTTTCACCGAAAAAGTTTGCGTTACTACGCAACCTTACTAGCATATTCCAAAAATACGCTCTCTTATATTTTCAAATAAACAAGCTCGCTATTTATTCATTAAACGAATTGAAAATCTCGAAGTAGAGACTATTTATACAGCCACAAACACTCCAAAAATATTTAATCTTTCTACCTGTACAGCAGAGTATAGAATGCAAAAAGGAACTAGCCAGTACTACTTACACGTGGCTAGTTCCCTCCTCCCTACTAAAAAATAGAGTTGTATATCAGTTCTTCAAACCCTCAATCAAAGGCTCTATTCTTCTACTGACCTAAAACCACTCCATATATCTGGTCTCACATCGCATGGGCTCTATTAGGCACTGACCGCCACCACGCATGGTTAGAGCTTCTATTCCAGCTAAAAAAAGCTTTTCAAAACGTTTTTTACAGCACTAACTTATCAACTAAACCAATTAACTCTTGAATATCTGGCTTACTTACTTGCGCATTTGCTCCTACAGCTTCGCCTTTATGGAATAATTCATTTGTAATTAATGAAGAGAAAATAATGACAGGTAAACGATTCATTACTTCACTATCCTTAACCACCTTCGTTAAATGATGTCCGTCCATTTTCGGCATTTCAATATCAGTAATTAGCAAGTGAATATGTTCAAACATTTTTTCCCCTTGCTCTTTCGCTAATTTTTCAATTTGTGCTAACGCTTCTGCACCATTGCTGAAGAAATTCATTTTCGTATATCCAGCTGATGATAATGTTTCTTCTAATATTTGGCGAAGCATTGCTGAATCTTCTGCAATATAAATAACTTTTTCAGCTCGATCTGTTTTTTGCTCTAACCCTGCAAGTGATTTGTTGTCATAACCAGTACCGCTAATTTCGCATACAATTTTCTCATAATCTAATAGTAAAATGATTTGTCCATCTAGCTTTACAATACCAGATGTCGTTTCTTCTAGTCCCATAGATAATGAAGCTGGTTCATCAATTTGTTCCCAAGAAATACGTTGAATACGATGCACTTCATCAACACGGAAAATAACTTTCATTTGATTTAATTCTGAAATAATAAATTTCGTTTGATCAAGTGGCTTTGTCGATTTTAAATTAAGAGCTGTCGCTAAGTTAATAACAGGTAAAATTTCACCACGTACTTGAACAACACCTTCAACTGCATGATGAGATTCTGGCACAGTTGTAACAGGGAATGGATTAATGATTTCACGTACTTTCATTACGTTAATACTAAATAGATTTTCACCAACAGTATATGTGACAATCTCTAATTCATTTGTTCCACTTTCTAATAAAATACTTTGTGCTTGTGACATAAAGGTGTCGCTCCCCTTCCATTAATTCCTTATATCTAATTATTAAGCTTTATTAAAACGAAAAAGTCAACTACCTATATGAAAAATATAGATAGTCGAACGATTTATTTTAAAAGACGCTTACTCTTGTATAAACGAAGCAAGTGCCTCTAATAACACTTCTTGTGCTCCTACAATTTCTGTCGGCATTGCTTCCCACTTTTTCGAAAGCTCCGTTTCTACTCTTATTCTTAGCTCCGAATCCATTTCTTCTAGCACATATTCTTTCGTCGCTATATCAACATCAAGTAGCGCAAGCGCATATAATTCTGGATCATTTATTTTTTTAAATAATTGTTTCAATATAGCTGGTGCTATATGTTTTAATTTTTCAATATGAATTTCCTTATCCGAAAACAGTAACTCATATTGAATAAACGTAACATTTTCTTTAATCACTTTAAAATAGCAATTATTTTTTTTATCATTTACAAAATAACCGTTCGAATCTGCAATAATACTCTCTACTTTACGAATTAAATCTGGCAAACTACTCGCCGCCATTACAGTCCGCTGCTCAACCTCACTTGGCGAAATGAATGTAACGCGATACTTATTCTGCGCCATCCTCCTCACCTCTCCTTTTATAGAAATCTATCGTCACAAATAAACTTATTAGTCCATCTAACACGCTAAGACCATATTATTCATACTACACTTCACTTAAATCTTCTTAAACTAACCTAGTAACTCTCCATATCTCTGGTCTTAAACAACGGTCGAGCACCCACATAAGCACTAATCGCCAGATCCTCTCTCTCAAAACCTAAAAAAGGGCTTTTAAAAGCTTTTTAAGAGCTTTTCAATAACTCGATGTTATTGAACCAAAATGCAATCTGCTGATCCGTTATCCCTGATAGTGTAATAAAAAACTCACGGCACTTCATCTCGTCCTTAAACAGTTGATACTTCCATTCTCCTTCGCTACCAACACTTACGAAATAAAACTCATGAATACGGCCAATAATTGATTGCTTTTCACCAAATGAATATGCCGGTACTTGCTTAATTTCAAATTGATCAGGTAAATATATATGCTCTTCTCGTTCCATTTTTAACACTTGCTCTGCAAGTTCACGTTTATTTTCGAAAAAAGGCAATTGTAAAATTCGCTCTTGTCTTGTCGTCATACGAATAAAAAACCCTTTCTACTACATTACAATTTTACTTTATGATATATTATCGAATTAAGTTTACAACTTCATTTAATACTTCATCTGAAACTTTAATTACTTTCGCATTTCCTTGGAATCCGCGTTGATAAAGCATTAAATCAACAAATTCTACAGATAAATCTACGTTTGAACTTTCTTTTGCTGACCCTCGTACATTCCCTGCACCATTCTCACCAGCAACACCTATTCCCGGAATACCCGCTGATGGTGTCGCAACGTAATTTCCATTCCCTGTTTTCATTAATCCACCTGAATTCGGGAATGTAGCTACAGCTAGTTGTCCTACAACTTTCATACTACCATCTGAATATTTCATCATAACGAAACCACCGTCAGAAATAGAATAATCATTTGCAATCGCAGCTGGGCGCCCCGTTACTTCTGTTGTAGAAATAGTTTTCCCTGTCGGATAATTTGTTAATCCGCTTAAATCAAGTGTTAGACCACCACCAAAAGGAATTTGAACAGATCCACCTTTAGTAATTTCGCCAGTTACTGGATCTTTTTGTACAGGTTCATCTGTTTGCTTTAAATTTCCTAATGTATCAAATATAAGCGTTTTGTTGTCTGGCATACCTTCAATAGGCTTAAATTCTTTTTCGTTTTTAGAATCATTTCTTACAGAAACTGAATATGTATATTCGCCTGGCACTGGCTTTTCAACTTCTTTACCATCTACAGTCTCTTTTGTAGTCTTTTGTTTAATATTTACACGTAACGTTAACGAGTTCCCTTCCGCATCAAAAACTGTGAATTCGTGAGATAATGCATTTTGGTTTCTGGGAAGGTTTCCGCCTATTGTCGCTTTATCTGTTTGAATCCCACCAACAGCTGATCCCATTGGAATATGAATTGGGCTTGGTCGTGAAGAAAAATCTACTTCTTGTGTTCCTGTTTTTACACCATAACCTAGTACATACTGTCCACCTGTATTTGTAACATAGCTATCTTTCGATACACCAAAAGACCCTTTTCTCGTATACTCTACATTTCCACCGTTACGATCACCAACTAAAAACAAACCGTTTCCTTCTATCGCTGTCTCCATCTTATCACTAGTTAAAGTAATAGAGCCATCACTAAAATCAGTAGATGTCCCACTGAACTTTACACCGTTACCAATACTCTTTGGATTCGTACCAGCATAGGCACCATCACCACGTGAACCAACCGTATTATTATATAGCAAATCATCAAAAATAGCCTTTTGCTTTTTATATCCAACTGTTTGTGCATTTGCAATATTATTTGAAGTAACACTTAATGCATTTTGTGCTGCATTCATCCCTGTAATACTTGTATATAACGCTTTAATCATAACCTTTGTACACTCCTTTTATTAATCTGGCTTAACCTCTTCATTTTTTTCTATATCATCTTTCTTCTCATCTTCCGGATTAGTTTCTGTTATCGGTTTATCAGAAACCCTTTCTATGAAACGAAGTGAGACAACTTGATTATCAACAATAAGTTGCACATCGTTATTTTCAGCAAGCCGAACTGTTTCCACTTGACCAGTCACTTGCTTTCCATTATTGCTTACACCTCTAACGTACTTTCCTAAAAACTTCATCCCTCCATCAAGAGCCGTCGAATACATCGTTGATTGCAGTTTATCTACTGCTTTCGTCATATTCTGTACTTGCTCCATAAGCGATAGCTGTGCTGTTTGGTTCATCATTTGGTTCATATCCATCGCATTAAACGGGTCTTGATGTTGAAAGCTTGCTAAAAAAAGTTTCAGGAAATCATCTTTATCCATAATACCGGGTGTTTTTTGAGTACTTGCTGATACTCCGTTTGCTTGTTGAGCTGTCGACTGTGCACCAGTAACAGATGCGTTTTTTGTTTGTGCTCCTGCTTGTAACGGAATATGATTTGTACTCGTTGTATTTAATCCAACTGTTGGCACACTTTATTCCTCCAATAATCCCGCAAATTCTTTTGCATGTTGTTTTTCATGTTTCGTACTTGCTAATTTTTGTTTTTGTCTTTGCTCTTGTTCTCGCTGTTCTTTTCGATTTTCATCTTTATCTGAATAGCTAATTTGAATATTGATTTCTTTTTCTTTTAACTTCAGTCTCAATTCATCAAAAATGATTTCAACACGTTTTTTCGCATCGTGTTTTTCCATTTCTACGTGAACATCAATTTGATCTCCATGTTTTTTCATAAACACCGTTAATGTACCAAGTTTTTCTGGATTTAACTGAAATAAAACACGCTCTTGTTTCACTACAAATTTTTGCAACGCTTCTACTTGTGCTTCCATTTTCTTTCCTAAGTCAGGTATCGTAACTTTCTCAGCGCCACTATTTGATTTTCCTATTTGATCCGTACCCGTTGCTTTATTTAGTAACTCCGCACCCGTTGAACTCGAATCGTTTAACACATCACCTTCCGGCAACTCTATCTTTACATCATCGCCCTCAGCTTTTGGAAGATCTACATCTAAGTCTTTGGAATCTTCTTGTTTTTTTGCGATATTACAAGTTTCTGTTTCTACAATTTTTAATGCTTGCATTGTTTGCTCTGGCATCGTCACTTTATCTAATACCATTTGCATTGTATCTTCTAAGCATATAGCATTTTTAATATTCATATTTGAAAGGAGCTCTTGTAACTGTTGTAATTCATTGGCGGGTAATTCGTTAAGTTTTATATTCCCATATTCTTTATATAGCTCTTGTATTTTTTGTATGTATTGATATAACAATTCCGGTTGCACACGTAATTGTTCAATTGCAACCATTTGCTCAGATACAGCTAATAACAACTGTTCTGTCTCTTTTTTTTCTTCTTTCTTTACAATTGGCTCTTCTTTCGTTACTGATTGTTTAGAAAGAATATATTCTTTTTTTTCTTCTTTTGGTGCTTCTTCTCGTTTCATTTTCTCCGTTTTCGGCTGCTTTTTATTTTCCATTCTCATCGTACGATCGAATGAAGAATCTTCACTTTTTGATTGTACTTCTAGCCCTTTTTCTTTTTGCGGAGGTAAACTTTGTTGCACCGGTAATACAGACTGTATCACTATATTCACCTCATCCATTCATACACATTTTCAAATCAAGAAGCATTTTTTCTTCCTGCTTTTCTCGTACTTTAGCAAACTTTCTACAATCTTCTTGATACATCTCATCAATGACACGTTCTTTTTCTTTTACCTGTTCTAAAAGGCTTTCATTTTTTCGAATAAAATCTTCCGTTTTTTTAATTTTCCGATTCCATTCTTCTATTCTTTCAGGTGAAAACGTATGTGACGAAAGCATGCCAGCCATTATACGCTGCCCAGTTTGTACGACTTTACTACGCGATTTTACTACATATAAATCATATTCTTTTTTTTGTTCTATTTTTCTTTTTTCACCTGTTAATTCATACACTTCTTTCAAAATCTGTTCTTTTTCTTGATTTATTTGCAATTTTATCGTGTCGTACTGCTGCTTATCCACCTGTTTTCATAGCCCCTTCCTATTATAACGTTCTCTTTTTCTATTATATAGTTTTTTTCCAAAAAAATCTGTGAAATATTAAAAAACAAAAAAATAAGACCTCTTGGGCAGAGGTCTTATACTGTATGGTGCATCGCTTCAACAATATCATCAAATTGGAAACTATCAGATCGACCTTGTTTTAAAAACGTATTTATACCTTCTACTTTGTTTTTACATTCAAAAATATAAGCATTTTCTGCATTTTCTTGAATCGTCCCTAATTTAAAATACAATTCATTTTCTTTATAAACAGATAAGATTTTTCTCATTTCATTTGCAAGTTGCCAATGAGTTGGCGAAACGATTTCTTCCATAATCCTACTCACTGAGTCTAGCACTGAAATAGCAGGGTAATGACTAAGTGTTGCAAGCTCACGTTTTAATACAATATGTCCATCTAAAATACCACGCGCTAAATCTGGTACAGGGCCGTTTAAATCGTCTCCATCAACGAGTACGGTATAAATACCTGTTATGGATCCCTTTTGTGTTTTCCCAGAGCGCTCTAACAGCTTCTTCATATAGCTTTCCATTAAGAGTGTTTTACCACCGATTGGCAACTCTTTAACGGCAATATCAACACTTCTACGCGCATCAGCAAAACGAGTAACAGAGTCCATCATAAGTAGTACGTTATTACCTTGATCACGGAAATATTCAGCAATAGACGTTGCAAGTTTCGCTGCACGAAGTTGCATTAGGTGACTTTCATCTGACGTCGCTACAACAACGACGCTTTTTCGCATTCCTTCTTCACCTAATTCTTTTCGAATAAAGTCTTTTACTTCTCGGCCACGTTCTCCTACTAAACTAATAACATTTATGTCAGCTTTTGCATTTTTCGCAATCATTCCGAGTAAAGTAGATTTACCAACACCAGACCCAGCGAAAATACCAATCTTTTGACCGATGCCAATTGTTAGCATAGAGTCAATTGATTTGATTCCCGTTTCAAATACATCGGTAATTTCTTCACGTTCAAATGCATGAATAGGCGGGGCATCTAGTTTTATTTTTTGTAATGGAATATTCTCTGCATCCTCATTTAGTACTTCGCCATTTGCACTTAACACTTTTCCAAGTAAATGATTCCCACGAGGTATGACAACATCTTCTGCAATTAGTGTAACGGAATCTCCGTAACATACTTTTTCTGTCTGTTCAAATGGAAGTAGCATATTGTTTTCTTTTTCAATCGCAATCACTTCACATAAAACATTATGTTCCCCAACGAAACAAACATCTCCAATTTTCGCTTTTGGCCCTTTCGCTACGAAAAGCTGCTCTTGCACACTATGAACTTTACCGACCTTCGTATAAAACGGCGTTTCAATAAATGTATTCCATTTTTGTTTTTCATTCATTAATAGTCGATTCATACATTTTGCTCCTCAAATAACTTCTCTTCTTCCCATTTCTGGCGAAGTTTCGCAAATATAGGTGCAAATTTAAATTCAAAGAACTCTTTCTCTTCTTCTAGAACAAATTCACCGAACTGTAAGGAGAAATCATATTTCCATTCTACTAATTGTAGTAACCAATACTCTTTCGTATTTTCCTTCTCTTCTTGAATACGTTCAAATGTTTCTGGATGTACTGTAATGATTAATTTTTCAAACGAAGTAGGCAACGTTTGAACGATACCAGTTAAAATAGGTAACACATCAAGCAATCGTGAATCTACTGCTTGATTCACGATTTTTTCTGCTAGATGAAAAGATTGATTCCATAATAACTCTGTCCATTCATATGCTGTTTCTTGTTGTTCTTTTTGAAACTGCATACGTGCTGCTTCCATCTGCTCCATTTGTTCATGAATATGCATTTGAAATTCTTCTTTATCTTGCAATAGCTGTTGACGCTCTCTTTCTAGCGTTTGCTGTTCTTGCCTTAGTTGATTCATTTCCATATGTAACGATTCTTGTTGCGCGCGAAGTTCTGCATGATCAACTTGTAATTCTTCCTCTTCTATATGAACTGCGGCTGGCTTTGGAAATTGTAATTCATACATTTCTTCAGAAAAAGAAACAGAATTCTTCGGAATTCTGTTTTTAAATAAGGACATCATCTTCACCTCTTTGAACGATAATTCTTCCTTCCTTCTCTAGCTTTTTCACTGTGCCTGTAATCGTTTGCTGTGCCTTTTCAGCATCCGTCATCTTAAGCGGTCCTAAGCCATCTAATTCTTCTAGAATCATCTCTTTACGGTTTGAAGACATACATGTAAATAATTTCTCTTTAATTTCTTCTTTTGCAATTTTAAGTGCTTTCGCAATAACACCGTTATCTGTAATTTCTTCTAATACACGACGAAGTGCAAGATCTTCAAGTCCGAGTAAGTCTTCAAATACAAACATGTTTTCTTTAATTTTCTCAGATAACTCATAATCCATTTCATCCAGCTTTTGAAAGACTGTTTTTTCAACACCTCGTGAAACATTATTTAAAATGTTTACTATTGTTTTCAAGCCATCCGTTTTATTAATTGCATTAAATGCCATATTATTTAATTTTGATTTTAATAAATCACCAATTTGATTTATTAATTCACCATCAACTTGCTCTAGCTTCGCAATCCCCATTACCGTTTCTACTCGCTTATGATCTGGTAATCTCTCAATTAATTGAGAAGCAAGCTGCGGTTTAATATAAGAAGCGATAATCGCAATCGTTTGTGGCGATTCATCATTAAGTACAGTAAGAAGCGGTTCTAAATCCGCAAGTGAATTTAAGAATTCAAACGGATTATCTTTGTTATACCAAAGATCTTCCAATAATTTTTCTAGTTCGTCTTCTGGCATATTTTTAAATATGCGACGAATATATTCTTTATCCGGAGTCACTAGGTTTAATTCTTTTACATTTAATTCATACAAGAACTCCCCTAGTACATTTTCTAACGTTTCCGGTTTATATACACGAAACTTCGCGATTTCACGAAGTAATACTTCTTTTTCCTCAGCCGTCATATATTCAATGACTTTTGCTGCCACCCCTTCTTCTAATGTACGAATAAGGATGGCAGCTTTTTCTTTGGAGGAGATTTCATCTAACATCGTTGTTCCTCCCTTACTGTCCATTTAACCATTTTTTAATTACTTTTGCAGTTCCTTCTACATGTTCTTTCGTAGCATCATGCACTTGTTCATCTAACGTTGGTTCTTTCGGTTCTTCTGGTTCTGGTTTTGGCTCTGGTACTATTTTTTCTTCAGGAATTTCCATAATACTTTCATTACTTGCAGCAATTTCCTCTTCTGCTAAGTATTCTTCATATTCCTCTTCTTCTTTCTTTCTCTTACGTCTTGCTAATAAGAACCATACTAGACCACCAATTGCTAATAAACCAGCTGGAATTCCACCGAATAACCACCAGTTTATACCGCTTTCTTCTGGTTCTTTCTTCTTCTCTTCTTTCGGCTGATCAAACTGAACAGTTACAATGTTAACTTGACCGTTTGTAAAGTTTCCATTCGGATCAGCTTGAAGGCCAGCAGCTGTGCCGATTGCTTCTTTGAAAGTAGTCATATCCATTTTTCGTTTTACTAACGTATCGTTGTCTACCCATACTACAACATTTGTTTTCGTTAATTCTGGGTGTTTCTTAATTGTTTCAACTGTTTTATCTATTTCATAGTTTTCAATTTTGTTACCATTTTTATTATCATAGACAATTTTACCATTTTGATTATTGTTCGTACCGTAGTTTGGCACTTCACCGTTCGCTGTAATACCAGCGCCTTGCTTCGTCTCTGCTCCTTCTTGTGCAGTAGAGCTTTCTTCTTGCTCTTGTTTACTACGAAGTACACCTTTATCACCATATTTTTCTGACTGGCGTGTAACTTCATCATAGTTTACAGATACTTTCGTATTCACTTTATATTCATTCGGTTTAAACATCGTCATTAATGTTGCGTCAATATCTTGCTTTAATTTACCTTCAATTTGATGTTGCATCTCTACTTCTTTTTCATAAGAAGAGGAACTAGTAGAATGCGCTTCATCTGCTCCTTTTGAGATAATACCTTTTTTGCTATCAATCACACTTACTTCTTCTGCTTTCACGCCAGGAACTGCAGCACTAATCATTTGCTGTATACCTGCAACTTGATCTGCCGTTAATAATTGGCCACGCTTCACTCCAACCGTAATCGCAGCTGTTCCTTTTGCTTTTTCTTCATCAAAAATTGTCTCTTTTTCAGGTAATGTAATTTGAACATTTGCCGTTTCAACTGTTGCAAAGTTTCTTACGATATCTTGCTCCAATTGCTTTTTCGTACCGACAATTTGCTTCATTTTTTTATCTTGCTCACTTGAACCGAGCGAGCTTTCTAATAAAATTTCCTCACCGCTTTTAGAATTAAACGGTAAGCCCATTCCATTCATTTCTTTTCGAACCCATGGAGCATCATTTTTTTGCACACGAATCGAACCATCGGCTGCTAATTGATAATCGACACCTAACTTCGATAATTCTGCTGTAATCTCTTGCTTATCTGTATCATTTAAATTTTGATATACAACAACATATTTATCTGGCAAGGTGAAGTATAAAAGTGCTCCTGTTACAATCGCTAAAAGCGCAGCACCGATTACTAACTTATGCCACGTTTTTAATGATTGGATAACATTTTTTATCTTTTCCATTTAAACACACCCGTCCACTTTCCTAAATTTGCATATTAATTAGTGACTTATAATTTTCGATAAGATTATCACGTACGAGAGCAGCCGTTTTCATTTGGGACTCTGCCTTCTTCTGCTGAATTAAAACGTCATGCGTTTCCCCTACCCCTTTAGTTAGTAAATCGTATACTGCTGTTTGCGCATTGTTTTGCGTTTGATTCATATCTTCCAATAAATCAATAAACTTTTTCCCCTCAACTACAGATGTTTGAGACGTTTTCGGTGCACCAATTGACTGAATTGCTCCAAATGGTTGCGTATTTAACATTGGTTGGATTTTCATATTACTATATTCCCCCTTATCCTCTGCCAATTTCTAAATCTTTATCAAGCATTTTTTTATTCGCATTTAATACACTTGTATTCGCTTCGTACATTTTTTGGGCAACCATTACATTCGTCATTTCAGCAGTCACATCAATATTTGGATAGCGTACATATCCTTCTTCATTTGCATGCGGATGTGTTGGATCATACACTAAGTTTTCAGTTTTATCTGCTTCAATACTTTTTATTTTTACTCCATTTGTAGGAGACCCATCTAACATATTTGCAAAACTATTGTTTGATTCTAGCACTACACTACGACGCTCATATAAATCCGCCCCCGGAGCAGCCGTTGTATTTGCATTTACAATATTGTTAGAAGTAACTTCCATCCACTTTCTCGCTGTCGTTAGCCCTGAGCCACTTGCATTAATTGCCTGAAACATCGTTGTCTCTCCTTCTACTTTTAACGTCCGCGTGCCGCTTGGTTAATTGCATATTGTGTATTAATCGCGTTAATTGAAATACCGTATAACTGATTTGCTTTCATTAAATCTAGCATTTCTGTCGTTACATCCACACTATTTCCATCTTTATTCGTTTGCATTGATTTTGTTTGCATCTTTGCATATGTATTTTTCGTATTCACTGTCGGTAAGTGCATTTCATTCGTTTGATATAAATTCGGATTACTCTTTAAGTCCGCAGCATTGTTCTTATATAATGCACTACTTTTATTCATTTGCTCAGCAAATGTTACATCTTGTGCTTTATAGCCGGGTGTATTCGCATTTGCAATATTACTAGAAACAGTATTTCGTTTCGTCACTAAATAATTCATATAATGGCCTACATCACTCACTAAATCTGGCATATTCCACACCCTTTCTTTTTTAACTTAATGATCCACTGATGGAAGTTTCACTTCATTATTTATTTTCTTATATGTGTTTATTAAAATATTAACAATCATGTACCCTTACATATTTTATTCCATTTTTCCATTGTTGTCTTTAGAAAAATACAAAAATATAAAAAAGAATACAAAAAAACTGTATACACGTAATAATCTATGAGATATTTCAATATATGATCTACAAACTAAAGCTCATTTTTACATTATTTAGATTACTACTATTTTTCATTACAGTCATAAAATGAAACCTCAATCAGCGGAATTCTTTATTTAAACAAAGTAATGGATCCCCTCCTAAAAGGGGAATCCGTTTCTAAACTCTATCATTAAAATTTACCGTAAAATGAATTAGCTTTCATGCGCCCATCATTTGTCATAATCATTTCTTCCAAAATCTTTTGCTTATCTCGAATATGCTGTGCCGCTTTAATAATAAATGGGCTTACTTCTGCTGCAACTTGCGCACGTGTTTCCTCATCCAATGTCATCATCCAGCGATTTAACATCTCACTCTTCTCAGCAAACTCTCCATCTGACACTTGCAATTCACCGATTTCATTAAAACAGCCGACAAACGTCCGATAAATATCATTGTTCATTTTCAAGTGCTCCGCGGTAACCATCTATTAAATCTTGTAACACTTTCACAATTGCATCCATGTCTTTGGCTTCACGTGTTACTTTCATCGTTTGAATTTGAATGCTAATCCAATCGTATAAGCCATATAAACTATCATATAAATCTTTCGTAATTTCAGGATTTAATTGAAGCTTTAATTCTTCAAAAATACGTTCTAACTTTTCAAGAAGTGCATCCCCTTCTTGTAGTTTAAAAGTATGTAAAAGCTCTTCTAAATTACGAAACTCTACAATACATCTTTCATAAATAAAAATTGTATTTTTAATCGGATTACTCGTCATAATATCATTTTGCATATAACGTTGCCATGCTTGCATACGATCACTTCCTTACCTTTCATTAATCATCACTTTTTTGTTTTGTCATTGCTTTAATTGTTTTTAATTGGCTATCAAGCGCCGCTAACGTACTCTCTAGCTTTTGATACTTCTTCACAATTTCATCTTGCTTTTGCAAGTTTTGCGTTTCAATATCTTTAATCTTTTTATCTAAATCACTTACACGTGAATCAATGTTTTTTACTCGTTCTCCAACTACACCTTTATCACCAAATAACTTATCAAGTGGCTCTTCCATCATTTTTCCTAAACCGTTAGAACTAAAGAAAAATTGCTTAGCTGCATCCGGTTTTTCTTTTAACGCTTTCGTTAATGCTTCGTCATTAACTTCCATCGTTCCATCTTGCTTTAATTGAATACCAAATGAGAATAAGTAATTGCCATCTTGTGAAAATGTTACAACATTGTTCATAGCTTGACGCACACTTTGCATAATAGCTTGTCCTTGGAAAGCCCCACCTTTTCCAGCAAAGATATCCACTGTAGAAACAGCTTTATTATAATCCGCAACCATCTTTTTAATAACATTTGATGCGTCTGTTACGTTCGAGTCATTTACTGTGAATTTTAGATCTATGCCTTTTGCTTTTGGTTCTGTTGTTGTACCTGCATCTGGTGTTCCTTCTACTTTCGGCTCAGTTACTTTCAATAATTCAATTTTCACACCTGGAAGTGTTTCAATTGTATTGCTCGGACTTGTACCATCAATACCATTAATAGTATATTTTGCATCCAACGCTTCATTAATAGTATTTAATTTCATTTCCGTTGTAGATTCCACTTTCGAATAAAATAATTCTGTAAGTACATTAGGCGGTGTCTTTTCTAATTTAATTTCATTCGTTGCCCCTTCATTTTTCGAGGTCATGAAAATTTTATTTCCAAGTGTATAAGCTGATACACCATAATCTCCATCATTAATTTTGTTAATTAAATCTTTATATGTCATATCAGTTGTTACTTTTAGTTCTTTATCACCTAGTTTTAATGTTTCATCTTTAGGAAGCTTTGCATTTATATCTTTAATTTCATTTGAAGCTATTTGATGACGCTGTGCAAGTTGTGTAATTGTCATATTGAAAGTGCCAGCAATCGCACCACCATCAGCTTTTACGTTAATATAACCGTCCTGTGATGTTGTTACCTTTTTCTCATTTCCTTTAAAAGCCGCTAAGTTTTTAAAAGTTTGCGTGAAAGAGCTAAATTCTGATTTTAAACTTGTATATAATAGTTTATCTTGTGAAAGTTGGTTCTTTTCATTAGCATACGGGGTCTTTCTCATTTCTAACGCTTGCATTTCTAATTCAACGAAGTTAGAAGTATCGATCATATTATTTCCGAGGTTCCATATTTGTTGTCTACCACCGATACCCGTTAATGTTCCTGCCATAATTTCTCACTCCTTATAGATTACATGTAGTCTAAAATACTCGTTTTACTCATCGTACTAACTGCTTTAAGCGTTGCCTCATACGTTGCGTTTATATAAGCTAAATCAGAAATTGCTACCGCTAAGTCCACATCTTCAATGTCTTTACGGTTTTCTTGAAGTGCTAAGTTTTGCTCGCTTAAAATTGTTTTGAACGTCTCCATTGTGTTCATTGTCGAACCAACTTCAGTTGTACGATTAATGATGCCATCTAAATTTTTCTTATTTTCTCCTAATAAAGGCTGTAATGCTTTTTGGTCACCTTTTTGCATCGCTTCACTCATCTGTTTTAACGTTTTTATAACAGGGGATAATAGCGCTTCACCGTTACGAAATGCTTTTAATTCATAACCGTCATTTAGTTGCCAGTTCACATCATTTTGTCCACCTTGATACGTACCATCTTCTGTAAATGGTGGTTTCTCTGTACTATCACCACCGAAAATATAACGACCTTGCTCTTTCGTATTTGCTAAATATACAACTTGTTTTAAAATTTGATCAATCTCTGCACCGATGGCTTTCAATTCTTTTTCACCATTTTGCTCACTTAATGCCTGCAACGTTAATTGATCTGCTCTTGTTAAAGATTTAAAAACACCTTGTAAAGTATTTTCAGTTTGTGTTAATACATTTTTCGAATCCGCTAAATCTTTTTGCATTTGTTCAATATTCGCCAATGAATGTTGAATCGCAAATGATTTACTTGCCGCAAGTGGATCTTCACTCATAAAAAGGTTTTTCTTCCCTGAAGTTACTTGATTTCGGTGGTATTGTTGTTGCACATTCAAATCCATTAACTGATTCTTTGCCCAGCTTGCATTTTGAAATGTAGATACTCTCATTTCTATCTCCTCCTTATATATTTCCAATCAATTACTATCACTTATCGAATAATCGAAAATAGACTATCAAACACTTCATTCATCGTAGTAATAGCTTTAGAGTTTGCAACGAAATATTTTTGGAAGGCCATTAAATTAACCATTTCCTCTTCCATATTAACGCCTTCAACACCCATTTTTTCTTGCTGAATCCCCTCTAATAAATCCCCATGAATTTTTTGATAAGCATTCACTGCACTTTTATCAGATGCAACACCAACTACGAATTGGTCTAATGCTTGTTTATAAGAAAGACCTTCTTTATACTTTCCATCTGTAATTGCTGCTAGTTTATTTGCTGTTTCAGCTGATATTTTCATTTTCGAAACATCTTTTGCAAATTCAGGGTTTAATTTCATATCTTTCGCTTGATCTCCAACGAAGAACTCTTTCCCCATTACTGTGTTCACTTCATTCTTTACAGAACTCATTAGTTCTTCAAGGTTTTTCTTATAACTAGCAATCTTCGCTTTCGTATCGATCGCTGATTGAATTGCTCCACTAGTTAAAGGAATTTCCGAACCGTAAATTTCAGCAGTCATTGGTTCTTTTTCTTTATTTAATTGAAGTGGATATGTATCTTGTCCATTTACTGTTAAAACACCATTCATTCTAACACTCGCGATATTAGGATTCATAGATTCATAAGACACTTCTATATTTGCATACTTAGACATTTCTGTAATGATACGATCACGTTCATCCAAAAGTTGATTTGGCACTTGTGTACCTGCTTGTCCAATTTTTTTATTCGCTTCCGCTAAGCTGCCAGCAAGACGATTAAATTCATTGACATGCGCTTCAATATCTTCTCTCGTTTGTGCTTCTGCTGTATCTAAGCCTTTCGCTAGACGATTTACTTGGCTTGTAAACTTCCCAGTTTCAGCAATTAATGTGTCATAGTAATTTGGTTGTTCTGGATTTTTTGCAACTTCACGAAAGGCATTAAAGAAGCCATCCATTAAACTAGATAATGAATTCTTTCCTGTCGTTCCAACCATAGATTCTACACGTGATAAAGTCGAATTCATGTAGTTATAGTAAGAGAGTTGAGATAATTGATCGTTAAACTGTTTCGTCTTTACTTCATCTGTAATACGGTCAACGCCTAACGTTTGTACACCGTAACCTATTTTTTGTTCTGGTGAATAGCCCTGACTTGCTCCAGCCGATCCGTAATTCACCATTTGACGCACATAACCAGGCGTATGAATGTTAGATAAATTTTGTTTCGTCGTTTGTAATCCCATTTGTGCCGCTAACAAACCCGATAACGGCGTATTATAATCAGATAGTCTCATAATGTTTCACTTCCCCTTTACAATAGTTCGTTCATAAAGATTTGTGAATTATTGTTTCGCTCTAAATTATATTCAGAAACGGAATCCACAATACTTTCTGTAGTTTTTAATAGTACGTTTAAGTAATATTGATTTTTCAAAAGAATCATTTTTACATTCTCTTCTAATTCAGTTATATTTTTTTGTAATTTTTCCATTTTTTCAATTTCTTCATGAGAAAAATACGAAAATAACGCACTTACGCGAAATGATTCCACGCCCTGTTCTTTACAAAACTGAACAACTATTTCTTCAAATGAACTTGATAACTTTTTTAAACCATCAATGTACTGCAATTGCTCTACTTGTAACTTTTGAACTGCATTTACATTTTTATGTTTTAAATTCTCATATATTTGTTCCCCAAGCGCTTGAATGTTTTCATATGCTTTTTGAATAATAACGAGCTTTTCATATAATTGTATGTACATATAGCTTCCTTCCCTTTTACAAGACTAAATTTACAATTAAACCGTGGATTTCTCCAATCTGATTTAACATTTCTAAATGTCCCGTCTTCGTATTAATTAAATTCATAACATCTTCTAACTCATTTAATCCCATTTCCGCTTGTTTCACAATCGTCATTTTCTGTGAATATCCGTAACGCGGATGACGAGACATGACATCTTTATATTGCAATACATTATCTACGTAAAAATTCAAAAATGATTTTACTGTATTTTTGTATTCCATTACATTATCAAGCGTTAATTCCATTTCAATTTTCTCTTTAATTTCTCCAATGTTATCGACAAATGCTTCCATTTGTTCTAACAATTTATCCTTTTTCGGATCTGCATGCAAATTATCCGAAAATGCAAGTCCTGTCCTGACATTTGCTTCTTTCGGCATTTGAGTAGCAGGCGGTATATGCGATAAAATCGGATTATGTGAGATCGAACGCAGCATATATATCACCTATTTATTTTTTTATTTCTTCCTAAACTTAATCGTAAAATCCAGTTATTTATAATTATACTCTGAACACTAATATTTTGCAGTTATTTTTTATAAAAGATATGTTACAATTTAGCATGAGGTGGCACAAATCTATGAATATTTTTCTTTGTGGTTCAAATCAATTAACAGCATTAGATCAAGAAGAAATAAAAAAATTTTTAACTGACTATGCTCACAAACATAAAATTTACATATTATGTTATAAAACTATCGAAAATGAGATTCTTCGCTTTTTCATCGAAAACGAAAGACTCGCTCAAAATTTATGCCTTTACACGCTACAACCGTTACAAGCATTAACAGATGAATTTCAAGAGGTCGTTGATTACTTAAAAAAACACGGAGCCGAGTATGTCGCTTTTGATCATCCTTCCGACTCCATTTACCGATCAGATTATATGTTTTTTGTAAAACAAATAATCGAAGATACCGATTTAGTTCTCTGTTTTTATAATGGGGACAAGCATACTTCTGTCATTCCCGTTGACGTTGCAAAAGAAGCAGGAATTGATGCTGTTATTTATGATTTACCAGGTTTACATGAAAAACAGATGAAAAAAAACTTTGAACAAAAAATCCGTATGATGTAAAGGGGGAGGCACAATATCGTTATTGTGCCTATTATAAATATGATAATTGAACAAGATTATGATCATTTTATCGCAAGTTTTAAACAACAATTCAATATGGATATCGCTTCATATAAACAAGATAGAATGCGTCGTAGAATCGATGCTTTTATTTCGAGAAAGGGCTTTGAGAACTACACTAGTTTTCTAAGCAATTTACGTACCGATCAAAATTTATTTTTAAGTTTTATTGATTATATTACAATTAACGTTTCAGAATTTTTCAGAAATAAAGAACGTTGGCAAACGTTAGAGACGAAAGCACTACCAAAATTACTTGAACAAAATAACGGAAAATTAAAAGTATGGAGTGCCGCTTGCGCTGCCGGTGAAGAACCATATACCCTCTCTTTGATTTTATCGAAGCATCTAGCTCCATTTCGTTTTGATATACAAGCAACAGATCTTGATTTTCACATTTTAGAAACTGCAAAACGCGGTCAATATACAGAACGTTCTTTAAAAGAATTACCTATTGATTTGAAAGAGCGTCATTTTACAAAAGAGAATGATATATATTCATTACATCAAAACATTAAGCAAAACGTCACGTTCAAACAGCACGACCTTTTAATGCAGTCATTCGATACAAATTACGACTTAATCATTTGTCGTAATGTAATGATTTACTTTACAGAAGAAGCAAGAGTAAAACTTTATGAAAAATTTAGTCGTGCTTTACGCAAAGGTGGCGTATTATTTGTTGGTAGTACCGAACAAATTTTAACACCTGAACGTTATAATCTTCAGAGATTTGATACATTCTTCTACGAAAAAATATAAAAGAGGTCGTCACAATGTAAAGTGACGACCTTTTTATATAACTCGAATTAAAATAATAGCAACAATCCATACAAAGAGAAAAAGAAATGTCATAGACCATTTATGTTCTTGCATCGTTTGTTTCAGGGCCTGTGATAATTGTGTCATATTCATTTCTGCGAGCGCTCTCCATACACTTACATCCCGCTCTTTAGCAGTGCGATCTGTAACGCTAATTAAAATAGTTTCGTTAGACAATTTCGTTATGTAAGCAGTAATAACCGTTACCATTAAATTTATATTTCCTTCTGAAGAATCACTTTCCACTCTAGAAATGAGTGCACTTACATCTAATAACGGAATATGTACCTTTCTACCAAATGATAGTTGTACTTCTGCGAAATCATACGTTCCATCTAACAAAGGAAGTTCTTTTATATGCGCCTGCTTAACAAGCCCTTGTAAACTTCTCATTACTTGTTCAAATACTTTTTCTGTTTGCTTCCCTTCTCCAGATAACGTATGCAACTTTTTAAAGAGTTGTAACACTGTATCCATCTCTTTAGAAAGCATTTCCTTCATAACCTTTCCATCACCTAAACTCGCGAGTAAAATGCCTATTTCATTATTTTTCGAAATAATTTTAGACTGTCCAGTAAACACTAGATTACTATGCTTTCGTTCTTTCTGGATTTCATGTTCCGAAATAGCTGCAGGCTGTTTTAATGGTTGTAGCGTCTTATTTTCAATTGTCGTACGTTTAATCTCCATCTAAGCGCCTCCACTACTATGAAATTATTAGCCCCATTCTTTATTACTTTTTAAAACTAAGAACAGTACGAATAAACCAGACATAATAGCAAATACATTAGAAGCTTGTATTCCCTGTTCACTTTTTGCTTCTTTCTTATCTTCTGGCTCTTCTTTTTTCTCTTTCTTTTTCGAAATGACTTGATTGTTATTATCTTTATCTTTTTGAGCCTTCGCTTTATTTACTTCCTTGTTGTCTGTGAGAGGCTCTTTTATAACATAAGTAATTTTTTCTTTCTCTTTCAATGGTTCTTTTATAAGATCGTTTACTTTCTCTTCTTTTTTCGGAATTTGAACAACTGGCGGTTTTTCTTCTGGACGCGGGATTTCTACTTTCGAGTCTTCCTGCTTCTCAGTTTCTTTCTTATCTTCTACTTTATCTTCATTCTCTCGTTCTTCTATCTTTTTATCATCTTCTGGTTTTTGCTCCAAAATAGAAACGATATACTCACTTTCCTCAACCAGTTTATTGCCGGCCGCATCCACTATCTCTACAAGTATTTCGTACGTCCCGATTGGCAACGCATCCGTTATTTCAAATACTTTTTGCCAATCCATGTCGCGCTTATTGTAATCTAATAAAAATGTAATCTCTTTATTTTCTTTCCCTTTTAATGTAACACGAACCTCTTTCACAACTGATTCTACGTCTGTCGCCTTCACTCGCACACGTATAGAATCGCCTTGTTTCCGTTCAATTAGCTTCTCTTTCGCCTCGTCAACAGTAACTTTATGCAACTTCGGCAGTTCTTTATCTATTGTTGGCATGTCATTATTTATATGAATAAATGGGACTTTCACTTCATTTTCTATAAGCTCTTCTTTCTCAGTTTCTTTAGAACTTTGAATGAGCTGAAGATTCCAATCACCTTGCAAATCAAAAGTTTCGACCTTGTAGTTAGCAATCCATCGCTTCGTTTCCTCTTCATACTTAAACGATAGCATTCTTTCTTGTTCATACTGATCGCCGTTTTTTGGCAAGCGCAAAATACCTTTTATACTTTGAACATTTTGCTCTTTCGGCTCTACAATAACCCGCACTTCTTCGCCAACTTTTAATTCCGACTTATTTACTGTAATAACCCCTTGATCCGTCTCTATCTTTTTTTCGACCTCTTGTTCATTTGCTACTTCTTGTTGTTCCTCTTTACCTTGATTCACTTCCACTTGCTCTGGCTGCTCTTGAACTTCTTTGTTTTCTTCTTGTACATTCATTTCATTTAGTTTTTGATCTGGCTCAATTTGTTCTTCCGCCTGACTTTGCAGTGGGAAGAACAGACACACATTTATGAATAACCAGCTCATTAGAAAAAACTTTACGTTTTTCATCTACTAGCTCAAACTCCTATTTCAACGACTTATAGCGATTTCGTCACTTTTACTCCGAAAAATCCATCTACATTTACAAGTTCACCATACGCCACCAATACATCATTTACATAAATACGAATTGGCTCGTCAATATCCTCATCCAGTACAACCGCTTCATTCTCTTGTAAACTTAAAATATCTTGAATTGTTTTCACTGTGCTTCCAAATACAAATTTCACATTCATTTCTACATTTTGTAAGATGGATGTGTCCATGTATACTGGTTCCATTTGTTTTACTTCTTTAAATTCAATAGGTTGCACAACAGGTTCTACAATTTTTTCTTCTTCAATTTCTTCCGTAACAATCTCTTCTTCCTCTTCCATCATTGGATATAGAAGTCTTCTTACCATTTCTTTCGCTTCTGAAATCGGTAAAATTTGATACATTTTCGATTGAAGCAGGTCGCCAATTTCAAGGTTGAACGTAATTTGGACGAGTTCGTCCACTTTCATTGACTCTCCCAAATATTCCATTTCTTCTTTTAACGTTACGAATTTAACATTTGGTGGTGTCATGTCCATTTTTTCTTGAAACATTTCTGACATCGCCGTCGCAGCATGCCCCATCATTTGGTTCATGATTTCTTTAATACCGCTCAGTTCTAATTCACTAAGCTCCTTCTCTGGATCAACTTCCCCTGTTCCCATCATCATTAAATCTACCATTGTTAAAGCGACATCTTTCGTAAATACGAATACATTCTCATTCTTTAGCCCTTCAACAAAATCAACATTTAAAATAACAAACGGGACTGGTACTCCGTCATAATGACGAACATTGATTGATTCTACATTGGGCGTACTAATTGTAACTGGCTGATTTAAAAGTGTTGACAATACTGTTGAAGCTGAACCAATTGAAATATTTGCAATTTCACCAAGGACATCTTTCTCTTCTTGTGTTAAATGCTCTTTTTCAACTTGTTCTTCTACAATCTCAGTTTCCACTACTTCCGCTGGCTCGTCTTTTTCTTCTACTCCACCAGATAATTGCATTAATTTATTTACCATTCGTTTCGCATGTTCAACTGAAACAATTTGCACAAGTTTAGAGTTTACAAGATTATCTATCTTTAAATCAAACGATACTTTAACAATCGTTTGATTCCCATCAATCTCAGAAATTTTTTCCATTTCTTCTGATAACTTTACAACTTTAATTGTCGGCGGAGACATATCTACTGTATCTTGGAAGAATTCAGACATAGATGTAGCTGCGAACCCCATCATTTGATTCATCGCTTCTTGTACAGCACTTAGCTCTAATTCACCAAGTTCTTTTCCGTCTTCCACTTCACCTGTTCCCATCATCATTAAATCAGCAATGGATAATGCAACATCTTGCTTAAGGACAAGAAGATTTTCCATATCTAATCCTTTTGTAAAATGAATGTTTAATACAACGTGTGGAACTTCGACGTCGCTTGAATCATATAAATCTACCAATTCTATGCGAGGAGCAGTAATACTTACTTGCCTATTTAAGATTGTTGATAATACAGTCGAAGCTGAACCAAATGATATATTTGCAATTTCGCCAAGAATATCGCATTCTTGAGGCGTTAAATGCTCATTTTCTTTTTCTAGCACAATTGTGCTCGTATCCCCTTTTGTGTGTTGCTCAGGCATTTTCTCTGCCTCCTCATTTCTGTTTTTCTATCAAATGATATAAACTCTCATTTTATTTTAACAAACTTATTATATAAAACGTTAATATGTATTTATTCCCATTTTTAGATTAGTAACGATTAACCAAAAAGCTCCCCAATTGTATACAAATGGGGAGCTTTCCTTCATTCCTATTATAAACCTTCTGGGTTTAAAATGAGGACCACTCGTCCATCACCGAGAATTGTCGCACCAGAGAAATAATTAGAACTCTCTGCAAAGAAGTCACCTAATGACTTTAAGACGATTTCTCTTTGACCGATAATTGTGTTTACAATAAGTCCATAGCTGCGATGTGTATTACGAACAATTAACACAGGAACCATTTGACCATCATATGACGCAAACGCCTCATCTACTGTTTTTTCACCAAATACAGTACTTAAATGCTTCACTTCAATAATTTGATTACGGTAATTTAACACATCTTTTCCTTGTAAGGATTGGATGTCTTCTCTCTTAATCCGAATTGCTTCAACAATATTACCAAGAGGGAAAGCATAACGTTTATCATTCGTTTGAACAAGCATAGATTGAATAATGGACAACGTTAATGGCAGTTCAATTCTAAATGTACTACCTTTTCCTTCTTCAGAATCAATAATTAAATGTCCACCTAAACTATGGATCGTATGTTTCACTACATCTAATCCAACGCCACGCCCAGAAAGGTCTGATACAACTTCAGCTGTACTAAATCCTGGTTGGAAAATCAAATCAAATACTTCACGGTCCGTTAATTTATTTGCCTCAGATTCTGTTACAACACCATTTTTAATCGCTTTTTCTAATACTTTCCCTTTATGAATTCCATTTCCATCATCCGTAATTTGAATAACGACATGATTTCCACTATGAAACGCTTCTAATTTAATCGTACCTGTCTCATTTTTCCCTGCATCACGACGTTGTTCAACAGTTTCAACACCGTGATCAATTGCATTACGAATTAAATGGACGAGTGGATCACCGATTTCATCAATAACAATTTTATCAACTTCGGTGTCTTCACCTGTAATTTGTAAATCGATTTTCTTCCCTAAATCTTTCGCTAACATACGTACCATACGCGGGAAACGATTGAAAACAGTTTCTATCGGTACCATACGCATGTTTAGTAGTACATTTTGAATATCTTTTGAAATATCGCCTAATCGATTTAAATGCTCAATTAATTCCTTGTTTTGAATTGCTTGTGCCAATTCATCTATACGACCACGCTCAATTACACTTTCTTCAAACATGTTCATTAATCTTTCAATTTTTTCTAATTGAACACGTATGGAACGATTTTCCACTTTACCATTTTTCGTTTTTGCAGTGCTTTTAGCAGGTGTAGCATTAGCAGATTGCTTCGGTACTTCTTTAGTTGATTCCACATGCGTAGCCGCTTGTAAATCTTCCTGCATAGCTTCTTGTGTGCCCAATTCTTTCGAGACTACTTCTTTTAATGTATGTCCTTGCTTTACTTCTACTTTCTCAATTTCAGAAACATGAAGCACTACTTGTTTTAATTCTTCTTCACTTTGATCAGTATCCATAAATACTGTGAACTCAAACCCGAAAGCATCTGCTTCAATTTCTTCAATACTTGGAACTGTTTTTTGTACATTACCTACATTTTGCAGTGCTTCAATACACATAATTGCACGTACTGCTTTTAAAATAGCATGTTGCTCAACAGTTATATGCACTTCATGCGAAACTGCATCATCATTATTTATAGGTTCTTGCTCAATATATTCCGCAGGAGTTTCTACATTGCCATTCAATAATGCTTCTAATTTCTGCTTAGTTGTAATTACATCAATATTGCCCATTCCGCCTTGTTGCACATCTGCAACCATCTTCTCTAAATTATCAATGCACTCAAAAATCACATCAATAATCTCTGCATTTACAACTATATTCCCATGACGAATTTCATCTAAGACGTTTTCCATTTTATGCGTTAAATCCGCCATTTCCGTAAATTCCATACTCGCTGACATACCTTTAAATGTATGGGCTGAGCGGAATATTTCTCCCACAACATCCATATCAGTGGGATTTTGTTCTAAAGTTAGCACATTTTCATTTAGCGATTGTAAATGTTCTTCTGATTCCTCAAAAAATATATTTAATAGATCTGTTTGCATTTTCATCCCCTACCTGTCTAACAAACATTTCATTTATGTATAACAATTTAGTGTTTTAAAGCAAGAAAAAAGGGGGCCACACGCATATCCGCTATCAATGTTTAGATTCCTTGTGGCACCCCTTCTATATTAGCTGTTTGCTACTTTTGTTAAAGCTTCAATTACGCGATCTGCTTGGAATGGCTTTACAATAAAGTCTTTTGCCCCACCCTTAATTGCATCTAATACCATACCTTGTTGCCCCATTGCGGAACAAATAACAACTTTTGCACTTGAATCAATTTTAATAATTTCTTTTAATGCTTCAAGTCCGTCCATTTCTGGCATAGTAATATCTAATGTTACAATATCCGGTTGAAGTTCTTTAAACTTCTGAATTGCTTCTACTCCATTCTCTGCTTCACCAATAATTTCAAATTCAGAATTACTTTTTAATAAGTTTTTAATCATCGTTCGCATAAACATCGCATCGTCTACAACTAAAATTTTATGTGCCATTCTTTTTAATTCTCTCCTTCTATGTATAAATATATCTTAATATTTCACCTTATCATTCTCACTCATTATACAAAATAAAATGATAAAATTTAATATTTTTTTAAAAGAATTTTCGTATTTTCATTATTTTATTATTAAAATGATAATATACTATTCTTTTATGTAAATGACAACGCGACGGTTTTTTTCCCAATTTTGCGGTGAATCATTTGGTACAACCGGCTTGGTATCTGCATATCCTACCGCAGCTAACCTTTTATCATCCACATTATACACTTCAATTAAGTGATGAATCATATTAGCTGCCCTTGCTGAAGATAACTCCCAATTAGAAGGGAATTTGTCGTTATGAATCGGTCTACTATCTGTATGGCCTTCAACAACAATCGGATTTGGTACTGATTGGAAAAATCCAACTAATTGACTTATTATCTCTTTCGCTTCCGGTTTAACATTTGCGTCACCTGTATCAAATATTAAATTATCTACTATAACGACGCTTACCCCTGTATCCTCACGATATACATTCACTTGACTAATACCGTTATTATCTACATATGCTTTTAATTTCTTATATAATTCATCCATTCTTTTTTTCGAGACCATTTTTTCATCATTTTTTTCATGCGAAATATCTGGTATTGTATTTTCCATTACTTTCGCATCTACTTGCTCCACGTCACTAAACTTTTCAAGCATCTTTGACAATTTTACTGCATCCTGCTTTGATGTAGCAACTAGTAATACAAAGAAAGTTAATAATAACATCGTTAAATCTGTAAAAGTCGTCATCCAACGAGGCGATCCCTTTTGCGGTCGTTTCATCATAACCATACCACTCCTTGAAATATTAGGCTGCTCGTTTTACTTTTTTTATCTTTGTTTCGTATACATATGTATCGAGTTTCAACTTTAATTTAGAAGGAATTTGACCACGATATAATTCTGAAATCGCTTCAATAACAAACTTCTTCTCTGTATATAAATCTTCAATACCACGATACACCTTTTCAGCAAGAGGGATTGCAATCATATTTGCAAGTACTGACCCATACAATGTCGTTAACATCGCAACTGCCATCCCTGTACCAATTTGCGATGTGTCTTGCAAGTTTTGAAGCATAATGATAAGACCGATTAAAGTCCCTATCATGCCCCAAGCTGGAGCGAAATCGCCAATTTTATCTAATAATGCTGCCCCTTTTCTTAACTCATACACTTCCGTTTCAACATCTTTCAGTAACACTTCTTTTAATTCATCTTCATCGTAACCACTTAACATTAATCGAATTCCTTTTTGGATAAAAGGATTGTCTACTTGCTCTCCATCAACTTCTAAAGAAAGTAGGCCGTGTTTTTTAGACTTTTTAGAAAAATCAACAAATAAATCCGTTAACTGTTCTAAATTTTCTTCTTTTCTATGTAAAACAGTAAAGATGCTTTTCGTATATTTTTTTATTTCTCCAAATCGATATGCCACAACAATTGTCGCTGTAGTTCCCCCTATGACAATTAAAATAGATGAAACATCTAAAAAGTTTTTAAAAGCTTTTATTCCGCCGCCGCCAATCATAATTGCCGCTATCACTATAGCAAAACCTACTATTATGCCGACTGGGCTAGAAATATCAAACTTCCTTTTTTTTCTTTCTGGTCTAGCAAATCCTTGATTTTCGTCTCCCATATTCCTGCCCTTTCCTTTTCATTTTTATAAAACATTTTTTTATTTTAATAATGCGTTTTCACATATAATAAGTATTATACGCTTATCATCTATTTATCGCAATATACTCATAGAATTGACACATTTCATTTCCATATTAGAATTATAGTATGGAAATATGAGGAGGATCACAATGGAACATAACATTTTACAAGTCATTGCACTAGCAGAAAAACTAAAATATGAAATGCGACATAGCTGGCTTTCTAACGGACGTCAAGAAAGCGTTGCTGAACATACGTGGCGCATGTCTCTAATGGCCATTTTAGTCGAGCCTTATTTAGATCAAAAAGTAAATATTGAAAAATTACTTAAAATGGTTATCATTCACGACCTAGTCGAGGCAGAAGCTGGTGATATTCCTGCTTTTGATACAATGAATAGTCATGAATTACAATTACAAAAACAAAAAAATGAGCAAGAAGCAATTTTAAATATTAAACGCACATTAAAAGGTTCTCTCGGTGAGGAATTATATGATTTATGGATGGAGTTTGAAGCGAAAGAAACGTACGAAGCAAAAGTTGCTAACGCACTTGATAAACTTGAGGTGAAAATTCAGCATAACGAAGCTGATATTGATACGTGGCTACCAATCGAGCATAAAATGACATTCCAAGTGGCAAAGCATACAAACTTTGATTCTTTCCTATCTAAATTACAAAAAATCATCGAGCAAGATGGAGAAAAGAAATTACTAGCTGCCGGCATTGACGTGGAAGCTTGCAAACGATAATGAAAAGACACTCAATTTGAGTGTCTTATTTCATTATCGTTGATACAGCCTGCTTGTAAATAAGTTGTTGTTTTCCATCAACTAACATTAAAACAGTAAATTTGTCTATCGCAACAATTTCTCCTATTATTCTAACGCCACTCTTTAAAAAAATTGTAACAATACCTTTTTCTTCTTTTATTTGTTTATATAACTCTTCTTGTAAATGTTCCAAATACTTTTCTCTCCTTTTTACAAAATATCTTAATATAAAAAACTACAAATTATTTATTTGTGTACTTTATCTTTTACATTCATAAACTTATTAATAAGTATATCTAAATCTCGGCTAAATAACAAAACTTTATCATGATCCAATCCGTGTCTAGCAACAAGTTGGATTAGCTCTTTCTTTTTGTTTTCTATTTTATTGTGTAATTTTCCCATCTCCATCTCTTTACTAAAACTCCCTTTTCCCATAATATTACTTGTAAAATTATAGTACAAATCCTCTCATAAAAAAATATAAAAATGGTTTTTTTTACAATTTTTATGTTTTTTATGAACAAATTGCAAAATATATAATGATTTCTTCACATACCCCTAGCACAATATACAATCAAAATAACCATACAGGCGTTTGTCTAATTACAAAAGAGACTGGCTCCTTTTCCATACAAAAAACATACTGTATATAGTAGTCCATGAATTATATAGATTAACTTACTCAAAAGGAGGAAAACATATGAGCTATGGTGGAAGTTGCTCTGGTTTCGGCGGTGGATTTGCTTTGCTTATCGTACTATTCATCCTTCTAATCATCATCGGATGTAGCTGCTGGGGTGGCGGCGGATACGGATACTAATATATCCTATCCTTAACAAATGAACGAAAAACTATACGAAAACAGCTCATATTTGAGCTGTTTTTTCATACTTTCGTATGAAGTGATATCCCTCCTTTTTGTGATTTCAACTAATAAAAAAACGTTTACTATGAAATAAGAAATATTTTACTAAGGAGGATTACAATGATTAAAGGTCTTTACGAAGCACATTTACCTGTCAGTAACTTAGAGATATCAATATCTTTTTATGAATCACTTGGACTGAAATTATATAAAAGAGGAGATGATATTGCTTTCTTTTGGATTAAAGAAAACGAAAGTTGGCTCGGTCTTTGGGAAGGCACAGAATACAAAGTTAATTATCATCCCTCTTTACGACACATCGCCTTTCAAGTAAGCTTACATGATTTAGAAAATGCGATTCATTGGCTAAATCAAAAAGGCATTTCAGCACGAAAAGATTTTGGAATGGAACCAATTGAACCGATTGTTTTTCCAGAATTAGCGCATGCCGCCGTATACTTTAACGATCCTGACGGAAATAGTTTAGAATTAATTGCACAATTACCTGTTGGACTTCCTACAGAGGAGAAAGTGTATTTAAGTGAATGGAAGAAACAAGTTCAAGCATCATTATTACATAAGGATTAATCTTTTATGTCAATCTCTTATAGCACACTTTTGAAAACAAATAATACCTTCAAAAAACTATTTTATGGGCAAACATTAAGTGTACTTGGAGATTGGTTTCATACTGTAGCTTTAGTAACATTCGTCTATAGCCTAACGGAATCGCCATTTATGATTGCACTCACTTTTATAAGTAAAGGCTTACCACAGCTACTTCTTAGCCCTTTTATAGGCGGAGTTGTAGATCGTTTTTCTAAAAAGAAGATTCTGATTTTTACCGATTTTTTACGAGGCATGATCGTCCTCACTTACTTATTTGCACTATATAAAATTGAGATTATTTTCATTTCTAATATATGTTTATCCGTACTTTCTTGTTTATTTGAACCAGCTAAACAAGCAACCTTAAAAAATATCGTACACCAAAATCATTTCGTAACTGCTAACTCTCTTTCTAGTACAATTAATGGTTTTATGTCTATTATGGGTGCTTCTTTGGGCGGGATAATTGCACAATCTTTACATATTGAGTTCGCTTTTTTAGTAAATAGCCTGTCATACTTTATTTCAGCCTATTTTATTTATACTATGAATGTCCCTTCTCATGATACTTGTAACAAGAAAAAAGCATTTTTTACTGATATAAAAGATGGTTACACATACATATTACAAACAAAAATCATTTTAACGTTAATTCTTGTCGGCATTTCATGGGGTATTATTGGAGGCGCTTATCAGCTACTTCTAACAATCTATGCCGAAAAGATTTTCCACACCAACATTGGAATTTTATATACGATTCAAGGGGCTGGGCTTATGATTGGAAGCCTCCTCGTTAACCTTTATATATCTAAAAATGAAGAAAAAATGAAAAAAGTATTCGGTTGGGCCTATTTCCTACAAGGAATTTTCTTTCTCGGATTCATTTTGTCCGATCAACTTATTATCGGTATCATTACATTGCTCTGTATGCGCATAGCAGGAGGAATTATCGTTCCACTTGATACGACATTACTTCAAACTTATACGAATGAAAATATGATGGGTAAAGTTTTTTCATTCCATTATTCCATTTACGGATCACTTATTCAGTTATCCATGTTTTTTACAGGAGCGCTTTTAGAAATTCTTTCTCCGCAAATTATTGGTAGCCTATTAGCTCTATGCTGTATTTTTGTTAGTATTATTTGGCTTTACCTGTTTTATCGCGGGAAACTGAGTGAAGAATCTACTAACACTTAATAGCATGTTAATGTACATGCTATTTTTATTTATGTCGAAATATAAAGGAAAAAGGCGATTTATTTCCCTTACGTTCTAATTTTTTAGAATGTACAATAAATTTAGATTATAAGAAAGGAGATGTCATAATGTTTGACGATAGACTTACTATTTCAGCTGAGCAGCAGAAGCTCATTTCCAACGCAACTCGCATTCAAATTCTTCACCTTTTAAAAGATGAAGCACTCACTGCAAAACAAGTAGCTACTAAACTAAATAAATCTGCTGGTAGCGTACATTATCACGTTCAAATTTTATATGATGGAGGGTTACTTGAATTAGTAGACACGAAAGAAAAACGAGGAATTATTGAAAAATATTACAAGGCAAAATCTGCTCATTTCTATATTGAAGAAAGCGGCACAGAAGGAACGAATACAGGCAGTCATATTGTATCTCATTTATTTTTAACTCCAGAGGAATTACAACAACTTACTTGGGAAGTTACACAAGTTTTATTACGCTGGGAAAACAAAACCGCTCGTCAATCAAACTCCGAAGAGGAATACGCTATTTCCTGCAGGATTAAAAAACAATGAAAGAAAGGTCCAACTGCTCATGAAAAATAAATTATTATTATTGTCGGGAACAGGAATTTCTCGTTTAGGTGATTTTATGTATCTCATCGCCCTAAACTTAATGGTGTTAAATAGCACAAACTCCCCTGCTGCTGTAGCAGGATTATGGATTGTAGGTCCAATTGCTACCGTTGTTACAAAAATATGGTCTGGTAGTATAGTAGATCGATTAAACAAACGGTCCATTATGCTCATCACAGATATAATTCGAGCAGCTCTCATTGGCTGTATTCCATTATTTGATTCTATTTGGGCCATTTATATTTTTATCTTTTTGACTCGCATCGCTACATCATTTTTCGATCCAGCTTCATTCACTTATAAAACGATGCTCATACGAGCTGAAGAACGCGCTCAATTTAATGCTTGGAATAGCTTATTTACAAACGGGGCTTTTATTATCGGTCCAGCTCTTGCTGGAATACTTCTCACCACGTACTCAGCAGCCTTTGTTATTTACTGCAATTCTCTTTCCTTTCTACTTTCTACTATTCTCATTTACTTCTTGCCAAACATTACATTACAAACAAAGCAAAAAGAAGAGGTTGCAAATACTTTCGTACAAACATTACGAAGTGATTGGAAACAAGTTTTTTCATTCGCTCGAACTGAAACTTACATTATTCTCATATTCGTTTTATTTCAAGCTACTATGCTTGTCTCTATGGCACTCGATTCACAAGAAGTTGTTTTCACAAAACAAGTACTGTTTTTATCCAATATAGAATATAGCATGCTTGTTAGTATAACTGGTGCTGCTTACGTTTTCGGTTCATTTCTTGTTTCTCTCTTTGCTAAACGATTACCAATTCAACATTGTATCGGATTAGGTATGATTTTCACAGCAATAGGCTATGTAATTTTCGCCTTTTCAAATTCATTTATAGTTGCAGCGAGTGGTTTCATTTTACTTGGCATTTCTTCATCATTTGCTGGTACTGGCTTTATAACATTTTATCAAAATAACATCCCTGTACATATGATGGGACGTATTGATAGCGTATTTGATTCCATAAAAAATTTCATCCAAATCTTTTTCATTTTAGCAATTGGGGCATCCGCACAATTTCTTTCCGTTCAAATCACTGTAATGAGCAGCTCATTACTCATTCTTTTCCTCTCCTGTTTATTAGCAATCCGTGTAATGACGCCTTCACGAGAAAAATATTTTAAAGCTACAGGGTCATCATTGGAATATTAAATGCAACATAAAAAGCGGCTATTTAGCCGCTTTTTTCCCGTATTAAAGGGCAGTAAGCCCCCCACTGATTAAAGTTTCACTTTATGTTAAAATATGTATTGGATCTGATTATGTAGGAGGGCTATTTTGGAGATTATATTCATTTTCATATGTATTATATTAGTAGCTTCTATTTTACAAACAAGTACCGGTTTTGGCTTTTCTATTATGGCAACACCTTTCTTACTCATGTTATTTCTACCACAAGAAGCTATACAAATAAATATCATTTTATCATTAATTATTTCCATATCACTCATTTGGAAAATAAGAATGGACATTGATTTTATTCTACTGAACAGGTTAATTTTCGGCAGTATAGTTGGTGTACCTTTTGGTATTTTCATTTTCATTACCATTAACATCAACACGTTTAAATTAGCAATTAGCATCCTGCTCTTACTATTAACGTTGATGCTAATATGCAACTTTAAAATTAAATCAACAAAATCTAGAGATTTCTTAGTCGGTGGATTATCCGGTCTTTTAACGACAAGTATCGGTATGCCAGGACCACCCCTGTTACTGTACTTTACAGGAACCGATACGAAAAAAGAGAAATTGAGAGCAACTACTTTAGCTTTTTATCTATTTATATATTTCATTAGCCTACTAACTCAAATACTCTTTACTGGCACAAACAAAACAATTTGGGAATCAAGTTTTTATGCTATTCCAATCGTATTTCTAGGCTTGTATATAGGTCAAATTATTTTCAAATGGCTTAATCAACGGATTTTCAAAATATTTACGTATATCCTTTTGAGTTGCACGGGTATGTATCTTCTTATTGAAAGTTTGCATTTATTATAAGTTAGTTTTTCAAGATAATAGATGCTTTAGATTGTACAAAAACATATAATTTAAACGATAAAAAGCGGCTATTATGCCGCTTTTTATCTTCACTTATACTAACGTTTCATCACAAATCTCTGTTACATTTTTAAAGTATTGCAAGTTTTCCTTCACTTCAGCTTCGTTAAATAAATTGAGCTGCTTCATTATTTCAGCAGCAAATTCAACGTATGCAGACCCTACGGCTGTTATTATTTTTCCATCAACGGTTACATCTTTATTTTGTTTATATTCCCATTCATGTAAATGCGCTAACTGTTTTTCATCTGATGTTAATGATGTTGAGAATTTCTTCTTATTCAGTACTCCTGCTGCATGTAGTAAAGATGTTCCGGCACAAATACCCGCTATCCATTTATTTTGCTTATGTAATTTGTTCACAATAGATAACAATTGTTCATTTTCTAAATGATCAAAAATATGTCCGCCTGGTACGATAAACACTTCATAGTCCTCTATTTTAATTTGCTCAATAGAGACATGTGGTTGACACAAAAAACCACCTTCTCCTGTAACTGTTTTTCCGTCTACAGTTGCTGTTATTATTTCAAATTGCTTACTTATCAAAAATAAACTCGCTATATTCACTTCAAACTCTGCAAATCCATCAAATAAAAAGATTAAAGCTTTTTTCATATTATCTCCTCCCCCTATACTTATTCGAAGACAATCTCCTTTCTCCTCCAAAAAAGGCAAACCTGCATCACAGGTCTGCCTTTTTACTCATTTCTTATTAAATCCTTTTTCACTTAAAAACTCTTTCATATGCATTCTTTTTTCTTTAGACATAAACGAACTCATTGATTCCGTCCATGTTACGTTTTTCTTATTTGATGATCTTTCTTTATAATACGCGTTCATCGTTTCATCATATTCATTTAATAATTCATCATATTTCTTTTCATCATATCCATTTTCATGAAGGATTGCTGCTACTGGTAAACGTGGTTTCACTCCGTGATCTTCATCTGGTACGCCGACTGTCATTCCGAATACAGGATATACTTTATCAGGTAAATGAAGCAGTTCACTCACTTCTCTCGGATTATTACGAATACCACCAATATAACAAATACCGTATCCTAACGATTCTGCTGCTAACGCTAAATTTTGCGCAAAGAGTGAAGCATCTACCGTCGCTACGATAAAGTCTTCTACTCCTTCATGCTTTATCTCTGTACCATGTTTTTCACATGCCATTTCAAGTCGTTTTAAATCTGCACAACAAACAAAGAATGCTGCGCAATCTTTTACATGACGATTTCCGGATAACTCTGCTAGTTTCGCCTTTAAATCTTGATCTGTTACATATATAACAGAATAAGCCTGTACAAAATGCGAGGAAGCGGCATGCTGCGCAGCTTGCACCATTCTTTCTACTACATCTTTCGGAATGGACTCTTCTTTATATTTACGAACTGAAACGTGTTGCTCCATTTTATGTATCATTTCATTCATGAAAATCACTCCTTTTTTCTCTTCATAATGAAAAATTAACACATCTTTTTCAATATTCACAACTTATAAGCACAAAAAGAGCAATTCTTTTTTGAATTGCTCTTTTTTAAAACGTCTATTAATACGGTAAATGAAATTATATCGACGATTATTTCAATATATCAACGATTTTTCGAATACACCAAATATGCAAAAGGATATCGACTTACCGACAAATAACGACAAATTTACACCAACTTATTTCTTATCTTATTACGCCGTTTTCAAAACTTTAATACCTTTTACGATATTCCAAATGAAGTAATAAATCCCTACAAGAATGAATACTGCATAAGTGATCATCATTCCAATTCCAGCACCGTCAGATTGATTGAATCCTAAACCGTATATGCCTGATATCGCTAATCCTCCAAATAAAATTGCGTACGGGAAAATATGTGACCAAAATGCTTTTTTCGCATGGTATTTCACTTCATCCTCCGCAACGAAGTACACGATAATTGGCAATAAAAATGGTGCGAAAAAGATACTAAAGTAACATAGTGAAGATAATATATTATTTCCTTTCATCCGATTCACCTCTAAATAGTTTTTGTTATCTTCATTATGTCAGGAATCCATTCTAGAAACTATCGCTTTACCTTTCATGAACATGACATATTTGTAAGATTTCCCTCAAAAAAAATCCCGCCTGAACTTCCAGACGGGATTTTTTTCACTATATTCGATTCATAAACCAATATTGCGTAATGGCTAAATACTCACGTATATTCGATGGAATGACAATTCTCTTCGGTGTTTCGGCCGGAAGACCTTCTAATTGTAAACCTTGTTTTGCTGCTATTTTTTTCGCTCTAAACATATGGAAATCGTTTGTTACGATCATTCCTTTTTTCATATTGTCTGGAATTAACGGTTTTGAGAATTTAATATTCTCATCTGTACTCGTTGACTTGTCTTCCATTATAATGCGGTCTTCTGCAATTTTCAGTTTCATTAATTCATTTTTCATTGCTAATGCTTCTGAAATATCTTCACCTTTCCCTTGTCCTCCAGACACAATAGCAATTGTTTTCTCATGTGATTGTAAATATTCAGCTGCTTCCTCAATACGATATTGTAATGAGTAAGATGGTTTCGTCCCGTTTACTTTCGATCCTAATACAATTATATAATCAGCATCGTCAATTGCTTTCATATGCCCATGCTTATAAATGTTATATTGTAAAAATCCCACATAAACGGCGCAAACCATTATAATTCCTATCATATACTTAATTATTTTCTTCTTTTTCATATCCATATACTCCTATGTTCTTTACTTCTTTCATGATAATATCCATTTATTTGTTTGTATACAGACAAATTCCAATTCACCCTAATTTATCCTCCGGAAAGTAATATTTATATTTCTTTCGGGAACAGTAAGTACAACTTTGCACGAAGGAGTGTCCCTATTGCTTCTCTTTTTATGTAACGTATCGTTCTTTTTCATCTTATTTTTACTATCACTTAAGATGCTCGGTAAATCAGCTTTAGCACAACTAACTCCTCATGATTTTGGTGCTATTATCTTTTTATCTTATTTAGCTTTTCAGGCCATACCAGTCTCTGGTGCTTTGCAAGCCTTTCTCGGTATGGTTGTTATTACATGTTTGCATTTACTTCTTACAAAATTAAGCTTACTAAACAAACTAAATCGTTTCATTCTCGGACATCCTATCATTTTAATTAAACATGGTGACATTATTTTTGAGAACTTACAAAAAAGTAGATATCCAATTGCTGAACTACTTTCTAACCTTCGCGTCGCAGGATATCCAAGTGTTCACGAAATTGAATACGCTATTTTAGAAGCGAATGGAGCTATTAGTATTTTACCAAAGCGTGAGCTTGTACCATTAACTCCAAAAGATTTGAACATAGATGTTACGTATGCCGGATTACCAATTGCCCTTATCGTTGATTCGCAAATTCAATACGATAACTTAAAGTTAATTCATAAGGACGAAAAATGGTTATATAAAGAATTAAAAGAAAAGGGCATCACTAATATTAAAAGCGTTGCTTTCGCGTCTGTTCAAGAAACAGATGGATCATTTGCGATTAGTTTAAAAGCATAAAAAAATCCCCTTACTTGCTTAAGGGGATTTTCTTCATTATATCGCTTCTTTCTCTCCCGCCATATTTAATGGAACAGGATGTTTCATACGATTCATCGTAAATACGATAATCGCTGTCAATACTTCAGCTACTGGCATAACGAGCCAAATTCCATTTATCCCAAATAATTTTGGCATAATCCATAATAATGGAATAATAAATAGTAACCCTCGGCTCATTATAATCAGCACTGATTTTGTCGTTTGTCGCACGGATTGGAAGTACTCTCCATACACAATGTTATAGCCTAAAAATACATATTGGATAAAGAACAAGCTAATACCCGTTAATGTTAACTCCAACAACTCTGGAGATTGGACATCAAATAGACCAATAATATATTTCCCGAAGAATAATCCGACAATTATTGCAATACCACCGAGTACTACCGCAATTTTTACAGCGAACTTTAACCCTTCACGCAATCTCTCTGATAAATTTGCACCATAGTGAAAACTAGCGATTGGTTGTAATGCTGCTCCAACACCGAAGAATAGTAGTAATGTCATCGCATGAATACTATTCACCATCGCATAAGAAGCGACTCCAACTTCTCCTGCATATTGAACGAATGCGATATTAAAACCAATCGTTACAATCGCTACGGTACTTTCTGCTGTAAAGCTCGGGAAACCTATAATCATAATTTGTTTAACTGTATCCCACTCAAAATGGAATTTCGTCCATTTTAAAATACTACTTTTCCTAAAGAAATGAGATAATAATACAAGGAAACCAATCGCTGCCGAAAGAATAGTCGCTGAAGCAGCACCTGTTACGCCCCATCCAAAGATAAAAATAAAGATGTAGTCAAACACTATATTTAATACAGCCGTTACAACTAGACCTGCCATCGCTAAATTAGGATTTCCATCATTTCGTATAAATGTACTTAAAATATTTTCTAACACGTATATCATTCCAAACGTTAATAATACGTGTAAATAATCTAACGCATACGGTAAAATCACTTCGTTTGCACCGAATAAGTATGCTAAATCTTCTATTCTCCATAAACAAATCGCAGCTAACACACCTACGATCATTACTGCTACCGTCATGGATTGCGTAAAAATAGACCTTGCTCTTTCTACTTTATTTTCACCTAGTGCAATGGAATATAACGTTGCCCCGCCCATTCCAATCCATAATGAAATAGAGAAGAAAATTGAAAACGCTGGAATAGCCACGTTTACTCCTGCTAATCCGTTCGCTCCAACTCCCCTACTAATCATAACCGCATCAATCACAATATTAACTGACATTAACACCATTCCAAGAACGGCTGGTATTAAATAAGAAATAAATAAACTTTTTATCGGTTTTTCTCTTAACTTTTCTGTTGTTTCCATCATATAAATGCTCCTTTTTCAATGCTCTGTTCACAGTTTAAACCTTCAAGTTACTTGAAGGTCAATAGAGAATTAAAAAATAGGTAACTGAATTATTGTGTTTCATGCCAATTTGTAATGATACGAGTCCTACATCTTATTGCTTTGTTTTTTCATTATAGGAATTTGAATTTCTGTTACTTGTTCCTCTGGATTGTCTGTTACAGACCAATCAATTAATGCAATCTCAATCGCATCTCCACTTACTTCGTACCCTTCTTGATCAATATATTTCATTAACTTCTTATATGTTTCATCCGTTTCTTCATATGGTCCATGATGATATACACAGGCAAACATGCCTTCTTTAATTTCATCTGAACTATGTATTTGAAAAGGCATGTAATCCAAAAGAATAAAAACACTGCTATATGCTTGAAACTCATTTTGCATTAATCCTTTTTTTGCCACCGTTACACCGATATCTCCAGAAAATAAGCTATCATCCATTTGTCTCATATTTTTTTGCAATGAATGAATATAGTACTCAAACATATCATCCGTCGTATTCGGGGCAACCGCAATGGCTGTAATTTTTCGCTGCGGGATCTCTTTAATTACCATTTGTTCAGCTTTTGCTTTTGTTGCTTCCTTAATTAAATGAATTCTATGCTCCATTTTCGCCAAAGCGTACTCAATTTCTCTTTGTTTTTTCAACATCATTTCTTGTTGTTTTTCCAGTAAATTGAGTGCGTATGCTGGATTTCTTTCATCAATATATTTCTTAATTTCCTTTAATGAAATATTTAATTGGCGTAAAAATTTAATCGTATCTAATAGTGAAAATTGATCGATTGTGTAATAGCGATAATTTGTTTGCGGGTCCACAATGGACGGATGAAAAATCCCCTTTTCATCATAGTAGCGTAAAGTAGATTCCGCTATATTATGCATTTTTGCCATTTCTCCAATTGTAAAACGTTTATTTAATAACATATACCCTTCTCCAATTCATAAAAAATGTAGCCTTATTTCTTCTTATTATATAGTGATTCCCTCCATACCTAAATCGAATCCTATCATGAAAATCTGCTATTTTTTCATTGATTTTTCATACATTTTATTATATATTAATTACAGGTTCAAATCACAAGTTCAAAAGAACTTGTAATCAGACCTTTTGTTTAATGGGTTTTACATATTTTCATTAGGCAAATTCCGAGAAATCGTATGATAAAAATAAAAATGATGAGGAGAGGATCCGATGGAATTCGAATTTTTCTTTCAAATTGCACTTATTTTATTAAGTACAAAGCTTGCTGGTGATCTTAGTGTTAGATTAGGTCAACCTTCTGTACTAGGTAAATTAATTGTCGGTATCGTTATCGGTCCAGCTATATTAGGTTGGATTGAAAATTCAGAGCTTCTAACACAATTAAGTAATGTCGGTGTTATTCTTTTAATGTTTATGGCAGGACTTGAAACAGACTTAGAGGAATTAAATGCAAATCGTAATTCTTCTTTAGCTGTTGCACTTGGAGGTATCATTCTACCATTCGTAGGTGGTTACGTTTCTGGTCTTGTTATGGGAATGGAACAAGGAAATGCTGTATTTTTAGGATTACTTTTATGTGCGACAAGTGTTAGTATTTCCGTACAAACACTTCGCGATTTAGGAAAGATGAAAACACGTGAAAGTACAACAATGCTTGGCGCTGCTGTATTTGATGACATTCTTGTTGTTATTTTATTAGCATTTGCAATGAGCTTCTTAGGTACAGACGATGTTAACTTAACAATGGTTATCTTGAAGAAAGTTGTATTCTTCGCTTCTATTATTTTGATCGGATGGAAAGGTGTTCCTGCGATTATGCGCTGGTTATCACCACTGCGCGTATCTGAGTCTATCGTGAGCGCGGCTCTTATCATCTGTTTCTCATTCGCATATTTCGGCGAACTATTAGGAATTGCTGGTATTATCGGTGCTTTCGCAGCTGGTATCGCTATTTCTCAAACGAACTACAAACATGAAGTAGAAAAGAAAGTAGAACCAATCGCTTACGCTATGTTCGTTCCAGTGTTCTTCGTAAGTATTGGTATGAATATTACATTTGACGGTATTGGTAATCAAATTTGGTTCATCCTAGCATTAACAGTAATCGCTGTATTAACGAAACTAATTGGTTGTGGATTCGGTGCACGAATGACTGGATTTGATGCTAAGTCTTCTGCCATTATCGGTGCTGGAATGGTTTCTCGTGGTGAAGTTGCACTTATCATCGCAGGAACAGGACTTTCTTCAGGTCTACTAGCACAAGATTACTTTACAGCTATCGTTATTGTCGTTATTTTAACTACAATGATTACACCACCAATGTTAAAATACACTTTTGGTGCAAAAGATAAAGCAATGAAAGCAAGTAAATAAGTTTCATATAATAAAAGGAGATTACTATCTTATAAGATAGTAATCTCCTTTTTCATTGTATCTTTAAACAATCTCGTTCTTTTTTAACCATTTTTCAAAAATAATTCGCCCTTCTTCATCATCAATATCATTACGAAATGAATACACCATAATGCCGTAATCATCTATATATTCACCTAGCTTCATTTTCTCCACTTTCTTGTAAAAATCGTCTACCTCATAGTGCGGAATATAAGCATCCCAAACTGGCTCATTTATTCTTTTGTACGCCGTCACCTCTAAATCATGTCCATCTTCATAATATCCGATGTGATAATGTTGACTAGGATCATATTTCTTCATAATAATTCCCCTCCCTTTGAAAATTTATCATATTTCACATAATAAACAAAAGCGAGCCGTAATACGGCTCGCTTCGTTCATTAAATGCGTTCCATCGCTGTCTTCAACGTTCCAACAACAAAGGCAATTTCTTCACCTGAGATAACAAGCGGTGGTGCTAACGTTAAGACGTTATTATATCCTGCTGTTGTCATGCCGTTTCGTCCTATAATTAACCCTTTTTCTTTACAAGCATTTACAACACTTGCAATTTTGTCGTTATCAATTGGCTCTTTCGTCTCTTTATCATTTACTAGTTCGATTCCAACTAGTAGACCTTTCCCTCTAATATTCCCAACAAGTGGATGCTCTCCAATTTCTTCTTTTAATTGCTCTAATAAAAGCGAGCCCATTTGTGCAGATCGCTCAATTAAATTTTCATTTTCCATAATCTCCAAGTTTTTAAGCGCTAATGCACAAGCCGCAGGATTTCCACCAAATGTATTAATATGACGGAAGAATTCATATTCTCCCTTCCCTTTAAATGCTTCATATATTTCTTTTTTCACAGCTGTCGCTGATAACGGTAAATATGCACTCGTAATCCCTTTTGCCATCGTAATAATATCCGGCTGAACGTCATAATTCATAAATCCAAATGCTTTTCCTGTACGTCCGAAACCACAAATCACTTCATCGCTAATGAGCAAGGCACCGTGTTTTTGACACGTTTCATGAACAGCTTTCATATATTCTTGTGGCGGCATTAAAATGCCTCCCCCCGTAATAATTGGTTCCATAATAAAAGCTGCAATCGTTTCACTTAATTCCCATGTCATAACGCGATCTACTTCTTTTACACATTCTACATCATAAATGTTCTCTCTTTCTATTTCAGGCATACGATAACAATCTGGCGGCGTTACATGTAAAAATCCTGAAGCAAATGGCTCATATTGATATCTACGCTGTGCTTGTCCCGTCGCTGCCATCGTTGCCATTGTATTTCCATGATATCCGCGGTAACGTGACATAAATTTATAACGATGCGGTTCACCTTTTTGAGCATAGTATTGCCTTGCTATTTTAAAAGCCGTTTCGTTCGCTTCCGAGCCACTATTAGAGAAGAAAATAACATACTCTCCTCCAAGCCACTCATTTAATTTTTCTGCAAGCTTTATAGCTGGTTCATGCGATTGTGACATTGGAAAGTATGATAATGTTTGTAATTGCTTATATGCCGCCTCTGCGAGCTCTTTTCTGCCATATCCACTATTCACACACCAAAGACCACTCATACCATCTAAATATCTTTTCCCTTCTATATCTTCAACCCAGCACCCTTCTGCTTTTGCCCCTACCATTGTACTATTTGGACTAAAGGGACGCATTCCGTGCCAAACATATTGCTCATCTTTTGCTAATAATTCATCAGTCTGTTTCGTTTTCATCATTTCTTCCACCTTCCATAACAACTTATTTTTCACAAAAGCTGCGCTGGTGCCATGATGATTTAATTTTCTCCCTGCTTATTTTCATTCCACAAAATTAAGACAAAATCCTACTTACAATACAGTAATATTTACAAGAAAAAAAGAGCTTTTCTTATATATCGAAAAGCCCTTCTCTTTTTAATGTGACGATGCATCACTAACACCATGACCTGTATTAGATTTCACAAGAATCTCATCAAATTTCGCAGCATCTTCTTTCTTACTAGATAACACGGTTCCTAAATATGCTGCAAGGAATCCAAGCGGAATTGAAATAATTCCAGGTGTCGTATATGGGAATATCGATTCCCCAACAAATATAGCTTTTCCAGCTACAGGGTTCCAAACATTTGGACTTAACGCTACAAGAACAATTGCTGATACAAGACCAACAACCATACCCGAAATGGCACCTGTTGTATTGAAGCGCTTCCAATATATTGTGAATAATATAACTGGTAGATTTGCACTCGCTGCAACTGCAAATGCTAATGAAACTAAAAATGCTACGTTCAATGTTTGAGCAAATAACGCTAGTATAATGGATAATACCGCTACTCCAATAGACGCATAGCGAGCCATTGACACTTGCTCTTTTTCCGTTGATTTCCCCTTGCGAATAATTTCATTATAAAAATCATGTGCGAATGCTGATGCTGCTGTTAATACAAGTCCTGCCACTACCGCTAAAATAGTTGCAAAGGCAATTGCTGATACGAAAGCAAATAAGAAATCTCCACCTAACGCTTTAGCTAATAAAGGTGCTGCCATATTACCAGCAGGGTTTGCTTTCATAATTGCCTCATTTCCTACAAACGCCGCTGCTCCAAACCCTAAGAAAATCGTCATAATATAAAATGCGCCAATTAACCACGTAGCGTATACAACAGATTGACGTGCTGTTTTTGCATCACGTACTGTAAAAAAACGAACAAGAATATGTGGCAATCCAGCTGTACCAAGAACTAGTCCTAAATTTAAAGACAGTGTATCAAGACCATCCTTATACTTTACTCCTGGATTTAAAAACGAATCTTTTAACGGAGTAGCAGTTTTCATTTGCGCGAACATTTCAGTCACACTAAAATTAAATTTGGAGAAAACAATAACAGAAATAATAAATGTACCAGCCATAAGTAATACGGCCTTAACAATTTGTACCCAGCTCGTCGCAGTCATGCCGCCAAAAATAACGTACACTGTCATTAATGTACCAACGATTAAAACGGATGTCGTATATTCGATCCCTAATAATAATTTAATAAGTGCACCAGCCCCAACTAATTGTGCAATCATATAAAAAATCGAAATCGTCATCGTATTAAGCGCTGCAACGCCGCGAACTTTTTTCGCATCAAAACGTGCCGCAATCATATCCGCTAACGTGTACTTCCCTAAATTTCTAAGCGGTTCTGCAACAAGGTATAGAACAACTAAATAAGCAACTAAAAAGCCGATACTATAAAAGAATCCATCAAACCCAGTTAATGCAATTGCTCCTGCTATACCAAGAAATGATGCAGCAGACATGTAATCTCCCGCAATGGCCAGACCATTTTGCCAACCAGTTAATCCCCCTCCAGCTGTATAAAACTCACTCGCATTTTTCGTTTTCTTCGACGCAAAATAAGTTATGACGAGTGTACCAAGAACGATGATTAAAAATAGTGCAAAAGCGGTTATATTCAAAGTCAGCCCCTCCCTTTTTGCATATCTTGTAGAATTTTTTGCGAGATTTTATCGAAGGATTCTGCTTTTTTGCTATAAATCATACATAATGACCACGTCATGATAAATTGCGCAAATGCAAACACCCATGCCCACGTAACATCCCCAAATGCTGGTGTATTGAGTACCTTTGAATACGATGTTAAAATAGGTAATGCAATAAAAAAGCTTAAAAAGAAAATACTCATCGGAACGATAAACTTCTTTTTCGTATTTAATAGCAATTGAAATTCTTCTGACTGAACAACCTCTGTATAATTCACTTCATTTTGTAACTTACGTGCTGACGTATCATCTCTTTTCATTCCCATTCCCCTCTCTTACTGAAAATACAATTCCCCCTTGTATACCTAAAGACTAAATTTTATAAATATTCAGAAACTTATTTCCATTTTAGACAATCCATACATTCCTGCAAAGATTTTTCGATAGACATTTTTCGGCAATTTCCCCTAAATTTTTAATATACTTTTTCAACATAAAAATTACGTACTTCAATCTCATACCAGTTAAGATTTGATGCCCATTAAAACAGAATAAAAAAGTAGTGCTTATCGCACTACTTCTGTCTTTTTCTCTTTTTCTAAATTACGAGCTGTTTCGCTTAATTCAACGTCTTTCCCATCTTTAAGCGTTCCAAATATGAAATCGAATACTGGATTTGAAACACCAAACCAAAACTTTTCATTTTTATAATGGTGTAATATGTGCTGTTTTTTTAGCCATCTTCCAAACTTAGTGAACGGACGAATCGGCTTATGTGCAATATAATGTTTCCATTCATAAACGAGAAGCATGATAATCATTCCAATTCCAAATGAAAGTGTAATAGTAGCACTTTTTGTTATACCATATGCTATAAGTAAATATAGAGTAAAGCTAGGTATACTAAACCATACAGGCAAAAACAATAGTTTTAAATCATCTGGATATACATGATGATCATAATGTAATCTTCTTAACATTTTTAATAAAAATACGTTTTTAGGTGGCTTTAAATGGAATAAAAACCGATGTGTCATATATTCGTTAAGCGTATAAAAAACAATCCCAAACAAACACGCGAACATACCGATCCATGTAAAAAATTGCATTTTTAAAATAATGATGAAAATAAATAAAATACTATACATAATAACGATATCATGTTGTAAAAAGAACTCTTTCCCCACTCTCTTCATCTTCCTTCCCCCTTTTCCAAAAAAACAGCCGCAACATATCGTTACGACTATTTCTTTTATTTTTTATTTTATTCTATTCACTTTACAAATTTGCCTGCTGCTCTATTGTCGAGAAAAAATTGTTCGATCCAAATATATTTTGCTTTGGAATAATATGTTCCACCGCAAACACTGTTACTTCTCCTCTTTGTACCTCTCCAATAATGAGCCCAAATATTTCATGATTTAGCGCAAACGTTGGTTGCTTTGTTTGTAGTAATCTTGCTGCATTATGAAATACCGCTTCATATAGTGGATTCCTATCAGTAATTTCTTTTCGGATTTTTGGTGCTAACGTAATAATAATTTCTTTTCCGTCAATAGTGGTTCGATACATAAAAATCTCCCCTTCAATCTTATGTGAACAACTGTAAAGCTTTGTATGCAAAATGGATAGAATATCCTACTAAAATAATACCGGCTCCGGCTGTTATATAGCCAAGTGCTTTTTGCTTTAATAAAGTTCTGCCAAAATGGACAGAAAAAGCAATATTTAAATTCCATAATATAATGCCAACGATAATACAGAGACTGTACAAAAAGGCTTCTTGTTTCGTTACCTTCGTAAGCAATGAGCTAAGTGTACTTCCGTATATCCCAAACCAAAAAACAAGATTTAATGGATTGGATATCGCAATTAAAAAACCTGCCATAAACGATTGTTTAAGGCCACCTACCTCTTCCTTTTTATATTCCATATTCGTGTGGGAAATTCCTTGTTTTACACTTTGAAATCCTAAATAAAATAATAAGAAAAACCCTGTGCAATACATAAAAGCTTGTACATATGTATACATAAACACAGAAGATAAACCGAAATAGATGAGAAGCATAAACAAAATATCTGCAGTCATCCCACCAATTCCAACAACCCACGCATGCCAAAAACCTCGTTCAATTCCTCGTTTTAACATTTCAATATTAATCGGACCTACTGGTGCAGCTAATGAAATACCTAATACAATTTGTTGTATAATCGCTCCAAACATCGCTCTATCCTTTCTACTTCCTTTACTATTAAGTAATGATGTAATGATTAAAAATAGACTAGCTTTCATCAAAATATTTACTACTAAAATACCCTTTTTTATCCAAAATATGCAAAAGAGCCATCTGGATGATGGCTCTTACTTTTCTAACTTATGAAGAAAAGGACATTTTCCTTTTATCGGCTCTACATCGTCTCCTATGAAGTATTGTTTCCATTCGCGATGATCTGGATCACCATAATGACTAATGTTAGGGTGTTTCGGCAGCTGATCCCACTTTTCAACTCGATCTCGGACCGTTTGTCTTGAATATGCTCCTTTAGGGCGATCCCCTTCTAATCCATCAAAGATGGTACGCGGTTGAAATCCAATAACGAGAGAATTTCCTAAATGCCTAGTTTTTCGTTGTTTATAAGCTGGCGCATTTCCAAATGCGAATATCGGTTCACCACCAAATGAAAATTCCCATAAGTAATGGTCTGTGTCTTCAGGAATTTGCTTCGGCCATGTTTGGTCATCGTTTTCATGTAAATATTCTAGTACTTTCCAAAAGTAATCACGATAATATTCCAGTGGTTGTTCCTCACATTCCGGTTCCACAAAAAGAAAGAATCCTCTTCTTACAATTGGGCGCTCTTTCATTAACTCTAAAAAAGATAACATTGTATGTGGCAAATGACTCCAATCATTATGAGAGAGAAATGAATAACGAAGTTCATTCTTTTTTAAAGCTGTTAAGCCGAAATAACATGGGAAAGTTGGTTCTAGCACGACACTCGAAAAATTTTGAAATTCTTTTGTAACCCAATTTGGTATGTCAGTTCTCGTTCTCATTCCTTCATTATCTAATAAATAAGACTCATTCATTCTTTCACCTCATTATGTATAGCATTCAATTAAGAATATTACATACTCGGCCTGTCCTATACCTATTTAAAAATTCGGCCGGAAAATTATTTAAAAATACAAAAAAATAAAATCGCTTACTTGACTAATTTCTACCAATTCGTGTATATTTAAATTAATCATTTAGCAGAATATTCAAGATTATAGCATTTTTAGTTTATATTATCTTTCAAATGAATTTCACTAAATGAAAAAAGCAAATGTTTTTAGGAGGAATTGTAACATGCAAGGAAAAGTAAAATGGTTTAACAACGAAAAAGGTTTTGGATTTATCGAAATGGAAGGCGCTGACGATGTATTCGTACATTTCTCTGCTATTCAAGGTGACGGCTACAAAGCTTTAGAAGAAGGTCAAGAAGTATCTTTCGATATTACTGAAGGAAACCGTGGACCTCAAGCTGCTAACGTAGTAAAACTTTAATCCAACATATAACAGGAGGTTACCTTACTTGGTAACCTCCTTTGTTATTCCTTTGTATATTTCCGTTTTACAGAGCAAAAACTATGTGAAATGCGCAATATACAAAGGAGGAAGTAATAATGGGATCAGAAGTAAATGATTTTGAAGAAGTGAAATTCCGTGTAGAAACAGCACAAAAAATGGTAGGGTCAGCGACAATTTCAATGGATCCAGATACATTAGAGCATGCGACTACTGCTGTAGAAGCCGCTCGCTCTCAGCTTGAAATTATGAAATCTGTTGCGACAGATTTAGATGAGCCATTTTTAATGAATGAGGAAAAGAAATTAAGTAAATGCGAGCATCAACTAAACGAAGCAAGACACTAAAAAACATCCAGAGAATTTTCTCTGGATGTTTTTTCATGATAACTGTTCTCCATACTTTTTCAATGTTTCTCCAACTGTACATTGTCGTATACAAAATGAATGAGCGTAATACTTACTATTTGTCTTTCGATTATGTTCTCGCAAGAAACACCCTTCACAATACGTTTCTAATAAGTCATTTACCTCTGTAATGAGTTGCTTTTTATCCACCTTTGCACCTCTCTATTCGGTTATTTCTTTATGACTATCAATGACTGTTCCTTCTAATGCTTGCGTAGCTAATTGATGCGCTTCTTTATTTTGTTTTCTAGATATCGGCTCACATACAAGTTTTAATTTCATTTGCTTCGCTTTTTGTTCAATTTGATCTAAGTAATGATTTAAATGCTCATCATAACAAGGCCATTCTCCAGCCAATTGCTGCAGTACAACTTGAGAATCGCCGCGAAGTGTAACTGCTTCATACTTAATTCCGAATTCCTCGAGTATATTCATGCCATGTAGTAATGATGCATATTCCGCTTCATTATTATCATATATACCTTCTATATATGCATTACGGCGAATTCGGTATTTTGTATTTCCTTTTTTATAGTATACACATATACCTACTCCAGCTTCTTTCGTCTGTACATCATAACCGCCATCAAAATAAACGAGTATTTCTTGGGGCTCTTCCTCCACTTGTTTACTCAACTTTTTCATTTCCTTTAATGACCATTCTGCATCCATTTCATCATAAAATGATAGTTCTTTCACTCTTCCTGTTTTCTCGAAATCCTCTGCAAATTGCAATACATCTTCTATGTTCATATAATCTGTCGTTAATTCCGTCTGCAATCCGGTCTTTGTTTTATACAACCAATGAATTTTATATTTCATACTAGATTCCCCTTATATAAGACTTCTTATATGTAGTCAGCTAATGAAAGCCTCACTTTATTTTATTATATTGTATCAAGAGTCACAGCATTATATTCAATATGATTACATACAAAAAGAGCTATCCCTATAGGAATAGCTCTTTCATCTATTGCATAAATCTTTCAAATTGTACTCGTTTATTAATCCAGTACATTACAGGCATACCAATTGCCATGACAACAAATTCACCGATTGCACATGTTAACCAAGTCAACATAAATGGTAAATCAAATGCAAGATGAAGCTCAATTGCAATCATAAACATTGTAATTGTAAAAATAACTGTATTAAAAATCATACGAGCCCAAACACCTTTAATAAATCGCATAGAAATAATCGTTGCAACTAATGCAAGAATAGATTGCCCCACTCCAAATACTAAATCGTAAGCGATCATTGGTGAGAAAAAGAGATTTGTTAAAAATACACCTAATACAATTCCGTAAATTGCTTTCTTATTAAATACAACAAGATGATTAAACATCTCTGAAATACGAAACTGTACATTCGTAAAGCCAAATGGCTGAATAAGCATAGAAACAGCAATATATAATGCCGCTAAAATACCATTACCGACTAATGTTCTAATATTCATGACAAAATCTCCTTAGTTTTTTTACGTGGGATGGTTTCGAACCACGTTATTCGTTTTTTAAGCAACAAGATTATATTGTACGCAATACACACTCTTTCGTCAATAGATTCCTATCATTAACTACCTTTTTTCTTTTGGACAACGTATAATAAAACATATGAAAGATTTAGGAGGTTTCACTTCATGACAGCAACAATTCAAAATGAAAAAGTAATCGTTTCCATTTCTGACAAAGGTGCAGAATTACAAAGCGTTCGCTTAAAAGAAGATAACACTGAATACTTATGGCAAGGCGATTCTACTTATTGGGGGCGCCGCTCACCAATTCTATTCCCAATTGTCGGCCGATTAGTAGATAATACATACTACGTAGATGGTAAACCATATTCTTTAACACAGCACGGCTTTGCTCGTGATCTTACATTCTCTGTAAAAGAACAAAGTGAAACGAAAATCACTTATATTGTAACTAGTAATGAAGAAACATTAAAAAAATACCCATACGAATTCGAATTACTCGTTTCTTATGAGCTAGACGGACAAATCGTTCATGTAACATATGAAGTAAATAACCCTACTTCAAAAGAGATGTTCTTCTCAATCGGAGCACATCCTGGTTTCAACTTCCCCTTATTAGAGGGCGAATCATTTACAGATTATCATTTATCATTTAATGGTTCTGAACGCTTAGAAACAAGCGTATTAGAAGGACCTTACCTTTCAAGTAAAAAGCAATTAATCGCTGAAAATACGAATGAATTACCACTTACATACGATTTATTCAAAAATGATGCGCTTATTTTTGAAAATATGAATACGGATGAAATCTCTATTCGTTCTCATAAACATAATAAATTTGTAAAAGTAGAATTTGATGGCTTCCCATTTGTTGGCGTATGGACACCAGGCGAGAACGCACCTTTCTTATGTATTGAACCTTGGTACGGGATTGCTGATGAAGTAAATCCAGCAAAAGATTTCAAGGAAAAAAAAGGAATTCAATCTTTACAAGCGAATGAAACATTTACATGTCGTTATAGTATTACAATCGGCTAAGTTACTCTATTCCCTACTTCAAAGAAACATATAAGTAGGGGATCATCTTATAATTTGGAGGTTTCTCATTTTGATTGAAGTATATATTGATGGTGCATCAAAAGGAAATCCTGGTCCTTCTGGTGCTGGAGTGTTTATTAAAGGGGTGCAACCAGCTGTACAATTATCATTGCCCCTTGGGACAATGTCCAATCATGAAGCAGAATACCACGCTTTACTTGCGGCATTAAAATATTGCACGGAGCATAATTATAACATTGTCTCTTTTCGTACAGATTCGCAACTTGTCGAGCGAGCTGTCGAAAAAGAATACGCAAAAAACAAAATGTTTGCACCACTATTAGAGGAAGCATTACAGTACATAAAAAGTTTCGATCTCTTTTTTATTAAGTGGATTCCAAGTAGTCAAAATAAAGTTGCTGATGAATTAGCTAGAAAAGCTATCTTACAAAATTAACGGGGGTATGAGTGTGAAAAAAGATTGGATTGCTCCTCTTGCGTTATTATTTGTCTCTTTTATTTGGGGAGCTACGTTTGTTGTCGTTCAAAATGCTATGTCTTTCGTTGGTCCATTTACTTTTAATGGTATTCGCTTTTTATTCGCTGGAATTATTTTATTATTCGTTCAAATGATTTTCTCAAAAAAAGCTTCAAAACAAGATATAAAACAGAGTAGTCTCGCTGGATTAATCGTTGGATTCTTTTTATGCGTTGGCTATGTATTACAAACATTCGGCTTACTTTATACAACTTCTTCAAAAGCTGGTTTCTTAACAGGTCTTAGTATCGTTATGGTACCAATTTTGTCTTTTATCTTTTTAAAACAAAAAGCTACCATTTTTATCGTAATGGGCATTGCTGTAGCAACAGCAGGTTTATACTTATTAACGGCTGGTGATTCTTTTCAATTAAACATTGGAGATATACTCGTTCTCGGTTGTGCAGTTGCTTTCGCTGCCCATATTCTTGTTAACGGCTTCTTCTCTAAGAAAATATCACCTTTATTGTTAAGCACGTCGCAAGTATTAGCTGTCGGTATGTTTTCTTCTATTTGCGCTTTTTTGTTTGAAGATTGGGAAAAATTATTTTCAGTGGCACTATGGACGAATTCTTCCTTTTTATTCGCTCTATTTCTAACTTCCCTATTTGCGACATCCATTGCTTTTTTTATTCAAACATCAGCACAAAAACATACGTCTCCAACGAGAGTAGCAATCATTTTCGCAATGGAGCCCGTTTTTGCTGCCTTAACAGGCGTTCTCGTTGCAAACGAACAACTTTCTGTCTCTGCTATTATCGGATGCCTATGTATTTTCCTAGGCATGGTTTTTGTTGAATTACCTTCCAAAACAAAAAAAGAAGCGCAGGCTGCATGAAGTTACGCTTGTAACTTCCGCATAAAAGCCTTAGCGCTTTTTTTATCTGTAATTTCTTCTTCTTTCAATCGTTCTAATAACGCAACAAAATAACTTCCATCAAACTGTAATTGATGTTTAATTGTCGCTTCTATTGCCGCGTTCACAATTCCATCAGATGCACCAGTATATCCTTGTCCGAACATAATAAATCCTTGTGCTTCCTCTGATAATTTAAATCCTTTCGTATGTAAGAATGAAAGATAATCTTCTACTGTTTGCATGTTATTCCCACCTACTCAAAAATTCTCCATCTCCTATCATACATGTTTTTACACGCTATGAGAATGAAATTTCTTTGACAACTTTGTAAATCTATCGTCTACTGCATAGACAATAGAGGATTTCCTTGCAATATGAATGAATATGTATAGTGGAACTTATTTCATATTAAAGGGGAGACACGATGAAACAAGCACTATTAATTATCGATGCGCAGCAAGAATTAATGGATGGAAATGAACAAGAAAAAGAAGTTTTTCGTAAAACCGAGTTACTATCTACACTAAATACAGCCGTACAGAAAGCGATAGATGCAAATGCCCTTATTATTTTCGTAAGAGATATCGATGTTGCTTCTGGTAGCGGAGAAGGATTTGAAGTACATAATGAAATTAAAGTACCTCAGTCTGCAATCCTTATTAATAAAGCAGCTACAAACTCATTCTATGGCACTTCTCTACTTGAACTTTTAAAAGAAGAAAAAATTAATCATATCGTTATCGGTGGATGTAAAACAGAACATTGCATCGACACCGCAGTTAGAACAGCTACTGTACAAGGATTTGATGTTACATTAATTAAAAACGGTCATTCCACAACTGATTCTAACGTATTATCTGCAGAGCAAATTATTGGTCATCATAATAAAACTCTACATGGACATTATAACGTTGATCATTTTTCAATGGTTAGAGATGTCGAGGAAGACCTTTTTCAACCAACTCACGACCAATATCGTGATTAATAAAAAAGAATCCTTCATTCAGAAGGATTCTTTTTTATCCAAAAATTTGCGCTGCAATACTATACAGATCATTACTCCTTTTTAATAATTCATCGCTATTTTTCATCATAATTGGTGGTGTATTAACCTTTTGAAAACCAGTAATCTCTAATTCTTTCATGAAACCTCTCTTTCCTTCTGGTACATCAATTCTTAATTTACCATGATGCTGCCTTGCTAAATCATGTACAATCCTCATTGCCATCGCATCATTTTTCGCGACGACTGATCCTATTATTTTATTTTCTGATGTTTGTATACTTAAACCGTAACCTAATACATTTTGTTTGTTATCCTTTACAACGATGCACTGTTCACTTTGTATAATTCTTTTCGTTAAAAATGCTTTTCTATTTGTTCCAAACGCATTTTCATCTAATTTTATTATTTCTTCTAAATCACACTCTTCATACTTCATCATATAATCTTCATTTCCTACACAATAATCATTCACATTGTACGAGTTACATATGTATTTAGAAACATAGCTTACTGCCCTAAATCCTAGTTTTTCATATAACGGCTTTCCTTCATCCGTAGCAATAAGCATAATTGAGGTTTGAGCCGATACGCTCTTAATACATGCATTCGTTATCACCTTTCCAATCCCACTTCTCTTATAATTCGGATGTACAATGACCATTCCGATAGACGCTAATTTCTCCCCATATAATATAATTGCCGCGCTAGCAATAAGTTCCTTTCTCTTATTCCACACACCGTATATAATACCTGAATCAAAAATAGTCTCAATTTCTTCTTTATTATAATCCCACCCAATATAAGAAGATAATGCTACAATATCGCCTATTTGTTCTTCCCTAAGACGCTCCACCTTAATTTCCAATTCAAGCATACTTCATCCCCTTATCTAGACATTTAAATCATTATTATCAAATCAACTTGTACATGTTTCACTTTATCTGTCACACACATATCCTATTTTGACCAAGACTATATTGTAAATGAGGTGACAACATGCCCATTACGAATCGATTTTCTACCACCACTAACGGCGCACTCGCAATTACAGGTAATACACTCGGGTTAAGTAAAATTAGTAATCAAAACCGTGCTGGTACAATCGGGGCAATTGGTGCATTCGTAACTACGAATACTGCTTTACAAGTAACGACTTTTCCTGCTGGTACAACATTAAACTATACACAAAATAGTTCTACCGCTCTTTTAAATATCCCTGCTGGTAGTACGATTCTTTACGCAGAACTTATTTGGGGTGGCAACTACTTATCTCGTGATCAAAACATTACGAGTGTATTAGGAAACCCCGTTTCTTTTACAACACCTGTGTCAACATACTCAATTACCCCTTCAGCTGTTACAGCTTCTAATCAAACATTCGTTTCTGGATCTGTCACATTTGGATTTTATACGCGTTCCGCAGATGTAACATCCCTCGTTCAAGCTGTAGGATCTGGCTCTTATACAACCGGTTCTGTCCCTGGACTTGTTGATCCTTTAGATGCTTCTAACGGAGCTATCAATTCTTCTGGATGGACGCTCATTGTCGCTTATCAAAACGGTTCCTTACCCGCAAGAAATTTAACAATTTACGTAGCTGGTAACCGCGTTTCTGTAGAAACTGGTAGTGCAGATGTATCTGTCTCAGGGTTTTTAACACCTGCCGGAGGACCTGTAAGCGGGAGATTATTTATAAGTTCTACTGAAGGAGATGCTGATTTAACTGGGGATCAAGCATTATTTGGACCAAATTTCAGTTCATTAAATGCATTATCTGGGCCAAATAATGCTGTAAATAATTTCTTCGGTTCTCAAGTGAATAATGCTGCCGGAAATTTAGATACAACTGGGACATTTGGAACACGAAATCAAAGTGCTTCTACAAGCACAAATATCTCCGCAGGAAGGCAAGGCTGGGACATTACTTCTATTGATATTTCTCCTTATTTAACAAATTCTCAAGTGTCCGCCGCAATCCGTTTAACAACTAACGGAGATGCATATATGTTAAATACAGTCGGGTTACAAATTAATATAAACTCACCAAATATACAAGCAACGAAAAGCGTGAATAAAAGCGTCGCTGCAATTGGAGATATTCTCACTTATACCGTTACTATCCCTAACACCGGTCTTCTTCCTGCTAATAACGTTACTTTTACAGACATACTCCCTAACGGCACTTCCTTTATACCTGGCACTGTCACGGTAGATAACGTACCACAAACAAATGCAAATCCGGCTGCTGGTATATCTCTTGGAACCATTAATAATAATTCTTCTCGTACAGTAACTTTTCAAGCTACTGTCGTTTCTCTTCCAAACCAAAACCCTATCTCTAACACTGCTAATATTACATTTCAATATACACCAATTGCCGGTGGAACGACTTTTAATGGCCTTGCAACAAGCAACTCTGCAGGAACACAAATTAACCTCGCAGATATTAATGGCTCAAAATCAGTTAACAAGATCTTTACCGATATTGGCGAAACGTTAACTTACAGCATCGCCTTAGCTAATATAGGAAATATTGCAGCAACGAACGTTATATATACGGATCCGATTCCTAGCGGGACTACTTTCATTCCAGGGAGTGTAACTGTTAACGGCGTCACTCAAGCTGGAGCGAATCCCGCTAATGGTATATCCATTGGAACCATTGCTGCTAATTCTACGACTACTGTTTCATTTCAAGTATTCGTTCCTTCTATTCCCCAAACAAATCCAATATTAAATAGTGGCACAACAACATATCAATACATTCCTGTACCAAATCAACCAGCAGTAAGTGGGACTGATACGACCAATATCGTATCTACTCAAGTGAATAACGCTACTGTAACTATGGCAAAAGCAGTAGATAAAAACTATGCAGATATTGGCGATACACTGACTTACACTGTTGCCTTTACAGGTACAGGTAATACGAATGCGAACAACGTTATTTTTACAGATGTCATTCCCACTGGCACAACTTTTGTTCTAAACAGTTTAACGATAGATGGCATGACACAAGTTGGAGCAAATCCCTCTACTGGTGTGAATATAGGATCTATTCCAACTGGTACAACAAAAAATGTTTCATTTCAAGTAGTAGTAAACACAATACCCGCGTCAAATGTCGTATCTAATGGATCCAGCGCTTCTTATCAATATACCGTCAATCCTAGCCAATCACCCACTACAAAAAACATTTCTTCTAATCTCGTTTCCACTCAAATTAACAATGCGAATTTAACATTAACAAAATCAACAAATAAACAATTTGCCACAATTGGCGCAACGATAAGTTATACAATCCTCATTACAAACAGTGGAAATACAGCTGCAACTAACGTGCAACTAACAGATCCACTTCCAAATGGAACGATATTGACTCCTGGTACTGTAACACTAAACGGAGTTTTGCAAAATGTAGATTCTCTCGTTGCTTTACCTATCGGCACAATTCCTGGCGGAGCTACTTTTACACTTTCTTTCCAAGTAACAGTCATCAATATTACCGCCCAAAATCCTATCATTAATAATGCTTTCGTTTCTTATCTATATAGTGTAAATCCAAGTCTGCCACCAACTTCAAAAACAGCAAATTCTAATTCTGTTACATCAACAATTAGACTAGCAAATCTTCAAGCTACTAAATCTGTAGATAAAACATTTGCGGAAGTTGGAGATGTATTAACTTATACCTTTGCTCTTACAAACGATGGAAATGTTGCGGCGAACAATGTAGTACTATCCGATTCAATTGCGAATGGTACTGCCTTTGTGCCAGACAGTGTTATAGTTAACAATGTTGCTCAGCCAGGTGTTACACCAGCTAGCATCAATATGGGTAGCATCAATGCTAATACTACAATTACTGCTTCATTCCAAGTATTAATAACTAGCATCCCAAATCCAAACCCTATTTCAAATAGCGCTTCTATTTCCTATAACTTTATCGTGGATCCAAATGCTTCCCCTGTAAGTAAGAACACAACTTCAACCACTACATTTACTCAAGTAAATGACGCAAATGTCATTTCAGCAAAAACAGTGGATCAAGCGTTTGCTACTGTTGGGGATGTATTAACTTATACCATTCTTTTAACGAATGCAGGAAGCGTTACTGCTGATAGTCCAACTTTCGTAGATACAAATCCAGATGGCACTACCTTTATTCCAAACACTTTCCTTATTAATGGTGTGCTACAAAATAATGCAGATCCGAACATCGGCGTTCCGTTACCTTCCATTCCTGCTAACGGTGAAATTACTGTTTCTTATCAAGTAACTGTCACCTCTTTACCAGCGCAAAATCCAACATTAAATTCATCTAGTACACAGTATAGTTTCATTCTAAATCCGGGCGATCCACCAACTATAGAAACATCTTTAAGTAATACTGTAAGTACACAAATTAATTTAGCAAATGTAATTATTTTCAAGGATGTAGATTTAACTATCGCCGATGTTGGGCAACCAATCACTTATACAATTGCCTTAGCTAACCCTGGAAATACTTCAGCAAATACCGTAGTCGTTACCGATATACTCCCTCCTGGTACGACTCTTGTACCAAATAGTATTTTTATAGGCGGTGCTTTACAACTAGGTGCAGATCCAAGTGTTGGTCTTCAAGTTGGTACGATTCCAGCAGGCGGCATTACAACAATTGTTTTCCAAATTAGTGCAAATAGTTTACCTACACCAAATCCAGTTCAAAACAGTGCTGCACTTCAATATAGCTTTATCGCAGATCCAAATTTACCTGCTGTTGTTAGAAATGCTACTAGCAATATAGTAACGACACAAATTAATACCGCTAATATTGTTGCTACGAAACTAACAAGTACAAATTTCGCTGATGTTGGCGATGTCATAACTTATGCAACAGTTTTAAGTAATAACGGCAATATACCTGCCTCCAATGTAACGTTTACAGATATTATTCCAGTTGGTACCATCTTCCTTCCTAATACTGTAACGATTAACGGTGTCCCTATAGCCAATGCAAATCCTGCTAACGGCATTCTTATTGGTACGATAGGAGCAAATTCATCACGTACTGTTGCATTCCAAGTTTTTGTACCAACTATCCCTAGTACAAATCCAATTACAAATCAATCAAGCACTACATTCCAATACACGTACGATCCATCCAAACCAACTGTCATGCAAATGGTGGCATCTAACACTGTACAGACAACTATTAATAACGCCTCGATTACCGCTACAAAATCTGCTGATAAACAGTTTGCGAACGTAAATGATATTATTACGTATACGACTACTTTAACGAATAATGGGAACACACTTGCATCAAATATAGTATTTACAGATGCTATCCCAAGCGGGACGTCTTTTATTCCAAATAGTGTAACAGTAAATGGTACTCCACTCTCTAATGCAAATCCCGCTAATGGCATAGCAATTGATCCAATAAATTCGAATGTAAATACGATAATTTCGTTCCAAGTGCAAGTAAATTCCATTCCGAATCCGAACCCTATCCCGAACCAAAGTAACACAACGTACCAATATGTCGTAAATCCTAACTTACCTCCTACACCCTCTAATGTGCTAAGTAACGTAATAACAACTCAAATTAATAACGCTACGATTATCGCTACAAAATCAGTGAACACACCGAATGCTGCAATTGGAGATATCGTTACTTATACGATTGCAGTTACGAACACAGGAAATATCCCTGCTAGTGCTACAGTTTTAACAGATGGACTTGGACCAGGCGCATCCTTCATCCCAGATTCCGTTACGATAAATAACGTTTCCCAACCTGGATTAGACCCGTCATTAGGTATTCATTTAGACGATATTTCACCCGGAGGCACTACTTTCATTACATTCCAAGTGAAAATCCTCGCTATTCCACCTAGTGGAACTTTAACGAATAATGCTCTTGTAAACTACGAATATGCAGTGAATCCAACTGAAACACCAGCTGTTGGTAGTACCGTAACAAACACGACAGTTACACCGATTGTTGATGCTACTTTAGTAATAAATAAAAATGCTAGTACAACTTTTGCTACAATTGGAGATACAATTACATTCACTTCAGTTGTTACAAATACCGGAAATACTACTGCTAATAACGTTGTATTTACAGATACAATTCCAAACGGTACCGCTTTTGTCCCAAATAGCTTTAAAATAAATGGTGTAACCATCCCAAATGCAAATCCACAAAACGGTATTACTATTGGTAACTTGAATTCAAATGCATCGGTTACACTTAGTTTTCAAGTAAATATTACAACTCTTCCAAACCCTAATCCAATTCCTAACAAATCATCGCTTCAATATAGCTTTATTGTTGATATTAATGAGCCGCCTGTTTCACGAACAGTTCAATCCAATACAACTTTTACACAAGTAAATACTGCCTCCGTTATCGCAACAAAAACTGCGAGCAGTGCATTTGCCGCTGTTGGAGATACAATTACGTATACAACTACGCTCACTAATAGCGGAAATACTATCGCGAACACACCTGTTTTTATCGATATATTACCACCTGAACTTTCATTCGTGCCTGATAGCGTTCAAATTAACACTATCCCACAACTCGGCTTTAGACCAGATAGCGGAATTTCTTTAGACGCAATTCCAGTTGGAGGAACGACAACAATTAGTTTTCAAGCGATCGTCGGCTCAATACCAGCTACAAATCCAACGTTGAATCAATCCAGCACGACATATTCTATCATTGTGGATCCTACCCAGCCGCCAGTGACAGAAACAGCTACAAGTAATCCAACTTTAGTACAAATTAACGAAGCAATTATTCAAGCAACGAAAAGTGTAGATCGTCTATTTTCTGACATCGCACCTGGAAATTCATTTTTAACGTATACGGTTTTATTAGAAAATATCGGGAACACGACTGCTACGAATATCATTTTTACAGATCCGATTCCAAACAATACAGTATTTATAGAAGATAGCGTTCGAGTAGGTGGGGTTTTATTACCTGGAGTAAATCCGGCGAATGGGATACCAATTGGGGATATTATTGCAGGAGATTTTACAAACGTCACCTTCCACGTGCAAGTAGTTAGCATCCCAAATCCTATTTTTACAATCGGACCTGGAGGACCGAACTCACCGGTTGTAAACGGTGCTTCTATTGATTACCAATTTATGATAGGACCTAATTTGCCACTTGTTTCACGAAGTACGACATCGAATTCTGTTTCGACACAAATAAATTCTGGGGAAGTTGCACTCGTTAAATCTGTAGATAAAACTTTCGCAACAATTGGCGATACCATTTCTTATACAATTACATTAAGTAACCCTGGAAATGTCACTTCACAAAATATAGTTTTTACGGATATTTTGCCTGATGGAACGACATTTATATCTGGCACTCTTGTAAATGATTCTGGTGCGCAGCAAATCGGAAATCCTGGGAATGGAATACAGATTGGAAATATAAACCCAAGCGGAATTGCCGTTATTACTATTAATGCACTTGTTACAAACATTCCAAGTATAAATCCAATCTCTAATTCTAGTTCTGTACAATTTGCACATGTGGTCGATCCTAGTCAGCCTGCCGTAACACAAACGAATGTATCTAATGTAGTTTCAACAACCATTAATAGTGCAATATTAAATACAACAAAAACTGTTGATAAATCTATTATTTCCGTCGGTGATACACTTACGTATACGACTACGATTACGAATACAGGAAATACACCAGCTACAAATATAACTTTTACAAGCGCGATTCCTCCTAGCACTACTTTCGTACCAGATTCGGTCACAATCAATGGCATACAACAGCTTGGTGCACAGCCAGCACTTGGAGTAACTATACCAAATATCGCTCCTGGCGCGACAGTAACCGTTACTTTCCAAGTAAATGTTATTTCTGTTCCCCCTTCAAGCTCGATTATGGGTAACGATACGATTTTATACTCTTACACTGTTGATCCAAACGGAGCTCCTGCTACTACTTCTACTTCAACGAATATTGTTACAACCCCTTTATTAGATGCTATGATTACGATGATTAAATCAGTCGATCAAACACTTGTAACACTAGGTGATACTATTACCTATACGACACTTTTAACGAATAGTGGGAATACAAATGCTACGAATATTACGTTCACTGACCTTATTCCAGACGGTACAACTTTCGTTTCGGATAGTGTCACAATAAATGGCATCACACAACTTGGTCTTAATCCTAATACAGGTATTACAATTGGATCAATTGCTCCTAACAGCTCAATAGCAATAGCATTTCAAGTTACCGCTACTTCTACTCCTGTTCAAAATCCTATTGCCAATTCGGCTAGTGCTTCTTACACATTTATCGCTGACCCTAATGCCCCTATTGTTTCAAGGAATGTTACTTCAAATACAGTGTTCACTACAATTAACACAGCTACCATTCTTTCATTAAAACAAGTCGATAAATCCTTTAGTCGTATTGGAGATACACTCACCTATACTGTTACTTTAACAAACAATGGAAACTCGTCCGCACAAAATGTTATTTTCTCAGATACAATGCCGAGCGGAACTACATTTATTGCAAACTCATTTTCTATTAACGGGGTTTCTCAAAGTGGTGCGGACCCATCGAACGGTGTAAATATTGGGCCTATAACAGCTGGGTCTACAGTAACTGTTTCATTCCAAGTTACTGTAACGTCATTACCAGCCGAAAACCCAGTTGTAAATTTCTCATCAACATCGTATCAATTAGTCTCACCGCCTGATGCAGAAACTTCAATTAGCAATCCTGTTTCAACGCAAATTAAAGAAGCTATATTATCCATGACGAAAAACGAAAGTGTATCCTTTATAGACGTCGGGCAAACTGCTTTTTACACTACTTCTATTTCGAATATAGGAAATACAGATGCAGCCAACATTGTATTCACAGATGTATTACCGAGCGGACTCACATTTGTTCCTAACACATTAACTGTTGATGGTGTTTTACAACCTGGCGCGAATCCAAATACAGGTGTATTACTTGCAACACTTCCACCAAATGAAATATATAGTATTGTATTTCAAGTTACGGTTAACAGCATCCCACCTATTAATCCTGCACCAAATACAGCATCAACGACGTATGAGTTTACTGTTGATCCTGTTAATCCTCCCGCTTCAAGTACAGCTAGTTCTAACACTACGCTTCTTCAAATAAACAATGCAACTATTATTAGTACAAAAATAGCAAACCTTACTTTTGCGGATGTTGGTAATACAATAACATTTACACTTAACCTCCCTAATACCGGGAATGTGGCTGCAACTGATGTTACCGTTATCGATATACTTGATAGCAATTTAAGTTTCGTTCCAAACAGTTTCACAGTTAATGGGCAAACCATTCCAAACGCTGATTTATCTACTGGTGTAAATATCGGTTCAATTAATGGTGGAAACACATCGATTGTCACATTCCAAGCCATCGTTTCAACCCTCCCAATCAACAATCCTATTTCTAATTCGGCTCTTACCACTTACCGTTATATTGTTGATCCAGATCAGCCGTTCATTTCAACTTCTAATCAATCTAATACAACGACAACACAAGTTAATAGCGCTATCCTTACTGCACAAAAAAATTCAAATGTGGAAACAGTAGATATTGGGCAAGATATTGTCTACTCAGTTACGATTACAAATAGTGGAAATGTTAGTGCGACGAATGTTATTTTTACCGACCTAATTCCAGACGGAACTTCCTTTGAACCGAATAGTTTTACACTTAACGAAACTACCATCCCAAATGCAGACCTAATTACAGGCGTTCCAATTGGTGATATCGCGCCAAACCAGTCTGTCATCGTAACATTTCATATTAGTGCCGATGAAATTCCGCCTATAAATCCAATTGCCAATGAAGCTAGTGTTAGTTTCCAACATATCGTCAATCCAGCTAATCCTCCTGTTTCAAAAAACATTACTTCAAATAGTGTTACAACAACAATTGAAAGTGCTATTTTAACTACCACTAAAATCGGAGATAAAGCTTTTGCAACGATTGGTGATACGATTACGTATACAACTACGATTACGAATACAGGAAATATTCCTGCTAATAACGTTATTTTCTCAGACCCGATACCATCGTGGACACAATTTGTTGCAGGATCAGTTATTGTTGATGGCACTCCATTAGCATCTGCTTCTATCATTGACGGTATTGGCATAAATACGATCATTCCAAATCAAACTGTAACAATCATATTCCAAGTTCAAATCGTAAGCAACCCAACAACGTTCACACCTGAACTCCAAAACTTAGGATTTGTGAACTTCCAATATAACGTAGGAAATGCATTACAGGCTCAGCCTGGCAATGTGGAAACGAACGTCTTCGTTACTTCTATTAATTCAGCAATACTTTCAGCTGTAAAAACTGCTAATACTGCCTTTGCAAACATCGGCGACATGATCACTTATACAGTTTTAATTCAAAATAGTGGCAATACAAACGCTACGAATGTAAATTTCTCAGATCCGATTCCAGCAGGAACAACTTTTGTTGAAAATAGTTTTACTGTAAATGGAAGTACCATTCTAGGTGCAAATCCAAATAACGGAGTTACTATCGGAACCGTTAACGCGGGTAGTTCCTTAACTGTCACTTTCCAAGTCATAGTTACATCTACTCCACCTTCGAATCCAATTACAAACGTTGCATCTATTCAATACGAATTTATAGTTAATCCAGCCTCTCCTCCTGTTACAGGCACAATAACTTCTAATAGTGCTTCCACACAAATTAATAACGCGACTGTTACAACTGTTTTAGAAGCAAATCGTACAATCGTATCTATCGGAGATATCATTACGTATACAGCAACATTAACGAATACTGGAAACTTCCCTGCAAATTCTGTATTACTCATTAACGGAGTTCCTGAAGGGGCATTATTTGTTCCAAATAGTGTCACGCTTAACGGGATTTCACTTCCAGATGCAAGTCCAACTCTCGGTATTCCAGTTGGTATTATCGCACCAGGTAATTCTGCTACTATTACGTTCCAATTTCTTGCAAGTTCTATTCCACCGCAAGGAGCAATTATAAATCAAGCACTTACAAGTTACACTTACATTGTCGACCCAAGTCAACCTCCAGTTACAGCAACATCTTCATCTAATACGGTAAATACAGCTGTCGTTGATGCATCGCTATCTGTAATTAAAAATACAGATTCTCTCGTACAATCTACTGACGGTACAATCACTTACACGGTAGTCGTTCAAAATAACGGAAATACAACTGCAAATACAGTTACTTTAACAGATTTGGTCCCAGAAGGAACTGCACTTATTCCGAATAGCGTAACCATAAATGGCGTTTCAGCTCCGGGTGCTGATCCAAACGTAGGAATCTCCTTAAACGCCATTGCACCTTCAGAAATCGTCACCGTCACATTCCAAGTTATCGTTCAATCCATTCCAAGCGTGAATCCAATTTCTAATATAGCCCGTATTGACTATACTTTTATCGCCGATCCAACTGCTCCTATCATCTCTCGAACAATTACATCTAATCCAACTTTCACACAAATTTCGGATGCGAATGTTCTTTCTTTAAAAGCTGTCAATGCACAACAAGCAACAACCGGTGACATTTTGACCTATACGATAACGCTAGAAAATACCGGAAATATTCCAGCTACTAATCTCATATTTTCAGATACGCTTCCAGAAGGGACTACATTCGTAGAAAATAGTTTTACACTTAACGGAACAGCTATACTTGGTGCAAATCCAAATGCAGGTGTTACTTTGCCTAACCTAGTAGCAAACGCTACTCACCTTATTTCGTTCCAAATTCTTATTAACGATTCATTCTCACAACAATCGATTACAAATCAATCTATTACAACATATACAATTCAACCAGACCCAGGACAACCGCCTATTACTGAAACATCTACAAGTAATATTGTCATTACAAATTTCGTGCAAGCACAATTGACAGTTACAAAAACGTCCAATCCAATAACTGTAGATATTGGCGGAACTATACTTTATATTTCTGAAGTGAAAAATATCGGCAACGTTGACGCAATAAATATTATTTTTACAGATTCTATTCCAGCTGGGACTACATTCGTTCCCGACAGTGTCACAATTAACGGTGTACTTCAACCAGGTGTAAATCCAGAAAACGGAATTCCAATTGGAACGATTCCACCCAACAGTTCCAAAACAATACTATTTCAAGTACAAACAAATAATCCACCAACTGCAACCGAAATTGTAAATCAATCATCTGTAAATTACCAATATGTAAGTATTCCTACAGCACCACCAGTGAATCGCTCTGCAAATTCTAATATCGTTACAACATCACTTCAAAATGCAAATATTATTTCTGTTAAACAGGCGGATGTTACTTTCGTAGCCATTGGGCAAACTATTACCTACACAAATACACTACAAAATATAGGAACTGTTCCAGCGAACAATACGGTGTTCATTGACAACATTCCAGAAGGTACTATATTCATTGAAGATAGCTTATCAATAAATAATGTGATTCAGCCTGGTGCAAATCCTCAAAATGGAGTAACTCTTGGTACGATACAACCAGATGAAACAATCACTATTTCATTCCAAATACAACTTACAAATATACCAGAGGGCAACACAGTCATTAACATTTCAGACACTTCGTATGAATACCAAATTGACCCCAGTTCTCCGATTATTCAGCGTAGATCATTATCAAATGCAGTAAATACTGAAGTGCGGACGGCAAATGTTAGTGCAATTAAATCTGCTAACAGATCTATTACACGTATCGGTCAAATCATCACCTATACAGTCGCAGTTACAAACGCTGGTACAGTACCTATTACAAATACTCTCCTAATTGACGCAATTGCTGCTGGCACCACATTCGCTCCAAATAGCATCCTTGTAGATGGCATACCAAGACCTAACGAAAATCCAATTACCGGTATCAATCTTGGTATTATCCTTCCAAATAATACGATTATTGTTACGTTCCAAGTAAACGTAGTCTCTATACCTGCACAAAATAATATTAATAATATCGCTGTTATACACTATGAATATCAACCGGAACAAAGCGCACCACCAATTTCAGAAACGACCTCTTCCAATACTACAAATATACAATTTATTGATGTGATTCTTATCGCTACAAAATCCGTTAATAAAGTATTAGCTAATATTGATGACACCATTGAATATACAGTATTCATTCAAAATAACGGATCTACTACAACTAACTCCATCTTTTTTACAGATACTATAGAAGATGGAACAGTATTTATTCCGGGAAGTGTAACAGTTAACAACACTGTACTTCCTGCAGCAGATCCGAATATCGGCTTTTTCATTCCTAATATTGCGTCAGGGCAAGCGACTATAATAACGTTCCAAGTTTCCGTTACGAATTTACCAGCTTTAAATCCAACGCCTAATACTGCAAACATCGTCTACGACTTTATTTTCAATCCTGACTTTGCACCAATTCAAAAATCTACTACTTCCAATACTACTTTCGCCCAAATTAATGATGCTGATATCGTTTCACTGAAAACTGTTAATTCGACTTCTGTAACGATTGGCGACATTTTAACTTATACAACAACTTTAACGAATATAGGAAATACAGATGCTACTGCTGTTGTATTTACAGACAATATTCCTGTTGGAACAACCTTTATAGACGGTAGCGTTTTAGTAAATAATATTCCTCAGCTTAACGCGAATCCAAGTATTGGTATACTTGTAGGAACGATTGCTCCTAACATTTCTATCCCAGTCACGTTTTCCGTTACTGTGTTAGCTCTTCCAGCTAGCGGTCGTATTCAAAATCAATCCACTTCTCGTTATACAATTAATGGGGAAGAACAAGTATCGACTAGTAATATTACCTTCACTGAAGTTATTTCTGCTAATGTAATTGCAACAAAAACAACGCCTATCCAATACGCTGACCTACAAACTATCATCCCTTACACAATTTCCATCACAAACAATGGAAATATACAAGTAGAAAACATTCATGTTACTGATATCATCCCAGCAAATACGAGCTTTATAGAGAACAGTGTTATTGTGAATGGCACCGCTCGTCCAAATGACAATCCACTTAACGGGATACAACTTGATAACATTCCGCCTAGTACGACAGCAACTATTCTATTTCAAGTACGGGTTACTTCGATTCCGCAAACCAATCCAATCTCTAACACGAGTACAATTAAATACCAATACACGTTACCGAATCGACCACCTATTACAGAAACTATTATTTCATCAGCTGCCGTAACAACAATTAATCATGCGAATTTGAATAGTAATAAAGCAGTTGACCGTGCATTTGCAACAGTCGGTGACACATTAACGTATACAATTACACTCAATCAAACTGGTAATGTTGCAGCAAATGATGTAATCATTCAAGATATTATTCCTCAAGGTACTACGTTTATAGAAAATAGCGTTATTGTAAACGGAGAAGCTCTTCCGGGAGTTAATCCAGTAAACGGCATACCAATTGGTACTATAACTGTTGGCGGAGATGCTAGTGCTTCATTCCAAGTATCTGTGACTTCTATCCCAACACCAAATGAACTCAACAACAAAGCAATTACTACCTTTAACTATATAGTCCATCCAAATAACGTACCCGTTACGAATACCACTACAACCAATACCGTCACAACAACTGTCCAAAATGATAATGTCTTTGCTATTAAGTCTGTTGATGTAACGAATGCCTTACCCGGTCAAACTGTAACGTATACAATCACAATTACGAATAGCGGTAATGTAACGATTGAAGATCTTCTTGTCATAGACACCGTACCAGTAGATACAGCCTTCGTTACGGGCAGCGTTACAATTAACGGAATCAATCAGCCTAATGCAAATCCTGAAATTGGTATTTCATTAGGAAACCTTGTTCCTAATGAATCTGCTATCATTACTTTCCAAGTAACAATATCTTCTTCAACTCTTCAATCTGCAATCAATAACGATGCTTCTGTTTCCTATACTGTTACCATTGATCCGAATGAACCGCCTATTACAATTACAAAGCAAACAAATACCGTTACAACAACAGTAGTTGATCCGATGGTTCGCATTGAAAAGACAGCTGATAAATCTATCGTAACAACAGGAGAGACCATAACTTTCACATTAGAAGTAATAAATCATTCACCAATTCCTACAATCAGTACTTCTATCCTAGATATCATTCCAGTTGGTACAACATTTATAGAAAACAGCGTAACAATTAACGGTACTCCGGTTCCAAATGTTCGTCCAGACACTGGTATTAATATCGGCGCTTTACCTGCAGGTGGAGTATCAACGATAACATTTAAAGTTCTCGTCACTTCTATTCCTTCAAACAATACAATTGTCAATTCCGCAACAGTTACAGCAGCTTTCCAATTGACACCACAAGACCCAATTATTACTTTTATTGTTAATTCAAATACCGTTCGTATACCAGTTCAATTTATAACGACAACAGTCACGAAAAACGCTTCCGTCAGCTCGGCTTATTTAAAACAGTATTTTGATTATACGGTGCGTATTACGAATACTTCTGATATTTCACTTTCAAATGTTTCGTTACAAGATACCATTCCAGCAGGTTTACAATTTATGAACGGAACGGTCTTTATTAATGGGGAACGCTCTCCACTAGCGAATCCAAATATCGGTTTCCTAGTCGCTACTAATTTGGAACCAAATGAAACAATTATCGTCTTATTCACAGTACAAGTGATAAGTCCGCCTGTTAATAATGAATTTAAAAATACGGCCAATATTTCATTACAACTTCAAGTCTCGCCTACCAATCCACCAATTACAGTAACCGTTACAAGCAACGAAAATATCGTCACCTTTATTCCAAAAAATCCTGATGAAACACTTCCAAATTTCAATTGTTTCTTTGACGGCGAACGTTTTATACGCATTACCCCTCGAAATATACGAAATTACTTTTGGACTTGGATTTGGTGGCGTTAATTTAAACAAAAAGAGATTGTAGTTTGGTTGAAACCAAATTACAATCTCTTTTTTATTCCCTTTATCGTACTACCTAATAACTCGTCCAAGCATTTACAACCAATCATCATCTCAAGTTATTTTAGTCGTAATAAGCTGGCCAGCCTCATTAATCGTTACTTTCCATTTCGCTCCACTAGCAGTCTTCATAATGATACCTTTACTTGCTTCTATTTCAATATCTCCAAACATTCTTCCGCCAGTTGTCGCTAACCAAGCATTCCCATTTTCCATCGACGATCTTGCAAACATACGATTAATCCGAAAACGCTTATGGTCTTGAGAATAACCACTCAATGTAATTCTTACTTTATATAGTTGACTCGCCTTCATATTCGATATAATTGTATCGCCTACATTTAATGGAACATCCGATGCAACAACCCAATTTCCAGTTGCACTTAATGCATATTCAATTTTAATTTTCTTCGGACTCTCTCCCCATCCAAAATACATACCAAAACAATTCAACATTTTGATTGGATTTTTCGTAAAATCTAGCTCAATCACAACTGGATTACTATCTGGAACATCGATATAGTTTACACTTTGTTCATCTATTAAATTAAAGCAATTTGCGAGATTGCCCCCGTAAGGTAATTTCCCACTTACTTGCTTAACAGTATACTTCTGCGAAGCATTTACTAATATATCATCTTGGTTCCCTATTAAATGTGGTTTATTTAACGTAATCGGTAACTGAATCCGAAGAGATTCTTCATAGGTAGACTTACAAACATTGTATTGTCCTTTATCTACAATAGTTGTGGAAAGTAAATTCGAAAAAAGGTAGTTACGATGCGAATTAGCAGAAAATTCAATGACAATCTGTTCACTACTCATCCGGTACGTATCCCAAATCATACAATCAAATGTATTATAGGCACCCGTACAACGAATGACTTTTTTCGTTTGCTGTCTACATTGTACTTGAATATCATGAAACGTATTTCCTGAACTTTCATTTGGTAAATCACTGTTTCCATCAACTTCTATCCCATACTGACATCCATCAATAAATATAGATTGAAATACATTTGCGTTAATCCAGCAAGGTGTATTTATATCATCTATATATTCTGTCTTCAAATGTATTGCAGTTTGAAAGTTTTTAATTTGAATAAAGTTAACTTGAAAGAAACTAATATAATCCCATGCTTTTTGACAATAAAAGTGTATAGCCTTACCTTTATATGACGACGTTGCATTTATTATATTTATATTTGATATAAGAGAGTGATTAGGAACTTCTATTTGTTGTGAGCCGGAAACATAAATGACAGCAGATTGAAACACTGGATTTATAACTTGAACTGTACCACCTGTAATAGACGCATTTTGTTGCAGTTCAAACGCATTAAAATCTCCATCAATTTGCAACGTAACAGTAGGATCTAGCTCTAACCTTACATTTGATTTAATAACAATCGGCTTTACAATTTTGTACGTATTTACCCCTGTAATTCTAACCGTCGAAATTCGGTTCGCTACACAATAATTTATAGCTTGCTGAATTGCTAATGAGCTATCATTCCCTGAGTTCGGAACTGCTCCAAAACAATTAATATGAACGCTATTTTCTGGTGCACAATCTTCTTGGGAAGAAGTATATTCTGACAAAATAAATTCACTCCTCATATTACCTTTTTCATATAATATGTGAGTTTTCTCTTAAAAGTTTCTATAATAAAAAAAACAAACGACTTGCACGGTCATTTGTTTAATTCATATATACTTTTCGTTTCTTCTATCATTTTAGTTAATGAGAAATATCTCTCTGCTTTCTCTCGTGCTTTCAGTCTAATACCATTCACCTTTTCCTCATTTCCTTGTAGTTCCTCAAGCGCACTTGCAAATTCCGATTCGCAATATTCAGATAACAAAACGCCTGATTCTCCATCTATTACCGCTTCATTTATTCCGCCAACATCTATTGAAACAATCGGTGTTCCTGTAGCCATTGCTTCAATTACTACCATTGGAAACACTTCACGAAAAGATAATAAAAGTAGGGCATCCATATTTCCTATAAACCTATGCGGCTCTGAAATATTCCCTAACATCTTTACACTTTGCTGCAATCCATACTTTTCTATTTCTTTCATAATAGATTCTTTCTCTGGTCCATCACCAGCAATATAAAACAAAAAGTCATCTCTTTTTTTCAACACATTTGCAATTTTTACAAATAATTGATGGTTTTTCTCCTTGGATAGTCTTGCTAATATCCCTATTTTATAAATAGATTCTGTCTTTTTCTGCTGGAATAAAAATCTTTCAATATCCACACCGTTATAAATTGTCTTTATTTTCTCTTCTGCTACATGCATTGAAATTAAATTTTTTTTTTCAAACTCACTTACTGTAATAATATTATTCACATATTTATTTATAAGATAACGAAAAAGAGTTGGCATTTTCTTTTCTAATATCGTTACATTATGTTTCGTATACACGACTTTTATCTTTTTTTTCATGAACTTTTGAATTAAAAAGGAATATAATACCATTCGCAAACTATTTGCATGAATAAGTTCTATCTTTCGTTTACAAATTTCTTTTCGTAAGTAATGAATATTTCTCAAATGATTCCATCGACTAAGTAACATGAAATTTTCTTTTCTAGTAAGAGATTCATATAGTTCTCCCTCACCTGCAGCTGTATAAACCGTAAATTTCTCATCACGCAAATTGCTTTCCAATTTACAAAAATAACTCTCGGCTCCCCCAGTTATCAATTTATCTGTCATCAACAGTATATTCATAATTGCGTCTTCCCAACTACATTGATTTTATTTTTTCTATAGGCATGAAAAGCATACTTACTAAAATAGTAAAAGATTTGCAATGCATTCAGTCGTTTTTGTTCCCTTAATAATTTCCAATACCGAAAAGCCGCTCTAATTTTATTTCTCGAAACAGAATTTGCTACAATTCTATACTTCGCTAACACTTGCTGTATTCCTTTCGCTTCATGTCCTTCATCTAATAAGTTTAGCCATAGCGCTGTATCTTCCGGCTGGACACTAGGCATTTCAATATGCGGAATTTTTTCACGATCAATCATTACTGTTAAACAACCGATAATTGTATTTCCTGCCAAACGATGATAGTCAACAGATTTCGGTACATTCACTTCTCGATTTAATTCATTACCGTTTTCATCGATTAAACTATACGATGCATATGAAAAGGCCACATTCATTTCTTCCATAAATAACAATTGCGTCTGCAATTTATGTGGCAACCATATATCATCGCTATCTAAAAAAGCAATATATCTTCCTCTCGCCTCTTCAAACGCTAAATTCCGAGCTTTAGCAGCACCAACATTTTCTTTTAATGATAATAGTCTAATACGCGAGTCCCCTTCTATTATCTCTTTAATTTTTGCAAGAGATTGGTCCGTTGAAGCGTCATCAACGATAATCATTTCCCAATTTTCATATGATTGATTCTGTACAGATAAAATCGTCTCACCTATAAATCGTATACTATTATAAGAAGGTGTTATTACAGAAACATGAGGCGCCTTATTATGTGCTGATAGACATTTTACCATCTACCTTTCCCCTTCCTTCATATATTGAAATGTACTTTACAACCATTGCTAAAAATAAAAAGAACGCTTCGTTAATAATGAGTGACAATGACATCATCTGAAATAAAAATGCAATCATAGTTAATAAAAGATACGGTTTTTCACGAAACAAAGTATACTGCGTTAACTTGAACATTAATATGCATAAAAAAGCGCTATATAAAAGAAAACCAATTGTACCCGATTCAGACAAAATTTCTAAAAATGTATTGTGCACATATAATTTTTCGTTAAATTGAAACTCATAATAATTCGAAAAATTAAACGCACCGATTCCGATATATGGATTGGATAAATAATATTTAAAAGCAGCTTCCCATAATGTAAATCTTCCACTTCCATTATCATGCGAAAAATCAGAAATTCGTTTATTCAATATGTCATCCAATTGGCCACCCATTACACTATTCGATAAACAAAAAATCACTACACCAAACATTAGTAAACTCATTATTATTTTTATTTTTTTTGCAAAACTAGATGTACATACATATACAAAAACGACAAGCACAAGTGCTAATATTCCTCCCCTTGAAAAAGTTAATAAACTTGTCGTAACACATAAAATCAATCCTAAAATGTTCGTCATATTATGTAGGTTTGTCATATAATACATAAAAAATATTGTATTATAAAAAATAAAAATGTTAGGATCATCTAGCAAACCAATTAATCTTGGATACCCTCTATCAACTAATAGTCCAGCAAAAATTTCTCTTTCTTCTCCACCGTACAATCCAAAGTGCTGTAAACCGACTATATACAGTATTAGGCTTACAATATTAAATATGAATCCTACATAGACAATAGATGATTCAAGTGTTGCTATTTCAACATTTCCTAATAAATTTCTCATTATAAAATAACAACCTAAAACAAGTAGCACACCAAAAATCATACGAATACTAGCATTTAAATATATAGATAGAATTCCACTGAAACAATAGATGAAATAAAATAGCAAAAATACAACTTCATGAAAATATAGCTTTTGCATATGAAAGTTTTTAACTGTTAAACAAAAATATATGACTAAAAAAATCATATATATCTTCAGCGAAAATCCAATATATATGTTGTATTTACTTAACATGACAAATAATATTAAGAGCATAATCCATTTCATCGATATTTTCATATTATTTTCCATAGGCTATATCCCCTGTTTCGTAATATAATCCTTTTTGCGTGTTTTTCTTATAAACGAAAGAAGAAGTTTTTTCAGCTCATAATCATATAGGAATATACCAACTACTACGATTAACGTATTCAGAACGAGCGCAATGAAATGATATGTGTGCAATATATATTGCACTCCAATAAAAGTTACGCCAAAATAAATTGTATACGGTATTACAATTTGGAATACAATTTTTTTCTTCACTACACTTACCGCTATATACCCAACTAAAGCCACAATTTCAAATAAAACCATAGCATAAGCCGCTCCTATCACTCCACCAATACTACTAAAGCTATAAAGCATAATCCCACCTATCACTAACGCTATACATTGCACAACCGTTCTTTTATTTTGACGTCCACTCGTTGTTAAGCCGTCAGCTATAGCAATATTTAAACTTTGCAGCACAATGAGAAATGATAATATTTGGAGTGGCTCTACTGCATTTCTCCATTCTTCCTGAAAAAATATAGAAATAAAGTATGGCGCTAAATGATATAAACCTATCGTCATACATATTCCCACAATCGCCATTGATTTTATTTGAAGTAAGTTTAATTTCGTATGCTCTTCTAAATTATTCTGATTATAATGCTTAAAGAGCACTGGATAAAATGCACCTGCAATCACCCCTGGCACTTGATATAAAGCTGCTGGCATCCGATACGCCACTGCGAAAACACCTACCATACTTAATGGCAATGTATAGTTAAGTAAGATCGGTGCTAATTGTGGCGTACTCATTATTAAAAAACCACTAATAATAAAAGGTGTCAATTGCCAAAATAACGCTTTATGAATTACGACTTTCATATTCATACTCGTCTTTCTTTTCATTACATATATGCTGAATACACCACCGATCATATAACCAAATCCATATAAACGAGCAGTTATATAAACTGGTAACTCTCCGAAAATACAAAAACATGTAATGATAATGACAACTGCCGCTGATACAACTTTAATAAGCGCTATATACTTCATACGCTCCGTCAGCTGAAAGTAGGCAATCCCTATATTTTGCCCAGTTAATCCTATTAACATGAAAAACATTACGTTTATCATCATATAAATCAAATTTCTATCCGCATACATATAATGAATAGCAATATAGCCGATTATAGAAATAAAAATAAGTAGAATCATCCTTACTTTTATATACGACGATAAAATCGTCTCTAAGTCTACTCCATCTTTTGCGCCTTCTCGAAGAAACGTATTTGTAAGTCCTAAATCTGTAAAAAATAACATAACAAACGTCACTGCTATAGCAACACTAAACATCCCATAATTTTGTGCATTAAAAAAATTTGCTAAAGCAATTAAACTCACAGCTTGAAGAAGATTAGCTAAAATTGTGCTATAAAATAGATGGATAATATTATTTAAAATAGATCTACCCATACCGGCTCTCCTTTGCAAGCAACCTACTTACATATATTTATCTTGCACCATTACCGTTCAATACTATTAAAACGGTTTTACATAAAATCCGAATGTCCATCTTAATCGTTTTCATTTCAATATACTCCATATCCAATTTCAACTTTTCTTTCGGATCAAGATTATATCCTCCATTAATTTGTGCCCATCCTGTTAACCCTGGCTTCACTATTAAACGATCCTTGAATTCTGGAATATACGTATCAAATTGTTTATAAAAATACTCTCTCTCTGGTCTTGGTCCGACAAAAGACATATCACCTTTTAAAATATTTAAAAGTTGCGGTAACTCATCAATTCTCGTTTTCCTTATAAACGATCCAACTTTAGTAATTCTTGGATCATTTTCATTTGCCCATTGTGGTCCATTTATTTCAGCATCTTTTACCATCGACCTTAATTTAAATACATTAAATTTCCTTCCATTAATCCCTAAACGTTCTTGAAAATAAATTGGAGCTCCTGCTGTTTCGAAAGCAATCATAATACAAAAGAACAACATAATTGGTAGCGTTAATAGTAACAATATGAGTGAAAATATAATATCAAACAAGCGCTTTATACTTCGATTCAAAATACTGGTCTTTTCTTGAGCCGGAATCGTATACAACTTGGCTTGGTTTGTTTCACGAATCATAGATCGTTACCCCCACATTCAAGAATATAAAACTATACCTATTAATTCACATTCTTTCCTCTTTATATTTGCTATCACTTTTTGCACCGTACGTAGGGAATCGTTTCTCTTTTTGACTGCTAAGACCACTCCATCGCATTTCCCTGCAATCATGTGCGTAGCAGGAAGCTCAAATACTTCAGAGGAATACAAGAAAATGTAATCAAAATCTTCTTTCCACTTCGCAATTACATGATCAAATTCATCCGTAGCAACTAAAGGTGTTCCGGTGTGTACTGTTTTTTGGGCAGGAATACAATATAAGTATTTAGATAAATTACTAGAAAAAGATTCATAACTACAAGGGGAATCGTTTATTATATCGTTCACTGTTTTCGTATAATTGCTTTGTAATAGTAGATGTAGTTTAGGATCAGAAAAATTCACATCGATAAGTAACACCTTTTTTTTCATCTCTGCAAACACTAGCCCTAGATTTACTATAAGCGCCGCGATAACACCTCTATCCTTCGTTGAAGTAACTGTGAACACTTGTTTCCCCGATTTTTTCAACTCGTGATACACCGTATAAAACTGCTCTTTCATTAGAGCATCATGCGGATTAAATGGCAGCTTTTTCTTTGTCTTAAACATCGACATGTTCACCTCGATATATAGATGATTGCGCATCAACTTCTGTAGATTTCTTTTTTCTTTTCGGTTTCATATTTATGTGACCAATAACAGATACTGTTGTTATTTTCTCTAAATCTTGTTCCACGTATATACGCTCATCAAAATAATCTCGAAATACAGCTAAACCTATCCCAACAAAAAAACTAACAATTAAAGAGATAGGAATGATAAGTTGCAATTTAGGGAACAACTTTTCAGCTTTTTCCTGTAACTCAGGGTCAGTTAATATTTTTATCCCCTGTACATTCGTATACTGTTGAAAGCTTTTTTGAGATTGTTCTGCCAATGACTTTACAATTTCTTTGACGATTGTAGGATCTGAACCTTTTACTGTAACAGTAACGATTTGAGAGTTGTCCATATTCACCACTGAAATTTTTTGTGCTAATTCATAAATTGATTGCTCTAATTTTAAATTTTTTTTAACCGTTGAAATAATGAGTGGACTTTTTAATATATCAACATACGACGTTACAAGTTGCTTATTTTCCTGTGTTTTATTCACTGCATTTTCCTTATTAAACCCATCTAAATTTCCAACGAGAATTTGCGTTGAATATTGATACGAAGGCTTTAATACATACATAGAAATAAGAATTAAAGAAAATGTTACACAACACATCGTCAAAATAATTGTTACTACTCTTCTTTTCAATAGCTGCTGAAAATCCTTCATACTAATTTCTTGCTTCAATTATTTCACCGCCTTTGTTTGAATGACATCCTGCAACTCACTTTCTACAGATAGTCTTTTCTTTTCTAAATTCGATTGCTTTGTTATATACTTTCCGATCCTGAATGCAAATTTTTCTACAAACAAATAAGAAATTATTGCTAGTATAAACGAAAGAATGAGCGATAACATTAAAACAATGGGTAACGGAAATATTTCATGAAGCATATACACTAGGGAAAATAAAGATATGATGTGGTATAAATAAAGACTGTAAGAAATCTTCCCCAAATATAACAAGTATTTATTACGTAGCAAGGATGACAAAGTTGATACCGACAAGCTTAATATGACAAATAAACATGCACTTATCGCTACTACGTAGTCTCGAAATATAAAATTATTAAGCAAATTAATTTCTCCAACAAGCCCTTCATACATATAAAGTAAAACCGCAAATAAAAACCATGCAATTTTCTCATTTTTAGTACGATTACTATAAAAAACTATTAAATTATTTTTATATTTCGCAACTAGTGCTCCTAGTAAAAACAGCACTGTGTAATGCAGAGTTAATGCATAACTAGTTAATGTGAAACTTGAGTGAAATAAAAATAAAATCACGACAGAACATATACTAAAAATAAACAATGACAATAATGAATACCTCAACGTTTTTCGTAAACAAACCATCAAAACTAATGGAAAAATTATCGATATTCGCATTTCATGAACAAGTGACCAAATTACGCCGTTATATGCATCTGTATTATATTTCCCAATCAATAAAATATGTTGCGCTATTAAGCTTAAAGAACTTTCAATCGTCCATGAGCGATTAAACCATTCACTTAAATTAGAAATACCATATTTACTCATTGTATTCTGGCATAAAATAGCTATACTTATTGCTACGATATATGGAATATAGATTCTAGATATACGCTTTAAAAGGAATGATCCATAGCTATCGTAGTTTTTTTGAATGGATCTATACAAAACAAATCCACTCAAAACAAAAAAGATAATAACAGATTCGTTACCACTACTAAAAATTAGACGAGCAGGTGTTTCTTTTAATAGATAAATAACAAATGGTTTATTATCTTCATAACTGTAATTTTGAAATACTGAAAAAATCATTAAATGATGGCCAATCATTACTATCAATGAAGAAATTCCTCGTATAGAATCCAGTTCTTCATACCTATCCATCGTTTTACATCAACTCCTACTGAAATGATAATAATCATTTCAAAGCGACACCATTATTCATATTCCTCTCCTTTCTTTTCATTCCAATTTTTCATATTAAAATGATTTTATAGCGTAATTTTGAATGTATTGTAACATTTTTTGTAATATTATGAATAGTGAATCTTCAAAATTGATATATACCAATTAAAACCTCGAAAAATGAATAATATTGACAGAAAAACACTATAAAAACATCTTGCATAGTTGCAAAATTAAAGAGAGGAATAAAGTTTTTTCAATATAAAATAAAAAAGATAGCCTTTAAAGGCTATCTTTTTTATTTTATTTAATTATTGGCACCACTATATGCTACATGTCGTTTCTCAATTCTCTCTTCAATTTCTTTCATATTTTCTTTATTATTTAATAGTGTTTGTTTATTTTCAATTAATAATTGTTTAAAAGATTTTCGCACTTTTTTTCGCATTTTCATTTCCTCCTTGGGGGATGGTTTATATAAAAGATAAAGAATTATCTGGTTGTTCTTATAATAATTGATTGTTGTGAATTCTATTTGAACTTCATATGAAAATTACGTTTATTTTCTGACAACTTTGTGAACACACAAAAATTTGATCACCCTAAAACCATTTTGAAATTGCTTCATTTCATTATAAAAGTTGCTATTGTCATCAACTTCTATCAATATATTTTGTCGAAACATTTATATATTTAAAATTGAGTTCGATATAATTTTATTTACTACGATACTGTTCGTAAAAACCAAAAGAGGGATGTTGTATAAGTCAAAGTTTGACTTATACAACATCCCTCTTTCAAAACTATTTACAGCATATTTATTAATATTTCTGGTCTTCCCCAATTCATTTCTTCACAAACGAATCTAAGTTTTTCTTCATCCATTGTGTGTAAGCCTTCTTCTAATGAACATGAAATTGGAACTTCACAATGAATTTGTGCTAATTGTAATGAAATATTTAAGTTTTCTAGATCACTTTCAATCTTTGTACGCTGCGCTTTCGTTAATGATGCTACATTTTCTAGTACAGTTGCTACTGTTCCGTGCTCTTGAATCAATTTATACGCTGTTTTTTCCCCGATACCTTTTACACCTGGGTAATTATCGCTCGTATCTCCCATGAATGCTTTCGCATGCACGATTTGCCACGGCTCTACGCCTTTTTCTTCCATGATTTTATCTGGTGTGTAATATTCGTAATTTCCAATTCCTTTGCGCAAGAGCATTACTGTAACGTTCTTATCAACAAGCTGAAGTAAATCCGTATCACCTGTTAAAATATACACTTCCGCTTCATTACAGTATTGTTTTGCAAGCGTGCCGATACAATCATCCGCTTCATACCCTTTCATACCGATAACTGGAATAGACAATTTCGCAGTCATTTCTTGAACTAAATCAAATTGCGGAATTAATTCTTCAGGCGGCGCTACACGATTCGCTTTATAATTCGAGAACGATTCTGTTCTAAATGTCGTACTACCCATATCCCAGCATGTTACGATATGTGTCGGTTCAATTGCTTGCATAGCTGTTAATAAATGTTTCATATAACCATGAATCCCATTTGTAGGGGTACCATCTTGTCGTTTCATAAATTGTCCGTAGACACTTGTTGCGTAAAAAGCACGAAATAATAGTGCCATACCATCAACTAATAATACTTTTTTCATAATCCCTCTCCTACCAAAAAAATAATAACCCCACGTCATCACGTAAGGTTATATAAATAGATTACCATTCTACGTTTTTTCAACTTTGTCTATTATACATTGTTTTTGTATATTTAGCATCATTTACACATTAAGACGTTCTACTACAACAAGTATGAAGAATTCCTGTATACGTATTTTTCCCAGTCGAAACAACTACAGCCTTTGCATTTCCGCCAACAATATGAGTCCCTTTGAAACATACGTTTTCAAGTTCAAGTGGATTATAGTCTTTCATTCGTTTTAATGGAATAAATCGTTTACGCTCAAGGTGATAGCAACTTTCAAATTTCTCAATACTTGCATCTTTTCCTGTTAGCACGGATTCATTTACTAATAAATCATTCGCGTAAATGATACGTACATCTGCTGGTACTGTATCACCTTCTGAAAGAAAAATCATATCCCCAGGAACAAGCTCTTGTACTGGCACATTCATCATTTTTAATTCGCCGTTTAAACCTGTTACACTAGAACATTCTACTCGAGACACAGTAATTTTCTCACATTGAAACCCATCACGCACATGTTGTTTTGAAAAACCTGGAATCATTCCACTTAGCTTCATCATTATTTCCGCAATACGCGCTCTTTTTGACATTAATTCGTTACGGCCGTATACTTGAATGCGTTTTTGTGCCTCTTTCATAGATAATCCGTCTCTTGTTGTTTTAAAATACGCAAATACAGATTTTACATCTCTCGTTGCGATTTCAATTAATAAATCTTTATTTTTTTGAAGCATTGTTTGTTCTTTCATTGATTTTTTACTTAATTTATATGACGTGTTACCCACAGTTTTGTTTGCATATAACATATTATCGTCTCCTCCTGTACAACATAGGAAGAAACGCTTTGTTTCTCAATTTATCCACTTTACCGTAACAGTGTCTAGCGCTTAAACATGCATATAAACGCTACATTATGATAAATATAGAGGGAGGAACAAGTCGTTTCCTGCCTACATCATATATTTTTGATTTGAAGTATATGGGTAACGGAACCGAGTCAGAATTTGACATGCTCCTCACCTCCTCGTTTAATTTTATAGTTTATACTATGAAGTTACTCATAGCTTTGTAACAAAAAGACCCTTACTCCGAAAAGAGTAAAGGTCATGACATACACAAATAAACGATTCCTAAACAATTAGAAATCTACGGACCTCTCCCTCGCCGAGTTTTAGCACTGTATAGCATAGGTACATTACCAGCTACGTTAAGAAAAACCTTAATTCGATCATTCCTGTTGACCCATTGGCGTCTCTCGACATTTTTGGGCAGTAGCATTTCTCTATACAGGAGCCTCACCTAACAGAGACTTATTTTTATTACATAGAAAATGTTACTCTTATTTAAAATAGATGTCAACAGTAGCCTACAATTTTTTCGAAAGGTATGGCGAACTAACGTATATAAAATAAAAACCTTTACGTCTAAACGTAAAGGTTTTAATAAGTTATACAACCAGCAATTACAATCCCAATGGAAAGCGATAAAAACATAAGAAAAAGACCGACTGCTTGATTATCTTCTTCAAGACTTTTGTTTATATTAAAGCGTGGTGTAAGCCACTCAGCTAAATAAAAGACGATAATTTGAGCAAAAATCCCAACGGCTCCCCACGAAACCATATCAAGAAGTGAAATGGAATTAGCTGCTGTCGAATATAAAACAATAGCTAACCCAAGTAATCGTCCTCCAAGTACATAGCTTACCGCCTTATTTCCTTGGGCCATTAACTTAAATTCTTTTACTTTCGTTGTCACTTCCATGAGGAACAGACCAATACATAAAAGGCCCAGTGTTACTGCTAAATATAATAAAAAATTAATCATATACTTTCCTCCTTTTTTATACCTACCGGTAAATAGTACGATTCATTCCCCGTAATTTTTTCCCCAGCGCGAATACCGATACTACTCGCTTTTCCAGCAATTAAAAACGAACCAAACACATACGACAGTTTCTCCATCCCTTTCTCTGTTTCCAAAGATACGACTGGAAGTTCTGTATACTTTTGAAATATCGGCAGTGACGCTTTATACGTTTGGTGTGCATTTTGAATCATAATATTTTCGTCCTTATCGCGAACGGTAATTGTGTCTCCTTCTCTACCAAATGAAGGTTTTTGAACGAAAGAGCCTTTTCCTAAAAATAAATCTGGTTCTAAATATGTAGGTAACATATATTCTTTAATCCACTGTTGTTCCTCATTTGTATAAAAGGCCTTTTCTTCTGCTAACCCCCAAATAAGACACTGAATTGATTTTGGCTGAAGCAAAAATGCTGACAAAGGATTTATTATAAAAAGCTTTCCGGCTTTTACAAGCTGCAACAGTTCCACACCTACGAAGTCTCCTGTTTCAGGATCTTGATCCTCAATTAAATCTTCTATCGGATATGTTTGGCGATATAAAACATCAATCTGTACTCCATCCCTATCCACTAAAGCATCTTTTGTAATTCTAAGTTCTGACATTGGCACTACTTTATTTTCAACATGGCATAACTGACTCAAATACATAGTCGTATTCCAATCCTCAATATGTTCATGATGTGCTGTAAAAACAACATTTGGGTTATCTATTCCCTTTGTCGCTTCCATTACGGCCTTTGTAACACCAGAAGATAGTAATCGTTCTTGACCCAAGTTTGGATTATCATAGCCTAGTTTTCCACAAACTTTTCCATTCATTTGAAAGCATTCCATAATAAAAGTTGGTGTATCACTATTAAACTCAAGCATTTTAATTTGATTATCACTTGTTAAAACGAAATCAAATCGTGAAATAACAGATTCAGGATATAATCCTTTCATTCTAATGAAAGATAAGCTTGCAGGAGGATACCCAAGTTCAAGAAGCTGTTCGTCACTTAAATTCCGCAAAAGTTTAGCAGTCTTAAAAAATATTTTCCCCATTCGTTCAGTTGCTAATTGCAATTGTTTCATAGTCTGATTTGTTATAGAGAAAACATGAAACAAACTATACTCACATTCATATAAATCCGACCAAAAATTCGGATATTTCGAATAAAAATCTTTTCGCTCCCTGATGTATTGCGACATATGTTAGCCCCCAAATCCTCCCTTTGAACCGCTTCCAATTCCACCTTTAAATTCCCCAGACGATTGATAAGATTTAAACGCCGATGAATTTTTAAAAGTGGATTTATTTTGATAGTAACTCCCACCATAAAAATAATGCCCACGATAACCTGACCTACTATCATCACACTGCCATACCCCAAGTTCATCATCCCAATCCCAATCTGAACAACTATTATCATTCGGTTTTGGGGGAAGATCTTGTGCGCAGCCAAATAAGGTGCCAGTCATTAAAGACGTTACGACACCACCTACTAGCCATTTCGTTTTTGTCACCTTCGCACTCCCCTTTTTAAATTCTATTCCTATTATATAAGATAACATGATAAAGTAGAAGAAAAAGGAAGAAGAGGGATAAAATGCGCTTAGAATATCGACTTAATGATGAAACGAAAAGGTATCCTGCTTTATGGAACTACGCAAATATTTCTAATTCTGAAATCATCGCACGCATGACGTGTGAATATTTTATAAAAGATAACAAGACATATGTTGTTACTGCTACTTCAGTAGATCCAGACGGAACAGCAGTTATATATATTCAAAAAGAAGAGTTTGCAAATGACCCTTCAGATCCTACATACTCTCACATTGGTTTTGAGGTTAGAGAACTAAGTGAAACGAGTTCAAGCATAATAGATCGGAAAGATGTATGGAACTATGAAGAAATTTTGCCATCTCTTCATTCAGATCTTATATATATTCAGCGCGACGGCATGCATATGGAGTTCGCTTTAGATTCAAGAGAGATTGATGAAGATAGAAAGTGCTATATTTATTATGGAAACTTCACAGGTGAATCCAGATAAAATAAGATATATTTATGCAACAAAAAAACCTTACGTATAAAACGTAAGGTTTTTATATAGCCCCACATATGCCGTTCTCTCTAGATGTCCATAAACCTGCTCTCACAGGTGGATGCTCTCACAAATGTTTGTAACTTCCTTCTTAAAAAGACGGCTTGTTAGCTACATTTAAATATTGAACTTCCATATTAAACTTATTGGTTTAAGACATGCATAAGCTACGTACACCGTAGGAATTTTATATAATGTTAGTTGAAATAAGACCCCCGCACGTGCCGCTCCTCGTAAATGTCCAAAAACCCGCTACTCGCAGGTGGATGCCCTCACAGTTACCGTACATCTTCCCCCACAAGGACGGCTTGATGATGGTCGCTAAATATTGAGCTTCCGTATAACTAACATCGGTTTTAGACATAAATAAGTTACGCACACCGCAGGATGTATTATTTACTTGTCGTTATATTATCACATTGTTTCCAATGTGTAAAATACAAAGTTTTTCGAGCAATTTCTTGCTTGTGACCTTATTTTAATACAAATTATTTTTGCATGCAAGTGATTAATCTTCTTCTTTTGCAATTTGATTTTCTGGATAAGAAATCCAATCACTCCAGCTACCTGCATACAATTTAACATTTTGGAATCCAGCTAATTTCAATGCAAGGATATTTGGACATGCTGTAACACCAGAACCACAATATACAATTGTTTCCTTATCTTTCGAAAGATCTTGGAATCGTTCTTGTTGCCCAGCTTCATTCTTAAATTGTCCTGATTGGGCAATTCCATCCTTCCAAAAATAGTTTACTGCTGTCGGAATATGCCCTGCTTTTGAATCAACTAGTTCCTCTACACCAGCATAACGTTTTGGCTCTCTAGAATCAATTAACGTAACATCTGCACCTGCATGAATATTCTCTCTCACCGTTTCCATCGTTACAAGCATATGATCTTGTACATTTGCTTTGAATGTTTTTCGTATAGCAACAGGAATTTCCGTTGTTATCGGTAGTCCATTCTCTTTCCAAGCTGAAAATCCGCCATCTAATATATATACTTTCTCATGTCCTACATAGTTTAATAACCACCAGAGACGAGAAGCATTTGCCCCCGCTTGACTGTCATATGCAATTACTGTCGTATGTTCACCAATACCAGCTTGTGAAAGCTTGTCTGCAAACTCCTCAATATTCGGCAATGGATGGCGACCACCATGTTCTGTTACAGGACTTGATAAATCTAAATTTAAATCAAAATATAATGCATGAAGAATATGTTCTTCCTCATACTTTTCTCTACCCCAATTAGGATTCGCTAAATCAAAACGACAATCGATTATACGGACATTCTCATCTTCTATATGCTCACGTAACCATTCGACTGTAACTATCATCTTTAACGACCTTCTTTCTCTTGCAAACGACTTACATACTCCATAACCATTTCTTCTGTAACAAATTTACGCTGCAGTGTAACACCATTTTTTGCAAGATCATTAATTTGCTTTGTTACAACATTAATGATATCAACCGAAAATTCTTTCCCCTTTGACGCAAGAGATACGGCTGCTTCAATAGCTGCTTCACGCTGCGCATCTAATTGTAAACATGCTTTTACACTTTCATTTTGTTTACGAGAATGTGCTGTAATTGCTTTATGTACTTCCATCTTCTCTTCCCCCTAAATAAGTTATACGTTCTTATTCAATTCCATTGCAAGCCGAATCATATCACGACATACAATCCCATTTTCAATAATCTCTTCTTCATAATGCTTTGAAAAGTAATCAAAATCAATAGAAAAAATACGAAATCCACATTTTTGATATAAAGCAAGTTGTGAAACACTAGAATTGCCCGTACCAACTTCAAGTTTTGACATACCATATCCTTTAGCAGTTTCTACGGCATGACTTAATAGCTGCTTTCCAATCCCTTTTCCTTGCAAATGCTCTACAACCGCAATATTCATAATTTCCATCGTCTTCGGCCTTGTTTCCAAAAGAACATATACACCGACAACTCTCTCCTCTTGCTTAGCTACATATGTTACCCCCCTTTGTACATATGCATCAATTTGCTGCTCACTTGGATCAGCAAGCAATAATAAAGGTTTCGGTATAGCTTCTTTCGAAATATACTCTATTACTACACACATAAAAAACTCCCCTTTCTCTATTGTTCTAAACCCTCCTTGTCTACCATAAATAATAGAAAGGAGGGATTCACCATGGACAACAATGAGAAAAAGTGCAACGTCATCTCTATTGATGGAAAGAAGAAGAAAAGCGACACGTATTCCTATCCAAAATTAGTAGTAGAAAACAAAACATATGAATTTTCTTCATTCGTCTTATGCGGTGAAACACCAGACGGCAGACGCCTCGTTCTTACTCATATGATTTCTACCGATGAATTTGCTGGGTTTGTCAAATCTTTAGATACAGTATTGCAAAAGAAAATTGAACGAATCTTTTTCTCATAACGACTATATCACATAAATTTCTTTTTCAATCTCTACTAACTGCTTTTGCAATTGTTCTTTACTTTGTTCATATAGTGATACATCAATTGTTTCAGCCAATGCAAATAATACACTTTCATAATAATTCATCACATCTTGCTGCATCACTTTTTGGAATAAGTTCCATTTCAAATCCCACTCTTGCTTATAATGATGAACAAATAAATCTTTTTCATCAGCTACATAGTTTGATACGAAAGGCTCTAATACAACTTTAGCCTCTTCTTGCATGAAAGCTTTATCATTTTTTTCAAAAAAGCTTTTTTCATTTTTAAAATGCGCCAGTGCTTTTTTGAAATCTTTTATTTCAACTGAAGGGAACGGTTCTTTATGTGCAATATCTTTATATTCATAATCCACTGTTCCACTCATAGAAATTGATTCATTTTCTACTTTACAGTTCACCACAATTTCATTCTTTGCACGCTTCATCGCTTCATCTATCCATTTCTCAAGGCGTAATGATGTCGCACGCATTTCTTGTAATAAATCATGCTGAATAAATGCTACTAATTCCATAACGCACTGTTGCAACTGCACTTTCACATTCCCATCCGTTCGCAGCGATGCCGGATTAATAAATTCAGTAAACACATCGTTATAGCGTAGGAATAGACGCTGTTGCACGTAATAAAGCAATTCTTTCACTTCATTTTGCATCGCCTGCTCTTCAGCAAGCACACTATATGATGAAATAATATGAAGTAGCTGATTACGCTCTGCTTCATATTTTTTCGTTTGCTTCTCTTTCTCTTCATTCCCCTGCTTTGCACCGTTTATCATATTTACTAAAAGCTGATCTGCTCCTTGCAATGTACCATATAAAGCATGAACAGATACGAGCATTAAATCTCTCATCATAAAGGATGTAAATGATTCCTCGAACTTAGCAATCCCAGAGTTTTGTAAAATACCGTACTTCTCTTTTTCAATATTCTTTCCTTGCTTCTCTTCAAGTGCACATAAACTTGAAATTGCAAATAAACGCGGATTTCTAATACCGTATTGCAGTAGCTGGTCTGCGATATAACCTTTTACCATTTCAAGTTCTTCTTCAGACTCTGCTAAATCGGCCGCATTAATTAAGAAGAACATTTTATCAAGTGCAAAAGTATCCTTTACACGACCAAGCTGGATTAAGAATTCACGGTCAGCACGAGAGAACACATGATTATAATACGTTACAAATAAAATAGCATCTGCGTTTTTAATATACTGGAACGCAACGTCCGTATGGCGGGCGTTAATAGAATCCGCTCCAGGTGTGTCTACAAGCGCTACTCCTTGCCTTGTTAAAGCACAATCATAATAAAGCTCCATATACTCAACAAAACATGATTTTTCTTCATTCGCTACATAATCAGAAAACTCTTCTAGTGTAACTTGTACTTGCTCCCCTAAATGAGCAGAAACCGTATCATACCCTTTTTGTACCGCTCGTAAAAAGCTAAATGTTGTTTTTTGCTTCCCAGTTGGTGAAGGATATTTCATAACTTTATCAATTTGTGCTAACGCTTCATCTAACGTAGTAATCTCATAATGAAACAACTTATAAACAGCTTTCATATCTTCTAATAGAGCTTGCTTTGATTTGAATTGAACCATTACTGTTCCGTGTGGTTTTTCCTCTGTAACCGGCAAAATTTGATTAATCGTTGCCGTCGTCGGATTTGGTGATACAGGAAGTACCTTCCCACCAAGCAATGCATTGGCAAATGATGATTTTCCAGCACTAAAAGCTCCGAATAACGCTACTGTAAATTGTTTCGTTTCCACACGACGCCTTTTTTCTATTACCTCTTGTTGTACATGTTTCAGCGCTGGCAATGACTCTAATATCGTTTCAGCTTTCTTCACTTTCTCTAATATACGCTGAATATTTAAAGCTGCCGTTCCTTTTATCTCTTCCTCACGAGCCATTACGTTATCGTTTACGCTTTCCTGCTCTTGTAGTGTGAATTTCTCACTAACAATTTGTGTTTTACTTTGCAATATCTCCTCTATTTTCAATCCTTCTGGTGTAGCAACACGCTCGTGCCAAACATTTTGTAAATAACTTTCATATGTCTCTAAATTGTTACTGTATTGTAATTGCGTTTCTTTTGCCGTTTGCAACATCATATATTTTTCAATCTCTTCTTCAATGCGTGCAACTGCTTCCTTCACCTTTTGCTTTAAAACGACTGCACTTTTATCAAAAATTTGCTGCGCTTTTGTAAAATAACGCTTCTTCAGTTCATTCGCTACATCCGCTGTATAAAGAAGTAAGTAATCACCTGTAAAACCTGCACCTTGTTTAATGACTTCAGCTAACATTTCTGGTCCAAAAACAATTTCTAAAGCATATATGTCTTTCCCAATTTCCTCTGTGAACAATCCTTCTTCTTTTAAGAAGGCAACAATAAATTCTTTCACATGAAAATCAAGTTGCGTTTCAACAGTCTTTTGCAAAGCAGAATAAAAAGCATCTAAACGTCTCTGTTTTTCTTGCTCCGTCTTTCCTTTCGCAAACAGCAAACCGACCTTAAATTTTGTTAATTTCGTTTCTAAATACACATTTGCCAATTCTCTCATTTCAAATGGCATTAAATACGCGTTATCTAATATAGCTTGTAAGCCTTTTATAAATTCGTTTCTCACATGAGATTCTTTACTAACCTCGCGTTGTTTAGTTTCCGTTAGCTCTTCTTTCTTTTCAACTATCTCTGAAATAGAAAGCGGCGATGCTAGCTCTTCCTCATATTTCAAAAGAACTTTTTCATTTTCTGAAAGAATAAACGAGAAATGTTCCCCCATTAAATATTCTGTTTCTCGCTCCATTCCATCTCTTACATACTGCTCTTTTTCTTTCATAATAGAAGTAATTAATGCTTCTAAGCTTCCAATTTCATTATGTGTATGGTTCATCATTCGTAATGAAGTATAATACACTCCATCTACTTCAATATCCCAGTTAGAGAACGATTGTTTTACACTATCTTTATAATCCTCAAACGATAATTCATTTTCTTTATGTTTATCTATTTGATTTACAACGAGATAAACCGTTTTATTACGTTGTTTCAATTCTTTAACAAATTGTAAATTCACTTCCGATTGGACGTGATTATAATCCATCATATAAAAAATTACGTCTGCTAGATGCAACGTTGATTCTGTCGCTAATTGATGGGCATCATCTGTTGAATCAATCCCTGGTGTATCAACTAACATAACACCCTCAGGAATTGGCGCATCATTCCGATAAATATGAACACCAATTACCTCATCACCGTCTTTACAAATTTGTTTTAATTCTTCAGCTGAATATGCACCGTCATATTCGTACTGTTCTCCAGATTTAACTGTTACAACAACACGATCCATTCCTTTTTCAATTTTGACAACGTTAGCGCTTGTCGGAATTGGACTTGTTGGTAACAACTGCGCTTTATATAGATGATTCATCATCGTTGATTTCCCTGCCGAGAAGTGACCGCAGAACGCTATCATAAGCTGTTCTCGTTTATATTTTTGAATCACCTCAAACAACTTTACACTATTCTCTGCATCGCCGTGTTTTTGCCACTCTTCATAAAAACAAACAAGTTTTTTCATACCGTTTGTCTGTACTATGTTTGTCATCCCCTTGTTCCCCTTTATCCAAGATGTATATACTTTTTCCCGCCATTTGCGAGCTCATAATCATCAGGAAATTCATCCCCTCATCGATTACAGTTTCACTTTACTATCATACTAAATTTTCAGCATATTCTCATTAAAAATAAAAAATCCCTTTCATTCTTTTTACAAATGAAAGGGATTTTATGTCATATCACTCATTTTGCTGTTCCTACTCCATTTAAAACATACTTTGCAATAACTGCATATACAGCGACTGTACCTGCTACTAATGCATATACCATACTCATGCACCAACCTTTTTTTGATAATGATTATCACTTTTGAATACATTTTATCATTAAAGAGAATCATTATCAATACTTTTCATAAAGAAAGCTCCTTATAGAAAGGAGCTTTACTGCCTGTTTTGAAGAAGGTTAAAACTTGTTGTGCACTCTTATTATATCTCATAATACATATCTTAACAGTTTTAAAAATTGGAAATTACCTATATACCCTCCTCTTTACATTTTGTATAATAAAAGGGAATTACTTAACAAGGAGGAAAATAATGACACAAAATATTTCACAAGGCGAGAGGATACATTCCATCGATATTATTAGAGGGATAGCTGTACTAGGTATTTTTCTTGTTAACTGGCCTATTATCGCTGGGATTGACTCACGTGATCTTTCAGGAGTTTATGAGGGGCTAGATAGCTATATCCGTCTATTTTACGATATGTTTATTCAAACAAAATTTTATACAATCTTTTCGTTTTTATTCGGCCTAGGCTTTTACATTTTTATGACTCGTGCTGAAGCGAAAACAGATCGCCCAAAAACTTTATTTGTTCGTCGCTTACTTATTTTATTATTATTTGGTTTCTTACACTACGTTCTTTTATGGGACGGGGACATTTTACATAGTTATGCAATCGCTGGATTTTTCTTATTTTTATTTTATAAGAGAAAACCTCGTACCATTTTAATATGGGCAATCGTTTTATTAAGTATTTTTCAATTTCTTATGCTAATTGCTAGTATTGGTATTGCCTTCATGCCAAAGGATGAACTTGGATTATCCCTACCAATCATGCCACTTGAAGACTGGGTATCACAAATACAAAATCGTTTCCATGCATTTTATGCTAATGGAATAGGGCTAAATATTTCAATGCTCCCAGAAACACTCGGATTATTTTTACTCGGTTTATACGCTGGTAAAAAAGACATTTTCCGTCGTACGAAAGAGTTAGATCCGAAACTTAAAAAATGGCAAATCATTATGTTCGTTTTAACATTACCGTTTTGGTTCTTTATGGTTCGTTATTTCTTATCAACCTCTTCATATGAACCACTTTATATGCAAGGACTTGCAATGTTTAGCGGAAAAACATTATTCATCTTCTACATTTTCACGCTTATGCGTTTATTACAGAAAGAAAAATGGCAAACATTATTACGACCATTCCAATATGTTGGTCGAATGGCGTTAACAAATTACATCTCGCATACAATTGTTACGTTACTTGTATTCGGACTATTGTTCAAAAATGATTATCTTGCTCCATTATGGGTAGGTCCTCTATTTTGCATTAGTTTCTATACGTTACAAATCTTTATTAGCCGCTGGTGGCTGTCACGTTATCAATATGGTCCACTTGAGTACATTTGGCGTCTTGGTACTTACGGGAAAATGATGCCACTTAAAAAGAAAAGCAAGGTCTCGTAACGAGACCTTGCTTTTTTTACACTTCTCTTACCGCACTTTGCATCGGTTGTTCTAGTTGCAACATTTGAAGTAGCACTAAATAAACCGTTTTAATTGATGTAAGGGGGCACAATGTAACTGGAGAAATATTAAAAGGGACTAGAGAAAAAATAACATGAGAGAACGTCACTTTATATTATATTCCTATAAGAAATCACAAAGTGCGATCCAATCATTTGTTTTACTATTTTTAGCAAAATAAATTCCACCGCCATGAATAATCTTTAAATGGGCTTTGGGATCGTCTGTTATTTGAAAAATAAATTCATAATCCGCGGGCCATTGGATACCTGATTGGGCAAAGCAAGCATAGCCTCCTAATTTGTGTATGTAATGATTTTCTTCAAAAATGTCCTCGTAGTAGTCAATCTCAATTGTGTTTTCAAGTTCAATAATTCTATCTTGCACGTTGTTAGGGAAATCTTCCGTATCCCATTGTGGAAACTCATCAGCTACTAATCTTGGTATTAAGGGAAAAGGTTTTAGATTTGGAAACGTAAGTGACATTTCATTCGGTACTAGTTCCTCTAAAGAATCATATTCTCTAACACAAAAATTTCCTGATAAATTGGACAAATCTTTAGCAAAGTTTGGAGAAAGAAATACTGCAATGACTTTCATATCTTTTACTGCTTCTGGAATAAAAGGTATTTGTGTTAAATTAAGCATCATAATCGCATACATTTTGTCTTGATAACGGTCGATTGGGCAAGTTTCATTTGGTAATGAATAGGGAATCTTTCCAATCCAACTTTCATTTATAGATAAATCAGGTCTTTTTCCGCCTGTTTGAAAGATAGTTGCTCTTTTCCTTAAGATATTCTTTATTTGATCTATTTCCAAAATATTTCTCCTCCTAAATATATATTTTGGTTTCTCCTTATTTTAACGGATAATTATATTCTAACAATAATGTACATTTTTTGTTAGAACGCCCCTTTTGAAAGCTGTTGTTAAGCAGCAATTTCAAGGGTCTTTTTCTAGTTTTACTGTCGATTTAAAACAAATTTGTACTGTTTATAAAAAACATACCTTTTTGAATAAAGTTGCACCGTTTTGCATCATCAGGTAAAACTCCTGTAGTAATGAAGCTTTAGAATTAAAAGTAGATCTGGAAATTGAGACATTATAAACTTATTAAACTAGCTCAGTAATAAAAACGATGGGTTCAATTTGACTGGTGTTTTAAACATCACTACAAATTAAAAACCTATCTCAAATGAGATAGGCTTAATTACATACAATTCGTATTGTGTCTACTTACTTTTTATGCTTCCCTTACTGCACTTTGCATAGACACTGGCTCTTCTTTTACTTTCACTTTACGCTGTGGCACCATATTAAATACGATATTTAAAAGTACTGCTGACGCACTTCCAAGTACAATTCCGTTATCTGTTAAAATACGAATGTTTTCAGGAAGTTGTGAGAATAATGTAGGAACAACTGTAACCCCAAGCCCAATTCCTACAGAACATGCAACGATTAATAAGTTTTCTTGTTTACCAAAATCAACGCTACTTAACATTTTAATACCATATGCCATTACCATACCGAACATCGCTAACATTGCACCGCCAAGTACTGATTTCGGGATAATAGTTGTAATAGCTGCGATTTTAGGAATGAATCCAAGAACAATTAACATACCACCACAAGTATAAATAATAACGCGATTTCTTACTCCAGTTAATTGAACAAGTCCTACGTTTTGAGAGTATGTTGTATATGGGAACGCGTTGAAAATACCACCTAACACCATCGCTAATCCTTCTGCGCGATAGCCTTTTGTTAATTCTTTTTCACCGATCTTTTTATTGCAAATATCAGATAATGCGAAATATACACCTGTTGCTTCTACAATCCCTACGCAAGCAACTAAAATCATCGTAATAATTGGCGTTAATTCAAATGTTGGTGTACCGAAGTAAAATGGCTGAATACCGTGGAACCAATCCGCTTCTCCAACCGCTTGCAAACTTACTTTCCCCATAAATGCTGCAACGATTGTACCGAACAATAGACCTAATAAAATAGAGATTGAACGAATAAATCCGTCAAAGAAACGATACATAATGATGATAAATAATAATACACCAAATGCTAACGCTAAATTTTCAAGACTACCGAAATCTTTACTTCCTACTCCTCCAGCCATATCATTAATTGCTGCTGGAACAAGTGTAACTCCAATTACGGTAACGACAGATCCTGTTACAACAGGTGGAAACAGTTTTACGAGCTTTCCAAATAATTTCGCAAAAATAACAACGAATAACCCGGCAGCAATAATCGCTCCATAAATAGAAGACACGCCGTATTGTTTCCCGATTGCAATCATCGGCCCAACCGCTGTAAATGTGCAACCAAGTACAACGGGAAGTCCAATACCGAAAAAGCGATTTGATAATGCTTGTAAAATCGTCGCAACGCCGCACATTAATAAATCAATCGAGACTAAATATGTTAACTCTTTTTGATTTAAACCAAGTCCGCCGCCCACAATAAGCGGAACGATAATTGCGCCAGCATACATCGCCAGCATATGCTGCATACCAAGCGATGCGATTTTAAATGGATGTTGCTTCATCGTTTATTTCACCTCCGCAGTTTCTTGCTGTACAAATGTAACTGTGCCGTTATCAAGTGATGCAATTTCTGCTAGTGACTCAACACGAACTCCTTGTTCACGAAGCTTCTTTCCTCCATCTTGAAATGCTTTTTCGATAACAATACCAATTCCTCCAATACTTGCTCCTGCTTGCTCTACTAAACTCATTAAACCTAAAGCAGCCTGACCATTTGCTAAAAAGTCATCGATAATTAAAACACGATCATTTTCATCGATATGATTTCGAGATAATGAAATTTCATTCGTTTCTTGTTTCGTAAATGAATATACGTTTGCAACGTACATATTATCTTGTAACGTTAACGATTTACGTTTTCTTGCAAAGATTACTTTTACACCAAGCTCTAATGCAGCCATAACTGCTGGTGCAATGCCTGAAGATTCAATCGTCACGATTTTTGTAATGTTCTCTTCTTTAAAACGTTTAGCAAATTCTTTTCCGATCTCTTGCATAAGTACTGGGTCAATTTGATGATTTAAAAATGCATCTACCTTTAATACGTCACCAGATAAAACCTTTCCTTCGTTCAAAATCTTTTCTTGTAATACTTTCATGTTTGTTCCCCCTCTTATGCAATAAAAAACTCCAAAAGCCGCCACCACTCGTTACAAGTGAGAGACGCGCTTTTGGAGTTTCGCAAAAAAGAATGCTAAACAAGCAAATATATTCGTCCTCACTCATAGTCAAAGTATTTACGGTACTTCGGTAGAAACTTGCAGGCCATATCCCCGCGATTATATGAGTGTAGCTAACTATTTATTTTATAGATGGATTATAACGCACTTTTTATACTTTGAAAAGCATTTCTTAATAAAACACGTACAAATTTTATAAAAACATCATTTTCGTTCGAGTTTTGTAAACTCTTACATATTATTTCAAAGTGTCGTTAAAATGATTGGCCCATCTTTTGTAATAGCAATTGTATGCTCATATTGCGCTGATAATTTCCCGTCCATCGTTCTTGCAGCCCATCCATTTAAATCTACTTTCGAATATCGCATACCTACATTGACAATAGGCTCAATTGTAATTACCATTCCTTCTTGTAGTTCAGGCCCTTGTCCTTGTTTCCCAAAATGAAAAATTGCTGGTTCTTCATGAATCTCTTTACCTATTCCATGTCCCGTAAAGTCTCTTGCGACAGAAAAACCTTCATTTGCTACATAACTTTCAATCGCATAGCCAATATCTCCTACATGATTACCGATTATCGCCTGATCAATTCCTTTATACAATGCATTCTCAGCTACTACCAATAACATTTCTGCTTCTTCAGAAACATTTCCAACTCTATACGTCCAAGCAGAATCTGAAAGACCACCATTTAAGTTTACTACCATATCAATTGTTACAATATCACCCTCAGTTAAAGGAACATCCGCCGGAAACCCATGACACATTTCATCATTTACAGATGCGCATATCGCATATGGATACCCGTTGTAACCTTTCTGTTCAGATGTTGCACCATGCTTTTCTAAATATGCTTCAACAAACGTATCAATTTCTTTTGTCGTAATACCTGGTTTCATCATTTTGGCAATTTCCCTATGACATGAAGCAAGTAATTTCCCAGATTCATGCATCAAATCTATTTCATTTTTCGTTTTAATTGTAATCATTCTACCTCTCCTTGCTAAACCTGCTATTTGCTACTAAAGTTCAATCATACACATCCTCTGTCAAAATTTCAAAACTCCCAATTACAACAAGTACAAAAATATGTATCCTATACTTCTAAATCAAAATAAAAAAACAGAAGATCCCCTCTGTTTCTTAATCATTTTTACATATATAATTCATTTTCAAAAATTCAAAACAACTACCGTTCGTCTTCTGGATAAACGTTCCAACCGCTTCGAATCCTGCTCTTTTATAAACTTTAATTGCTCTCTCATTAAATGTCGCTACTGATAACGTTATATAATTGCATCCGTATTTTTCTTTACTAAAAGCTAGTCCAGCGTTTACGAACTGTAAACCACATCCATTTCCAATTATATCAGGTCTCATTCCAAGACCTATATCAACCGTTCCATCATTTATTTTACAAACAGTAAAAAAACCAATGAGAGTGCCGTTTTCCTTCACAGAAAATGTATGATCTCCTCTACTCTCATCATGTAAAAACTCAGCTAAATCTTCTTCATCTACCTCTATATCATAAAAAGAATATTCCCCTTCATAATGCCAGTTATATGCAATTTCTTCCGCTTCTTCTTGCGTCATTACTGTATATGTATAAATCATTCTTCTATCCCCTTTAAAAAAAGAGCTGCAATTAAGCAGCTCTTTTTTATAACTCATAGATTTCTTTATACTTCGCTTCTAAATAATCTGCTAAGTAGTTTGCATTTAATCCTTCACCTGTCACATCTTCTAAAATTTCAAGTGGCTTTTTCGTTTTACCGTATTGGTGAATATTTTCTGTTAACCATTCACGAATTGGTGTTACATTTCCTTCTTCTAATAATGCATCAAAGTTCGGAATGTCTTTTAACATTCTTTGCTTAAATTGCGCTGCATACATATAACCAAGCGCATAAGATGGGAAGTATCCAAATGAACCACCAGCCCAGTGAACATCTTGCAATACACCTTGCGCATCGCTTTCCGGACGAATTCCTAAATATGCTTCCATCTTATCATTCCAAGCCGCTGGCAAATCCTTCACTTGTAATGTACCATCAAATAATTCTTTCTCAAGTTCATAACGAACCATGACGTGAAGCGGATATGTAAGCTCATCTGCTTCTATACGAATGAACGATGGCTTCGATTCGTTAATCGCATCATAAAATTCATCTACTGATATATCATTGAATTGACCATCGCTATACTCTTTTAATAAATCATAATTTTTCTTCCAGAATGATTTATTACGACCGATAAAGTTCTCAAAGAATAATGATTGTGACTCATGAATACCCATAGAAGTTCCACTACATAGCGGTGTACCTTCGAATTTCTCTGCAATATTTTGTTCATATACAGCATGGCCACATTCATGAATTGTTCCAAACACTGCCATACGGAAATCTTTTTCATCATAGCGTGTTGTAATACGAACGTCCCCTCTATTTAATGTAATCTCAAATGGATGTACCGTTTCATCAAGACGACCTGCTTCAAAGTCATAATTCAATTGCTTTAATAACTCTAATGTAAAGTTCTTTTGTTTTTCTTTTGAAAAATGTTCCGATAAAGCACTTGTCTTTAATCTCTTTTGTGACTCCGATATTTCTTTTACGAGCGGAACGATACGCTCACGAAGTTGACCAAATACGTGATCTAACACTTCTACTGTAATACCTGGCTCATACATATCTAATAATGTATTATATTTATATGTTTCGTAACCCCAATATGTAATGAATTTCTTTTTAAATTTAACTATTTGTTCTAAATATGGACGGAACATTTCGAAATCAGATTTTTCTCGAGCTTCTTCCCACACACTTTCCGCTTTCGCTTCTAATTTCACATACGCCTCGTATTCCGCTTGTGGAATTTTCTTATTTCTATCATATTCTTTACGACACTCTTCAACCATTTTCTTCGTCGTTTCAGAAAGTTTATCTTCACTTATTAAAGCTTCAAGCTCTGTTAAATAATTTCCCATCTCATCTGAAGTCGACATGACAAACACTTCTGATGAAAGCATACCAATTACTTCTGAACGCTGGTCTACACCTTTTTTAGGCGCACCTGTTCTTAAGTCCCAAAACATTAAGCTTAATGCTTCCTCGTAATTCTGTATCTTCTTCACATATGTTAAAAATTGTTTTTCTACTTCATATGTAGCTACTGTCATCGTATAAAACCTCCCTTTTCTACCTCAAACTTAATTCGACATGGAACTCTAAATCCCTTTTATAATAGAAAAAAAGCTTGGCAAGCGCCAAGCTTTCTCCTTATAATTCTTTACCTTCTACTGGTAGTACGTTTTTCACCGCTTCTATCACTTTCTCATCTTCTGTATCAGATAAGAAGATTGATATAGCACCTTTATCGTCGCTCGTACGAATTAAACGTCCAATCCCTTGACGAAGACGTAAAATCATATACGGTACATCTACATCCCAGAATGGATCATTTACATGTTTACGCTTCGCTTCAAACACAGGATCGTTTGGAGGGAATGGTAATGACCAAATAATAACATGCGATAATGATGAACCAGGAATATCTAAACCTTCCCATAAATGAACAGCACAAAGTACAGTCTCTTCTTCATTTTGGAAACGAGAAACGAGCTGACTAATTTCTTGATCCCCTTCATATAGGAATGGAACGGACATTTGTTCTTTACTTACATATTCTTTAAACGCTGCAAGTTCTTGTGTTGTACGGAATAATACAAGTGTACGTCCATTTGTTTTCTGTATATTTTCAAGTGTATATTGACACTTTCTTTCCCATTCATTTTCTTTCGTATGCGATAGTAAGTTTACTGCCATTTGCTCCTCATAATCAAACGGTGAGGCAACTGAGAATGATAAGTAATCTTTTACCCCTAGGCTATTTGCTGTAAATGCGAATGAATCGTTGTTAGATAATGTAGCAGAAGAGAAAATATACGGGATTTTCTTCGAGAATACTTTCTCTTGTAATACTTCTTCAACTGCACGTGGCATAATCACTAACGTGAAGGCTCCATCACCTTCTTCACCCCATGTAATTACATTTTTCTCGTGCATGAACAGACGAAGTGAATGTTCTAATACATCTAAATGTTCATCAACGATATTTAAATCATACGTGTTTACTGTATGCATTTCACTTTCAAATACTAATGCATCACCGACTTCACCAATTTTCGCATAAAGTCTATTCGCTTCAGCTGTTACTTTTTCTGTCACAGTAATTTCTAAACGATCAGAACCGGCGATTTCCTTTTTATTTTCTTGTAACACATCAAAGAATCGCTCTGTTTGCCAAATTGTTTCTTCTACTAAATGCGCAAACTCTTCACGAATATCGTTTTGCAACAATCTTGTTAAAAGTTGCTCCATCATCGTTTGCTTTAAACGATATGTTAAAGCTTTTTGAGCTGCATATTCTACAAGATGTCCTTCATCGAATACAACGCAGCTACTTTCAGGTAATAACGGAATTTGCCCTTCACGCTTACGAGCATCGTACGTCCAAATATGATCCATGTAGAAATCTTGAGAACAAATAATTAAATCTGCCGCTTTACGATAATGTTCACGAGAAAGAGTTTGACCACAACGATGACGAGAATCACAAGTGAAGCAATCTTGGAAGTAATCCCAATTTACTTTTGACCATTCCTCATCATTTAAAAGTGGAAATTCTTTTCTGTCACCGTAGTGGGTAAAGTTTTGCATCGTACCATGATCGAATACAAACTGTGGTAATTCGTAGTATACATCTTCAATTACTTCTGGAGCTCGTCCACTCATAACATCTTCAAGTTTACGTAAACATAAATAATTATCCATTGATTTCGCAAGTCTAACATCAACAGATAGTCCTAATGCTTCAGATAACTTAGCAATGTCCCCTTCTTCTTTCACAAGCTGCTCAATTAACGTTTCATCAGCACAAGCGATAATAGCTGGTTTTCCAGTATAACGCGCATAGCAAATTGCATATAGAAGATATACAATTGTTTTCCCTGTTCCTACACCCGCTTCTGCGAACATTACTTTCTTTTCTTGGAAAGCACGCTCTAATTGAAACGCCATAAAAATTTGTTCATCACGCTCTTCAAAGCCTTTTTCCGGAAGGATATCATAAAACACATCTCCAATCCATTCATTCAACTTATCATAAAAATTATCTTGTTTCCCTACTTCAAATGGTAATCTCTTCTCAGTAAACATCCTTAGCCTCCAACCAAAAAGTTTTTCTATAAAAAGATATAGCAACTGCTACTCATATGTGTGCAGCCACTTTCCCCTGTTGCCATACATAGAAATACACGAAAAAAAATTTTCCTTTCGAAAAAGGAAAATTTTTTTCTATATTAATGACTTTAAATACCGTTTATCAATCGCTGTTTCGTGTGAAAGAGCTGACAAATATTCTTCTTGTGCTTTTTGTATTTCATCTACAATCGCACCTTGGCTATCCACTTCTTTCCCGATCTCATCATACGTACGATGAATAGCTTTTTGAATCATCGATAATTGGAAACTATCCATATCACGTCCTCCTTTACGCATTACATAATAGCCAGTATATGCGCGCTGGAGGAGTTTTATACTATGAATTACGCGGTGGACGTTTTCCGAAGTATTGGTAGTAATCTGTACGGATAAATCCATTAAATAGTTTACGTTTCTTCGATGCATCTTTTCCATAACACTTTTCAAATGCTTCGTAGCTTGTTAATACATACGCTGACCATGTGTCTAATGGGCGGAATACTTGTCCCATTTCTTTGTACAATTGTTCAACGAGTGCTTTTTCACTTAAACGTTCTCCGTATGGAGGATTCGTTACAACATAGCCATAATCCTCTTTTGTCGTGAAATCTTTTACTTGCATTTGTTTAAATGTGATTAAATCACCTAAACCTACTTCTTCAGCGTTGTCTTGAGCAACTCGGATCATACGATGATCGATATCTGATCCAATGATTTGTAGTGGTTGATTATAATTCGCTAAATCTTCAGCTTCTTGACGAGCTTCACGCCAGTTTTGTTTACCAACCCAGCCCCACTCATCTGATGCGAAACCACGGTTAAATCCTGGTGCAATATTTTGTCCAATTAATGCCGCTTCAATCGGAATTGTACCTGATCCACAGAAAGGATCCACGAAAGGACGATCCGGCTTCCAGTTTGTTAACTTAATTAAAGACGCAGCCAATGTTTCTTTTAATGGGGCTTCCCCTTGATCCATACGGTATCCACGTTTATGAAGTCCAACACCACTTGCATCAATTGTTAATGTTGCAATATCCTTAAGCATTGCGATCTCAATACGGAATAACGGACCATCTTCTTCAAACCAAGTTGTACGTTTATATGTTGTTTTTAATTTTTCAACGACAGCTTTTTTAACGATACGTTGGCAATCTGAAACACTGAACAACTCAGATTTTAACGATTTACCAATTACAGGGAACTCTCCATTCTCTGGAATATAATCTCCCCAGTTTAATGCTTTCGTTTTTTCAAACAGCTCATCAAATGTTGTCGCTTTGAATTCGCCAACTTTAATTTTCACACGGTCCGCAGTACGTAACCATAAGTTCGTGCGACAAATCGCCTTTTCATCTGCTTCAAATGTTACTTTGCTGTTTTCCACTTGGCATTCATAACCAAGATCACGAACTTCTCGGGCAACTAACGATTCAATACCCATTGCCGCTGTTGCAATTAAAGTAACTTTTCCCATTTGCATTCACCTCTTATGTATAGTTAAACAATAATTAATAGCAATTTGTCCTATTAATCATTACATTTTACGAAGAATTTTCTCATTAACCATTTTAACTCATAATTTATAACTTCATACAAATAAAAAGCCCTCCTCTAACAAAGGAGAGCTGAGTTATTTCATAGTTGGTTCATAACGTTCTGTAAGCCATGTTCTGTTCCTTTGTACTGCAAACGGCCCACGCCTCGTACTCCGGTGGCAATCATCTATCTACAGGTTATACAACCTGTCCTTTCCCATCGTTCATTTCCTTGGAAAAGATTCCCCTACCATTATTTGGGTTTCTCGCTCGTGGGGTTTACCTCGTTCCACTCCTATCATTTCTTCAAGGACTTCGTCACTGTGGCACTTTAAAGGTAGTCAAACCATATCCGAAAGGACTTAGGTTTTTTCCCTGCCGTTAAACCAGCCTTACAGCCAGAATACCCTAGCTTATGAATTGGCTAGGCACGAACACTACAGCCATCTCAGGCCGTGCGAGCATGGACTTTCCTCTACAACGTTGGCGTTGCAGCGATTACCCAAACGTTATGACATCCATTAGTATAGTGGAAACAAAAAGATTTTGCAATGTTTTTTTCTATGTAAAATGCTTTAACCTTTTTACCACTAGAAATTATTCGTATAACTTACTTCCAAATACAGCTTTTTCTAAATTAGATAGACGTTTTAAAATGTCCGTATTCGTGTTGTTATATACAGGTTGTGCAACTGGTGTTTGTACAACTGGTTGTTGTGGCACTTGCGTTGCTACTAATTTTTGTTCCTCTAATTCACGCTTTAAACGAGCATTTTGTTGCTTTAATTGATCAAACTCCTTGTGGAAAGCTTCATAGTCTTTAATGATCATATCAAGAAACTTGTCTACTTCTTCTTGTTGATAGCCTCTCATGCCTGTTTTAAATTCTTTTTCTAAAATATCTTTCGCCGTTAATTTAATTTTATCCGAAATCATTTTCTTCACCTCAAATTTTTGCCAAAACTTTCATTACCTAAATTTTTTCAGAAACAATGCCTTTTGTCAATCATATATACGAGTACTATATTACATATTACTCAGCATTATTCCACTGTTCCTCTTCTATTATATCTTGTAAATCAGAAAAAAGAATGAAATAACTGTGATAATTTTCTATTTCTCCTTTTTTCTTTGCTGCTTCTACAATATATTTGGGACTCCCTGGTTTTTCTTCATCATATACAGCTAAAAGTGCATCACTTTTTTCAATAAAAAATTGATTTTTTAATTTAAATTGTTCCGGGCTCTCGTACTTCCGTTTCGTAATACTATCAATATGGTCTGCTTGAGAGAGAATACATTCGTAATATTCACGGTTATCTTCCTTCCAGCTTTCTTCTTGTTCTAAAAACGGAGTAAATACCGCTAATTTTAGATCTGGATATTCTACTTGAATTTCAAAAACAACTTCAGCAGCCCATAATTCGACTCCTAACTGCCCACTTATTATCACCCATTCCAAACCTTCTTCTACAAAAGTAGTTAATTTTCGGTGCAATGCTTTTTTTATACATTCCACCCCTGGATGATCATTTTTAAATATACCAAGTTCAAATGGCTTATATCCCGTTACAGCAATAACTTTCATATCAACACTCCAATTACAAAAAAAGAACTAGCATTTCGCTAGTTCTAACATATCATTTACTTTTTAAATATTCCACCAACGTTTGGTCCAATATTCGGACCTACTGGTGATACATTGTTTGGTAAAAATGGCGATACATTTGGTCCGAATGGTGATACGTTTGGTCCAAACGGAGATACATTTGGTCCTGGACCAAATGGTGATACGTGATGTCCGTGATGTCCATGATGTCCATGACCACATGGTCCACATCCACCGCCGAATCCTGGATCGATTGGGTCTACAACATTTACATTCGAGTTTGTTTGTGGGAAGAAGTTTTGGTTTTTAATTTGTTGATGATGAACATGTGTTGTATGTGTTGGGAAAATGTGTGGCACCACCGTTGTTGAAAAAGAATGTGTTACACACTGTTTCGTCGGATGAATGACAGGAGCAGTTGTACAGATAGGTCCTACAGGCTTATGCCCTCCAAAACAAGGATGACAATGATGCATAGTTTTTTCTCTCCTCTCTCGTTAAAAAAATCTGACTACACTTTACATTATGAGAAAAGAGGGAAAGCCGTTTGTTATATATACCCATTTATTACAAGGAAATTTGTCTAGCCTTCTGCTTTATACGTAATGCTTTTTATAGACAGCCCCCCAAGATTACTTACCAAAAAAACCTCCAACTTGCTTTACAATACCTGTCACTTGGTTCATCGCATTCATCATTTGTCCAGCTGTATTCATCATTTTATTTACATCATAGTTACCATCTGAGTTTTTAAATTGGGAAACAAAACTAGAAAATTGACTCGGTTGCTGTTGTTGTTTTTGTTTATTCTGCGTCGGGTACGGTTGTTTTGGTGGATAAAACATCGCTTGTTGATTTCCATAGGGAGATGGTGGTGGCATATAGTGTTGTGAATTCATATAAGATTGCTGTTGTTGATCCATATAGGGCTGCTGCTGTTGTTGTTGATTCATATAAGGTTGCTGTTGCTGATCCATATAGGGCTGCTGTTGCTGATCCATATAGGGCTGCTGTTGCTGTTGTTGATTCATAAACGACACTTCAAATGGCTGGTAATAATTTTGATTTCCATAATGAGGCTCGAAAGGATACATATTATACCGTAAATATGTATCCGTATTATATTGGTACATATTTTGCTGTGTATATGGATTAGATTGCTGATATACGTTTGGTTGTTGAAACATGCATTCTCTCCTCCTTCACATAAGTTTCTACATATATAATATGTACCAGTAAAATAATATGTGTAACGGAGTATCTGTCTATTTTTGTCGGAAGTTTAAATTTTTAAAAAATTAAAAAAGAAAACCCTTCCATGCTATGATAATGAAGAAGAAGATTCTCATGGGGGAGGAATCAACATGGTATTAGGGGATTTAAAACAAGCGTTTTCTCAAAAAAAGGGGTATTACACAGAGAATGTAAATGAATTGTTAGACTTTGCGAGACATTGGTATCTCGAAGGAAAAATATGCATTTCAGATTACCGAACATTAATAAAAGAATTAGAAATAAACGGTGCAACAAAACCTACAACAATGACAGAAGCATAAAAAAACAAGAGGGTTTCCCCTCTTGTTACTTACATTGCTCAATTATATTTTGCAAAGTATACGAAATGGCTTGATGTGTTTCAAAGAATCGCTTACCTTTACCTTTATTTACAAAACATTGCAACACATTTGTCTGTAAATTATCGTACACTTGATCAATTTGCTGTACATGTATATACTTTGGTTTTTCTTCCTTAATCCATTTATAAGCTAATTCTTTCCACACTTTTAATTCCTCGTCTACCATATCTACAAATGGTTTCATATCCTTATAAAAATCGTACTCAATCATTTCTCTTTTTTTCACATTCGCTTCATTATTATACTGCATGAGTTTTTCTGAAGATTGTATTAATGCTTCATACTTCATTTTATTCCCACCTTATTATGCACTCACTACGACGTTTTGAAATGCCTTCACCCAATTCCCTTTTTCTTCGTGATGCACTAATTTATTTTCCATATGCTCAATATGCATTTCTGTTATTTCTATTTTATTGCATATTTTTTCACTCGTATCCTTCAATGCATGATTCATTCTAATCCCTATATTCATTTCCAGCAAATCGAGAGAACTTAACATTTGATCCATTGTTTTCATTACATCTTCCTTCTGAACCATCGCCATATACAAAACGCCCCCTTCTTTGCTTTTCCTTTGTCATGTAATTTCGCCGAATGACTCCTCACTCCTGCTCACATGACAAAACTAGTTGTTATTCGTCAAAGAAATCATTTTGTATGTCATTTATAGAAATGGTAACAATACAAAAAGGAGGTGTATGAAAATGGCAAAGAACAAAAACGAAAAAAAGAAAAAACAAAACAAACAAAATAAACCCGAGACTGGCAACCCTAAGTTAGATGGTCCAAACTTCCCTGCTACATAAAGTGAAACTTTAATCAGCAGGGGTTTTGTTCATCCCCACTGATTGTTAGCCTTCTCAATCGGGCTTTTACGGGCAGTTGATCCACACCTAAATTCTTTGCTTTCACTGAATTTTGAGACGTGGGTCTTACTGCCCGGCAAGTAGGGGGATAAAGTGAGACTTTAGCGCTTTTACAAAAAGCTAATTTCTGAAGCATCCTTAATCTCTTATATTCATTACGTTTTGAGATTAAATTTTTAGCATACACGGCAGGATTACTTCACATTAAGAAGTCCCGTCTTCATTTATGAAGATGGGACTTCTTTTTTATTATATCACGAACTCATCCATCCTTTTAACAAAACGATTTACGATAGAAGCAACATAGATTTGCTCCCTCTTTCTTTTATACCATTCTGTTATATCAACTTCACCCTTATACTCTTTCAGTAAAAACAACTCATTTATTTCCGTATCTCTACAAAACCAATCTCTCATACTTATTTCCTTATGTGCAACGACAGGATAAACCTCTCTAAGGGCTGGCGTACAAGATTTTCTAGCTTCTCTTACATAATATTCATAATCTGCTCTTGATCCTGTGTGTATAGTTTGCAATGCAAACCTATGGAATAAACTTTTATAATTCGGATGAAAAAGTAACTCCGCTAATTTCTGCCCTAGTTCTATACGCTTTTGTAACGTTTCAAATTGATAAACTGAAAAACCGTACATCCTCCCGTCGACAGTCGGAAAAATAACAGCACTAATATGCAGCATTTCTTGCAATTTAAAAAGTGCAGTATGGAATACATGTTTTTTAAAATATGTATTCTCAATAACTGGTTTTTGAATTTTATTTTGCTCATTTATAATAAGCGCTGTCATGAGCCTATTTATATCTTTTTTTTCCCAAAAATAAATCCATTCTTTTTCCATGAAAATTGATACGTTAAAATATTGTAACAAGTAGAATAGTGGTACCTGTCTCCTCTTACTTTCTTCATATAACAATAGCTGGGGAAATGCATCTAAAAAAATAATCCAATTCGCTTCTTCATAAGTCAGAAACAAATGTTTTTTTACTGTTTGAGGTAAAACAGTAGCATAATACCTCCCTTTTAAATCAGTCATATTCCATCCCGCATTTCTCGAGACCATACTTGCTAAAAAGGCCCACCTAATTTCACTGTTCCTTACATAATATTCTTGATAAGACTGTGTTCGAGAAATGTTGTCCATATTAGCCATTTCTATTTCCCTCTTAATGTTATAAACGATTGTTTTTTCTTCGTCTGTACAAACCATATTTTTACGATATTGTTTAATTTTTTCATAATCATTCCATGTAAACATGAATAAGTCATCATACCTTTCTTTAAAAAGGTCACATCTTTTTTCATTTTTTGTTATAATCACCTTTGTAAGTAATTCTTAGCAAGTTGGGAGTGGACACACTATGACCATTCGTTACCCAAATGGAAAACGGTACAATCAAGCTTCACACCCTCATAAAACACCAATTAAAAAACATACTTATAGTAATAGAGGTATGTCCCTTGAAGAGGAATTGAATGAAACAAATGAATATTACTTAACCCATAATATTGCATGCGTACATAAAAAACCTACACCTCTTCAAATTGTAAAAGTAGATTACCCCGCTCGAAGTGCTGCAGTGGTAAAAGAAGCGTATTTTAAACAACCTTCTACAACAGATTACAACGGTGTATATAAAGGGAAATACATCGATTTTGAAGCGAAAGAAACAAAAAATAAAACCAGCTTTCCACTTCAAAACTTCCACCTTCATCAAATTGAACATATGAAGCAAGTAATTGCTCATAATGGAATTGCATTTGTTATTATTAAATTTACACTTTTTGATGAACTTTATTTATTAGATGCAAAACATATTATTGCATTTTGGAATCGTCAAAATACTGGTGGAAGAAAATCAATTACGAAAGAAGAAATAGAAGAGCATGGATCTTTATTATCGTGCGGTTATCACCCTCGGATTGATTATATCCGTGTACTAGACACGGTTTATTTTTCGTGATAGAGTCATCACTAAGGCTCTTTTTTCGACTTTTGGGGAGAGAATGAAAGGTAGGAGAAAGTATAATGTCAGATAATTATCGTTCTCGTACAGAACGAAATCATGTAAAAAATCAAAAGCAAGAAACAAATACAGAGAAAAAACCAAAGAAAAAAGGCTCCTTTTTTAAAAAATTCCTTATAGGTTGTCTACTTCTTGGTATCGTTGGTCTTGTAGCTGGCGTTTCCGCTTTCTTTGTTATGGTGAAGGACGCTCCAAAATTAGACAAATCAAAACTTGTCAATCCTTTATCAACAAAGTTTCTTGATAAGAATGGGAATTTTTTCTATGAATACGGTGCTGAAAAACGAACCCACGTTACGTATGATCAAATTCCAAAAGTAGTTGAAAATGCATTCCTTGCAACTGAGGATTCGCGTTTCTATGATCATAATGGAATTGATTTTAAACGAACTACAAAAGCAGTTATGGAAAATGTCACTGGAGGATTCGGATCTCAAGGTGGTAGTACGATTACACAACAAGTAGTCAAAAACTATTTTCTAACGATGGACAAAACTGCAAAGAGAAAAGTGCAAGAATGGTACCTATCTTACAAATTAGAGCAACAATACTCTAAACATGAAATTTTAGAAATGTACTTAAATAAGATTAACTTAGGTAACCGTTCGTACGGTATTGCAACAGCAGCAAAAAAATATTATGACAAAGATTTAAAAGACTTACAGTTACATGAAGCTGCAATGCTTGCAGGTTTACCCCAAGGTCCTAATATTTATGATCCAACAAAACCAGATAACGTTGAACGAGCTACACAACGTCGTAACGTCGTATTATCATTAATGAATCGACATGGTTATATAACAAAAGATGAAATGAATAACGCAATTAAAATCCCTGTAACTGAAGGTCTTCAACCATCTTCAGAAGTAACAGAGATGAAGTATCAAGCATTTTTAGATGCTGTTGTAAAAGAAGTTGAAAAAGAATATCCGGATGTAAATATCGGTTCAGATGGTTTAACGATTCATACAACACTTGATCAAGATGCTCAAGATTATGCTGATAAAATTATGGATGGCAATCTTATTAAGTATCCGAACGATCAATTCCAAGGATCATTCGTATTTATGGATACACAATCTGGAGAAGTTCGAGCAATTGGAGCTGGGCGTAAAGGAAGTAAGTCTACTTTCAAAGGTCATAATATGGCCACTGATTTAAAACGCCAAGTTGGTTCAACAATGAAACCAATTTTCGACTACGGCCCAGCAATTGAGAATTTACAATGGTCTACATACCATCAATTAAATGACTCAGAGTATACGTATTCTAATGGTAAAAAAATACGAAATGCAACAAATAGTTACAAAGGTGACGTTTCACTACGTGAAGCTTTGAAAAAGTCATTAAACATCCCAGCTTTAAAAACAGCCCAAGCGGTTGGTATTCCTAAGTCTCAAGCGTTTGCTGAAGGATTGGGTATGACATTTAAAGACGGCAAAGCATATGAATCAACAGCAATTGGTAGTAACGATAGTTCTCCATTACAATTAGCGGGGGCATATGCAGCCTTTGGTAATGGTGGGAACTACAATAAACCGCACTTCGTAAAAGAAGTTATCTTCCCAGATGGGAAAAAGAAAAGTTTTAAACCGAAAGAACAACGTGCAATGCAAGACTACACAGCTTACATGGTGACTGACGTTCTTCGTGACGTCGTAAAACCTGGTTCTGGTGGTACAGGTCCAACAGCATACGTTTCAGGTATTGATGTTGCCGGTAAAACAGGAACACAAAACTTTGATGAAGACGTTATTAAAAAATATGGTATTCCAGCTGATGCAAACAGAGATAGCTGGTTCGCTGGATATACACCGCAATATACCATGACTGTTTGGACTGGTTACGAAAAAGATGGTCCAGAAAATTACATTGGCGATCGTTCTACTAGAATTGCACAACAAATGTTCCAAGTAATGATGAGTAAATTCGCTACAGATAAAACTCGTTTCGAACGCCCTTCTTCTGTACAAGAATTAAATGGTGAATTGTACGTAAAAGGTGCTAAGAAAGATGCAATTAAACAAATTAAAGTAGATGCACCTAGTGGTCTTAATGTCACTTTTGATGGCGCTAGCACAGTTACACTAAACTGGTCTGGACCAGCAGAAGTTGATGCGTATGCAGCAAGCTATAAAGCGACTGACGGTTCAAGTGGTAGTTTATCAATAAAAGGTACAACAGCTACTCTTGGTGGTATTAAACCAGGCGTTACTTACAGCTTCTCTGTAGTAGCGAAAAAAGGTACTGGAACAAGCCCTGCCGTTGGTGCATCCTTCACTGCGCCTGGCGGAACTCCAGACGCGAAGAAAGCCGAGGAAGAAGCTAAGAAGAAGGCTGAAGAAGAAGCTAAGAAAAAAGCTGATGAGGAAGCTCAGAAAAAAGCTAATGAAGATAAACTAAAACAAGAAGAAGCTCAGAAAAAGGCTGCTGAAGAACAGCGTAAACAACAAGAGCAACAACAAGAACAACAACGTAAACAACAAGAAGAGGCTCAAAAGAAAGCTGAAGAAGAAGCTAAGAAAAAAGCCGAAGAAGAAGCTAAGAAAAAAGCTGAAGAAGAGGCTGCTAGAAAAAAAGCTGAAGAAGAGGCTAAGAAACAACAAGAGCAGCAACAACAAAATACAGGTGAAGATACACCTCACGCAGACGGAAATGTTGTTACAACAGAGTCTTAATACAAAAAAAGAAGTCCTTTCTCTTAACGAGGAAAGGACTTCTTTTTTGTTATCATTTTCTTTACATATAGCTTTTCTATTTCAATATACAACTGTGCTAACTGAATATATGAATGATAATTATTCGGTTTCTTTATAATGAACGTATATCGCTCCATAAAATTAACTGGTTGTACTTCCAATTTACTCGTGTAATCTTCCATTTCGTTCAAACTATGAACAGGTTGCTCATTTAGCCAATATACAATTGATAACAAATGCGCTGCCAAAAGAATCATTGGGCCTTCAGCTTCTTGCTTATTTCTGTTTCGAAATAGTGTAGCAATGTCTTCATGCTCACTTTTCCATACATTCAATAGTGCTGGAATACTATTTTCAATTTCATTCCACGGCTCATATTGTCTTTCCATATCATATATAAAGTAAGTATTTTGTATGATTTCTTCAAAAGACTGTTCTGTATAATACGCAATCGAATTTATACTTTCTTTAAAAAATGGTAAGCACCGAAATTCTTTCGGTATTTCTATAACTCGCTCCATCCTTTATTTCCCCTTCATTCGCTTCTTTCCTTCACGACATACTTCTAGTAAGCGACACTCTTCACATTGTGGTCGTTGTGCTTTACAGTGATAACGTCCAAAGAAAATCATACGGTGATGTGTAACACTCCATTCATCCATCGGAATTTTCTTCATTAATGTCTTTTCTACTTCTAACACCGAATCTTTCCATCTACAAATCGCTAACCGTTTACTCACTCTCTCTACATGCGTATCAACAGCAATTGCCGGAATTCCATATGCTACCGAAACAACTACATTTGCTGTTTTTCTCCCTACTCCTGGTAATTTCGTCAGCTCGTCACGATCTTCTGGAACTTTTCCGTTATAATCATCCAGCAACATCTGGCACAATTTTTGAATGTTTTTCGCCTTATTTCTAAACAATCCAATGGAACGTATATCTTGTTGTAATTCTTCTAAAGACACGCTTAAATAATCTTCTGGTGTTTTATATTTTTGAAATAAATTTTTCGTCACTTTATTTACAAGTGCATCTGTACATTGTGCAGATAACGCCACCGCGATTACTAATTCAAACGGATTATCATGAATTAATTCACAATGTGCTTCTGGATACATATCCGCCATTGTGTCTAAACAATAGCGAATTTGCGTTTTATTTAACATATACTTCCTCCTGCATTACTGCTCCAACCAATTATAAAAAGGCACTTTCCCAGTAAATTTCGTCTCTTGTTTTGTCGTTTGCTGCGTTCTTTGTTGATTTGCTCTAAATTTCCGTCCTTGGTTTTGGGCTTGATCTACTGTTTTAATACCATTCTTTTTCCACTCAAATAAAATACGATCAATATATCGGAAATTAAGCTTACCACTCATTACAGCTTCCCTGAGGGCCGCTTGAATTAAATTCGGATGATGTTGATCTTGATCTTCCCACATACCCAACGTTTCACATTCAAACGGAGAAAGTGGTCTTCCAAATTCTTTTTCAAATACTGTATATAAATTTACTTGCAGTTGTTTTATTTCTTTTTGTTCTTCCTCTATTGATTCGTTCATTAAGAAATGCAATATTTTTTCCCATAGCGGTTGTAAAGAATAACTTTCACACATCATCGCTTCTGATTTTTGTCCACCTTCTAGTGATAAAAAACCTTTTTGAATCAATGTCTGAATTACTTCCATACATTTCATTTCAGTAATCGTCATCCGTTCTGAAATCTCTGACGGAGTCGGAAACGAATTGCCCGATTCTAAAAATGTGTGTACATGAAGTACAACCATAAATTCCATTTCATTTAACCCTAATTTTTTATAATGCATCATAAGTAATTTTGGAATTGCAATGCTTCCCTGCTCAAACCACTGTAACATCATTTTCTTTTTCATCACCAAACACCTCGCTCTCTAGTATAACACACCTTTCGCTATTTCTTTTTGCCACAATTCGTCAAAAAAACCTTCCTATTATGTAGGAAGGTTTTTTGTATTGCGTTAATAAAATATACAATTAAGCTTGCACTTTACTTTTCATAAACGTATGAATGCGTTCTAATGCTTTCTCTACTTGTTCAAGAGATGTCGCATATGATAAACGAACGTTATTTGGAGCACCAAATCCTGTACCTGGTACAAGAGCCACTTTTTCCTCTTCTAATAGAGCTTTTGCCCAATCATCCACAGTTTCGTATCCTGATAAAGCTACAGCTTCTTTTACATTAGGGAATAAGTAAAATGCACCTTGTGGTTTAATGCAAGTAAAGCCAGGGATTTGAATTAATTTATCATAAATAATGTTTAATCTTTCTTCAAATGCTTGACGCATTGTTTCTACAGGTTGTTGTGAGCCTGCGTATGCTGCAATTGCACCGTATTGAGCGATTGACGTAGGGTTTGACGTACTATGACTCGCTAAGTTCGTCATCGCTTTAATAAGCTGCTTATTTCCTGCTGCATATCCAATACGCCATCCTGTCATAGAATGAGATTTAGATACACCATTAATAATAAGTGTTTGTTCTTTTAATGCATTAGAAAGCTGGGCAATCGAAGTATATTCTGCTCCACCATAAATTAACTTTTCATAAATTTCATCTGAAACGATTAAAATATCGTGTTCTAAACATATTTCTCCAAGCTGTTGTAATTCCTCTTTGCTATAAATCATTCCTGTTGGATTGCTCGGTGAATTAATAATAACTGCTTTCGTTTTCTCTGTAATTGCCTCACGCAGCTGCTTCGCTGTAATTTTGTACTCATTGTCTTCCAGGCCTTCTACGTAAACTGGCTTACCTTCAGCAAGCTTTACTTGCTCAGGATAACTTACCCAATAAGGAGTTGGGATGATAACTTCATCTCCTTCATCAAGCAACACTTGGAATAATGTATATAATGCATGCTTTGCACCGTTACATACAATAATTTCAGATGGATCATACGCAATTCCTTGATCACGTGTAAACTTCTTCACAATTTCTTGTTTTAACGCTTGTAATCCACCTGTTGGTGTATACTTCGTATGTCCTTCTAACATCGCTTTATGTGCAGCATCCATAATATGTTCTGGCGTATTAAAGTCAGGTTCTCCTGCCCCTAATCCAATTACATCATGACCTTCTGCTTTTAATGCTTGTGCCTTTGCTGTAATTTCTAAAGTTGCAGATGGTGTTAAAGCAGCTACTCGCTTTGCTAATTTCATTTGTAGTTCCCCCTACATCTATTTTTCAATGCTGTAGTGACCAGCATAAGCCCCATTTTGAAACTCTAAATAATAATACGTATAACGATCTTCCTGATCAATATATGTAATTTCCCACAACGGAATATCGTTTTGAGCACCTAATTTTACTTTTATAATTTCTTTTGGCTTTGGCTTCGGCTCATCGCCTTTTCCTGTAGCTTGTTCAGCCAACTTTTGCAAAGCTTCTTTTTCAGGAATACCTTCACTCTTTTTCTTCACAAGGACATTCCCTTTTTTATTAGGCACCCAAACAATAATTTGTTCTCCTTTTTCGTCTACACCTTGTACGACTGTATATGAAGAATTTCCGTTATAATAATCTACAGATTTTACTTTTGTAAGCTTTGCCTTTTCTTTTGCAATTTCTACAGATTTTTCCTCTTTATGGATTTTCTTTTCCATTGCTTTATTATAAACATACGCCCCATATATTCCGCTAGCAACGATTACGATAACGATTGCAAAGATCCACTTTTTCATTGTATCACTACGTTCTGTAAATCGTAAATACAGCTGTTTCTTTATCTTTTTCGTCTAATGCTAATCCGAACATGAGGTCCTGCTCTTTTAACGTACGATTCAAACTATCAACGATTTTATACAAGTCAGACGAATATTTAAGACGCGTCGTTGATAGGACTTCGATTTTCTTATCCATGAAAAAACTCCTCCGTTACACAAAAATTTCTAATTATAGAAGAACGCAATACGGTTACAATAAGAGTACATTCTTTACAACCCCTGCTTCATCACCCATCTATTATAGCAGGACATGTACTGCAAAAAAAGGTTTCAAGTCGAAAACCAATACATTTTGTATACAAGAAGTAAGAAAAATAAAATTCCTCCTACCCACATTTTTTACGCCTGAAGCTTAAATGTACTTCAGGCGTATTTTTCTTCCAATTTTATTTATTTGGCCGTTCCTTTAATTGTTCTAATAATTCTTCTAAAGGGCCTTCATAAAGCGGAACAGTTGGGATTGATTGTAAAAAACGTTTTCCATAAGAAGCGCTTGTCAAACGACGGTCTAATACAAATACTGTTCCGGTATCTGTACTTGTTCTAATTAGACGACCAAATCCTTGTTTGAAACGCAAGATTGCTTGCGGGAGTGCTAACTTAGCGAATACGTCCTCTCCTTGATTTTGTAACCACTCTCCTTTTGCTTCCATCATCGGTTGATGAGGAGGTGTAAAGGGAAGTCGTACAATAACAAGACAACTAAGGGCATCTCCAGGTATATCTATCCCTTCCCAAAAACTACTTGTTCCTAACAAAATCGATTTGTCGAACTCTTGAAATTTACGAATGAGACGACTTCGGCTCTTATTATTCACACTTTGCGTTAATAATAAATACCCCTCTAATTCCTCATCATTTTTCAAATTCGTATACGCTTCTTTCAACATCTCATAAGAAGTGAATAAAACAAGCATTCTACCTTTTGTAGCTTTCGCTATTTTTGCAATATGTGCCGACACGGATTCAATATATTCTTCATTACTTGCTTGCTTAATAAAAGGCACATCTGTTGAAACCATTAATTTCATCTGTTCTTCAAAACGGAATGGTGACGGAACCTGTAATGTATTGGGAGCAAAATCATGTAAACCTAGCTCTTCTTTTATATAGTCAAATGAATCATTTACTGTTAACGTTGCTGATGTGAAAATAACACTCTTTTTCTGTGTTAAAAATTCATCCGCAAGCCTTTCACCAATATGAACAGGCTGTGCATATAAAACGGTTGAATGAATTGTCCCCTTCGTTTCAGTCTCCATCCATGTCACGTATGAATTTTTTTCTAAAATGAGTAATTGTAAAGATTGTTCCATCTTTCTCAACAACTCAATTAAATGCATAAATTCACCTGTAACAACATGCATCTCCCATTCTAATTTACTTTGCAATATATCAACTTGCTTCTCAAGTGTAGTTAATAATTTTCTTACATCGTATACAAAACGATTTGTTAACTCGGTAATGCTATCCCATAACTTACCTTTCTCTACTTCCGTGTTATATCGATAAATGAGTGGCATATTGCTTATCCCTTGTTCCTGCTTTGTTTGTTTAAAGATGAAAGCACGTAACATTTGGAATAGCTCATCCGCATCAAATTTCAATTCCTTCAAACTATGACTCACCATACGGAAAGTCGAACGAGAGGCTTGCTCTGATTTTTTCATCATTTTATATACTTTAGAAAGTACATCATCTGTTTCTAGCGTACCAAGACGAGATAAAACTAATTGAAAATACATACAGGAGAACTGTTCACCTAATGTTCTACTCGCCGCTTCCTCGATATGATGAGCTTCATCAAAAATAATATGTTCACATGAAGCAAATAGTGGTTCTTCGCTTGAAAAATCTTGAAATAATAACGCATGATTTGTAATAACGATATCTGCAAATAATGCTTTATTCTTTGCTCGTTGATAAAAACAACGGCTATACCAGTTGCTTTGCATCCCGCCTGGACTATGTACATCACTACAAATACGGTTCCAAAGTAACTTTCCGCCCTCAGGAATATTTAATTCATCACGATCGCCAGTTTCTGTTTGCAATAACCACACTAAAATTTTTGCCTTTGTGAGCGCCATATCATAATTTTTCTCTTCCTCTTGCAAAGCATATTCAAATTTATGTAGACAAAGATAATGCTTTCTTCCTTTCAAAAGAGCTACTTCAAATGAAAATGGCATTATTTTCTGTAATATTGGAATTTCTTTTTCTAATATTTGTTGTTGCAGTTGTACTGTTTGGGTACTTATGATGACAGGTTCTTCTTTTTTCGTTGCAAAATAAATACTTGGAAGTAAATATGCAAGAGTCTTCCCTGTTCCTGTTCCTGCTTCAATTAGTGAAAACCTAGAATCTCTTAGTGCTGTATATATTTCCTTCATCATAATCTGTTGGCTTTCTCTTTTTTCAAACTTTGGCATATTCAATTCAAGTTTATCGATTGCCTTATGCAAGAAAGCATCAAATTTAGATGAACATGTTTCACTGAGATTTAAAGCATAATTTCGTTTTCGAAGCGCAATATTTCGATATACTTCATACCCCTCTGCCGCTTTTCTACCATGCATCATTTTCTTTAAAATATTTTCAGAAAGTAAATCCGCTATATCACTTTGAAAAACATCGCTCAATTCATAAAGCGATTGCAAGGTGACAAGTGGCAAATTTTCAATTTCATTTAAAAATTGTAAAAATAATTCCGCTGTTGCAAGAGCATCACTATCCGCACGATGCGGTTGATCGTGCTCTAATTCATGTTGTTTAGCTAAATCACGTAATTTATAACTATCAGCCGTCGGCAAAAGAATTTGCGCCAACTCAACTGTATCAACTTTCGGACAATGTACTTCTGTATATCCAGCACGCCTTAATTCTTCTGTTAAAAAATTCCAATCAAAGTGAACGTTATGTGCAACGAAAACTGCACCTTGCAATAGTTCAACAACCATCGGGGCTACATCTTGAAATAACGGGGCTTGCTTAACCATACTCTCATCAATCCCTGTTAATTCTGTAATAAATGGCGGAATCTCTCTCTTCGGATTAATAAAAGATGAAAAAATCTCTAGTATCTCTCCATCTTCCACTACAACAGCTGCGATTTGGGTAATTTTATCCTTCCCGTCCTTCCAGGAGTTCCCTGTCGTCTCTAAATCCACAACGACATAACGTTTACTCATATATGTAACACCTCAATTTCTTACCTATCAAACACAAAATTATATAATGTTACTATACCACGTTTTATCTCATCTTAATGAAAAGATGCACAAAAAAGCTATCTCCGTAATAGAGATAGCCTTCTTACTTATAATATCGTACCCGCTTTTTCAGCGCCTAACATTTGGATAATTTGATTATCATCGTCTAATACTGCAATTTTCGGCTCTTGGTTATGAATATTTTCTTCTGCCACTAAACCGTAGCAAATAATAATAACTTTATCCCCTGGCTGTACAAGCCTTGCAGCTGCACCATTTAAACAAACAACACCGCTACCGCGTTCTCCTTTAATAACATATGTCTCTAAGCGCGCACCATTATTGTTATTTACAATTTGTACTTTTTCATTTTCTACAATATTTACTGCATCCATTAAATCTTCATCAATTGTAATACTACCTACATAATTTAAATTTGCTTCTGTTACCGTAGCGCGATGTAACTTCGCTCTCATCATTGTGCGAAACATAGATGCTCCCCCTTATTTAACCGTTAATGTTATATTGTCAATTAATCGTACATTCTCAAATTTAACTGCAATTGCTAAAATCATTCGTCCTTCAATTTTATCTATTACTTGTAGTGAAGGATAGGCATATAAATCAGCATAATCTACAGTGCCTTTCGTATACGTCTCAATATACTCTTTCACAAGAGTTGTAATGATTTCTGCATTACGTTCGCCTGCTTCAATTCTTTCTTTCGCTTTACATAGACTGCGGTATAAATGAGGAGCCTCTTCACGCTCTTCTTGTGATAAATACACGTTACGAGAACTTTTCGCTAATCCATCTACTTCCCTTACAATATCCACTGGTACGATCGTAACCGGAATATTAAAATCAGCGACAAATCCTTCAATGACAGCAACTTGCTGTGCATCTTTCATACCAAAATAAGCACGCGTTGGCAATGTAATATTAAATAGTTTCATTAGTACAGTCGCAACTCCAGCGAAATGACCAGGTCTTTGTTTGCCACATAATACATCGGTACGCTTCACAACTGCTACTGTTGTCGTTTGTTCTGCTGGATACATTTCTTCTACGCTCGGATAAAATAAATAATCTACACCGTTTTCTTTTGCTACATTTTCATCTCTATCAATATCACGAGGGTATCGATCTAAATCTTCATTCGGCCCAAACTGTAGCGGATTGACAAACACGCTTAAAACCACAATTTCATTTTCTTCTCTTGCCTTACGTAATAAAGTCGCATGACCTTCATGTAAATACCCCATCGTTGGAACAAAACCAATACTTTTTCCACTTATACGAAGTTCGTTTGTAATTTGCTGCATCTCTTGCACTGTAGTTACGATTTTCATTATTGTTTTCCTCCGTATAACGCTAAGCATTCTTCCTCTTTCATTGTGAACGAATGTTTTTCTTCTGGAAATTGTCCTGTCTTTACTTCAGTAACGTATTGTGAAATCCCTCGCACAATCTCCTCTTGAACAGACGTATATTGCTTCACAAATTTCGGAACACGATTTACGCCGTATGAGATAAGATCATGATAGACAAGTACTTGCCCATCTACTTTTTTCCCTGCTCCAATTCCAATCGTCGGAATTGTTAGTTGCTTCGAAATTAATTCCGCTAACTGCATTGGCACACATTCTAACACAAGCGCTATCGCACCAGCTTCCTCACATCTCTTCGCATCTTCTATTAATTTTTTTGCACTTTCAGCATCTTTTCCTTGTACTTTATACCCACCTAGTACTCCTACAGATTGAGGAGTTAAGCCTAAGTGTGCCACGACAGGAATTCCCGCATTCGTCAAGTAATGAATAGTTGAGACCACTTCCCCTGCACCTTCTACCTTCAGTGCATGAGCACCACTCTCTTGAACAATGCGGCGTGCATTCACCATCGTATCTTGAGGCGACACATGATACGACATAAATGGCATATCAGTTACAATAAACGTCTCTTTCGCTCCTCGGCGTACAGCTTTCGTATGATGAATCATATCCTCTACTGTTACAGGTACTGTTGAATCGTAGCCGAGCACAACCATCCCAAGGGAATCTCCAACTAGAATCATATCAACTTCAGCTTCTTCTGCTAACTTAGCAGATGGATAATCATACGCCGTTAGCATCGTAATCGGCTCACCTTGCTCTTTCATCTTCAAAAAATCTGTTTTTGTTTTCAAAAACTACTCCTCCTTTATACAGGAGAGAGGAGATGGCCGAAATCATATAAAAAACCCCTCTGGCCATAAAAGGGCAGAAGGGTTGTGTGTTAGTCGGCATTATTCATCCCTCTGTCCCAGTCCGTTATTGGATCAAGGCAGAATCCAAGTTATTATTTTTCGTATTGCTTCGAATCATGGTGCAGTTCGCTCTGATACTGCCCACATTCGAACTAATTATAGCAAACTCCAAAAAGGAATTACTATATTTTTTTGAAAAAATATTTTTTTATCCTCATTACGGTATGTGAAATTTCCATAACTAACGCACCCATAGAAAGGATAAATAGCTTTGTTTACATGCATTGTATAACTCGTAAACTAATGATGCAGGTTACTCGTACATATGAATTAATATGTCGGTACCACCTTCTTAAAGGCATGGAAGGCAAAGTAATAGTCAAGTCAACTCCCCCCACTGAGATGAAACGTTTCAGTGGGGGCTTGAGTTAGAACGCTAGGTCTTTTCATCTATAGCTAGACAGTTGACGCTCTAGAATTCATGCCGCCTTACGGTAACACCCCAAGTATGTTTTTGGTTGGTACTAGAAACAAACAATCATTTCCCCACTTGCACCACCCTTTCGAAAAAGAGCAATTCTTCCTTATGGAAGAAGCCACCACTCAGATGAATCCGGCGTGTGCTACAAGCCCCGACAAGTCGAGTACACATGGATGGTTGACGCACCCACTAAGCTATGCACGAAGCAACAGCCTTACGTTTTTGCACTTCTAATAGAATCGGCGTTTTCATTTTGAGATTGTCATCCAATTCTATAACTCTTGATTTTTGCAATGTATTCAATGCACCATTAATATCAGCGTGAATACATTGTCCTGATTTACTTCGATACAGACCACGAGTGATCCGTTTACCACTAAAACAATAATGAGTTCTATCATCCTTAGACCAAACAGGAATCCTATCTTTGTCTAGGAAACTGGCTTTTGAAGTATAACTTTCTTCTTGTTTTAAAAATCGTATACCTTCTTTTACACACTTATTCTCAATTGCTGCAAGCAGTTTATGAAATGGGATTTGAACAAATGTTTGATTATTCTTTTTTCCCATATCAGATTTTTGTTTCCAACCAGCGTTATACCCTACGACAACTGTATCTATGTTACATGCTTTCACTTTTTTGAACAACAAGCCTACAGTTTGTGAAATGTAACCATTTATTTGTCTTTCCCTTTTATGCCAAAGTGCAGCCATTTTGTTCGTTACAACACGTTTGGAAAGTCCATTTTTCACATTTTTCTGTTGGAGATTACGTATCATTTTGTTGAAGTACTGGTTAATGGATTTTAGCTTTTTTCCATCAATTAAAAATGCATCACCTGTATTTGTTACGCAACTTAATAATCTATCTACACCTAAATCGCAACTCAAAGCGTTACTCGTAGTCGTGGATGGTTTCTTCATTTGAGAAACGTGCATCTCATATGTGTAATGCACCTCAAAGAACCGACCTTTTTGCTTCGGTACAATCTCAATGTAGGAGATTTTTTTATTTCTTAAATTTTTAGGCATACGTATTTTAATAGAACCAAATTTTTTTCTGAATGCAACATTCATCGGAATCATCCAATACCCGTTATCATCCACTTTTGGAACTTGATAGATTTCAATAATTCGTTTGTCAGTTGAACGAGAATAATTCGGAAACTTAGGACGGCCTGTGAATGTTTCAGGTTTTTTCTTCCACTGTTCCCATGCTTTAAAAAAGCTCTTCACTTCTGTAAATAAGGCTCTACGAATCGCTTGAACAGAGTTTGATTGAATGCCCCAGTAGTTCATATCGGCTTGCATAGCAGTATCCACTTCTTTTACAGTAGCTATTTTATTATGGTTCAAATAACTTTTTTTAATCGTGTACAGTCCAACATTTCGCAATGCTTTTGAACTATGTGACATGCGTTGCAGTAAGCGGAATTCTTTAGCCGTAAGGCAAGCTCGTCCGATATTCTGTTTCTGAGTGAACCGTTGCATGTTTTCTCTTTTCTTTTGTTTACGTAATACTTTCACTGCTTTCTTTCTAGCCATTGATTTCACCACCTTTCTTAGAGAGTTCATTAAAATTATTTCGTTCCAAATCAATATTTGGAACGAAATAGAACAAAATGTGAACATGTTCTTCATTGTAATTCCTTTTGGCTCAAGTAATTAAACGATTATTATCCAATTTCGTTGTCTTACGATATATTCCTTCCTTACCTACGACAGATTATATCGTAAGACAAAAAACAAATATTCGCCCTCAAAAAATTTTTATGAACGAAACAAAAGAGTTCAGCCTACCTTCTTGCCGAAAGGGATAAAAAGAAGTTCCAAAAAGGAACTTCTTTTACTTAATTTCGATATCCGCAGAATGAATGTGATGTACTTTCCCTTCATGGTCCTTCAGAAGCAATACACCATCCTCTGTAATTCCTTTTGCTACGCCTGTAATTGTCTCTCTCATCGTTCGAGCGGTAATTTCTTTCCCGATGCTCACAGCATAACTTTCCCAAAGAATTTTAATGACAGAGAAACCATTTTGTAAATACTCTTCATATAATTTTTCTAGTTGTAAAAAGATTTGTTGCATAAGCTCTGCACGAACAATTGGCTCACCGGATTCAATCGCTAAAGAAGTAGCAATGTGTTGAATTTCCTCATCAAAATGTTCTTGCTTTTGATTCGCATTAATACCAATGCCCATAATGACAGCATTAATTTTATCAGGATCTGCCTGCATTTCTGTTAATATACCTACAGCCTTTTTACCTTGAATTAAAATATCATTCGGCCATTTTATTCCTACGTTTACACCCGTGCACTTTTCAATTGCTTGTGCAACGCTAACAGCCGCTAATAAAGTAAGTTGTGGTGCATGATGAACCGGGATTGATGGACGTAAAATAATACTCATCCAAATGCCTGTTCCTTTTGGTGAATACCATTTCCTGCTTAAACGACCTCTACCCGACGTTTGTTCTTCTGCCACAACAATCGTTCCTTCTTCTGCGCCTTCATAAGCAAGTTTTGCTGCAATATGCTGCGTGGATTCAACAGTTTCTTCAAAATATACCGTTCTACCAATATGTTTCGTTTGTAACCCTAACTGAATTTCATTAGCAGTTACTTTGTCTGGCTTACCCGCAATGCGATAACCTAGTCGACGCACAGCTTCAAGTTCATATCCCTCATTCCGAAGGTCCTCCATATGTTTCCACACAGCGGTTCTTGAACAACCAAGTTTATCACTAATCGTTTGGCCAGATACAAACGCGCCATCCGCTTCTGAAAAAACTTGCAATAACTGCTTTCTTATAGTAGATTGCATTCTTGCAGCCACTCCCTTATACACTCTTTCTCATTACCTACGTTTCCTTGTACGATTGCTTCTTCAATTTTTTGAATCATTTCAGCAACCCACGGACCGGGCTTTTTATTTGCCCATTTTAATAAATCATTCCCAGTCACATTCATTTCTTGGCGACTCTTTATTGGCAATGCTTCAAACAACGTTTGTACCCGTTTAACAGATGTATTATCATAGCTTTCAATTATCGCTTCATATACTCTTTCTGCCATTTCAGCGATATGAATTCCCGTTTTATAAAGAAGGACTGTATCCCAATCCTTCTCCTTTCTCGTACGGAGTGTTAATAAAACTGCGACGATATCTTTTATTTTTTTATTCGAAAACTTCCATTGACGTAAAAAGACAGATGGATGCTCTTCCCCAATACAATATAAGAAGAATGCCCATGCCTCAATGTCCGTTTCAAAAGAATCCCAGTTATACTGCGTAGCTTTTAATAATCTCTCTTCTGACATTTGTAAATATGGAAGATGAGAAAATAGCTTCGTTTCTACTAATTCTTGCAAGCCCTTCACACAATATGTACCAGTTAACAGTTTCTCAAACTCCACTGTAATTCGCTCAATTGCAATATGTTCTAGCAAATGTCCATATGTTTCAATTGCTTGTTTCGTTTTCATTTCTAAAGAAAAACCTAACGTACTTACGAAACGAATACCACGCATCATTCGCAGGGCGTCTTCTTGAAAACGATCCGCAGCATTTCCAACCGTCACAATTTCTCTCTTTTGAATCGCTTGCTGTCCAGCAAATAAATCAACCATCTTGCCTTCTTCTGTCATCGCAATTGCATTCATTGTGAAATCACGACGTTTTAAATCCTCTTCTAATGAACGAACGAATTGAACACTACTAGGTCTTCGAAAATCTTCATATTCGCTCTCTGTTCGAAAAGTGGTTACCTCATAAGGTTCACCATTTTCTACCACAATTACAGTTCCATGCTCAAGACCAACAGGAACATGTCTTGGAAATATAGCCATCACTTCTTCTGGTAAAGCAGATGTCGCAATATCAATATCACCAATTGGCCTATCGATAATAAGATCTCGTACGCTTCCACCGACAAAGTAAGCCTCATGTCCTTGTTGCTTTAAAGTCTCAATAATAGAACTAGCTTTTTTAAATTTTTCCATTTTTGTCATCCCTTAGTACATCGTAGTAAATCGTTTCATATTGTGAGACGATTTTTTCAGAGCGGAACTGCTCGTAAACACTTTCTCTTGCTCGCTCTCCCATATTACGGTGAAGTTCTTCATCCTTTAATAGCTGAATGGCTTGATTTGCCACTCCTGTTGGATTGCCAACTTCACATAAATATCCTGTTTCACCATGTTGAATGACTTCTGGAATACCTCCAACCCTTGTTCCGATACAAGGTACACCACACGCCATCGCTTCTAATAAAACAAGACCAAAACTCTCCTTCTCTGAAAGAAGCAACATTAAATCACTCATCGCAAGTAGCTCTGCAACATTATCTTGCTTCCCTAAGAATAAGACGCGATCTTCAATATGTAGATTTTTCACTATCTGTAAAATCGTGCAAAATTCTGGTCCATCTCCAACAAGAAGCAACTTCGCATCTACTTCTGTAACAATTTTAGCAAATGCCTGAACAACATCTTGAACACGTTTCACTTTACGGAAATTTGAAATGTGAATTAGTATCTTTTCACTCTCACTTATACCGTATTCTTTCTTTAATTGAGACATATCACGCTTGAAATATACACGTTCGTCTATAAAGTTATATACCGTTTGAATGTTTTTATTTGGTTTTACAAGCTCATGCGTTTCGTTAATTAATGAATGCGAGACAGCCGTCACAACATCAGATTGCTCAATACCAAAACGAATTAAATTATTTAGCGAAGGGTCGGAACCTAACACAGTAATATCTGTTCCATGCAAGGTTGTAACAATTTTAATACGCTCTCCAATCATTTGTTTTGCTAAATAAGCACAAATTGCATGTGGTATTGCGTAATGCACATGTAAAATATCTAGGTTTTCTCTTTGTGCAACTTCTGCCATTTTACTCGCTAACGCTAAATCGTATGGTGGATATTGAAATACAGAGTATTGATTTACCGTCACTTCATGAAAATAAATGTTTGGATATACTTTATTTAACCGGAATGGTAAACCCGATGTAATAAAATGAATTTCATGCCCGCGTTCCGCTAATTGCTTTCCTAATTCTGTTCCAACAACTCCAGAACCACCTACAGAAGGATAACATGTAATACCTATTTTTAATTTCATTTACATCCCCCTATTAAATCAGCATGTAATAAAACCGGTTTCTTACTCATAAATCCCTCGGCATATAAGACTCCAACTTCTTTTCCAAACATTTTCTCTCGAGCGACCACAGTTTCAACATAACCTTCTGTTAACGGCGTTTTCACACCATCACTACTTGTTGAAAACTGACTTTCATATGCTTCTAATGCTTCCACTTTTATAGAAAGGTACTCACTTATATCTATACAAAAATTCGGTTTATGAAAACCATTAATCATATAATAATAAAAAGACTCCACACGATGTGGTGGAAGCTCTGGCATATATTTACGAATTCCCGCTGAAAAAATAGCTTCTTCCACAAGTTTTGCACAATTCGCATGATCTGGATGACGATCTTCATAATACGGCGCAAAAACTAGTTTTGGTTTATATGTACGAATCACCTTTACAATTTCACGTATATACTCTTCTTTCATATACAAACCACGGTCTGGCATCGCTAAATTCAGTCTCGTTTTTACTCCCATTATACGAGCTGCCGCCTTTGCTTCTTCTTTTCTCAATTCTATTGTTCCATTAGAAGAAAGATCAGCTTCAGTTAAATCACAAATACCTACTTCATACCCTTGCTTCGTATATTTAGCAATGGTACCTGCCATGCCGATTTCAACATCATCGGCATGAGCACCAAACGCTACTATATGTAATCCACTCATAATTGTTCCCCTCATTTTCTAAACTTACGGTAATCTAAATCTCCTCGCTCTAATGCGTGCATTAACATTTCAGCACTTGCCATATTCGTTGCAAGTGGAATCGCATATACATCACATAGACGAAGCAATGCATTTACATCTGGTTCATGCGGCTGAGCAGTTAGTGGATCCCGGAAAAAAATCACCATATCCATATCATTTTTCGCAATCATGGCACCAATTTCTTGATCACCACCAAGAGGACCCGATTGATATCTTGTTACAACTAAACCAGTTGCCTCCATAATACGAAGTCCTGTCGTCCCTGTTGCAAACAATTCATGTTGTTCAAAAATTGGTTTATATGCGTATGCAAACGAAACCATGTCATTTTTCTTTTTGTCATGTGCGATTAAGGCAATTTTCATCCGTTGTCTCCCCTTTAGTCGATAATGTTTTCTAATCCGTACACAAGATGATCTAAATTCATTACTGTATCAATTGATAATTTTACACCTGACATAAAGGATGCACGATTGAATGAATCATGGCGAACCGTTAACATTTGTCCATCTCCACCAAACATTACTTCTTGGTGTGCAATAAGTCCTGGTAAACGTACACTATGAATGTGAATGCCGTCTACATTTGCACCACGAGCACCTTCTAGTTGCTCTACTTCATTTGGGTGACCTTGCTGCTTTGATTCACGGTTTTGACGAATTAATTCTACTGTTTTTACAGCTGTACCAGATGGTGCATCTAATTTTTGATCATGATGCAATTCAATTACTTCAACATCTTGGAAGTACTTCGCTGCCATTTGTGAGAATTTCATCATAAGAACTGCACCAATTGCAAAGTTTGGAGCGATAATTGTTCCTACTGCTTTTTCTTTCGCATTCTCTGTTAATTGCTTTAGTTCTTCTTCTGTAAATCCAGTTGTACCAATCACAGAACGAAGTCCACGCTCAACTGCTAGTGTAACGTGTTGTTTCCCAACTTCTGGCGTTGTTAAATCTAACAACACATCTGCTTCTACTTCCTCTAAACAAGTATGTAAATCTGCGTAAATTGGCGCTTGTAACGCTGGCATGCCCGGTAAATCAGAGATTTTCTCTCCACCATGCTTATAATCCACTGCTGCTACTAAATTAAAATGTTCCGTTCTTTCCATAAGAAGGACTGCTTCATGTCCCATACGCCCTCTTGGTCCAGCGATAATTACTTTAATTACTTTAATTTCTTTCATTATTCTTTCTCTCCCTCATCAATACGTGTCCAGCGATCTTTATCGCGAGTATTAAATTTATTCATTACAATGTTATGTGCTGTTTCTAAATCAATATTTAAACTATTTGCCATACAAATCATAACAAATAATACATCTCCAAGCTCTTCTTCAATACTACGTTCTGTTTCAGTTGTTTTCTTCGGTTTCTCACCATAATAATGATTAACCTCTCTTGCAAGCTCCCCCATTTCTTCCGTTAAACGAGCCATCATTGCAAGTGGACTGAAATAACCTTCTTTAAACTGACCAATATATGCATCTACTTCTTTCTGCATATCCTTCATCGTTTTTGCTTCCATACAATTCACCTCTAATCCTTCCTCTTTCATGTTAGCCAATTCATCGCGATTTGACAAATATTATTCCCCGCCAAACACCTATTTGCGACCCTTTTTTGGATAGACTATAATAAAGTGAAACTTCTTTTGCATGCTTTTCGCAAAAGATTAGTTGAACCAATCAGATTTTTGTAGCCTTCACTATTTTTACTAACAACTAGAAATTACTTATCATTATGTTTTACCGTTTCAGCGGAGCAATGCAATCTACATAATTAGGGGGATTTCTATATGACATCAAATTTGAAGATTCGAAATATCATTTTCATTTTAATCGGTTCCGCTATTTTTTCTTTCGGTATTGTGAATATCAATATTGAAAATCACCTTGCGGAAGGTGGATTTACCGGTATTACACTATTATTGTATTTTCTATTTAAGTTTGACCCTTCTTACTCAAACTTAATTTTAAATATCCCTATATTTATTATTGGTTGGAAGTTACTTGGAAGAACGACATTTTTATATACACTAATCGGCACCTTTAGCGTATCTTTATTTCTATGGATTTTTCAGCGTTACGATGTTCTGAACTTACATTTAAATTTACAAAATGATATGACACTCGCGGCTTTATTCGCCGGGGCATTTATTGGTATCGGTCTTGGAATAATATTTAAATATGGCGGGACTACTGGCGGTGTAGATATTATCGCGAGACTCGCTCATAAATATGTTGGCTGGAGTATGGGGAAAACGATGTTTATGTTTGATGCTATCGTCATTATCGTCTCGATTATTACATATTTATCATACCGCGAGGGCATGTATACGTTAGTTGCTGTTTTTATCGGTGCTAAGGTCATTGATTTTATGCAAGAAGGAGCCTATGCGGCGAAAGGAGCAACTATTATCTCAGATAAAAACGATGAAATTGCTGCCAAAATTTTATCTGATATGGAACGCGGAGCTACTTTTTTAAAAGCTGTTGGATCGTATACAAAAGTGGAACGGAACGTATTATATTGCGTTGTTGCTAAAAATGAAATCGTGAAATTAAAAAATATTATTACTTCTGTAGATCCTCATGCCTTTGTTGCAGTAAGTGATGTACATGATGTAGTTGGTGAAGGTTTTACATTAGATGAAAATAAAAATCCGTTACATACATAAACTCAACTAGAAAAGCTCTCTAGCTTTTCTAGTTTTTTATTACATGTTTTTTAAGTTTCTCTAAATCCTCATAAATAAGCTCCAATAAACTCCGATTATAAAAAATGGAAGCAGGATGAAAAGTCGGGAAAATATGATATTCTTTCTCTGACCATGTAAACGCTGCACTTTGCATATCCTTTACTTTTTGAATAGGCTGTTTTAATAATTGTCCGTGCACATCAGTTATTTTTTTATTTTTTCCTGTTAAACGTTGAAGGCCGATATTTCCAAGTGTGACGATAAGATTCGGATTTATTTTCTCTAATTCATAATCTAACAAAGGGGCATGGGCAAGTATTTCTCCTTGATTTGGCGTTCTATTATACTTTTTCTGTATGATTTCACCATTTCGTTCTTTTTTCTCTCGCCACTTATAAGGTCTACTCCGAACAGCGCTCGTAATATATACTTCTTCCCTTGTAACATGAATCCGTTCTAAAAAACCCATTAATTGTTTTCCCGCTCTCCCGCTAAACGGAATCCCATTATGAATTTCTGTTTCACCAGGCGCTTCTCCTAACAACATAAATTTTGGATTTTCAGGACCTTGTCCACTTAAAAAGCCTTCTAACTGATAAGAAGCGCTTTGTTCTTTCACTTGTTTTACTATATGACTTGGATATTTCACTTCCCCCACCGCCTTTCCGCATTACTTCTATTCCTTCTATTATTTCTATTTGCAATACATTATATAATTCAATCCACAATATAAAAAAAGACTATCAAAATTGATAGTCTTTAGTCGTCGCTACGCTGCATACCAGTATACATTAATACGAGACGTAATAATTCAAATACCGCTACAGCTGCAGCCGCTACATATGTTAATGCTGCCGCATTTAATACTTTACGAGCTTGGCCATATTCATCTGTTGATACGATACCTAACGCTTCAATTTGTTGCATTGCACGCTTTGATGCATCAAATTCAACAGGTAATGTAACAAGTTGGAACACAACACCTGCTGCCATTAAAATGATACCTAATAACAACAAATTAGACATAGATGCAAAGGCACCAATCATAATAAATACCCAAGAAATATTTGATCCAAAGTTTGCAACTGGCACTAACGAATGACGAATACGCATAAAGTTATAATCTTTTGCGTCTTGAATTGCGTGTCCTACTTCGTGTGCTGCAACTGCTGTACCAGCAACTGAATGACCGTAATAGTTATCTGTTGATAATCGAACTGTTTTGGCAGTTGGATCATAATGGTCTGATAAATGACCTGGTGTTTCTTCTACAGCTACGTTGTATAATCCATTCTCATCTAAAATTTTTCGAGCCACTTCCGCTCCTGTCATACCTGAAGTTGAATAAACTTGTGAATACTTGCTATAGGCACTACGTACTTTTGACTGTGCATACAACGGTATGATCATTATGATCGCGAAGTAAATTAAATAAAACATCATGAACCTCTGAACCTCCGTTGAAGTTTTAATTATAGTACTTCTCATTCTATTTTCTTCTGACATCATTGTCAATGAATAAACCTTACAATCCATATCTTTATTTATTGCATTATCTATTCTTAGAGTGTACATTACTTTTTCTTTTTTCTCTCTCTCCTTTATACTTTCTCCATCCAACATAAGTTAATGTGAATAAAATAAGACCTCCAGTAATTGTCATAAACCAAATGAGAGAGGGTGCAATTTCATCTTTTTTTACTGTGTGAAATATTTTTTGCAAATCCCCTTTAATGATTCCTACTTGCATTTGCCCACCTTTCGTATTTAACATAACGTTACGAAATTCATCCAAATAAGATAAATGGGCATTTACACGCTGCACTTCGTTTTCTGGCAGAGCAATCATTAAACTTGGATAAATAATATTAAATTCATGTAAAAATGTGTTTAACGTTTGCTGAAACTGTCCCGTATCTTCTTTTTTCATCGCTTTTTCCATTTGAGAAAAGGCACCCATTACTTTTCTTTCTCTTTCCATCCAAAGTGGTTGATATTTCGACACTTGCGCATCAACAGCGAGCTGCAGGGCTAACACATTATCAATTTTAACTTGTTTACCTAAATCTGTTTCCGAGAGAGATTGTTTCGCCTTGTCGTAAGCTAAAGAAATAACTCTAACTTGATCTGGCGTTACTTCTTGCTTCTTTTCATTCCCCTTTATAACAAACTGCTCGGAGAAATGTTGTAATACTTGTACTGCTTTTTCATCTTCATTACGCTTCACTAATTGTAATGAGTCGTCTAACAACCCTGTTAGTTCACTCCACTCTTCAGCATATATACGTAACGGAAACATTATAATTAGAAATGCTATTAATCCAATTAATGTTCTCTTCATCACGGTCCCCCCTATAACTACTAGTACAAAATATGTTAATTTGGACAAGAATAGAACAGTACTAGACCGAAAAATATATTATCGTTTTACAAACAAAAAAATTCTCTTTAAACAGAGAATTTTTCCTTTGAAATCCTTTTCTTTTTTACGAAATATCTATACAAGCTGTAACAAAGTATGCTGCCGCATAAAATAAATAATAAAATTGCACACGCAGCATGCATAAAGAATTCTTCTGGTAACATTAATATAATTGGATCCGTTTCAATATCAAACATCCAATAATCATTACTGAATAAAAGCTTATGGAATAATACAAAACTCTTTTCAAAATTAATAGCGATCGGTAACATGAGCGCGATCGGTAACATAATTGTTAAAATTGATCCGTGCAGTAAAAACTTTTCATTTTTCTTTTTTAATAAATAAATCCCGCCTATTATTGCAATCATAACTGTCGCATACATTACATATTGAATCTTTACTAAAATATTTTTAACATCTACAAAATGAATACGGCCATTTGTAGACATATCTAATGTTGGCAACTGCAATGCTCCATCATAAAACGGCGATAAATATGTAATAAGCACATCATAATTTCTTTTAATATCATCCTTCGTCATATCCGCTAAATCTGGAATGTTTAAAAAATCAATTTCAAAATAATATAGCCATTTTCCGTATACAACCGCCGTTGTTGCGAGTGCAAATATAGAAAATGCGATGCTATATGAAACAACTATAGTAATCAATCGATCCAATATTTTTGTACCACTCTTATTTTTCTTCATTTTCTCCCCCTAAATGTTCTAACTATCATAAAGAAAACTGTTTTCGGTTCTCACGCAAGCAATAATAATATGTAAGACATAGTGTGATGATGCTTAGCCAAAACGTAAAGTAACCAATTTCTTCTACAAACAAATGCATAATTCCATATCTCGGCATTTGCCAAAATAAATAATCAATTGCATCATTATGTAATGTCCATATAGCCGCTACCGCAAAATGCCATTTTTTTATACGGTAAAACGGTGCATATAACAATCCTTGTACTGCCATCGCAAAGTGCGAAAGCATTAACATATACCCCATAAGACCAATAGGACCTTTTACATAGATCATAATTGCATTTACAACAACAGCCCATATACCATATTTCATTAAAGTAACAATCGCTAGCGCCTCTATTAATCCCCAATTTCTCTTTCTTAAAAAAGCAATTAAAACAAAGACAAAAAAGAGACTCGCCATCGGGCTATCGGGTACAAACGGCCAAAATATAGGTGAGGTTTCTTTTAATTGATTTCCATACCATATAAATCCGTATATTGTACCTAATATGTTAATAACTAATAAAAATAATAATATAGAGCGTTGTCTTAACATTGCATACAAATAAACCAAGCTGTATGTCCAACACCTTTCAAACAAAGTCATTCTTTCCTCAAACTCTACTCTATTATATAGTAAACTTTCTTTCATCAAAATAAAAAGCTGACTACAAAATTTGTAGTCAGCTTTTTATTATTTTTTATTATACTTAGCAATGAATTCCGAAAGCTTCTTCAATTCCTCATCCGTACCTTTAAATACGCCTTTAGGCATTGAACCTTTTCCATCTTTCGCAATTTTAGCAATTTCTTCTGGCTTTAAAGTTAAATTTTGCAGTGCCGGTGCTGCTGCCCCGCCCTGTAAATTGTCACCGTGACATGTTAAACAAGTATTTTTTTGCATTAATTTATAGCCGTCATCATTTTTATCAACTGGTGCTGTTTTTACAATTGCTCCTTGTTTTTTTGCAGCTTCCCAGTCGTGGTGTGCTACAGATTCCCAAGTTAAAAAGATAATCGATGCAATTGCTAAAAGCATAAATCCAGTTGCTACAGGACGCTTCAATGGGCGTCTTTCTGGTCCTCGATCAAGAAATGGAGCTAACAGTAATGCGCCAAACGCAATCCCTGGCATAATAAACGCTCCAATTACAGTAAATGAACCAGAAGCATAAGAATACTTTAATAACTGATACAAGAATAAGAAATACCAATCTGGAAGTGGTATATATCCGGCATCAGTTGGATCCGCCATTCTCTCAAGTGGTGACGGATGCGCCACTGTTAAACATAAATAACCGATTAAAAAAACTGCACCAACCATCCATTCTTTTAACAAGAAGTTCGGCCAAAACGCTTCTGTTTTTCCTGGGTATTCAGAATAGTCTTTTGGAATATTTGGTTTCCGAGCTACTGGTACCCGAGAATCTCCTACAAACTTCATCCCTTTGCCGCGATGCATAATCTCCCTCCTTTAGTTCTTTCCCCTTTAATTTAGCAATCTCTTATAGCGGACCGGAAATACCTTGTTTGCGAATCATGATGAAGTGGAAGGCCATTAAACCTAGAAGTGCTGCTGGTAAGAAGAAGACGTGAATAGCAAAGAAGCGAGTTAATGTTTGAGCGCCAACAATTTCGGAATGACCAGCGAGTAATGTTTTAATATAAGGACCAATGAGCGGCGTTTGCTCTGCAATTTGAATCCCTACTTTCGTAGCAAATAATGCTTTCATATCCCACGGTAATAAATATCCGGTAAAACCAAGACCTAACATAACAAAGAAAATAAGAACACCAACAATCCAGTTTAACTCACGAGGCTTTTTATACGCACCCTGGAAGAAAACTCTAAGTGTATGTAAAAACATCATTACAATGACGAGACTAGCGCCCCAGTGGTGCATACCACGAACAATTTGTCCATATGCAACTTCATTTTGTAAATAATAAACCGATTCCCAAGCATTTTTAATATCAGGCACATAATACATCGTCAAAAACATTCCTGATAAAATTTGAATTACAGTAACGAAAAAGGTAAGTCCTCCAAAGCAATAAACGAATGCAGAAAAGTGATGTGCCGGGTTTACATGTTCAGGTACTTCATGATCAGCGATATCACGCCATATTGGTGTAATATCTAACCTTTCATCTACCCAATCATAAATTTTATTTAGCATCTACTTTGCACCCCCTTTTGGCTTCGCTTTGCCTAAATACAGCGTTCCATCTTTTACTTTGGACTCGTATACATCAAGCGGAGCAAGGGGCGGCGTGCCTTTAATGTTCATCCCGTCTTTTGTGTAACGGCCCCCGTGACATGGACAAAAGAATTGATTCGGATGTGCTTTGTCCGAATTCCAGTTAACTGTACATCCTAAATGTTTACATACTGGAGAGAACGCAACAATGTCTCCGCTTTCATCTTTATGAACCCAAGCTGATTTTGGCTCTTCGGACTTGTACCAACCATCAACCTGCTTCACCTTAAAGTCGAAACGTTTCGGCTCTGTTGTAATATCCTTTACTTGTGCAACAGCAACCATATCCGTTCCCGCTTCTTTTCTTAACACCGGATCAAGCGCAAATCGCGTCATCGGCATTAAAATACCCGCTGCCATAAAGCCTCCTACCCCTGTAAGGGTGTAATTTAAAAACTGTCTTCTTGATACACGATGTTCTTTCTCGCTCACGAAAATTTCCCCCCTCTATCAGAAATTGTCCCCTCGTGATAAATTATATAAAAAATAAAAACTAGGACACTATCATGATATAATACGCTTAGGTACAGGTCAATATCATACTACTCATAATAATAAGAACTTTCTGTTTATTATTACTTTCCCCATTTTTCTTCTAACATCACCATTATATTTTTTATATGTGCATGAATAACTTCTCTTTTCGCTTGATCACTAAATTGTTCTAACGCTAATGAAGGAAACCAAAATAAATCTCCTTGTAACTCTTGCATATCTTCTTTCCATGAAAAATCACTTGTAACATAAGCAATATGCTTAAAACCTTGCTTTTGCAAATGATTTGTCCATTCTTGCAAACGACCTTTTTCATTTTTTTGACTTTCTACTAAATACGTAAATGCCGGTAGTAAAAGTACTCTTCCTTTATATTCTCTTTCCAACTCCATACTCAACAATTCGATAAATTCACCTTGTTCTACTACCATTTTCATTTCTTTTGCTGCCGAAATTGATAAAAGTGGTATAACACCGGTATCTACATACTCTCTTGCTTGCTCAAACTGCTCCACATCTTTTACACTCCATTTCAAATATCTTCCCTCCCTTCACCTGCAAATGACAGAACTTTCACTTTATATATATTAAACCATACTAAAAGAGGTAAAAAAAGAAAAACTACCTATATTAAGGTAGTTTTTCTTAAAAAGTCTGAAATTTGTAAAATTTTATGAATCCAAATGAATTCTATAACATCTTTAACTCAGCTGTTAACTTATGAAACGCTTCCTTATCTTGCTTATCCAGCGCTTCATCAATTTGTTTCAAAAGACGTTCTCTTCTAAAAGAAAATACACTTTCTTCTAAAAATCTTTCTGCAAGTAAACGATCTTTTTCATTTACTTCAATATGCTTTGGTAAATACGGGTTTTCTTCTAATACAGCTACATAATTGGCATTTTGAAACGATGATTTAAAATTGAGTTGAATATAAATATCTTCATCTCGATTTAAACGAATATCATGAAACGATTTTTCAGCATCTGTTGTCATAACATTTTGTTTAAAAAAGTGAAACGGTGTGTCTTTCACACAATTCGCGGACATCACTAAACCACGCGGACAATATTTTGCATGCTCTACGAAGTGGACTTTATGCATCAATTGGTCATGACTCATTAAATAATTCAAAATCCATACGCATTCACGCTGTTTCAGTTGGTAATTATTCAAAAACCATTTTACAAAATCCTTCTTCTCGTTTACAGAAACAGGGGTATTCATAGCAATTAAGTCCCTCCTCTGTCTTTCTCTTTTCTTTTTAGATTCAAGAAGCGGTATTCAGTTTCCTTCCAACTTATGAAAAATCCTCTAAATTATATAACAATTCTTCAATATGAATTTGTGTCGGGTCTAGTTGTATTAACTGAGTAAATACTTCTTTCGCCTCTTTTCGCATACCTTCTTCCAATAAGAAATAACCGTACTCTTCCAAGAAGTCTGGATGATTCTTAAAAGAAGTATATGCACTTTCATAGTGTTTTAATGCATCCGAATACATTTCTAATTGTTTTTTTGCAAACGCAAGATCCCAAAGTAGTTGTGTATCTGGTTCTCCGCTATCAATCGCACGCTCTACAACTGCAATTAACTCTTCATATTTTTCTTGTTCTTTTAAGATATACGCATATTTTAATATCGCACCTAAATGTCCTGGATCTAACTCAAGCGCTTTTTGAAGCACTTCCTCTGCTTCCGCTATTTTTCCTAATTTCGCCGCAATGTTCGCTAATTCTACATAAAATGGTACAGAAAGCTCATCTACTTTAATTCCTTCTTGAAGTGTTTCATAGCTTTCTTGAAGCATTCCTTCTTTTTCATAGCTTTTCGCCAAATACATGTACAGCGATGCATACTCCGGATCTAATTCTTTTAGTTCTTGCCAAGCACCAATTGCTCTTTGGTATTCTTCACCTTGGTATAATGTGAAGGCATATCCAAATAATGAGTGGATATCTTTTTGTTCCTCTAAACCTGCTTCATAGTAAGAGATCGCTTCTTCCCAATTTCCAATCGCACTTAACGTTTCTGCGAGGCGAAGTGCAATGACAACACCACCCATGACTTTATGTTCTGCTAATAGCGACTCATAATGAGTGATTGCCTTTTGTTCTTCACCTTTACTACTATATAACTCTGCTAATCCAAACGTAATAACAGGTTCGTCAGGCATCATTTCTTTCGCCTTTAATAGTTTTTGTTCTGCTACATCATCGAAACCTTGCATTTGGAATAAATCTGCAACAAGTAATAACGATTGAACATATAAGTCATCATTTTCTGGAATATCATGAAGCACTTCAATCGCTTCATCTTCTTTGTCTAGATCAATATATAATTCTGCTAAAAATACAGTGAATTCACTTTCTTCCGGATACAATAAACGCAAGTCTTCTGTAATAGCTAACGCTTCATCCGTAAATCCAAGTGTATGATAATAGCGAGCGATATCATACTTCTCTTCATCATTCGCAATTTTTAATTGTTCTTTTAATAATTGTAATCCTTTTTCCGCTTCACCATTTTCAATATATGAAACAGCTTGTTCAAACTTTTGCATAAACGTCTCCTTTAATTCTAACAAATATTATTTTCTGTTCATTTACCCCGATTGGTGCGGGCTAATAATCAGTGAGGGGCTGAGCATCCCCTCACTGATTAAAGTTTCACTTTATCATAAGCAACTAGGTGTACGAACGCAACCTTTAGAATGAGCATACTTCTTCTTGTACTTTCACTGATAACGATTCGAATATGACACCGATACCGCATTACTACTTTCTATTGTACCGTTTTCTTTCATTACCGTGCAAATAACTTCCCTTATTAATTATTAACACGCACGGATCAAGCTTTACAGGCCTTCATTTAAATAAAAAAGACTCCTATATTAGGAGCCTTCACAAACTCTTAAGAGTATGTTTCTTCTTTCTTTACTTGCTCGTTTACAAGCTCTTTTAATAATTCTATAATTTCATCATTTTCTTCTTTCAAACCGACAGTAATACGAATACCATCCTGTATACCAAATGCAGCACCAGAACGAATAATATATCCTTTCTTCATTAATCGTTCGAAAGCCTCATTACCAGGAATACCGAGTTTTAAGAAAATGAAATTTGTTTGAGATGGATAATAGAATACGTTATATTCCTTACAAAATGCGTAATATTGATTTAATCCTTCTTCATTCTTTTTCACACATTCTTGTAAAAATACTTGATCTTCTAATGCAGCGAGTGCTACAGCCTGCGCTACAGTCGATGTATTAAATGGTAACCTTGCTACTTCTAGCTGCCCGATTAAATTCGCATTACCAACCGCATATCCGATACGGAAAGCAGCTAAACCATATGCTTTTGAAAACGTGCGTAAAACCATAAGATTTTCATACTTTTCAAGAAGTGGTAATGTTTGCGGATAGTCTTCTGCCCCCGCATATTCATAATATGCTTCGTCCATAATAATGAGCGCTGACTTAGGAACTGATTCTAAAAATGAAAGTAATTTTTGTTTCTCTACATATGTACCTGTCGGATTATTCGGGTTACAAATCCATACAATCTTCGTTTTATCATCTACTTGCTGTAACATCGCATCTAAATCGTGAATGCCATCTTTAAGTGATACTTCACGAACTTCTGCTCCTTCAATAACAGCATGGTGATGGTATTGCGAGAATGTTGGATTCGCCATTACAACATTTGTTCCTTCATGTAGTAATGCACGGCTAATCATTTGAATGACTTCATCTAATCCACTACCAAATAACAGTTGTTCTGCTTTAACACCTAACTGCTCTGCTACTTTTGTCCGAAGTTCAAATGCATATCCATCTGGATAAAGAGCGTATTGACTCGCTAAAGAAGTTAATGCTTCTGTTACGCGTGCTGAGCAACCGAATGGATTTTCGTTCGATGCTAATTTCACAATTTTTGATAATCCATATTCCCTTTTTACTTCTTCAGTATTTTTCCCAGGTACATATGCTCTCAAAGTTAACAATTGCTCTTTCACTCTCATTTTTCTTCCCCCAGTCATTTTATTCAATTACAATACGGTTATAATCCCTTACTATAATCGTTTATCATTACCGTCACTATTACGAGAATACCTCTAAACAAGCACTTCGCACCTTTTAAACCATATCCTTTTGAAATGCCTCTAACGCAATATGAACAGTCTCATCTGGAATAGATACGACATTCACTACCCCATATTCCTGCATAAGCACCATATGAATCGCTCCAGCATTTGCTTTCTTATCCTGTTTCATCAATTGAACGAGGCGCTCCACATTCAAATCACTTGGCATTTTTGGATAGCCGTACTTTAAGAACCACTGCTTCATCTCTTCATAGGAAAGATCAACCTTGTACACTTGCTCACTTAAAAACAAGGCAAATAACATTCCAACCGCTACTCCGTCACCGTGAGTAATATTTCCATATCCTAGTTCTTTTTCAAGAGCATGGCCTAACGTATGTCCAAAGTTCAAATGGGCACGTACACCTTTTTCTGTTTCATCTTGTGATACAATATTTTCCTTTACAGGAATTGCCTTCGTTAATATATGGATTAACTTCTCATCACGAAGATCCGCTAATGTTTGCACTTCTTCTTTTAACCAATGATACAGCTTTACATCACCAATAAGAGCATGTTTTATCACTTCTGCATAACCTGAACGCCACTCTTTTTCAGGAAGTGACTGTAAAAACGGCGTATGATATACAACTGCTTCCGGTTGATGGAATGCACCGATCATATTTTTACCTAACGGATGATTGATCGCTACTTTCCCACCTACAGCGCTATCGTGAGCTAATAAAGTCGTTGGAACTTGAACGAAGCGAATTCCACGCATAAACGACGCAGCAACAAAACCAGCTAAATCTCCAATCATCCCGCCTCCAAGTGCGATAATTAAAGAATTTCTATCTAATTTATTTTCAAGAGCTGACGTATGAGCCGCATAGAAATTTTCAAAAGACTTCTCTTTTTCACCACTCGGTACGACAAATGAAAATACGTTTTGCTCTATTTGCAATGCATCTACAACTGTCTGTAAATGGAAAGATGCAACAGCTTCATCTGAAATGATCATGATATTTGATACAGATGGCTGCATGTTTTGAATGATTGTTGTCAAATGTGACAACGATTCTTTTCCTACATGTACATCATATTCTTTTGATTTCGTTTGAATATGTATGTTTCCCATTAAAATCCCCTCGCATATTCATTATGTTTCTCAATATTTTCACGAATAAGGTCCATACGATCTAATCCGAATTGTTCTATTAAAGCTGTCGCTAATTCCCAAGCCACAACCGCTTCTGCAACGACACTAGCTGCTGGCACAGCACAACTATCTGAACGTTCAATGCTCGCTGTAAAAGGCTCTTTCGTTTCAATATCTACACTTTGAAGAGGTTTATATAGTGTAGGGATCGGTTTCATCACACCGCGCACAACAATTGGCATTCCAGTCGTCATACCGCCTTCTAATCCACCTGCATTATTTGTTCTTCGTGTATATCCATGTTCCTCATTCCACAGAATTTCATCATGAACTTCACTTCCCGGTCTATGCGCTGCTTCAAAACCAATTCCAATCTCGACGCCTTTAAAAGCATTAATGCTCATAATTGCGGCTGCTAATTTCGCATCCAGTTTTCGATCATAATGCACATAGCTACCGACCCCAATTGGCATTCCTTCCACAATCACTTCAACGATTCCACCGATTGAATCTCCATTTGCTTTCGCATCATCAATTGCTTTCATCATTTGGTTACCTGCTTCTTCATCTAAGCAACGTACAGGTGATGCTTCTGTAATACTTTTTAATTCTTCAATTGAACTATACGTAATTTCCTGAGCCTCAACACCGCCAATTTCAATTACATGGCCCGCCACTGTAATACCAAGTTCTGCTAACACTTTTTTAGCAACCGCACCAGCAGCAACACGCACTGTCGTTTCGCGTGCTGAAGAACGCTCCAGTACATTTCTCATATCTCTATGACCATATTTAATCGCACCATTTAAATCAGCATGTCCAGGTCTTGGTTTTGTTACTTTCCTTTTCATTTCTTTTTCTTCTTGTTCCGTTAAAGGCTCTGCGCCCATAATTTTTGTCCAATGTGCAAAATCACGATTTTCAACAACAAGTGCAATTGGAGAACCTAATGTCTCTCCATGTCTAACACCACTTACAATTTGCACTTGATCTGTTTCAATTTGCATGCGTCTACCACGCCCATGCCCCTTTTGCCTTCTAGCTAACTCTTCATTTATATCATCCGCTACTAAAGGCAGTCCTGCTGGAACACCTTCTATAATCGTTGTAAGTTGTGGACCATGAGATTCACCAGCTGTAATATATCGCATACGTTATTCCTCTTTTCGTATATGTATTTATCTCGCTATATTAAGCAATGATATTATCTTTCCTTACTCTAAAAATATGAAAGAAATTATATATTTGATCAGCCATTCGCTTATTCTCCGATAGGCCTTTTACTTTACATATCAATATATCATAACAGCTCTAACTTCGTAACTAATTGAAATAAAAAAAGTGCAAGAAGAATACCCCTATTCTCCTTGCACTTTCTACTATTATCACAGTGATTAAAGCGTTTACAAATTATTTCAAAATAATTAGTAAATCCATTCATTCATTAATTTTGAGTAGTCAACTAATTCTTCTTCCTTAAAGAAAATAGCAATCTCGCGCTCTGCACTTTCTAACGAATCAGAACCATGGATAATGTTTTTCGCAACAGTTACACCGAAATCTCCACGAATTGTTCCAGGAGCTGCTTCATGTGGTCTTGTTTTACCCATCATGTTACGAGCTGTATCTACTACACCTTCACCTTGCCATACCATTGCGAATACAGGGCCAGATGTAATAAAGTCTACTAATTCACCAAAGAAAGGTTTCTCTGTGTGCTCAGCATAGTGTTGTCCAGCAATTTCCGGAGTGACTTGCATTAATTTTGCACCAACTAATTGAAAGCCTTTTTTCTCAAAACGAGCTACGATTTCCCCAATGAAGGCACGTTGTACACCGTCTGGTTTTACCATTAGAAATGTTTTTTCCATAAAAAATCTCTCCACTTCTGAATTATGTATGTAATTGTATATCCCCACACACATATTAACACCCTTATCACAATTGCGCAATAGTTTTGAAATAGAGAGATTATTTTATTTTTTAGAAAAAACACTAAAATTTTCGTTTCCCAATATACTTTGCTACATTTTGTAATGCATACTTCGCTTGTCCACGCGGAAGTGGTTTTATGATTTCTAATGCTTTATGTAAATAACGTTCACTAAACGCAAATGCTTGATCAATAGCGTCACTATTTTTTACAGCCTCAATAATTTCTTTCATTTCGTCCGCTGTTGTATTTTCATGTACAGATATGATTTTCTTACGAAGGGTCGGATCTTCCATAGCGTATAGGGCAGGAAGCGTAATATTCCCTTGTAGTAAATCTCCACCAGCAGGTTTTCCAAGCTTCTCTTCTGTGGAAACGAAGTCTAAAATATCATCAATAATTTGATACGACATTCCTACAAAATACCCATACCAAAATAGTCGATTTACCGTATCACGATTAGCGCCAGCAGCAATTGCTCCTAGTTGACAACTCGCAGCAATTAATAATGCTGTTTTTCGCTTTATTCTTCTTAAATACGTTCGTAAATTTTGGTCATAATTGTACTTATCTTTAATTTGTTCAATTTCACCTTTACAGACTTCTAAAATGGTATGCGATAGCGCCTGATGCGCCTCTGGAATTTCGATATTTGTTATACATTCAAGAGACTTAGCGAACAAATAATCCCCTGTATACATTGCAATACGATCTCCCCATTTCGCATTCACAGTTGCACTACCACGTCGTAAAAATGCAGCATCAATAACATCATCGTGAACAAGAGAAGCCATATGAATAAGTTCTAACGCAACAGCTACATGTTTAATTGCATCTAACTTATAATCTCCAAATTTTCCCGCAAGCAACACAAATACAGGACGAATTCGCTTCCCACCAGCTTCAATAAGTTGTAATGCTGCCTCTTCTACCAATGGCTGTTCAGAAGCAACTGTCTTTTTTAATTCTTTTTCTATCACATTAATATCCGATCGTAAAAAAGAGTACATAAGTTGTAACTTCATATTGTTCACCTTAACCTAAAACTTCTTTTTTCTTTTTTTCTATTTTGATTCTGGTTTCATACCTAAATGCATCGCTGCTACCCCAAAAGTAAACGGCTTCACTTGTACATGTTCAAGTCCAGCTTTTTCAAACATATGAGCCAATTCTTTCATACCCGGGAATGTACTAGCAGATTCTTGCAGCCATGAATATTCTTTAAAACTTTTCGCAAATAACTTTCCAAATAACGGCATGATATATTTAAAGTATAAAATATAACCTTGTCGAAAACCAATCATTGTTGGTTGAGATGTTTCTAAACAAATTACTTTTCCACCTGGTTTTACTACACGCGTCATTTCTTTTAATACGTGCATATAATCCGGTACGTTACGTAAACCAAATCCAATCGTTACATAATCAAATGTGTTATCTTCAAATGGAAGTTCCATTGCATTCCCGTGTAAAAGTTCTACTTGTTTTAATTGTAACGCCTCTACCTTTTGCTTACCGACAGATAACATATTTTCACTGAAGTCTAAACCAACAACCTTGCCCTGTTCACCTACCGCTCCAGCTAGCGCAATTGTCCAGTCCGCTGTCCCGCAGCATACATCAAGAGCTTTGCTACCTGGTTTTACATCCATAATGCGCATCGTCTCTTTACGCCACGCTTTATGTCTTTGAAAACTAATGACAGAATTCATCACATCGTATTTATCAGAGATTTTCTCAAATACATCATGTACTCTTTCTTCTTTTGATTGTTGCATGCTCGTACCTTCTTCCAATGTAAAATTGCTTATGTCTTCGATTTATCTCTTAATACAGAGTTTATTTCGCTTATATCTGTGTGGTTTTCCAAATATTGATTTTCTTTCTTTCTGAGTTCCATCATCCATCCATGAATAACTGTTTCTACCTCCGCTTTATCCTTCATAATCCCTTGAACTGCTTGAAAAACAGGTGAATGTTGTTTATCAGCGTGCAGTTCACATTCTTTTTGAAGACGGTTTTTTCCTAGTACATACGTTATAAATGGCTTCCAATGCGATACATGAAAATGATCACATGTTTTTTGCAAGAGTGCAGACTCAATCGTTACTACACTTTCCATTATGTCATCCATCGTTTCATGCGCTTTTTGATATAACATTATTTTGTGTTCATTAATTTCTTTAATTCCTTCAGCAAGCGCGCGAATTAAAACAATATCACGATTCATAGACAATAAGTAATAATATAACCCACTATAGTAATCACCAGCAAGTACTGTTAACTGGCGACGTTTATGCGATTCAACCGCTTCTTCCCCTGCTTTATTTGATACTCTTTCATGTGTATCAAGCGCAATTTGCACAAGCATAATCGTTACTACATAATGCTCAATTTGTTCTATATGTAAATTTTCACTTTTTAAAGCACCATATAACAATGCTATTTTTTCTTCATCAATAAATGGTTCTTCAATATAGTTTATAAAATAAGGATGGCGTAATTTCTCCATCAATTTCTCTCTTATACCCGCATACCCTCCGTAGATGTCACACACAAAAATCACCCTTGTTTTCTAATTCATAAAACTTATTATAACACATACATTCTATTTTCTATAACCAAAACTTGGCTACTCTTTCCAAACTTCCACCGAACTAAATAACATCTTCCATTCTTTTTAGTAGTCTTTCTATTCTCACTCTGCCTTGCTAAAACTATATCATTTATTTACATAAAAAAAAAAGAAAAGCAGTTTCCTACTTTTCTTTACTTTGTTTTAATAAAAGATAAAATTTCACTACGTGCTGCTGCATCATTTTCTAACACACCACGTACTGCTGTTGTTACAGTTTTCGCGCCCGGCTTTTTCACACCACGCATCGTCATGCACATATGTTCCGCTTCTACTACTACCATTACACCATGCGGCTCTAGTACTTCCATAATAGAGTTCGCTACTGTTGATGTAATACGTTCTTGCAGTTGTGGACGACGTGCAATTGTATCTACAGTTCGAGCTAATTTACTTAACCCTGTCACTTTTCCGCCTTGCGGAATATATGCAACGTGAGCAACTCCATAGAATGGAACTAAATGATGCTCACACATCGAATAAAACGGTATATCTTTTACTAGTACAAGCTCCTCGTGATCTTCTCCGAACACTTTATGCAAATGTTCTTTCGGATCTTCATGCATACCCGCGAACACTTCTGCGTACATTTTTGCCACACGCTTTGGTGTATCAAGTACTCCCTCACGATTTGGGTCATCTCCGATTGCCTCTAAAATAAGGCGTACTGCATGTTCAATTTGTTCTAAATTAACTTTTGCCATCCGCTAGCCCTCCCGAAAACCTAAAAGTGATACGAACACATTCTAGCATATTTATGTTTTTAAAAGCAAAAAGAAGAGTTCCCAAAAAGGAAACTCTTCTTCCCTGTTAATATGTAAGGATTATTTAACCGCATCTTTTAACGCTTTACCAGGTTTGAATGCAGGTACTTTACTTGCAGCGATTTCAATCTCCTCACCTGTTTGTGGGTTACGACCTTTACGAGCCGCACGCTCACGAACTTCGAAGTTACCGAATCCGATCAGTTGTACTTTATCACCTTGTTTTAAAGCTTCTAAGATAGAATCAAAAACAGCGTCTACTGCTTTTGTTGCGTCCTTTTTAGAAAGGGAACTTGCTTCTGCAACAGCATTGATTAAATCTGTCTTGTTCATGCCATTCACCTCCTCCCAAAGATAAGACTGTATAATGATCATAAAATGAGTCTTACTTTCATTTGTAGGCAATTTTTACAAATTCTATACTACAAAGATGTAGATAAATCATTATCAACGCCTATATTATACGATTCTCCTTTATAATTCAATATTTTTAAGGAAATTGTTACTCTTAAAATGTGAAAATCTGATGAAACTTGACAATTTACAACAATATATTAGATAATGACTGTTTATTTTGCTATTCTATACGCGAAAATCAAAAAAATCCCTCTACGATGAGAGGGATTTTTTTCTTATAATATAATCGCAATTAATCCGCCAGATCCTTCATTAATAATTCTTTCTAGCGTTTCTTTTAATTTATATCTCGCATTTTCTGGCATTAAAGATAGTTTCGCTTGAATGCCTTCTCGAACAATAGAGCTAAGTGAACGTCCGAATATATCAGAATTCCAAATTGATAATGGGTCATCTTCAAAATCCTGCATTAAATAACGAACTAATTCTTCACTTTGCTTTTCAGTACCAATGATTGGCTCAAACGTTGACTCCACATCTACTTTAATCATATGAATAGACGGAGCTACAGCTTTTAATTTCACACCAAACCTTGAACCGTGACGAATAATTTCTGGCTCATCTAAGCTCATGTCAGCTAACGCAGGCGCTGCTACACCATATCCGGTTTGCTTTACCATACGCAGGGCATCCGCCACTTGATCGTATTCTATTTTCGCATGAGATAAATCGAGCATAAGCTTTAATAAATGATCTTTCCCTCGAATTTCTACTCCTACTACTTCTTTTAAAATTTGATCATATAATTCATCTGGTGCATATAAATCAATCTCTGCTACACCTTGCCCCATATCAATGCCAGCTAGGCTCGCTCGATCAATAAATTCATACTGACTAAACTGCCAAACGACACGGTCCACATCACGAAGACGTTTTATATCCTTCACAGTCTCTTGAACAGCTTCTTGATAACTTTGGCGTAACCAATGCCCTTCATTTAACACCATCACCCAGCTCGGAAGGTTAACATTCACTTCTAAAACCGGGAACTCAAATAAAGCCTCTCGAAGCACATTGTACACATCTGTTTCCCTTAAACTTTCTACACTCATCGCAATGACTGGGATATCATATTCTTCAGATAAACTTTGGCGCAATTGCTCTGTATCTGGATGATACGGCTGTACAGTGTTGATGATCATAATGAAAGGTTTTCCGACTTCTTTTAACTCATTTACTACGCGTTCTTCTGCTTCTATATAATCTCTTCTTGGAATTTCACCAATCGTTCCATCTGTTGTAATTACAACACCAATTGTGGAATGTTCTTGAATTACTTTACGTGTTCCGATTTCTGCAGCTTCATGGAATGGAATAGGTTCTTCATACCAAGGAGTATTAATCATGCGCGGGCCATTCTCATCTTCATAGCCTTTTGCTCCTGGAACCGTATATCCAACGCAATCTACCAATCGAATATTCACTTCAAGACCTTCATCTACTTCGATAGAAACCGCTTGGTTTGGAACAAACTTCGGTTCCGTCGTCATGATTGTACGACCAGCAGCACTTTGAGGCAGTTCATCCTGCGCCCTTTGACGGTCAGACTCATTCTCAATATTAGGAATAACTACAAGTTCCATAAATTTTTTAATGAATGTTGATTTCCCTGTTCGAACAGCTCCTACAACTCCAAAATAAATATCACCGCCTGTGCGTTCCGCAATATCTTTAAAAATATCTACCTTTTCCAAGTGATTCCCTCCCTCAATATTTTTGGGAATAATTCCACATTTATAGTCAACTAATACCTTCTCTAACGTTGCCTATAATATCTGATATAATATAATGGTATTCTAGAAGTTCGGACAATATATCATATAATTTTGTCCAATTTCATATGACTATTAAAAAATACCTTTTGTTTGCATCGCAAGTTGTGTAACATAAAAAACCTTTCTTCTAGAACTTATTCACTAAAAGAAAGGTTCATGACTTATGATTTTAAAAAAATTGGTTCTCCATTCTTTACCGTATACGGTAAAGAATACGCAGGTACAAATGGAGAATCTTTCGAAAGTATATTCCGAATATCTTCCCCCTCCTTAAATTGCCCTTCATTTTTTTTCAACGCTTCATATAAGTCGATTCGATAATCAACATAAATTTCTCCCTTTTCATTGATTACAAAAGGAAGCCCTTTACCAGAATACGGACTTGTCACTTGCGGCACATCTTTATATCCTAATTTTTTGAAATCTAATTCATACACACCATCTGAAATTACCTTTTTAAAAGGCGGATATTGATGTTCATCCCGATACATCCTAAGCTTTAATGATAATTCCTGAATTTGTTCAGCCATCCTAACATCAATTAACTTTACTGTCGGGTTTGTTTCAACGTCTATTAATACGTATTGGTATACTCCTCCGCTTTCATACGCATTTCCTGGCGCTTCTTGTATGTAACGCGGAGCAATCTTTTGAAAATCGATTGGATACTTTTGATAAATAGGCGTACTCATATCCCGCGTCTTAATTGGCAATATCCCCTCATTTTGCTCCTTAAATGTCACTACAGCTTTTTGAACAACCTGTACCTGATCTTCATAAGGAACGGCATTTTGTTTCATATTTTCTTTCGGATACAGACATCCTGTTAAAAGGCTCATACAACAAAATATTAAAATAATATGGACTTTTTTCACTAGCAATCACCTTTTCATACTAATATAACTTGCTCCGTATGTAGCATTTTCGAGACCATTCCATTTACTGCTGTACAGGTCCACTAAATACAACAAGAAAAATAACAATTCCTGACACAATCATAAGGGTGTACGCTACTAACGCTGTAATCCCTTTCAAAAATTTATTCTTTATTTTGTATCTACTTAGTAAAATAAAACTTACTGCAAAAAACATAAATCCAATTGCTCCTAAAGCAAACCACATTTTTATGAGCCCTTCTGACATATACACACCCCTTTTTATTAATCTATTTTTATACTATTTTAACAAATTAAAATCTTTAAACAAATACAAAAAGAACATTTTACTACAAATTACGAATATATAACTTTAATCAACAGGTTTTTTTCGCATCTTCCACTAATCTAAATAAAAATAAAACCGAAGCGAGTGTATCTCTCGCTTCGGTTGACCAAATATGCCCAAAACAGCTCTATTCCCATACTTTCATGGCTATCATATGCAATCTACAAACTCTTTGTTTCTTATATTTTATTTTTTAAACATTTTGCTTAACGAGCCAAAATCAGCGGGCATATTATTGTTAATGATCGCTTTTACAATTTGATCCTCTTGTTCTTTCGGCACTTCACGTCCTGCCATAAGAGCCACTTGATGAATCAATTGACGAAGCACAGTCTCATCACGTAAATTCGCATTCTGTACAGATGATGCTAATTTAAAAATATCTTCTTTATTCACTTTCGCTTCTTTTTCAATGTTATTAAAAATGTTATTATCCATTCTTTTCACCCTCTCCTCAAGTTACTCTTCATCCTATGCAAAATTAAAAAAATGGTGAAAAGACCCATAAAAATAAAAAGCGACAGAAGTACAAATGTACTTCTGTCGCTTTTCTTTAAAGTAAGTCAGGTATAGCTTCCACTTCATGTTTTCGAACACGTCCCATTAATGAGCCTACTGCATCTTTCACATTATTCCCATTGAACAGCACGTCATATAAAGCAGCTGTAATCGGCATTTCAACTTCCATTTTCTCTGCTAATTCGTGAGCAGCTTTCGTTGTTCTTACACCTTCTACAACCATACCCATGCTTTCTAACACCTCTTCTAAAGAGTGTCCTTTTCCAAGCATATTTCCAGCGCGCCAATTTCGGCTATGAACACTTGTACAAGTTACAATTAAGTCTCCCATACCAGTTAGACCAGCAAACGTTAACGGATTTCCGCCCATTTTTCTTCCTAAACGAGCAATCTCCGTTAAACCACGTGTCATTAATGCCGCTTTCGCATTATCACCTAATCCAAGTCCATCAGTTATCCCAGCAGCTAATGCGATAATATTTTTTAACGCACCACCAAGCTCAACCCCAACAATATCCGGATTTGTGTATACACGGAAGTAACTATTCATAAACAAATCTTGTACTTCCTCAGCAGCTTCCATACGCTTTGCTGCAGACGTAACCGTCGTCTCTTGACGTAAACCGACTTCTTCAGCATGACTCGGTCCAGACAGTACAACAACGTCTTTAATCAAGCCCTCTGGAATTTCTTCCTCAATCACTTCCGAAATACGTTTTGACGTACCAGGTTCAATCCCTTTACTTGCATGAATCCAAGTAGTCGGACCCGCTACATATTTCTTCATATCTTGTAATACCTCTCTATACGCTTTCGTTGGTACTACAAGAAGTACTACATTTACATCTACTAATGCTTCTTCTAAAGAAGAGTAGGCTGCGATTGTGCTTGGCAATGTAATTCCTGGAAGGTATCGACTATTCTCATGTTTTGTATTAATCTCATCCATAAGTTCAGAACGATTTCCCCAAATACGTACATCATGTCCATTGTCAGCTAATACCATCGCTAACGCTGTTCCCCAGCTACCTGCTCCAACTACTGTGATTTTTGTCATAAAATCACATCCTCTCCATTAGTCTCTTGCTCTAGCGATAATGTGAATCGGCGTTCCTACAAAACCGAACGCTTCACGTAAACGATTCTTTAAGAAGCGCTCATATGAAAAGTGCATTAATTCTGTATCGTTTACAAATATAACAAATGTTGGTGGTTTTACCGCAACCTGTGTCGCATAGAAGATTTTCAGACGGCTACCATTATGAGTTGGTGTTGGATTCATCGCTACCGCATCCATAATTACATCATTTAATACGTTCGTTTGAATACGGATACTATGGCTTTCATTTACTTCATTAATAACTGGTAATAATGTTTGTGTACGTTTTTTCGTTTTCGCAGATAAGAATACAATCGGTGCGTACTCTAAAAATTGGAAATGAGCACGGATGTTTTCTTCAAATGCTTTCATTGTTTTTTCATCTTTTTTCACTGCATCCCATTTGTTTACGACGATAATAACAGCACGTCCTGAATCATGAGCATATCCAGCAATTTTTTTATCCTGTTCAATAATTCCTTCTTCTCCGTCTAAAACGACTAAAACAACGTCAGAACGTTCAATCGCTCTAAGCGCACGAAGTACACTATACTTTTCTGTGCTTTCGTATACTTTCCCTTTTTTACGCATACCAGCTGTATCGATGATTACATAATCTTGACCATCTTTACTATATGGTGTATCAACAGCATCACGTGTCGTTCCCGCTATATTACTTACAATTACACGTTCTTGACCAAGAAGTGCATTTACAAGTGATGATTTCCCTACATTTGGACGTCCAATTAAAGAGAAACGGATTGTTTCATCATCATACGCTTCTTCTTCAATCTTTGGAAAATGATTTGCAGCTTCATCTAACAAATCACCAAGCCCTAAACCGTGTGTACCTGAAATCGGGAATGGCTCGCCAAATCCTAATGCATAAAAATCATAAATATCACTACGCATTTCTGGATTATCAACCTTATTTACCGCAAGTACAATTGGTTTTTTAGAACGATATAAAATTTTAGCAACTTCTTCATCTGCTGCAGTTACACCATCGCGACCATTCGTCATAAAAATGATAACATCTGCTTCATCAATCGCTACTTCCGCTTGTTGACGAATTTGTGTCAAGAACGGCTCGTCTCCAATATCAATTCCACCTGTATCAATAATGTTAAATTCATGATTTAACCATTCTCCCGCACTATAAATACGGTCTCGTGTTATACCTGGTATATCTTCTACGATTGAAACTCTTTCTCCAACAATTCTATTGAAAATAGTAGATTTTCCTACGTTCGGGCGGCCTACTATTGCTATTACTGGTTTCGGCATATACTTTCATCCTTTCAACTTGCTTCTGTTTATTATGTAAAAAACCCTTCTTTGTGCAAGAAGGGATTTGCATTCCAGAATATTTCTCAGCGTATCAAAACACCTCACATTATACCACACGTTACTAATGTTTCACAATAATATATACATTCTCTTGTAAGCGATGCGCAATACCATCTAAAATTGCCTCTAAATTATTTGCAACAAATTCTAACTCATCTGTCGATTCACAAGTAAACAAAGGGGCACCACCAGCAAATTTCTCCGGCGTTGTTGTAATAACCGCGAGAATCACACTTTCTAACATCATCTTTTATCTCCCCTTCCTTTCGGGGCTTCCGATGACATATGAACAGCACTTTCTAACGTCGGCACATTCCCTATGACACCTATCGCTTTCTCTGCATCTTGATCTTGTGGCAAGACAAAAATCCCAACCCTACCATCTTCTAAATCACGCTTTGCCAACGGCACAAGCGCTGGCGTACCAGAATCTCTATAAATCCCTAAAGCAACAGAAACATCATGTAAAATAGCTTGTCGTTGTCCTAAGTTTGAGATTGTCACCATCGCATCAATTGTTTTCGGCCTTAAAATAAAGCCCATTCCATATTTCATAATTTCCTCTTGCCTTGCTGGCAATCCAATATTCATAATGTAAATGTTATCAATATACAGCCCCGCTCCTTCAAAACGAAGTGGAACATGCTCGATATCAACAAGATCATGTAACCTTCTGCCAGACATTAATTTTTTCGCGATAATAAATGCGATTATAGCCATAATTACTCCAGCAATCCACGAATGGAATCCTATATACGCAAACGTCGTTGCAAACGACGTTAACATCGCCAAATAGTTTCGACTTTCAAAAACTAACGCAATCCCTTCAATATATGTATTTCCACGCGGTACGAGCTCATATCCATCTAATTGTTGAAGGGTATTTCTTTCCATATTACGCACATCACGAAACTGTGTTGCTGCTAATGTAAGAAATGTAATAGCAGAAAAATCTTTTTTCAAAATTGACGGAATCGCAATCGCTCCTAAAGCCGCTGCAATTAACCCCATCGCAACGTGAATAATTTTTCCGTGGAGCCTCGTCGGATATTGACGCGTATCTGTCCGGAGCATTAGCACTCTCGTTACTGTCCCCGCTATTACTCCGCATAAAATGGCCGGTGTATATTCAATCATGTATTACCCTCGCCTTTCTTTTACGTGCTTTCCTCTTGAACTGTTCCATGTATACTGATGCTTTTGCAATCCAAAACAAAATTGCCATGAAAAATGTAGCAACGGCGACGATATCAAAAAACGCTAAACTTCCGTAATCATAAGGGAAATGTAGTTTTCGAAAAATAAGTGTCACTAACAATTCCCCCTGTAACATTCCTATATAAAGAGAACATAATCGCAATATGCGATCCTCATGCAATAAAACCGATGCATACACAAGAGCACCACTTAACAAAAACAACCTGTCCACCACAATCCAAATCGGATCATATACTTCTAACAAATGAAAACTTGTATATAACATTGCAATAATAAGTGCCGAAAGTAAGCTATATAATTTTTTCCAAATAGAATATAGTGCGATTCCTATAAAAGCAACAATACAAAGCAAAAGTGCATTTACTGATACCGTGAATGAAGCAATCGTTACATGTAACGGAGAGCAAATAATAAAAATCAATATACAAACGCTTATCTTCCAGCGCATAGAGTCCTTTTTCATAAAAAAAGTTACAACGATCCACCCTATCCAAGCTAAAAAATAAAAAGTACTCCCTTCCATCATTTCACCTCCTATGTTTTCCATTATGGGAACTTTTTATGAAAATTAATCCACTTTCTTCGCGCATAGTTTTTTCATATAACAGCAACACTTTTAATAAGGAGGTGCTATTCATTATGGGTAAAGATCGTCAAGAACGAAAACTAAGAGAATCACGACGCGTTGAATCTGATCGTGACCAATCACTACAATATCCGGGTGCAACTGGACTGGATACACCAGAGCAAGCCCGAAAACAAAATCAGCACTAATGAACACAAAAAGACGGTTTCGATATTGTACGAAACCGTCTTTTACATAATTATTTTAATGATTTTTACTTATATCAAAATAACATTTAACATCCGAATTTTTCTATGGTTTATTTTTATCTCCACCTATTTTTTCCTTTGCGAAATTAAACCCTCCCCAATAATTCAGTAGCAAACTATCTACATTTTCCAGCCTCTTTTTCAGTCGCAACTTGCACAAGATAGTGTTTATATAGGAATAATTTTATTTTGATAGAATATTAATTCCATTCCTCACCTTATATTACTAAAACGAACAAAAAACAAAAAAATCAACCAAACGGTTGATTTTTTATCTTCTACTATAATGCGTCGTATCAATACCACGCTGCGTTAACCAATGATACGTTTCGCCCTTTACAACAAGAGGTACAGCCTGTAACTCTTCTATCGTCTTTGCACCAAGAGCTGTCATAATAAATTTCAAATCTGTATGTAAAAGATCAATTTCATCCACTAACTTCTCGATACCATCTTGCATTAAAATACGTAAAAAATATCCAGCAAACGCAGTTGTATTCGCCCCTAATGCGATTGCTTTCGCTACATCAAGCGCTGTTTGTATACCCCCAGATGCAATAAAAGAGAGGTTATTATTTGTAGAGGTTGCTTCAATAATCGAGGTTGCTGTTTGTATGCCCCAGTTATTAAAATAAGAAAGCATTCGCTGTCTTCTTTCATTTTCAACAGCAGCAAAATTTGTACCACCTTGTCCACCAATATCAATTGCCGTTACACCTATGCTCGCTAACTGTTGTACGGTTTCCTTACTCATCCCAAATCCAACTTCTTTCACAATGACAGGAACTTTACTATTTAATACAATTTTCTCAATGCGCTGAAGTACACCAGTAAAGTCACGGTCTCCTTCTGGCATCGTTAACTCTTGTATGACGTTTAAATGAATTTGCAATGCATTCGCTTCAATCATATCAACGGCACGCTCTGCTTTTTCGATAGTTGCCTCACTACCTAAATTAGCAAAGAAAACACCATTCGGGTTTACCTTTCTGATAATCTTATAAGAAGCTGCCTCACTTTCATCTTTTAACGCCGCCATTTGCGACCCTACAGCCATAGCAAGATTATGATGTTTCGCTACATATGCTAATTGCTCATTAATATGTAACGTTCTCTCTCCCCCACCACCAGTCATCGCATTGATAAAAATCGGCGAACTTAGTGAAAGTTCGCCGATTTTTGTTTCACATGTTATTGTGTCATAACTTGAATTTGGCAATCCTTGATGCACAAAATCAATATCATGAAAGCCATGCGTACGAGACTGACCAGTAGAAAGAGCGTATTCAATATGATCTAATTTACGTTTTGCCCTTACCACTTGTACCCCTCTTTATTTCTTTAATTTTTTCAGTTGTTCACCAATAATATCACTTAATTGGAAAGTAGCAGAATCAGCATTTGGTTCATACTGACTGTAATCCTCAATTACATTATTTTCCTCAAGCGTTTCTTTTATACTTAAAGAAATACGTTTCTCTGCAACATGGACTTCAAGCACTTTCACTTTTACTTCTTGTCCCATTTCCAATACTTCATTTGGATTTTTCACGTGACGATTTGCAATTTGAGATACATGCACAAGACCTTCAACGCCAGGTAAAATTTCAACGAATGCACCGAATGTAACAAGACGTTTTACTACTCCCTCACGAATATCTCCAGCTTTTATTTCGCCAGCAACATTCTCCCAAGGTCCTGGCTGAGCTGCTTTAATTGATAAAGAAATACGTTGTGTATCAGCATCAACAGATAATACCTTTACCTTTACCTTTTGACCTTGCTCTAATACTTCAGAAGGTTGCTCTACACGTTCGTGTGAAATTTGTGAAATATGAACTAAACCGTCCACACCACCAACGTTAACGAAAGCACCAAAATCCGTTAATCGTTGCACTGTTCCTTCAACAACGTCTCCTTCTTTTAATGAAGAAATCGCTTCTTTTTTCTTAGAATCTAGTTCTAATTCTACTACTGCTTTATGCGAAAGGATTACACGATTTTTTTCGCGGTCTAATTCAACAATTTTCACGGCTAATGTTTTGCCTTTATAGTCAGTAAAATCTTCTACATAATGTACTTCTACAAGTGAAGCTGGGATAAAACCACGAACACCAAGGTCCACAACTAATCCACCATTCACGATATCTTTTACAGTAACATCAAACACATGACCAGAAGTAAATTTCTCTTGTAATTCTACCCATGCTTTTTCTGCATCAACAGCACGTTTAGATAAGACAAGATCATCTTCTTCTAATTTAATAATTTTCAATTCTAGTATTTGATCTAATTCTACAACATCGCTTGCTTTTTCAATATGAACGTTAGCTAATTCACTAATTGGAATTACGCCATCTGTTTTGTATCCAACATTTACAAGCACTTGTTTCTCTTCAACTTTCGTTACAGAACCTGTAACAACGTCACCAACTTGTAATTCTTTTGAATCCATAACTTCTTCATTCATTTTCTCTACCATGGAAATACCTCCCTACAGAATTGACAAAGCATTTTTATGTATATACGAAATGAAAACATATGTTTTCATTTGCATGTTTAAGAATTTATCATCACATACTCAGTTTTCATACATTTCACTAAAAAATATATTAAACCTATATAAATAGTATACAGCAAAATCATCTTGAAGAAAGTATGTTTTGAAATATAATAGCGAATATATTCTGAAAGTTTTATCCTTCTTTTACTAACTTCTTACAAATCCGATCATTTGTCAAGGAAAGAGACTCACAATTCACGCATCCTTTACATTTCTATATAAACAAAAAAAGAAAGAGGTTATCCCCTTTCTTTATTTCGCAAACACTCCTGAAACAATACTCATAATTTTTTGGACAACTTCTTCAATTGATAAAGAAGTTGTATCTAATTCCAATGCATCATCAGCTTTCTTTAGAGGAGAAACTTCGCGTTCTGAATCTAATTTATCACGCTGAGCAATTTCTTTTTTTAACTGCTCTAAATTAGAATCGAAACCTTTATTTATATTTTCTAAATGTCTTCTTTCTGCTCTTTCTTCAACAGAAGCAAGCATAAAGATCTTCACTTCAGCATCTGGTAACACATGTGTACCAATATCACGGCCATCCATTACAACGCCGCCTTTTTCCGCTAACTCTTGTTGACGACGTACCATTTCTTCACGAACAAGGCGATGTTTCGCCACAATAGATACTCGATTCGTCACCTCAGGTGTACGAATTACTTCAGAAACATCTTGTCCATTTAAAAATACAAGTTGTGTATTTTCTCCTTGCTGAAACTCAATATTTACATTCTTTACAACTTCCATTAACTTCTCTTCATTTTCAATGTCCACTTTTCGTTCAAGGGCTGCATATGTAATCGTGCGGTACATTGCGCCTGTATCAATATAAACGTAAGAAAGTTTCTTTGCCACAACTTTTGCAACCGTACTTTTTCCAGCAGCTGCTGGACCATCTATAGCAATTGAAATTCGTTTATCCATTGTAACACCTCATTTTTTCACTTATAAAACAAAACGAAAAGCAGGTATTCTCCTGCTTCTTCTCATTTGCTTCACGTCATTAAATCCTCAATTATTGTAGCATAATCCTTCATAGAAGAAAATGAAAACTACCTATTCACCTGTAAGATTTCTGCTTTGTTTTTTACCATGACACCTTCATAATAAACAATTTTAGATAAATATTTCACTGATGACTTATGTATAAATAACAATTGCACAACAGAAAGACAAATGAATTGTATTATTAATATACGAATAAAAATTTTCTCCATCTTTTTCAATGTAATTGCTCCCTCCTATCCTATATTTACACATTTCGTTTCGTGATTTTATACATCGTATATATAGCAGCTAACTTTATTGTCATTTTCGAGGCATACTTTTATACATTTCCATTGTCGAATTTACTCAAAACATGTTATGTTCTAAATGTATTTTTCAACTTGAAAGGGGTATAAACATTGAAAAGAATCCTAGTTTTACACACAGGTGGAACAATTGCAATGGAGGAAGATAAAGAAACTGGGGTCGTACAACCAGGTGAAAAAAATCCTCTTTTAAAATTTATTCCTGATTTAGAAGGCGATGTTGATTTAATCGTTGAAGATGTGTTCCATCTACCATCTCCTCATATGACACCGAGCGAGATGTTACAATTACAAGTCATCATTGATGAAAGAGTAAAACAAGACAACATTCATGGCGTAGTCATTACGCATGGTACGGATACATTAGAAGAAACAGCCTATTTCTTAGATTTAACAGTGCACGCAACTATTCCAATCGTTGTAACAGGTGCAATGCGTTCTAGTAATGAATTAGGTGCTGATGGTCTATATAACTTCTTATCGGCTGTAAAAGTAGCTAGCTGTAGTGAAGCTGCTGAAAAAGGTGTTCTAGTCGTATTAAACGACGAAATTCATTGCGCTACAAATGTAACGAAAACACATACAAGTAACGTGGCAACATTCCAGAGTCCACAGTATGGACCAATTGGTATGGTAACAAAGCGGGGCGTTGTATTCCATCACGCTTTAGTACATCATGAAACATATTCAGTAAATAAGGTTTCTAAAAACGTAGTCGTTCTAAAAGCATACGCTGGTATGGACGATACATTGTTAGCAGCAATTGAAAACCTTCCAGTAGACGGGATTGTTATTGAAGCACTTGGACAAGGTAATTTACCTCCAAGAACACTTCCTAGTCTAGAACGATTAATCAACAAAGGAATTCCTGTCGTATTAGTTTCTCGCTGTTTCAACGGCATCGTGCAAGATGTATATTCATATGAAGGTGGCGGCAAACAATTAAAAGATATGGGTATTGTCTTCACATACGGTTTAAACGCTCAAAAAGCACGTATTAAATTATTAGTTGCATTAGAGAATATAAATTCTCATGAAACAATCCAAAATATGTTTATGCACAATTAAAAAGAAGCTGTCGAAGTTTATTTCGACAGCTTCTTTTTATATTTCCCTTGACGCAATGGTTTGCGCAATCGCATCCCCATGAAATCGACCGTTCTCAATAAATATTTCATTCGCATTATTTCCAGCAGCAATTACACCTGCAATGAAAATATGTTCAGCGTTCGTTTCCATTGTATCCTCTGCATAAATCGGACGTCCTGTTTCTTCATCAATCCGAACACCCATCTTCGTTAAGAAACTATGATCAGGATGGTAACCAGTCATCGCAAATACAAAATCATTTTGGATTGTATATGCCTCATCATCGACTGTAAACGTTAATGTATGTTCAGTAATTTCTTTCACGTGAGCCCTGAAATGCATTTGAATTGTGCCACTTCGTACTAACGCCTCAAACTCCGGCAAAATCCACGGCTTAATGCTTGGTGAATACTCACTTCCGCGATATAAAACCGTTACACGTGCACCGGTTTTAACAAGTTCTAACGCAGCATCTATACTCGAGTTTTTCCCACCTATAACTACTACATCTCGATCAAAATAAGGATGTCCCTCTTTAAAATAGTGAGCTACTTTCTTCAGTTCCTCGCCGGGAACATTCATATAATTTGGATTGTCATAATATCCAGTTGCTACAACAACATATTTCGCTATATATATTTCTGTACTTCCGTCACCCTTTGTTGTCTCAACATGAAAAACTTCTCCATCTTTTTGTACTTTCTCCACTCGCTCAAAAGCATTTACACGTACAGATTTACGTTTTACTACTTCCCGATAATACGCAAGCGCTTGATTTCGAACTGGCTTACGATTTTCTGTAATAAAAGCTACATCACCAATTTCTAATTTTTCACTAGAAGAGAAAAATGTTTGATGAGTTGGATAATTATAAATCGCATTTACAATGTTTCCTTTTTCAATTACTAACGGATTTATCCCTACCTTTTGCAACGAAATTGCTGCTGCTAATCCGCACGGACCGCCTCCAATTATGATAGCTGTTTCTTTCTGCATACTCAGCTCACTCCTAGTCTTTTACCAATACGCTATTTATAAAAACAAGAAAAAACCTACTTACAGCAGTAGGCACCTATCTTTATTGTATTCATTTTTCATATATTTGTCATCTAAACGAAACGTACATCCGATAGACATCTGCTAAAAACTGCTGAAATTTAATACCTTGTTTCCCTAATACATTTTCAGGATCAATCTTTCTAGCTGGGTCAAGTGTTTTATGTGATACGATATCTTTCTTCGGATTCAAGCCGAAGTTTTGACATAAATACGCATGATACCACGTAAAACGGGTATATGCTTCCCAAAAGTTAACATCACCGCCATAACAAAGTTCCACTCCAATGGCAGCCTTATTAGCATCATAACCATATAAGTCATTATCTGTCGGCACACCATATCGAACGTGATAGGCAACTTCATTTATAGGAACTATTTCCAATATTGTTTTATCATCTATAAATGTATGTGCCGAAGCTTTCGGTTGTATTTCATTAAAATAATCCCGATTCCCTATCGCATTGCTACCAGGGTTCCCCGTATCATGACTTACAATAAACCTTACTTTAGAAAGAGGAATTCCCGGTCGTGAACTTCCATACCCAATATAGTTACGCTCTATAGGAAACATCGCCATTACTACCAACTCCCACTTCAGAAGATTACCTTACTTCTTTATATATGTATTCGGTAGCAATGTCCTTATCGCATATTTCTTACGCGAAGAGAAAATCGAAAATATTTGATGTGAATACCATAAATAATAAAATACTTACAGCAACTCCATAAAAACCGTAAAACCAAACACAATCTTCTTTCGTATCTAAACCGAAAAATTTATTTACAGATTGTAATAATGTGCCGCGCTTACTTTGTTTGTTTCTTAATACTTCCACTCGTTCTACAACATCTGCTGGCATCATAAATCTTTGGTCTACTGTCATTTTCATCATTTATCTCTCCTTAAAATCATTTCCGTTTTGTTTATCTAAGGAAAGTATAGCACGTTTGTTCGTGCAGAACAAGCGTTCTTTTTTGTTTTTATTTTATTTTTCAACAATCCAAGTAAGAATTGAGATTACAAAAGCGATAATCGGCCCTACTACAACTGCGCCAAATATTAAAAACAGTAGTCCTTCTCCGAACGTTACTTGTTTTTCGGGCTTCCATCGTTCTTGAGAGTTCTCCCTCTAACCTCTTAACCTTTTCTTCTAATTGTTCTACTCGTTCCATCATTTCATTTTCCATATACAACACCTCACACTAATACTTCAACAAAAAAACGTGATTCCCTCGAAAGGAATCACGTTTTTTCACGATATAATATTATACCCAACCTCTGAAGCGACTTGCTTCAGCCATTTTACGAACACCGACCATATACGCAGCTAAGCGCATGTTCACTTTACGAACTTGTGCTGTTTCATAAATAGAATCAAATGATCTTACCATTACTTTTTCTAAACGTTGTTCTACTTCTTCTTCAGTCCAGTAGTAACCTTGGTTATTTTGTACCCACTCAAAGTAAGATACTGTCACACCTCCAGCACTTGCTAATACGTCTGGAACAAGTAAAATTCCGCGATCTGTTAAAATTTTAGTTGCTTCTAATGTTGTTGGACCATTTGCAGCTTCAACAACGATTTTCGCTTTAATATTATTAGCATTTTCTTCTGTAATTTGGTTCTCAATTGCAGCTGGAACTAAAATGTCGCAATCAAGTTCTAACAATTCTTTGTTTGAAATTGTATTATTAAATAGTTTTGTTACTGTACCGAAGCTATCACGACGGTCTAATAAATAATCAATATCTAATCCGTTTGGATCATGCAATGCACCGTAAGCATCCGAGATCGCAATAACTTTCGCGCCTGCATCATGCATAAATTTAGCTAAGAAGCTACCAGCATTACCGAATCCTTGAACAACAACGCGTGCACCTTTAATATCAATGTCGCGTTTTTTTGCAGCTTCGCGAATACAAATTGTTACACCTTTCGCCGTTGCTGTTTCACGTCCATGTGATCCACCTAATACAAGTGGCTTACCTGTAATAAATCCTGGTGAATTAAATTCATCAATACGGCTATATTCATCCATCATCCATGCCATGATTTGAGAGTTTGTGAATACATCTGGAGCTGGAATATCTTTCGTCGGTCCTACGATTTGGCTAATTGCTCGTACATAACCGCGGCTTAATCTTTCTAACTCACGGAATGACATTTCACGTGGGTCACAGATAATTCCACCTTTACCTCCACCGTATGGTAAATCAACAATACCACATTTTAAACTCATCCAGATTGAAAGTGCTTTCACTTCATTTTCTGTTACATTCGGATGGAAGCGAATTCCACCTTTCGTTGGACCAACAGCATCATTATGTTGTGCACGATATCCTGTAAATATTTTAACAGTCCCGTCATCCATACGAACTGGTATTTTCACTGTCATCATACGAATTGGTTCTTTTAATAATTCATATACTTCGTTTGGATAACCCAATTTTTCTAATGCTTCACTAATAACAATTTGTGTCGAATTCAATAGTTCAAAATGTTGTTCCCTTTGTTGTTGTGTTTTTGTTTGAGTTCCCTTTTCGGCTACCATAGTAAGTAAACCCCCTGTAATTTCACTTGTTTAGTAAACCTTCATTGCCTAGTATACACCGTTAAATTTGGAATGCAATAGAAAACGCTAACAAATATATACAAACTATTTCCTGTTGCAAGCGTTTTCACTATCATTATAGTCCTTTTATTGCTTTTAGAAAAGTAAAATACTTAAATATTTAAATATTTTTTATTTTACTTATATATAACAACTTAAGAAGATATTTTTAAGTATAGTAAAGAGCGCCCAAATATTTATGATTCCCGCTATACCATTAATCGTTTTGATATTTTCAGACCAACATTTTAGGTTTCTCCAAATAAAAAACAAAACCTTAGCTTTGTTATATTAGCTAAGGTTTTGTTTTTTCACAAAGTAATTGTGTATTTGTTCAATTGCTTGAGAAGCCATTAATTCTTTACCATACTCCATTAGACGATAAATAGTTGCTGTAGACGGATTACCATATTCCGCTAAAATAGCTATAAAATCTGCCTTCAGTAATTGAACTTGCTCCTCTTCTTCCATCCAAAGATAGAAACGCCCATCCCACGTATATAGTTTTCCGCCAGTTACATCAAGGTTATATAAACGATTCGACAGGTTAATTACGTCATCTAGTGTAGCAAACTCATAAAGTATATGCTCGCTTTCATCTAGAGTCACTTGCATTTCAATAAACTCGTCACGGAACTCATCATCTGTATCCACATCTTGATGTTCTTTCGTTACAATTACGACCATTCCTTGCGCTTGTAGAGAAAATACTTCAACTGCAATCGGGCCATCCGCTTCAAACCCTAGTTCCTTATTTGCTTCTTGCATCATATCACGAAATAATTGCTGTACTTTCGGTGCATTTCTCCACAAATCTTCTTTCGTTAACCCTCGTTCAGATAAATCATCAAATGTTAAGAAAATTTTTATCTTATTGTAATTTAATCGTTCCAGCCTCATCTCATACCCTCCCTACGTAACCAATGAATATAATTTTTATTATATGAAATAGAAAATAGATGGTTCTTTTCGAACAACTATTCTAACATTTTTAACCAATCATCCCATTCTTCTTTCGTATCACCAATTAGGCATGTTTGAATGTTCAACTGATCTCGAGCACCTATTTCTCCTATAAATCCAACAGAAAGTTTCTCACTTTTTTCTTGCAACAAACTCATGTCTTTCATCGCATTCTTAAGTTCTCGTTCCTCATCAAAAGAGACTACTACATATGTAGGTTGTATTTGCTCAACAGCTAACAAAATACCATCTTCCGCTAAGCTTGACCTAATATATATCACCTCATATCCTTTTAAGCGTAAATACGTTGAGAAAACAAACCCTTTCAACATATTATTTTCTAACACGACAACTTTGTGTATAGAAGAAAATGATGATGCATTATGATACACCATTCCTAGACGAGTTTGTAAAAATGATACGACATATTGGAATTGCACCATTGTAACTTCATTATTATTTTTTAACGTTAACAATTTATTTGACACTTGAAGAACAATACTTGCTATGACTTTTTCTGTTGCATAAATACTGAAAGCCTCGTTTAACAATGCAGAAGTTGTAATTTCATCAAATTTTAACAAAGCTTGCAGTAAATCGTCCACTAAAACAACTTCTCTATCGTAATGTATTTCTTTTTGAACATTACTCTGCAAACGATTCCCTTCTAATAATTGAACTGCTTGTCCAATCATCATGCCGGCAGAAACCTTGTCCATTAACCATTTCAAAATTTGAATATGCTCTTCTGTATATAATCGATGCCCCGCATGATTCCGCTTTGGGGCAATAATTTGATATCGTCTTTCCCATGCACGAAGCGTACTCGGCTGAATTCCAATTATATTCGAAACAGCTTTTATGTTATATTTTCCGTTTAGAGTTGGCATCATTTCCCTCCGCACAACGTAATAATATGTGTTTGAGCAGGTGCTCGGAAGCGAAGTGGAATCAACGTTGTTCCATATCCATTACTAACAAAAAGAGTCATATTTGAATGCTTATATACGCCACCTTTTACATATTTTTTAGATGGGAATAACCGAATCTGTCCTCCATGTGTATGTCCACTTAACACAAGTGAAATTTGTTCTTTTCCAGACATTTTATTTATTATATCAGGGTTATGGCTAATTAATATGCGAAAACCATCTTCTTTGCAATCAGCCAACGCTAAATCTAAACGATCACGCTTCAAACCAACATCATCTACACCGAGTAAACAAATTTTTTCTCCTAGTTCAGACTCAAATACAACTCTTGTATTATCTAAAACTTTCACATTATTTTCTAATAAAAAAGCATCTAATTCATGATATTCAATCTCATAATCATTATTTCCCCACACAAAATATACAGGAGCTATCGCTCTTAACTTTTGTATATTTGCAGAAATTTTCGATAAAGGGACGCCTCTTTCCGCTAAATCACCGCCAATAATTACAAGGTCTACTTTTCCTTTTACTTGTTCAATTAATGAACTTGAAATGACCCTTCTATGAATATCAGAAATAAAAAACACCTTTACTTTTTGAAAACTTTTCGGAAATTCTTCAAAAAGTAAAGTATGTTCTAACACAGTATTACGCATCGCTTCTGTATACATTACAAGAAGAAATATAATACCAATACATATAAGAGCACTTAATAAGATAATCCATATCATATATTTTTTACTCCCTTCCTCATAAAGATAATCCTCCGTTTTTATAGTAGGTATGTTACTAGCTATCCTGCTTTGCGGACTTATCTTTTATCGGAATTTTTATTTCTTGACCTACATTCACTTCATCTTCTTGTAAATCATTATACTTTTTAATCACTTCAATCCCAGTTTCATCTGAAAAATATTGCTTCGCTATACTTTCTAAAGTTTCTCCTTCTTTTACCGTATGCGTTACTACTTTCTCAGATGTTGCCTCAGACTCAGATTTAGCTGAATCAAAGAAAATGACCTCAAACGCACTTTTCCCAGCGTTATTACCATCACTTTTCACCTGAATATATTTATCTGTATACCATAAGATACTAATTGGTAGTAATATGAATAGAAATGTTAAAACTCGGACGAAAATATGATTCATTTTAAACTTTTCTTTTTTCTCTTTATTTCTATGAATTTCACTACGCGGCGGCAAACTTTCTTTTTCTTCCACTCGCTCAACTTCTAATTCCTCTTCGAAATCAGGAATTCGTTTTCTCATGTTGTTCACCACCACCTTCCATTTATTTTTTTAATTGGAGTCCCATTATAAAATCAACAAGAAAGTGTGCAAAGATTGTTATAAACAAATTTCCTGTCCATTCAAATACATAACCAAAGACAAAACTAATGAAACAGACGAAACAAAACAAAAATGGCTTTGTTATATACCGAATATGTAACACTGCAAATACTAAACTCGCTATTACAATTCCAAAGTGCGTCTGCACTACACCTCTAAATAAAAATTCTTCTGCAAAGCCGATAATGAACGTAATAACGAGTAGGTGCATAACTGACATTCCTTGAAACATCTTATCGTTAATACCACCATCATCAAACCAAGACTCTGGAAATACTCGCATTGCAACATAATCTAATAACACAATACCAATCGCCAACAAGCCACCTATTATAAGTATAGACACCGGTTCCCACTTCCACAGACTATACACCGATTTTATATCTCGGAATAATATATATGCTAGTAAACAACCGATACCGATAATAATGAACTGTGTGATATACAGATTCAGCCTTATTTCTTTCGGACTCATATCTTCAATATTATGCCTTTGAATGTTCATCATTCCCCCATCTTTTCTAGACCGAAAAGCTTTTGTAACTCTGTTTCCCAATTATAGTCGAAATCCGATTGTTGCGCTTGTCTTTTTTTATAATCTGTTTTTGTAATACCACAATAGTCACAGCAATTTTTCAACTCGTTCTCTTTTCTATAACCGAACTGTTGTAACAAATATTCACGCCTACATTCTTTCCCTTGTATCCACGATTTCATGTTTTCTAGCTCACTATATTTATTACGTAGCCTTATTTCTACTTCAGCTATTAATCTGTTCATAATTTCATCTGACAAGCTCTCTAATTTTAATTTTCGCTGTTGTATGATTCCAAGCTGTTCAAGATGATAGCGGATGAAACGCCAATATTGTTCATTAAATCTTGCTGCATTATAACAAATTTCTTCTACCTCTTCTATTGGTAATTCTTTCGTTTGAAACATTCTTTCTTGTAGTAAAGAGAATAAAAATTGTATTTGCGACTGACTTGGCAATTCATCTTCAATTATTGAAATTGGCAAATCGTGATCTAACGGACTACATAGTAAGATAGCTATACTCGGTTCACCATCTCTTCCAGCTCTTCCGATTTCTTGTAAATAGGAAGCTATATTAGTCGGATAATGAAAATGAATAATATAGCTCGTATTCGACTTATTTACTCCCATACCAAAAGCACTTGTACATATTACAAGCTGCAATTGGTCATTCATAAACTGCTGTTGAATTAACATACGCTCTTCATGTTCCATACCACCATGATAAAAAGCGACACCAGTCACGCCTTTTCCTCTTAAATACTCCGTTAAACGTTCTGTCCACGCTCTGCTTGAACAATATACAATCCCTGGCCCTTGTAAATACATCACCTGGTCCAAAAGCGCTTCTTTCTTCTCTTCTATCGTCTCCACAAATTGTACTTCCATCGCAATATTTGGACGATCAATAGAGTATACATGCTGCGTCACTTTCTTCAAATCTAAACTCTCTGCTATATCTCGGAGTACATCTTTTGTCGCTGTTGCCGTTAATGCTAGCACCGTAGGAGACCCGATATTTTCAATGACTACATTTAGTTTTTTATAGTCTGGCCTAAAATCATAACCCCATTGTGAAATACAATGAGCCTCATCTACAACAAATAATGAAATATGAACTTTCTTCAATTCTCTTATTAACACTTCCGACTGCAACATCTCTGGTGAAACAAAAATAAATTTATATGAAGCTAATTTTTTCATCGCTTCTCTTTTTTCATGTAATGTCCGAAAACTATTAAATGCTATTACTCGGTTTTTCACAACATACTTTAATTGTGTAACTTGATCTTCCATCAAAGATAATAATGGTGATACAACAAGCACGGTCCCTTCTTGCATTAGCCCTGTAAGTTGATAGCACATAGACTTCCCTCTTCCAGTCGGGAGCATTGCTATAACATCTTTTCCTTCTAATAAATCTGTAATTACCCCTTTTTGCCCTGTACGAAATTCAGAATATCCAAACCATCTATATAAATATTCCTCAAGCTTCATTTATACCCTCCATCCGCGCCAAAACAAGACGAACTTCAAAATAAGAGATACCCTCTCCAACCGCTTGTTTCAACTCACGCAACTTACGTGTTTGTAATGCCTCAATTACTTTTGTTACTTTATCTATTTTGTCTTTTTCCATAAACATCTCGATTGAAAACTCTTTTTCCCGCAAAGCAATTTCAACAAAATGATCTTCTATCGTTGCAACCTTTAAATTTCTAATTGTCGCTATTTCATCTAAAGAGCGTCCTTGTCTCCAAAAATTATATGTTTTTTTCGTTGATAAACTAAATAATTCAGCTCTCTCATTTGGATAAGAGATAATCTCAGCTAATAGCGGAAATTCATTTTCTTTATCGTGAACTTCTTGTATAAAGAAGTGAATTGTACCCCAAAATAAAAAATACACCCGGAATATATCTTGTTTCGTAATTTCCGCTAATTGCTGCAATGTACAACCGATACGTTCATATCCTGTTAATCTATATGTTACAATCGTTGCTTCTACCACATCACCTTTTCCTAAAAGATTATGTATTTCTTTCCATAATATTTTAGCCAATTCACTTCGCCTATATGGTATACCTGTTAAAAAACGTTTTACCCACATCATTATTTCTGTATCTTGTTGAATGGGAATAAACTTCGTATTATTCTGTTGTAAATTAGATATAGTTTGAATAATTAATGATAATCGTTTCCAAAATGTTTCACCTAATTCACCATAGTGTAAACCATGTAAATGCGTGGGAAAAGCATACACTTCCTCCCATGTATGTAACTGCATTTTACCTTTAGATGTTAACAAATATGTATTTTCATGTATTTCTCGAATCAAATCTGCTTGCAACAACTTTGCAACTTCACGATCATAATCTGTTCTATTTAACGATTTATATATTCCAAACAAAAATGAAATTCGGAACATATTTCCATCTTGTAACGTTTGCGAAGATCGTTTTCCTTTTAATAAATAATAAATAGAAGAAACGGTCCTTTCACCATTCAATTGTTTTAAACAATACAATAAAGTATATTGTAGTTGCATTACCGCTTCCACCTTTCAATCTAGCTTAATTACTTTTTAGTATGATTGCACCATTCTATGTTACTCATTAAACTTATCATATCGGCACTATGTACTTGTATATAGTATATTGTACCAAACGAAATAACATTTACGTATTTTGAAAATCTTATGACATAATGCAAAAATTAGTTGACACTCTAATTGATAAGGATTATCATTATAATTTTATGTTGAAAAGTTTTAAAAACCGTTTTACAATAAGGTTATAATTTTTATGGCGAGCTTTTCACATACATATTATCAGGAGGGAAAAAAGATGGCAAAATATACAATCGTTGATAAAGATACTTGTATCGCATGTGGTGCTTGCGGCGCTGCTGCACCAGACATTTATGATTATGATGATGAAGGTATTGCATTTGTAACGTTAGACGATAACCAAGGTATCGTTGAAATTCCAGATGTATTAATTGAAGATATGATGGATGCATTCGAAGGTTGTCCAACTGACTCAATTAAAGTTGCTGATGAATCATTTGATGGCGACTCTTTAAAATTCGAATAGTCTTTTATTAACTTCAAAAAATATCCCTCATTAATATGAGGGATATTTTTTGTTTTCTATTTTCATTCTACTTAATAAAAAACCACTAGTAGTTCCATACTACTAATGGTTTTATTTTATATTTTATGCATTTTTCATTTTTGCAAACACCCATACTTTCAGGCGTGAGAATAACGCTACAAATACAATTGTCACAACAATTCCTTTAATCAAATTAAATGGTAAGATTGCCGTTACAACCGTTGTTCTTATAGCCTCGCTAGACATAGCTGGTGAATTTAAAAACCAAGTGTAAGCTGGGAATATAATGATGTAATTTAATACACTCATAATGAGCGCCATTGTAATTGTCCCTAGCATTAATCCTGTCGTTAAACTCTTAACAGTACGATACTTTCTAAATAAGAAAGCTGCCGGTCCAATAAATAAACATCCTGCAATAAAGTTAGCAATTTCTCCAACTGGCACTCCCGTTAAACTCCCTTGAATTCCGTAATGTAAAATATTCTTTATCGCCTCTACAATTATCCCTGCAACTGGCCCGAAAATAATTGCTGCAATTAGAGCTGGTACATCACTAAAATCAATTTTTAAAAATGGCGGAAGCCCTGGAAACGGGAAATCCAACATCATCAGTAAATATGCAATACTACTTAGCATCGCTACACTCACCATCTGCACTACACTGTTTTTTTGTTTCATCTTTCTCTCTCCTTTTCCATCGATCTTCTCATGGAAAGTGGAAAGGTTCTGCTATGCCTACTTTTTCATAGAACGAAAAAACCCTTTGTGTTTTACACAAAGGGAGAATTTAAGGCACATCAAACAGACGTTCAAATCCATATCTTTTTTGAACGCTTGAACCTCCATCTTCTCCCATCCAGACTATACTGTCGGCTTTGGAATCACACCAAATCCTGCCTTAACGGCTCGCGGGCTTAGAACAAAATCACATATAGTTCATCACCGCCGGTCGGGATTTTCACCCTGCCCCGAAGATAGACCGATATTCTATTTTCCACTTTATTATACAACAACATAATCGTATTGTGAACAAAAAAAGTGTAACTTATTAAAAATAAGTTATTAATTTTATATAATTAAAACCAATCACTATATTTTACAATACACCCCAGATTTTTTAGTATTCGGCATTTCCCCTACGAATCCCCTAGTCATATATAATGAAAAGTGATAAGATGTTGAATTGTTAAGATAAGAACATTTTCTGGATTATGGAGGAAATGTCATGAAAAAAGAAAAGAGACACTCTATTCGAGAAGCAATGAAAAAAAACTTAAGAAAAGAATACTTTTACTTAAAAAAAGAATTACTTTTCTACTGTCCAATTGATTTAGGCACATTCTCAAGCGAGACATACTATGCTGCTTTCGATGAAGATGGCATCAGTATTTATCAGTATGATAAAAAAACAGAGAGTAAATTAAAACTGTGTGAGCGTCACCCATGGAAGAGTTGGAATAAAGTGAAGGTGGATCATTATTTGACAACTTCTCAATTTATTTTTCAAGGTGAGCGAAACTGGATATTATCCCTTTTCCAAAAAGGAAAAGAAGCTCAAAAAATAATTGAAGAGCACACATCTTTACAAACTGAAGTTGTTTCCCGCTCTTTCTTAAAAAAACTTCCAGGGTTCCGTTCTAATGCACCGTTGAATAAATACATCGGCAGCATTTGCTACACTGCACTTATTGCATTTTTATTAAAATGGATGATTCCATTTCAAGCACCACAAATCGCCCTGTACTCCATTTCAATCGGTTGTATGCTTCTTGGTTTACTTTGTTTGACAATCGGTTTAATTGAACCGACTATTGTACTATTTCGAACGAACGAAAAAACAAGAACGAAAGTATTTTACTTATATAGCTACTTAGCTATTTCTGGATTTATATGTGTCTTTATTTTTTGGTAAAAAAAAAGAGCTAGTTTAACTAGCTCTTTTTTTACTTTACGTATAATTGTTGATTTGGATAAATCCAATCTTGCTGCAGTCCATTTTTATCTTTAACTTCCTTAACTGACATACTAAATTTCCGTGCAATACTAACTAAAGTGTCCCCTTTTTGGACGACATATAAGGATGAGGAAACAACTTCATTTCTCTGTTCATTTAGAACAAGCAATGGATTCATCGCATTCTTTTTCGCCATCGTCCATCTTCCTTGATGAACTTCTAAATGTAAGTGTGCACCTCTCGATTCTCCTGTATTTCCTACTTCTCCAATTATTTCTCCTTTTGAAATATAATCCCCTTGAACTACATATCTCTTATTTAAATGCGCATACACGGCCTCATATTCTCCATGTTTAATAAATACAACGTTTCCATAACTACTTGAATAATAAGCCTTTGTTACCTTACCTTCTTGAATAGCTGCCACAGGCGTGCCAATCGGTGCCGCTATATCTATACCGTAGTGTTTTCCATGCCTTGTCCCAAAATAATCACTTATCTGCCCTTCAACAGGCCATGTCCATTGATTTCCCTCTGCGTACACATGTAATTGAGATAAAAACAATACCGTCAATAACATGACGCCACATTTTAACACTTTCATATACATCCTCCGTTTTCTAATTAACACCATACCTTCTCTTATTTTGGTATATTACAGAAAAAAGTATACAAAAAAAGAAAGTGAATCACTCCACTTCCTTCTCGTTTTTATCACGAAAAACGATTGCACTGCGATTATACTCCACATCTTTTACTTGTAATCGAGCGTTTATTACTCTAGCCACTGCAAACAAATAATCAGATAATCTATTTACATACTTTAGAACAACTTCATTTATTTCCCCTTCTTTTTGCAAGGACACTACACATCGTTCTGCTCGCCTTACAACTGTACGTGCAATATGAATAGCAGCTGCCGCTTCGCTTCCACCTGGTAAAATAAAACGCTCTAACGGCGGTGCTTCTTCTATATACGAATCAATCCTTCTTTCTAAGCTTTCAACCATTTCAACCGTTACTTTATAAGGAATTTTCCCCTCTACTATCGCCAAGTCTCCCCCGCAATCAAATAGTTCATGTTGAATATTTTCAAGTTCATTGTAAATATCTCCAAAAGATCCGCCTTGTAGCTTAGTCATTGCATATCCAATATGAGAATTCGCCTCATCTATCGTGCCATATGCTTCAACTCGGATATTATCTTTATCCACTCTGCCGCCTATTACACTTGTTGTCCCTTTATCTCCTGTTTTCGTGTATAATTTCATCGCTTCACGACACCCCTCTTGCTATTCTTCATTCGACTAAGATAGAAAAAAAGTTCTACTGTTATTTATTTAATTGATTTTACAAAAAAATAAAAAACAGTAGAACTTTATTCATTATCAACTTTAAAAACGTATATCTAAATTATACGATTCGGTAAATATACAGAGAATGTAGTTCCCTCTCCAACAACACTTGAAACAGCAATTTTACCATCATGGCCTTGCACAATATTTTTTGCAATCGCAAGCCCGAGCCCTGTTCCACCTTTTTTTCCACGTGTTCTTGCTTTATCAGCTTTGTAGAAACGATCAAATAAAAATGGAATATCTTCTTCTGGAATACCAGCGCCCGAATCTTGTACTTCAAAAGTAAGACCATTATTTTTCGTATCAATTACAAGCGTTACATGTCCGCCTGCATTCGTATGACGAATTGCGTTATCAATTAAATTCGTCAATACTTGTTCCATGCGATCTGCATCAAACGGGTATTGTTCAATTGGATTCTGGAAATCAACCGTTAATGCGACTTCTTTATCCTTTGCAATCCCTTGGAATTTACGACCTATTTTTTCAACGAAAGGATGAATATCAACTTCACCTATATGTAACTCTACATTACCACTTTCCATACGCGCTAAATCTAACAGTTCATTTACAAGTTTACCTAAACGAACAGATTCATCATAAATGATTTGAACAAACTCATTAATTTCTTCTTTCGTTTGCACAATATCATCTAAAATCGCTTCACTATAACCTTGAAGCATTACCATCGGTGTACGAAGTTCATGTGATACGTTCGCGATAAAGTCTTGACGCATCTTTTCAAGACGGCGTTCTTCCGTCATATCACGTAATACAGCTACAGCACCACGAATTTTCGTTTGGTTGTAAAGCGGCGTCATAAGAACTACATAGTTCCCTTTTTGTAAATTAATTTCAACCACTTGTTGTTGTTCACTTTCTACAACGAGATGGAATAGTTCAACAAGTTCAGAAGGTAGTTTTTTACTTAGCTCTACTTCTTTTTCCTCTTGCCAAACTTGTAAGAAATGTTCAGCCGGCGGATTAATTACAACGACTTCACCTTCTTGATTTAACGTAATAACCCCATCTGCCATACTACTTAAAATACTTGCTAACTGTTCTTTTTCTTGTTGCAGGGCATTCATATTAAACTTCAACTGTTTCCCCATTTGATTTAAGGCCGTTGCAAGCTCACCAATCTCGTCCTGAGATACCATAGGAGCTTTCGCATCAAACTTCCCACGCGCCACCTCAAAAGCAACCTCACGCATTTTACGGAGTGGTGCTGTAATTCGAGTAGATAAGAAGAATGCAAAGAACGTTGTTAATATAATCGCAATCCCTGCTGATAAGAATATAAAATCAGTCGTTCTCTCCATACCTTGTATCGGTACTTGTAAAGATTCGTATACGAACACTGCACTTTGATTTTTTGAATGCACTGGTTTTCCGACAATCATAATATCATTTTCAGTGTTTTTATTCTTTCTACTATTAGAGGCTTTTCTAATGTTATTCTTAATTTCTTTTTTGTCTGTAAAAACAGCCGCTAATTCTTTATCTTCTTTCAAATCATCCATTGTAAGAGTGACTAACCCTTCTTGTTTCGGCGAAGAAGATATTTCTTTACCATCTTCTACAATAATGATCCTTGAAAGTGGATCAGAGAATTTGTACGCGATATTCTCAATCGTTTTTACATCGGCACCTTCTTCAATTAACTCTGAAACACTTGTTGCAACTTTTTGAAGCCTAGCTTCACTCATATCAACATAATATGTTCTAAAAAACTGTGAAAGTAAAATCGCAACAAATCCAAGCACAAACGAAACGAGAAGTAATATGGTCATCCATAACTTCCCTACTACACTTCTCCAAAGCATCAGTCGTTCACAACCTCAAACTTGTAACCTACGCCCCAAACGGTAACAATCATCTTCGCAGCATCTGGTGATTTTTTGCTTAACTTCTCACGTAAACGCTTTACATGCGTATCAACTGTACGTAAATCTCCGAAGAATTCATATTGCCATACTTCTTTTAACAATTGCTCACGATCAAATACCTTATCAGGCGCTTTCGCTAAGAATAATAGTAATTCGTACTCTTTCGGTGTTAAGTTTACTTCATTACCATCTGCTGTAACACGGTGTGCATCATTATCAATTGTTAAATGAGGGAACACAGTAACATCTTTTGTCGTTGTATCTTGTGTAAAGAACGTTGTTGGTACAGAACGGCGTAAGACCGCTTTCACACGAAGCACTACTTCACGTGGGCTAAATGGTTTCACAATATAATCATCAGTTCCTACCTCAAACCCTTGTACTCGGTTTACTTCTTCACCCTTCGCTGTCAACATAATAATTGGCGTCGCTTTCTTCTCACGAACCCCTTTACACACTTCAATACCATCTTTACCTGGCATCATAAGATCTAATAGGATTAAATCGTAATCATTTTGTAACGCCATTTCTAAAGCTGTATCACCATTGTCCGCTTCTTCAATTGTGTATTGTTCTCTTTCTAAATACATTTTCAACAAACGACGAATACGATCCTCATCGTCTACAATTAAAATTCTTGATTCATTTTCCATTTCTACCCGTTGCATACTTTTACCACAACGGTTTACACCTACCCTTCTACACTAGTATGTTACGCTATTCTCGTTTATTTAAGCAATCTTCTAAATGTTTCACTTCCCATATTATGCTTCACAAGAATAATAAAGTTTGTTCAATTTTTTTCCAAAACTATGTATTTTTTTTGAACAGTATATAATGTCCTCGACATCATTTTACAAAACCAACCGCTACTTTGTCATGTTTTTCTCAAAAAAGAAGAAAAATTGACAAAAATAAAATAGGAAAGTGACATTCACTCTCCTATTTTATTTCTCTATGCGTATGAATGTAAACCCGCGATAATTAAGTTTACTACAATAAAGTTAAACATAATGATTGCAAAACCAATTACCGCTAACCACGCTGACTTCTCTCCGTGCCACCCTTTTGATAAGCGTAAATGTAATACCGCCGCATAAAAGAGCCAAGTAATAAGCGCCCAAACCTCTTTTGGATCCCAACCCCAAAAACGTGTCCACGCGATTTGAGCCCAAATCATGGCGAAAATTAATGCACCTAATGTGAAAACTGGGAATCCAATTGCAATAGAGCGATATCCGATTTCATCCAGTAAATCACTATTTGTATTCTTTACTAACGGCTGAAGTGCTGCCGATACTCGTTTGCGTAAAACAAGTCTTAATACAATATAAAGTAATGTCCCAACTAACACTGACCAAATAACAGTATTTAATTTTTTCGCATTTACAATCGCTGGAACTTCAACTGTCGGTTCTAATTTATTTTCTGTCAATAACTTTCCTTCGTGCGGTCCTACTAAAGCCGGAAGATTGTACTTCATTTCCAGTTGTTGTTCATTTTTATCAATCCATTGAAACTTCGCTTCATATTTCATACTAGAAAATACCGTTGTCACTCCAATAAAACCAACTGTACAAACAAGTGTGAACACTACCGTTTCTAACCAAAATGTACGTTTACTTCTCGTTGATTGATCTACATTTTTCAATAAATACATAACGCCCGTAATAAAACTAATTGCTAAAATTGCTTGTCCTGCTGCTGCAGTCGTCACGTGAATATGTAACCAATTACTTTTTAAAGATGGAATAAGCGGAGATATTTCCCGCGGAAACATACTCGCGTAGGCAATTAATAAAAGCGCAACTGGTAATGCAAAGAGTCCGATTATACTTACGCGATACATAAAATACATGACAATAAATGCTCCGACAAGCATCATGCCGAAAAACGTACCGAACTCAAAAAAGTTACTAACTGGTGCATGTCCTGATGCAATCCATCTTGTAACAAAATATACTGTTTGTGCAATAAACCCTAAAATTGTAATCGTTATTCCTATATTTGCCCATTTATGACCTTTTTCTTTAATTGCTCCCCCGAAAAATAGAGTGGCAATTAAATATAAAATAAATGCGGTAAAGAGAAAGTTACTACTTATTTGCACCATTTCGTTTCCCCACCTTAACTAATTTTTTTATCGACTACTTTATCGCTTGGTTGCGGAATTGCTGTACCTTCTAGCACTCTTTCAATATCTTTCTTTAAACCGAACCAATTTTTATTCGTATGTCCTGCAATCCACCATTCATCATTAACGCGTTGTATCCAAATACGGCGATGATTCCAATACATTCCTTGAATGACACCAACCATAAATATAAATCCTCCAATACCGAGTATCCAAAGCGTTAAATCTTTCCTTACAGTAAGTGCTGTTGCATTTTGCATTTCCACACCTGCAAACGACATTTTATATTTATTATTTCCATCAGGTTCTATATTTTGCTGAATACCAACAAAACTCACTTCACCATCTGGTGTTTCAGGCGTAAACATTTTAAACACAAATGCAGGGTTGTTTGGTAATTTCGTTTTTGTATTTGGTCTTCCACTCTCATCAAAATAAAAATCAGGGAAATAGCTTAATAGTTCTAAAGAATAGCCACTTCCTAAATCAAATTTTTCTGTAGGATTCGTTAAATCTACTTTAATCGGTCCCCACTTTTGATTATTTTCTTTGTTTTGCAAATGGAATGACATGCTTTTAAATTCACTTTCTTTGTAATCCACTTGATATACAGCAAATTGATCAAATTTCAGCGGTTCATTCACTCGAATTTCCGCTTCTTTTACTTTTTCTAATTTCGGTTTTTGTCCAGCTATATTTTCGCCGACCGCTTTATATAATACAGCATTCGTTTGGAAGTTTTTCGCAATCATTTTATCACCTACACGATCAATCGCTTCATCAAAAACTTCCTTGTCCTTACTTTTATCATAAACTTCCTTTATAAATTTCTCGTTTTTTAAATAGTATTGACCATCCGTTCCTGGTATTTCTTTCGTTTCACCATCACGTAACCAAAGTGCTTCGTCTACGTACATACTCGGTAAAAAACGGAGCATTGCACCGAATAAAAAGATAATGAGACCGATATGATTCACATATGGACCCCAGCGTGAAAACCGTCCCTTTTCAGCTAAAATGTTACCGTCTTCCACTTTCACATTATAGTTTGCTTTCTTTAAATTCTTTTGCACTCTTTCCAAGTCACCATCTTGTGGTGTACCAGTCCCGTATAATCTTTGTCTCTTTAAAAAGCTAGGGTGTCTTTTCACCCCTTGCTTCTTTAAAGCTTTATAAAGTGGTATGACACGGTCTAAGCTACATATCACAAGTGAAATACCAATTGAAGCAATTAAAATCATATACCACCATGAACCGTATAAATTATTAAATCCTAATTGATAGTATAATTGCCCTAAAAATCCGTATTCTTGCTTATAATATTCAGCTGGTGCAATTCCTGGAGTTATGTACATTTCTTGTGGAAAAATAGTTCCTATCGCTGATGCAGCTAAAGTGATTACAATGAGCCATACACCCACTTTTACAGAAGAGAAAAAGCTCCAAATTTTATCGACTATCGTTTTTGTTTGCGTGAGAGATCTCCGAGCACTCCCCTCATAGCGCATATCCAATAGTTTTATATTTTCATTGCTTTCAAATGGTTTCCCACATGCTTCACAAAAAACAGTTCCTATCGGATTAACATGTCCACATTCACACTTAATTTCTTTCAACAGTCTCACCGCCCCTGTATCTATATGTACTATTGTATATTCTAACCTCAAGTTACCGCAATACTCAGAATTTTTAAACCAGAGGCGCTATATGAATGCACCTCGTATGTAAAGGCTTTCTTTATTACGGAGTAATTTTCTTTAAATATCCTTCTAACTGTTCTTTCGTTTGTTCACCTATAATTTGCTCCACTACTTTTCCATCTTTATCAATCAAAAAACTTGTCGGTAATGGTCCTACTCCATATGTCCCTATAATTTTTTGTCCTTTGTCAATGGCAACCGGGAATTTCAAACCATATTGGTTCACAAAGTTCTTAACAGCAATATCTGTTTCATCTGCATCTAACGCGATGATTTCAACGCCTTTTTCTTTATACTTTGGATATAATTCATTCATATACGGCATTTCTTTTTCACACGGTTTACACCAAGTGCCCCAAAAGTTTAAAAATACACCTTTTCCCTTTAAATCTTTTAGTTCAATTTTCTTTCCTTCTAAATCTGTCACAACAAAGTTAGGTGCTTCTTTTCCGATTTGCATTTTCTCCTTATCAGCAAAGAACCCTTGATAAAGTGTAAATCCTACAGCACCGCTTAAAATGAGCAGAATAATAACGCGAAATAATAAGCGATTTTTCTTCATATTGTCTCCCCTCTCTTCGACGAGTGATAAATATATGTATTTTTTAATAAATCACCAGCGGAGCATTCCACTGGTGAAAGTTTCACACTATCGATTAGCGCGGCTTTGTAGAAGCCAATGCACGTAATTGTTTCACCTCATGTGGTGACAATTCTCTCGCATCACCAGGTCGCAAGCTACCCACTTCTAAAAAGGCGTAGCGTTCACGCTTTAGTTTCACTACTTTACAATCTAACGCTTCAAACATGCGGCGTACTTGACGATTACGTCCTTCATGAATCGTTAATTGTACAATCGCAGTCTCTTTACGCTTGTCCCAAGAAATAATTTTCACTTGTGCTGGTGCTGTTTTCCCATCTTCTAATGCAACACCTCGTTCTAACATGCGAATTTTCTCACCTGTTAATGGCCCTTTAATTTTTGCAACATACGTTTTTTCAACTTTATATCTCGGATGCATTAATACATTTGCAAATTCCCCATCATTTGTCATCAATAATACGCCAGACGTATCATAATCTAAGCGTCCGATTGGGAATAAACGTTGTCTAATTTCAGGGAAAAAGTCTGTTACAACACTTCTTCCTTTATCATCTGATACACTTGAAATTACGCCAGTTGGTTTATATAGTAAAAAATAAACAGGTTCTTCTTTTTCAAGAGGGATGTTATTTACTTCTACTTTATCTTGAGGAGTTACTTTCGTTCCTAACTCCTTCACTATTTTTCCATTCACTTTTACTTTTCCTTGCTGAATTAATTCCTCAGCCTTTCTTCTCGATGCAATACCTGCTTGCGCAATCACTTTTTGTAATCGTTCCATTTCTTTTTTTCACCTCGAATTTATCTTACCTTACATTAGAAAGACTTGGCAACCGCATACGCTTGACGGCTATTTGCTTCATCTTACTTAAACAACATAGCGATGATAATAAACATATAAAGGGCAAATCATGTTTTTACCTTTTATTATTGTCCATATTCTTCATATTGCTCACAATAAAAGTTCATCATTTTGTCAAAAATACCGCATAAAAAAACCACTATTAAGCAACACCTTAATAGTGGTCGTATACGTATTATAAGCGAAATAGCATAAAAAATGAATAGCCGCCTTACTTAAACATTAAAGAAACAAACACAATTGAACAAATAATCCCGATTAAATCGGCAAAAAGTCCTACTTTTAATGCATCTCCCATTTTTCTAATTCCAACAGCTCCGAAGTATACTGTTAAAATATAAAAAGTCGTATCTGTACTCCCTTGCATCGTAGAAGCCAATCTTCCAATAAACGAGTCTGGCCCATATGTGGCAATTAAATCGGTCGTAATACTTAAACCAGCAGAGCCTGAAATAGGGCGTATAAGTGCTAGTGGAACAATTTCTGCTGGGACATGAATTAAATCTAACATCGGCTTCATTACTGATATCATTGCATCTAATGCACCTGAAGCTCGAAATATAGAAATAGATACGAGCATTCCAACCATAAACGGTAAAATGGAGATTGCAATTTGAATTCCTTCTTTTCCTCCCTCAACGAACGATTCATAGGTTGGCACTTTCTTTATCGTGCCATATAAAAGGATAAAACCAATTACACAAGGGATTACCCATAATGAAATTGTATTTACAATGCTCATTTTTTCCGCCCCTTCCTACTCCTTCTTCGGTAAAAATAGCGGTCAATCCAAATCGCTCCGATCATAGAGAGTACTTGTGCAATGAATGTTACCCCAACAATTTCAGTAGGATTCGCTGATTCATACGTCATTCGAATCGAAATGACAGTAGTAGGAATTAAAGTAATCGCTGATGTATTTAACGCGAGAAACGTTACCATAGAACGGCTCGCCGAATCCTTCCCTCCATTTAACTCTTTCAATTGTTCCATTGCTTTAATACCAAGAGGGGTCGCTGCATTCCCTAATCCAAAAAAGTTCGCCATCATATTCGATAAAATAAACCCCATTGACGGATGATCTTTCGGTATTTCTGGAAACAACCTTTTTACTATCGGCATAAAAAGTGACACTAACTTTTTTAACAACCCTGCTTCCTCTGCAATTTTCATTAAACCGAGCCAAAATACTAATACACTAATAAGTCCTATACAAATTGTTACTGCATCTTTTGCCCCGTCAAATACGGCTTTATTTATCGCTTCCATCGTTCCATTTATCATGGCATATACAATCCCTATGACTGCCATCGCTACCCATACAAGATTAACCATCGCTCCCAACACCTATCATATGAGAAAAAATTTCTTTCACATTATTCCAATACAGTCCCGTTGTCGCTACTAACTTTCGTTTACTATAAAATAAATTCCGTTCTCCAACTTTCTCGTTGCCAACATAAATTTCTGTCTTTCCAACTTTTACGCCATCATTAAGTTTTGCATTTTTATCGAGTTCAACTTTTAATACGACATTCTTTCTTTCCTGCTCAGTTAATGGCACCGCAAAACTATTTTTCGTATATACATGATTGGCATATTTCTTTTCAGTTATTTCAGCAAGAGCTCCTTGCCCTACAACGTTTGTTTGCTTAAAACTTTCAAAACCTTTATCAAATAAATTCATATGATCATCCCAATCGCTAGAAGCGCTTAAAGTTACGACAATTAGATCTAGTCCATCTTTTGATGCTGTTGTAACAAGTGTCCGCCCTGCTTTCTTCGTAAAACCTGTTTTTCCTCCTGTCGCAAATTCATAATAAGACGTCACGAGTTTATGTTTGTTTTTCCACGGATAATCCCACGAATCTGATTTATACTTTTTTGTCCCAAAAATCTTCTTAAAGGTTTCGTTCCCCATTGCATACTTTGTTAAAAGTGCCATATCATAGGCTGATGAATAATGAGATCCATCACCATCCAAACCATGTGGGTTTGAAAAGTGAGTATCTTTCATTCCAATTTGTTTCGCCTTTTCATTCATTAAATATACGAACCCTTCTATACTTCCTCCTACATTTTCAGCAATTACTTGTGCTGCATCATTACCAGATCTAAGCATGAGTCCGTATACTAAATCCTCTAACTTCACTTTCTGTCCAGGCTTTAAATAAATTGCTGATCCTTCTACTCTCACCGCTTCATTACTAACCGATACCATTTCTTTCATTTTTCCTGATTCAGTAGCTAACAAGGCTGTCATAATTTTTGTTATACTAGCAATTTTTTGTGGCTCATGTTCTGCTTTTCCGTATAATACACGACCGGACTGTTGCTCCATTAATACAGCATTTCGAGCACTGACATTACTGTTCATCTTTGCATATGTAGGAATTGGCATAACGCTTGCGTACATAATAAGAAGCGTGATTATTACACAAATTCGTCTCATATTTCCCCCCACGTCCTTTTGGCACTTTTTGTACAAGTGTATGCTTGGCCTTTTAAAATATGAACGAAATCTCTTTCTCCTTCTAATAAAAAAAACGCAGAGAACCTGCGTCTAATACGGTGTCCATTCAATTTGTTTCGCACTTTCAAATCTTTTTTCTACATCAGGCCAATTTACAACATTCCACCAGTTTTTAATATATTCATCTTTTCGATTTTGGTATTGTAAATAATACGCATGTTCCCACACGTCTAGTACGAGGAGCGGTATCGTATCCCATTGTGTAAATAATTGATGAAGTGTACTCTGCAAAATTTCTAATCTTCCAGATCGTGGTACCCAAACGAGAAGCGCCCAGCCTGATCCTTCCACTTTAGAAGCTGCTTCTGTGAAATGTTTTTGAAAACGTAAAAAACTCCCAAAATCTTGTTCAATCTGTTGTGAAAGAGCCCCTCTTGGACTTCCGCCACCATCTTTTTTCATGTTATTCCAAAATATCGTGTGTAAGTAATGACCTGATCCATGAAAAGCCGCTTCTCTTTCCCAATGCTTAATTAAATCAAACTGATTTGTTTTTCTCGCTTCTTCCATCATCTTCTCTGCCTTATTTAATCCTTCCACGTAACTGCGATGATGTTTATCATGGTGTAACATCATAATTTCTCTAGAAATATACGGTTCTAACGCATTATACGGATAAGGTAATGGTGGAAGTGTATGCCCTCCAATTGGAACAGCTCGTTCACTATCCCCTCTTTCACATAGTTCATATTCCTCTTCTCCCTGCACGAATACTTCCTGCAAATGATGCTGAATATGTTCTACATCATCACTTATTTCATACATAAACTCTGCATCTGTATCATACTCATGCTCTTTCATACGATCTAATAACGTTTGAATTTTATAAGCAAGCATATGGACATCATACACTTCCATTGCACGGCTATCTAATACGTGAAGAACACTTTCACACCAGCTTTCTACTTCATGAAAGTAATCTGTAAATACACCTTGCTGACTCATGTTACACCTCCTTAATGCTATCCCCATAAATATATTCAAAGGAAATCCCTTATATAACTTTACAAAAGGAAAAGAAGCTAAGTCCCCTTAGCTTCTTTTTCGCAATTAATATTTGTGTAACATCTTTGTTTGGTAATCCGTCTCATAATATTCTAGTTCTTCACGCATCAATTGGAATTTTCCTTCTAAACTCTTCATCACTTGCTCTATAGATGTTGGTGGCGTTTGTTGAAAAACGATGGAGTTTTTCCCTGTATAGGCAGACCGACTATTTTCATACCAATGATCACTCTTTGGTGAGAAAAACTCTGCAATTACTTGATGATAAATTTTATATAAAATTTTCTCAGCTGCTGTTTTTCGAAATGGCTGGCTATTTAACAAAACAAAACATGCATCATGTCCTTCTTCACAAAAAACGAGAAGACGTCTTATTGATGCTAATAACCCTTTATAATATTGCTCGTTCCCTGCTGGTGTTTCTTCTAATAAAGAAGGCAACGTATGATAATTTACATAATTGGTTATCAAAGTAATAACATCTTCTAAAAACATAGAGACTTGTTCTGTTTGATTTTCAACCATTAGATTAGACATTTTTTCCCTCTCCTTTGCCATTTCACGCTATTTCTACTCTTTTATTTTTATGTAATTCAGCTAATATTTCTTGTACTTTCACCACTGTTCCCTCATCAAAATATTGTTGGAATGCTTCTATATTATTTAAATATAAACGTTTTTGCATGCGATGCTCATTCTCTTTCAGTAAACAACATATCGCTACAATATCCCGTAAATATATGTCTTGTTCTTCTACTTTACATACTGGATTTCCTTCAAAAGGAGTAATTTCTTGTAAAACCTCTTCAAAATATCGAACGTATAAAACGGAAAAAGTTCTCTCTTTATTATTTAATATATATGTCACTTCAGATCTATTAAAGAAATCTTCTGATGTATTAGGTTTTGCTTTCTCTAACTCATATCCCGCATAACCTATTATAATCATCTACTTCCCCTCACTTCCTTCTTTCAATTTATTTTAACTTAATTTTCCGACAAACGAAATACTCTTTTAAATATAACCCATATAAAAAATAGCTTCCCTATACAGGAATTTACCTTTTTATTTTTCTTGAAGTTTGTCATAATAATATTATTGTCTCAGTTTTCTTATACAAGGAGAGTTGTATTTATGTCGTTTTCATGGAAACGTTTCTTACAAATCGGGAAAATTATCTTCCCATTTGTTGTATTAACAATTGTATTCTTTCAAGCAAAAAAAGAATTAGCAGGCATTTCTTTTTTAGAAGCAATCAATACAATTAAAAACATTCCAACCGGAGGAGTCTTTTTAGCAATTACACTTGGTGCATTTGCCGTATCAACAATGTTCTTTTATGACTATGTTATGCTTCGTTATTTAAAAGCTGATATACCAGTCCAAAAGATTTTTCGTATCTCATGGATTGCTAATACTTTAAATGGATTTATTGGGTTTGGTGGTCTCGTTGGAGCTGGTGTACGCACAATGCTTTATCGTCCATACATAAAAGAAAATGGCAAACTTATTAAAAGTATCGCCTGGATGACAACTGCTTTTATTAACGGACTCGCAATTCTTTCTTTCCTCGGTCTTATTGGAATATTAGACACAAGTTTTATTTTGCATGAAAAACCGTGGCTATGGCCTGTTCTTATTTTCTTCGCCCTTTTCGTCCCTATATACATTGGCTTTTCTAAACTAAAAAATAGAAAACCAAAGCAAATCGAAGGGCAAGAAGAAGAAGGAGAAGAAGAGAAAAACCCAACTGTTTTATACTCATTAGTTTCATTAGTTGAGTGGGTATCTGCCGGTATTGTTATGTACGTCATACTAATATTATTTGGTATCGATATCGAATTTCAAAAGTTTTTAGGTGTGTATGTAATTGCTGCTTTAGCTGGTGTTGTTAGTCTTGTTCCTGGTGGACTTGGTTCATTTGATCTTGTCTTTTTAACTGGGCTCGGACAGTATGGCATTGATACAGGCGTATTACTACCTGCCATGTTATTATATCGCCTCGTCTATTATATTTTACCTTTCTGCCTTGGTCTTATTTTTGCAGCTTTTGAAATGACAGGCGTGGCCATTAAAAAGTTTGAAGATAAACCTTTTATTGCGCCTGCATTAGAAACAACTGGTGTTATATGGACTTTGCAGCGTGATTTTCTAGGAAAACTAGGTTCATGGGCCTCTGCTGCTTTAACAGTATTTGCTGGATTAATGGTTATTTTATCGACCATTCTACCGACAAGTATAAACAGAGCACACGCCTTACATATTCTAGCTCCAAAACATCTTATTCAATTTTCTTTTAGCTTATCACTAACATTTGGTATTCTCCTCCTGATCCTTTCACGAGGCATATATTATGGAACAAAGCGTTCTTACTATATGACGATTATTTCTTTAATCGGAGCAGCCATCTTTAATACGCTAAAAGGGATTGATATTGAAGAGACGTTTATTTTATTAATCGTACTCGCTGTATTATATATGCTTCGTAAAAGATTTGTACGCGAGAAAATGGAAGTCTCACTTTCTGATATGGTAAAAGTTTTTATATTCTTACTCATAACTTTATATTTATATAAAAACTTAGGTATTTTATTTGCAGGTGCAAAAGAAGCTTTTAAACCTGATTTTGTCGTTCGTAATATTACGCAAGTGAAACGAAGTGCATTAGCAGCTGCCTTTTTCGTTCCTACATTTTTACTGATTGGCTCACTCGTTGCCAATCGTTATCGAAATGAATTTCCCGGGCAACCAGCTAATGATAAAAGGTTGCAAAACTTTTTAGATGAACATGATGGTAATGTACTTAGTCATTTAGGATTTTTAGGAGATAAACAATTTTTCTTCAGTAGTGATGGGAAAGCGCTCCTTCTCTTCTCTATAACTGGAAAGCGTCTCGTTGTGCTAGGTGATCCAATTGGGGATCCTTCCTCCTACCGTACTGTGTTACAAGAGTTTTTAGCTGAGGCTGATCGATTTGGATACATTTGTGTATTCTACCAAATAGAAAGTAAATGGATGAGTTTATATCATGATTTTGGTTACAACTTCTTTAAACTTGGTGAAGAAGCTGTCGTTGATTTGAACACATTTACAATAACAGGAAAAAAACGAGCCGGTATGCGAGCGACTTTCAACCGTTTCGAACGAGAAGGCTATACATTCTCTATTCATCAGCCACCATTCTCAAACGAATTATTTGAAGAGTTAAGAAAAGTTTCAGATGCGTGGCTCGGCGGAAAAAAAGAGAAAGGTTTTTCACTCGGATACTTTGATCGTGAATATATTAGCCGAGCACCTATCGCTACATTATGTGATGCGGATGGAAAAATCATCGCATTTACAACCTTTATGCCGGTATATCAAGACGGATCATTGTCTGTTGATTTAATGCGCTATTATCCAGATGCACCTAGCGGCATTATGGATGCAATTTTCATCCACCTATTCCAGTGGGCAAAAGAAAATGAATACCACTCCTTTAATATTGGTATGGCCCCACTTTCAAATGTAGGTTTATCGACACAATCTTTCTGGTCCGAACGAGTTGCTGCTGCCATCTTTAATAATGTTCGTTATACGTATAGTTTCAGCGGGCTACGTCATTTTAAAGAAAAATATAAACCAGCATGGAGCGGTAAATATTTAGCATTTAGAAAGAATCACTCTTTACCAATTACAATGCTCTCTGTAACAAAATTAATAGGAAAACGAAAAAACAGCTAAACATTTAGCTGTTTTTTCGTTTTTGAACTTGTACAATAAATTCTTTTTCATATTTCTTACCATTTATATAGAAATCTCCCCATATTTTATACGTTCCTTCTACAGGAAATGTAATACGATATTGTAATTGCTCATCTGTATCAACAGGTATTGCGTATAAAAAGTTTTCTCGCGTTTCGTCCACGATATAGAGCGCCTCTACTTCTCCTCTCTCTGAATGTAATTTCAATTTGTCACCCTTTTTCGCTTGGAATTGAAATGTTAACGTCGCTGGTTCATTCGGATGCAATGCACCAAATAAAAGAGAAACTTCATACTCCCCTATTTTTTTTGTAAGTACACTGTCGATTGGAAATTTTACTTTTTTCTTATTTTTCTCCTCTATTTCTCTCCCAAAATCTTTCTTCGCAAATGATTTCACAGATTTGTTTTTGTCTTCATATAAAAATATTGTATATCCTTCATCTTTCGCTATTTTGGAAGATACCTTATAGGATCCATTTCCTGCAAATGTAGGTTTCATTTGTTCTACATGCTTTAATTGTCCGTCTACAATAACTGCCCGAATTTGATCATTCACACCACGAACTTCGTTATTTTTATTATTTAGTAATTGAAACGAAATATCTACTTTCTCATTTCCTTTTCCATTTGACACATCCCATTTTACTTCCTGAACATCACCTACAGTCTCTGTAGTTTCCTGATACTTTTTTATGTAAAATCCGCCTACTACAATAAATAGCAAAGCAACAAGTCCAATGACAAGATTTTTCAAAACATCACCTACCATTTTTATTGTCTCTGTTCATACAAAACTTCTTACATATATATTCTAGATTATGATTTATGAAATCCTCCTGCTTTGCACATATTACAAATAATTAAAAGATTTTAATTGAAAGGATTGATAGTGTATAATGCAAATGATATTGATTTCTATCAATACATTATAAGGAGGACTTTTCATGAGTGTACATATTGAAGCAAAACAAGGCGAAATTGCTGAATCTATTCTATTACCTGGTGATCCATTACGTGCAAAATATATCGCTGAAACATTTCTAGAGGACGTTACTTGCTATAATAACGTGCGTGGTATGTTAGGTTTCACTGGAACTTATAAAGGAAAACGCGTATCTGTTCAAGGTACAGGTATGGGTGTTCCTTCTATTTCTATTTATGTAAACGAATTAATCCAAAGCTACGGAGTTAAAAATTTAATTCGCGTTGGAACTTGCGGTGCCATTCAAAAAGACGTAAAAGTACGTGACGTTATTATTGCAATGACAGCTTGTACGGATTCTAATATGAACCGTTTAACATTCCCAGGTTTTGATTTTGCACCAGCTGCAAACTTTGATCTTTTAAAGAAAGCTTACGATGCTGGAACTGAAAAAGGCTTACACGTTCGTGTTGGTAACGTTTTAACAGCAGATGTATTTTACCGCGAAAGCATGGACATGGTTAAAAAACTTGGAGATTACGGTGTACTAGCAGTAGAAATGGAAACAACTGCTCTTTACACATTGGCAGCGAAATACGGTGTAAATGCGTTATCTGTATTAACAGTAAGCGATCACATCTTCACTGGTGAAGAAACAACATCTGAAGAGCGTCAAACTACATTTAACGAAATGATTGAAATTGCTTTAGACGCAGCAATTCAACAATAATACATTAAAGAACTCGTCATACGTCTGTCGAGTTCTTTTTATGTGACTTTTTATTAAAAACTACTTTCGGAAGAGAAAGATTTTCTCCTCTACTTTTTTGTATCGTTTGTTATAATTAAGAAATCATTTACAGTATTTCTCACAAGAGGTGACGCAGTGAAAAACAGAAGTATCGTCTTTAAACTATTTTTATTAACATCAACATTATTTACAATCATATTCCTCCTTTTTTTCTTAGGACAATCTCTATTTTTAGAGAAATTTTATATTAATAAAAAAGTAAAAACAGTTCAAACTGCTTTTGAAAAGTTCGTAAATACTTACGAAAAAAGTGGTAAAACTTATGAGGAAATTCGAAAACTAAAACAAGAATTTCATGATAAAACAAATGCTGAAATGCAGTTTTTAAATACGAACGGCATTATTAAAAGCGACAATAATTTCTACATTGATGTCATTAACCCTAAAAATAATAAAGCATATTCCATTCCACTCAATAATGTTTTAACACCCGAAGAATATAATAAATTCGAAAACTTAGGATTGAAAAAAGATGGAGTGATAAACGTCGTCGGTTTTTTACAAGATTCCACCATAACACCACTAGAATTGACAACAAACTATAATCGATGGCAAAACGAAAATATCAACTCAGATTTTCAATCCATTAATGGAAACCCTGCTAAAAATAGACTTACAAACCGATCCAAAACTGTGACTCAAATTGAGTTTACTGGTATCGTATCTAAGTTACAGCTTCCATCCAAAGCGGATGTTCGTCTTGCAAATGATTTTGAAACATTACAAGCCGTTCAATATTTTGCAGAGATTATTAGAAATGGCACTGCTAACTCGCAGCAATTAAACACTTATATAATAGACGGTGGAGAGAATATAAAAAATAGTATCTTTGTAAAACCTATTGTGGAAAATGGGAAAATTACAGAATACGCTTTTGCGATAGCGTCTTTGCAACCTGTTAATGAAGCGATGCTCGTTTTAAAGGATTATTATGTCTATGCCTTAATCATCGTTTTTCTCGTAATTATTTTGTTATCTTTCTACTATTCAAAAATCATTGTGAAACCATTAATTAAAATGAATCGTGTTACAAAGAAAATGGCCAATTTTGATTTTAGCGAGAAATTACCTGTGACAGCAGACGATGAAATTGGCGGGCTTTCCGGCAGTATTAATACGTTATCTGTAAACTTAAAAGACCGAATCGATCGATTAAATGTTGCCAATACAAAATTACAACAAGATATTGAACGTGAACGTCAATTGGAAAAAACGCGAAAAGAATTCATTTCTGGTGTATCACATGAATTAAAAACACCACTCAGTGTAATTAGAAGTTTCGCAGAAGGAATTAAAGATGGCGTTAGTAAAGATACGACGTATTATACAGATGTTATTTTAGAAGAAACCGAAAACATGAACAGACTTATTGTTGAAATGTTAGAATTAGCAAAACTAGAATCTGGTACGTATAAACTAGATATGACGACATTCTCAATCGGTGAATTAATTCAACAAGTCTATACAAAGTTATTATTTAGCATGGAGGAAAAGCATTTACAAGTGAACATAGATGTAGACTCTTCTATATTTGTTAAAGCGAATCGTAGTCGTATTGAGCAAGTCGTTGTGAACTTACTTAGCAATGCAATTCGCTATACGCCAGATGGAGAAAAAATACAAGTCTCCGTTATAGCAATGGAAGATACAGTAAAGGTCGAAATCGAAAACACAGGAAACCCTATCCCTGAAGAAAGTCTTGAAAAAATTTGGGATCGTTTCTACCGATTAGATGCATCTCGTAGCCGTCATACTGGAGGTACCGGTCTCGGGTTATCTATTGTAAAAAACATTTTAGACCTCCACCATGCCGAGTACGGTGTATACAATACGACTAATAGTGTTGTATTCTACTTTAATTTACAAAAAGTAAAAGAAGTCAAATAATTTGTCTTAATTTCACTAGGAGTTCACATGAAATTCACACTCTCCCTTTATAGTTAGAAACAAGTTAATCCTTTCCTTTACACACATAAAAGAGGAGAGTGCGTGAAATGAAACAAGCAGGACAACCTATTCAAAATGAAAAACAATTAGAAACTATCAAAAATATACTTTTACAATCTTCGAAACGTGATGGCTTATTATTCGTATTAGCTGTAAATTCTGGCTTAAAAGTAAGTGAAATCTTACAATTAAAAGTTAGTGATGTAATCGATGAAAATGAAAATGTTCGCCATTCCATTTTATTTTACAATGAAAAAGTAAAGAAACATAAATGGTTTGCTGTAAATGAAGACCTACAGCACGCGATCGAAGACTACATGAAAGAACGGAAAACTTGGAAACGTAATGAACCATTATTAAAGTCTCAAAAAGGAACGAAATCTATTACGAGACAACATGCATGGTACATTTTAAACAAAGCTGCAAAAGAAGTTGGATTAGAAGGGATTAGCTCACATACACTTCGAAAAACTTGGGGATATTGTGCATACAAATCAGGTGTTGATATCGCATTTTTACAACACTTCTTTGATCATAGTACTCCATCAAAAACTTTAAAGTATATCGGTATTGCTTAATAACTCTTATACATAAAAAAGGTTACCATTTATAAATGGTAACCTTTTTTATGTTTCACATTCTCTTTTCTTGTCTCTCCTATATTGTAGTGGTACTCTAATAGTAAGGGGGAGAAATTATGAACACATTAACAATTGAATTACCGAAAGAAACGGCTGAAAAACTTGATTTATTAAAACAAGCTTATGAAAAGAAAACAGGTGCTTCCATTTCTGAAAGTACTCTTGTTCAAACACTTATCTCAAAAGAATTTATCCAAGCGATAACTCCTTTTGATTTACAACAATTCGTCACTGGAAAAGAACAGCATTAATTGCTGTTCTTTTTTTTGATACTTTATTAGGAGTTTACTAGCATTCTCCCCCGAAAAACTTCTTTGCTTCAGCCAAACCTTTTATCAGGAATCTTCCTACCCGTTACTGTCTCATAAAAAGTTTTTTATTTATTTTTCGGAAAACTATTGACAATGATAATGATAACCATTATCATTTATTACGAAGCCAACAATTGATGAATCAACCAAACGCTCAGTAACATTGTTACCCCTCTTTTTCATATAGAAAGGCACTGTACATTCCCCCTGTTTGTACAGTGCCTTTCTTGTTTATTATCATTCAAACAAATTTAATTGCTCAGGCTTCGGCTCACCATATGTAATGTTCATCATTTTCATAAGCTGTTTCGCATTATCCGCTGCATCTCCGCCCGAATTATTGTTAAATAGTACATATATGTCCTTTGTCTTCTTTTTTAATTGCTCTAATCTTTCTACCCATTCTTCTAATTCTTTATTGTTGTAACGATATAAGCAACGAACCGCTCTCCAATTTTCCCCTTTATCAAGCCACCCATGAACATTCCTACCGTGAAAACGTATAAGTGCCATGTCTGAATTCGTAGCCTCTAACACGAGTGGTACCGAACCTATTCCAGCCTGTGGTTCATCACAAATGGTATGAATCCATTTCCCATGTTTTAGAAACTGTATCGTCTTATCTTTCATTTCGGGATAAAACCATGTTTGATTTCGAAATTCTATGGCACACGGTAAACCTCCCATTTTTTCTTTCGTATATCGAAGGAAATCCACATTTTTCTTTTTACAATCAAACCATGGTGGATATTGAAATAAAATCATTTTTAATTTATCAGCTTCTATTAAAGGCAGAATAGATTGTTTGTACACATCAAACATCTCGTCGAACGTAGAAAAAGGGATTTCACCTTTCATATGTCCCGTCATCCCTTGATATGCTTTTACTATAAAAGCAAAATCTTTCGGTGTTTCCATTGCCCATTTTGTATAGTTTCGTGCAGGTTGCATCGCATAAAATGAACTATCCACTTCCACTATAGGAAAATACTCACTATATGTGCGTAATTTATTTCTATTTTCATAGGGATCTATATATAAAGAATCATGATCTCCCCACCCTGTCACTCCAATGAAAAGCAAATATATCCCTCCCTTTTTAACTTCACCTTCTATTCATTCTACTCACTTCCCGGACACTTCAGCTAATCAATTTTATTAAGTAGCCCCTTCTTTCAGAGTATCCGTATAAAAATATGATATACTAGATGGAAGAATTTTTAAATTGAGGGGTTATTTATTTATGCTTCCAAACGATGATATTGTATCTCATGAAAAACGAATAGAAGAATTAGAAAATAAAGTACGTTTTTATGAAGAACTTGTGAATCAATTACCACATCATTTCACATACAAAAATCCACATATTGGTTTACAAATAAAGAAAACGAGAACGACTCATTCCATTCAAAACATAAAAAAAGAGAATAAAGAGGCTGATTTTCAACTTACTTGCGATTCATTATTTTTATTTGAGCAACTTGAAACATACTTTATTCATATTTTTGATGCTTTTTCACATCATGTAACCTTTGTTAATGCTAAAGGAAATATCACTTTATGTAATCAAGCTGCAGCAGATGATTTTGGTGTAGTACGAAATGATATAATCGGAAAGCCAATTCAACAATTACTACAATTGCCAGAAGAAAAAATTAAAGCTCTCGAAACATTAAGAACGGGAACAGAAATATATAATGAAGAAGTATTAGACAAAAACTATGGCATTTTAAATAACCGAATTATTCGTGATTATAACGGAGAGATTTTTAGAGTTATTAGTGTCTTTCATTATTTAAACACAGAACGTGATGCAGAGAAATTTTCTTTAGCAGGGCGAATTGCAGCTGGGATTGCACATGAAGTACGTAATCCTCTTACAACCGTACGAGGTTATTTACAATTTTTACAAGAAACTGTTTCTCCATCTAATAAAGAATTATTTAAAAACTTACTTATTCCTGAATTAGACCGCGCAAATAGTATTATTACAAAATTTTTAGCTATTTCAAAAACACGCGAATTTACAAGAGAACCGTTTCCTATTAATACATTTTTACGTGAGTATATTCAACAGTTACTAGCTAGTGAAGTCTTTTTACATAACATTTCAATTGATTATAATTTTTCTACCGAATTAGATGATGTATTAGTCCATATTGATCGCCATGAACTTGTGCAAGTTTTTTTAAATCTATTTCAGAATGCTGTCGATGCTCAAGGTGAAAAAAAACTTTCTATCCAAATTACTAGTTATCGCCTAGATAATTTTGTTCGTATTACTTTCACTGATAATGGAATTGGTATTCCAACAGCCATTCAAGAGTATATCTTTGATCCATTCTTCTCAACAAAAGATTCGGGCACAGGACTGGGCTTGTCAGTAACGAAGAAAATTATTCAAAATCATAACGGTACATTAAAAATGACCAGTAATCAAGATGGTACAACTTTCACTATTTCAATTCCAATTTTACCTAAAACAACCCTTGAAAGATTAAATGACTACAAATGAGGTACTCCTCCACAAACTGCATGCCAATTGTTAAATACCTACAACAATTGGCATGCAGTTTTTTATGTTGAATTTTTCGTCTTTACATTATATAAACCTTCTCTTTATCTTACTTATTTTTGCTAAGAGGGCCAATGTCTTATTTTTTTAGAAACGGTAGTTTGTCCATCACGAATTTAGTATAAATTTCATTTTAATATATAGTAACGACTATTGATTCTATGAAAGAAAGGAATGAAAAGATGAACAATAAAAATAAAGGAAAAGTATTTTATGGTAATGATTGTTGCGAAGTCAGAGCTTGTAGTTATATTAACATCTCTAAGTCCGAACTTACAGAATTCGTTAGACTTCTTCAAGCTCTTGGCCAAGCTATTCAAGCTGTCTTTCAAAACCCTTCTCAAAATAATATCGATAACTTGATTGCTGCCCTAAATAACCTACAAAAATTCCTCAATTGCTTAGATTTATCTCCAGCACAAAAACAAATTGGAAATTCTATTATCGCTAATCTATTAACTATTTTAAAAACAAAACCTTTCTCATGCGGAGCATTATATGTTGAGCTACAAAGCCTGCTTAATTATTTATTGTATATCGCTAAATTATTCAAAGTAGATTGCTACACTATCGACAAACTAGTTAAACTCATAACAGAGATCCAAACTATCCTAGTTCAGTACGGATCAGGTTGCCTTGGAGGAGGAGCAACAGGAGCTACTGGTGCTACTGGACCTCAGGGAGCTCAAGGTATTCAAGGACCAGCTGGTGCTACTGGTGCTCAAGGTCCGGCGGGCGCAACAGGTGCAGCGGGCACTCCAATTCCTGTAACTATCGCAGCTATCGGAAACTCAAATCCACAAACTATATCCCCTGGAACAAACATCCAATTCAATCAAGTTTTTGAATTAACTAATATCTCTTTCAACGATACTTCAGATACTTTAACAATTTTAGAAACAGGCGTATATGATATTAGTTTCTCAGCGTCTACAACTTTCCCAGGATCTTCACCATTTGGATTCGGTATTTCATTCAATGTCCAACCACCTAATCGTAACTTCTCAACTAACGTTATCGGTAGTGCTGTTTCTTTCTCTACAATCGTTACTTTACAAGCTGGTACAACGATTGCTGTACAGCCTACAGCAAATACTATTTCTATTCCTAACACAGGTGATACAACTGCAACACTATCCGTATTCCGAATTTACTAATTTTCAATCAATAAGTATATTTATAATAATATGTATCGTTTAACCGTGCATTAAATCTCTCTTTATATAGAAAGGAGCACTTATTTGGGAGGATAAGTGCTCCTTCTTTACGTTTCTTTACCTCAAATTTACTCTGTCTTAATCCTCATTTTGTATGATAAATAGTGAAGTCAAAGATATGAAAGAGGGATGAAAATGAGAGTTATGTCACTAATACGCATTTGGTTTGCTCTTATGGTATGCATTATTTTATGTGTAGGATTTTTTTTAACTCTAAAATATTCCACTATATCAAAAGCAGAGAGAAAAACTGTTCCATACAAACTTTTGTATACAAAACAAAGCAACATCCCTTATTCCAATACCACAAAGAATGAAAAAAAGGTTATAAAAGGAATGCTTATTACGAAAGCTTCTAGTTCCGAAGCGTTACTTCAAATTGCTGAAACGATTAAAGATCAGTATACAAATAAAAAAATCGATGAAATCACACTTTCTATCCACAATGAAAATAATGGTAATTACGAAGAAGAATTACTTTACGAGCCTATTAGTAAAGGAAAAATAATCGTCACATACGATTCTCAATCCTTTGGCAGTACAAATGTTACACTTAACGAGTAATACTATTTATCCCAATTGATATGTGCTAACAACTCGTAGAGATAGATACAGCTCCTCCCACCGATTAAAAGTTCACTTAATTTCTCATACGAAAAAGAGGCGAATTTCGTTATTCGCCTCTTTCTTTTACCAAAATGAAGGAATCCATTCTTTCACTTTATCAATCCACTCTTGTTGCTCTTTTTTTCTTTGTTGTTCCTCTTCTTTTCTTCTCTTCTCTTCTTCTTTTCTTCGTTTTTCCTCTTCTATTGTATTCAATTGTTTTTTATAATCGGCCTCAGATATGAGCGATAACTGGAATGCTTTTTGAGCTGGATTGGCATTCGCTTTTTTCATAATATCCCGGAACATTGTCGTCGTAATTTGACTTCCCCCCGGAACATAATGATCACTATCTGTTTTATCATATCCTACCCAAATCGCACCTACTAAATCTGGTGTGTATCCAACAAACCATGAATCCTTTGCACCGGCGCTTGGTCCATTTACAATTTGAGTAGTTCCTGTCTTACCGGCCGTATCAACATTATTAACTTTCGCCTTTTCGCCCGTTCCCTTTTCGACAACACCTTTTAATAAATATGTCATCTTTTGTGCAATTTTCTCGCTCGTCACTCGTGTCTCTTTCTTATACCACTTTCCAATTGTTTCGCCTTCAGCATTTTGTATCTCTCTAATCGCATGAGCTTCCACTTGAACACCGTCATTTGCAAATGTACTGTATGCTTGAGCCATTACAAATGGAGAGGTCCCAACATGCATCCCGCCTAAAGCAATTGGATACGTACGATCTTCTGGCACTAATGGAATACCAAATCGCTCTAAAGATTTCAATCCTTTATCCAATCCAATTTGTTCCAATAGCCAAACAGCCGAAACATTGTACGACTTTGCCACAGCTTCATACATTGTCACATCACCGTGAAAAGTATGATCACTATTTTGCGGTTTATATTCTTTAATATTAAATGGTTCATCTTTTAATATATCATATACTTCATACCCTTGCTCTAACGCTGGTACATATACAGCCAGAGGCTTTAACGTTGATCCAGGTTGTCTTTTTAATTGGGTTGCATGGTTAAACTGTAAAAACTGATACGGTCCTCTACCCCCAACTAAAGCTGGTACACCACCTGTTTTTGGATTCATAAGAACTACACCCGTTTGCATAAGCTGGTCTGAGCCATTATCTTTGAAATAACTCTCATTATTCACAACGTCTTCTACAGCCTGTTGTCTTTTCGGATCAAGCTCTGTATAAATACGATAACCACCTGCTAAAATTTCATTTTGTGTTAATTCGTACTTGTCCATAGCTTCCCTAACAATATAATCTACATATTGAGAGTATTTCCCCTTGTATTTATCATCCACACCACGTTTTAACACAAGACCGCTCTCTTTTTCTTTATTATACTGTTCGTCAGAAATATATCCTTGCTCTTTCATTAAACTTAATACAACATTACGTCGTTCGATTGACTTATTAAAGTTTTTATAGGGCGAATACGCAGACGGTGCTTTAATCAAACCAGCAATCGTTGCAGCCTCTGAAACCGTTAAATCTTTTACATCTTTATCAAAATAAGATTTAGCTGCCCTTTTTATACCCCAAGCCCCTTCACCAAAATAAATTTGGTTCATATACATTTCAATAATTTCATCTTTCGTATACGTACGCTCTATTTTTTTTGTTAAAAAATATTCCTTTATTTTTCGAGAGTATGTGCGGTCTTGTGTCAGAAATACATTTTTCGCAAGTTGTTGTGTAATTGTACTTCCCCCTGCTACAACTTCTCCTGCTGTAATATTTTTAAAAACTGCACTTATAATTCCACTATAGTAAATACCGTGATGGTTAAAAAACTCCTTATCTTCTACTGCAACAATTGCCTGAACCATAATGTCAGGAATATCTTTCCTTTTAACACCTTCTGTTTTAGAAGAAGCTAATTTAGTCGCAACTTCATTATTTGCATCATAAATTAAGGTCGGTTGCGGAACAGCTTGTTTTAATTCAGATATGTCTTGAATGGAAATTATTATATTTATAGCAATAAATAGAGTAGCGAGTAAACTCCCTAATACAATTAATGAATTACGAAGTTTCTTCCTCTTGTTGAACCACTCCTGCATTTTTTTCAAGTGAGTGTTCTTCAATTTCATTCGTTCACTTCCTTCGTTTGTTTACACTCTTCTTTTCAAAAGGAAGAATATACCTCCTTTTAAATTTATTATAATAACGTAGTCGTTCCTATAGTGTAAAGCTTTTCTTTCACATTCATACTTTTTGCAAGAAAAGGACATTCTACAAGTAAGATATTCACTATTGATTATTAATATTATTAATACAACAATGAGAGTTATGTTAAGTTTTTGTAAACTTTTCGATAAAATGTTTTAAAAAACGACAGTTTTTTGTTAGAATTGACTAGCCAATATATTTTACATATATTACTTTTGTGGGGGTAACTAATAATGGTATTTAAATCAAAAAAAGATAAATTTTCTGAAATGTTAATGAATGTTTCCGAAAATTTAAAAGAAGGCGCGCAGTTTTTCGTGGAGTATAAAATTAAAAATGCTAGCGATTTAAAAGAGTTTTCTATGCGCATGAAAGAGTATGAGTCAAAAGGTGACACATTTATTCACGAAATCATTATGGAGCTAAACAAAGCGTTTATTACTCCAATTGAACGTGAGGACATCCTACAACTTGCAATGAGTATGGATGATGTATTAGACGGATTAGATCATAGTGCTGGTCTATTCGAAATGTATTCTATTACAGAAGCTGATGAATACATGATTAAATTCGTTGAAGCAATTAATCAATGTGCGATTGAGATTGCAAATTCTGTTGAACTACTGTCTAAAAAGAAGTTAGTCGACATTCGTACGAACGCAATTAAGATTAAGGATTACGAATCACAATGTGATGATATTCGCCGTCATGCGATTAAGCACTTATTCTCTCGTGAGAAAGATCCGATTAAGATTATTCAATACAAAGAGATTTACGAAGAGCTTGAAGAAGTAGCGGATAGCTGCCAAAGCGTTGCAAACGTATTAGAAACAATTATTATGAAGAACGCGTAAGGAGTTTGATCATGGATACACTCTTGATACTGACCGTTTTAGTAGTCATTTGCGCTTTAGCTTTTGACTTTATCAATGGATTTCACGATACAGCAAACGCTATTGCAACGGCTGTTTCAACGAAAGCTCTAAAGCCTAGACATGCAATTATTATGGCAGCTATTATGAACTTTTTAGGTGCGATGACATTTACAGGTGTAGCAAAAACGATTACAAAAGATATCGTTGATCCATTTGCCTTGCAAAATGGTTCTCTTGTAATTTTAGCTGCTTTGCTTGCGGCAATAGCTTGGAATTTAATTACTTGGTACTACGGTATTCCAAGTAGTTCTTCGCATGCAATTATCGGCTCAATCGCAGGTGCAGCTATCGCTGCTGCCGGTATTAGCTCATTAAATCTTAAAGGGTTCATAAAAATTCTTGAAGCTTTAATCATTTCACCGATTATCGCTTTTGTTATTGGTTATATCGTATACAGTATTTTTAAAGTGGTCTTTAAAAACTTTAATTTAACGAAAACGAACAAAAACTTCCGTATATTCCAGATCTTCACTGCAGCATTACAAGCTTATACACATGGTACGAATGATGCACAAAAAGCAATGGGAATCATTACGATGGCTCTTATGGCCAATAACTATCATACTTCTGACGACATCCCGTTCTGGGTACAATTATGTTGTGCAATCGCAATGGGTCTTGGTACTTCTGTCGGCGGATGGAAAATTATTAAAACTGTCGGTGGACAAATTATGAAAATTCGTCCTGTAAATGGGGTAGCTGCTGATTTATCATCATCACTTGTTATTTTCGGCGCAACATTCATTCACTTACCGGTTAGTACAACGCACGTTATCTCTTCTTCTATTTTAGGGGTTGGTGCTTCACATCGTGTGAAAGGTGTAAAATGGGGAACTGCAAAACGTATGTTAATTACATGGGTTATTACACTTCCTATTTCAGCTTCGTTAGCTGCATTATTTTACGCTTTATTACACTTAATCTTTTAATTAAAAGTCGTCTTCCTTATTTTTCTAGGAAGACGACTTTTTTGTGAACAAACCTTTTTCTTATTAAAAAGCGTGTATAATAATTGGTGGATAAGTTATATAGAGGAGTTGGAAATTTTGGAATACATCATGTTACTTTTCATCGGATTAATCGCCGGGACAGTCGGGAGTCTAGTCGGGCTTGGTGGCGGAATTATTATTGTTCCGTTATTAATCGGATTACACAGTCTATCACCACAACTTGCAGTAGGAACTTCAATGGTAACAGTCGTTTTTACAGGACTATCTTCCACCCTTACTTATATGAAGCATAAACGAGTAGATTACAAAAGTGGACTTATTTTATTTATCGGGAGTGGCCCTGGTGGTATCATCGGCTCATGGGCAAACAAATTTTTAAACCAAGATACATTTTCTTTATATTTTGGGATTTTCCTTATTTTTGTCTCCATTCTTCTTATGTTACGAGACAAATTAAACCCCCTTTCTTTATCAAATATGACGGTAATTAAGCGTTCTTTTACAGATAACGAAGGAAACACTGTACACTATCAATTTCCACCGCTTCTCGCTATCTTTATCGCCTTTATAGTTGGTTTTATATCTGGGTTATTTGGAATTGGCGGCGGTGCCTTACTTGTTCCAGCAATGATGCTACTTTTTGCATTCCCAGCACATATTGCTGTAGCAACTTCGATGTTTATCGTATTTTTATCAGCAATTGTAAGTTCTGCAACTCACATCTCCCTTGGAAATGTCAGCTGGGTTTACGCATTAATTCTTATTCCTGGTGCATGGATTGGCGGAAAAATCGGGGCTTATATTAATACAAAATTAAGTGGTAATGCCGTAATTAATTTATTACGTATCACATTAATTATTCTCGGAACTAGATTAATCATCACTTCTTTTTTATAACGCGTTCTTTTTAGAATGCGTTTTTCTTATACACATGAATATAAAAATCCTCCTAAGAGAACAAATAAAATTAAACAAACACATAATAACATATAATTGGAAATATGTACTTTCTTCAAGTTGACCACTCCTATAACTGCGACTGTTATCTTTATGATAGCGAAAAAATAATTCACTTGCAGTTACAAAGTGCTAACAATGCAAAATCATTTATTACAAATTTTATCCTTATATTTCATTTCTTTGTATATTCTATCGTTTTAATAAAAAAAGATGTCATATTGACATCTTTTTTAGTGAAGAAGTGACCATCCCATAAAATCCTCATGTACTTGGCACGCCCTCTTATCATTTCGATCATATAATTCAGCATAACTATCTGTTTCTTCATCATAAGCCATCGTATAAATAATTTGGCCGTCTACTTCAACGGATAACACGACTCCACCTTTCATCTCTTCTACATGAATGATAGCATTCGCCGGAATTCTCATATCCGTCATTTTTATCGCATCTAACAATATACTAAACCCCCTACAGCGTATTCATTGCTAGTACTATTACACACTAAATAGTATACTACTGTAATAGCATATATTTCGTCAATGAAATTGCTGTTTAAATAGCATATTGTCTTTATACATATACGCTAAAATAGAAGAAATAGAAATGTTTAAATGGGGGGCTAACATTGATTCTACACAAAGGAGATGTACTATTCCGTCAAGGCGAGGACGGTCCTTTATATTTTATAAAAACAGGTTTATTAAAAGTAGTACGGATAGAAGAAGATGGAACACCATTTCTATTCAACATTATCGTTCCAGGTGAAACGATACCTCACCATTCTTTAATTTCACCGAAGGAATATCACGGTACAGCAATCGCTTTAATGAAAACAGAAGTTGAACCTATAATTAGTAATGAATGGTACGATCAACTTCAGGCAAATCCTGCATCATATGCGAATATCGCTATGCAACTACAATCAAAATTAAGAATGATGCAACAGCGTATCGATCAATTGACAACCGTCTCTCCGAAAGAACGTCTACATCGTTTACAAGAATGGTTCACACTATATTTAGGTGACATTCCTATATATGAAATATTAACACAAACTGAAATCGGTCAACTCATAGGTATACGCCGTGAAACAGTAAATCGGCTGTTAAGAGAACAAATAAAAAACGAGGTAAAATAATACCTCGTTTTTTCGCTTATTCAAATCCATTCTATTGTAAGCTTGCTGCTGGACCGAAAAATTCATAATAAATATGCTCTTGTTTCACACCTAAATCAGTTAGTGCAGCATTTATATGTTTCATAAATGGTACTGGACCACAGAAATAAAATTCTGCTTCAGTTGTCGGAATGATAGTTTGTAACCATTCAGCTTCAATGAAACCTTCTTTATCAAAGTTCTTCATTTCCAAGTCTTTTTCAGTTGGTGCAGAATAGCAAGTGTATGCTTTAACTTGTTCGTATTCATTATCTACTGCCTCAACGTGTTCTTTCATTGCATGTGTATTACTATTTATCGCTGCATGAACAAAACATACATTACGTTTTGAGTTTTTTTCAATTAACGTATTTAGCATACTCATCATTGGTGTAATACCTACTCCACCACTAATTAGCACAACTGGTAATGTTGAATCCATATTTAATACGAAATCTCCTGCTGGTGCACTTACCGGTAACATATCCCCTTCTTCTACATGATCGTGTAAGTAGTTAGATACTTTACCGTCCGGTGTATCTACACCTTTTTCTTTCTTTACACTAATACGATAATATTCTTTTCCAGGAGCATCTGATAAACTATATTGACGATTATGTGTATACGTTTCACCTTCTATGTTTATTTGAATCGTTACATATTGTCCTGGGATGAATGAAGAAACTTGCCCTCCATCCTCAGGTTTTAAATAAAATGATGTAATAACGTCGCTTTCCTTCACTTTTTTAACAACCACAAAGTTACGGAAATCTTTCCATCCACCTTCTTTATGTGCCGCTTCTTCATACATCTCTGCTTCAATGCTAATGAATGCATCAGCAATGACACCATAAGCTTCGCCCCATGCATTTAAAACTTCATCAGGTGCACCTGCGACCTCTTTAATTGCACGTAGTAAACATGTACCTACAATTGGGTAATGCTCTGCTTTAATACCTAAACTTCTATGCTTATGACCAATTTGTTTTACAACTGGAATAATAGCTTCTAAATTATCAATATACGTTGCAGCTGCATAAACAGCATTCGCTAGCGCTTGTTGTTGTCTTCCCTTTTTCTGATTTGTATGGTTGAAAATATTCAATAACTCCGGATGTTCCGAAAATAAAATTTGATAAAATCTCGTTGTAATTTCAACGCCTTTTTCTTGTAATAATGGTACTGTTGACTTTACGATTTCAATTGTTTTTGCACTTAACATTGTATCCCACTCCTCTATTTCCTTAACTGTTTTTAGTTTAACTGAATTGTATAGTACATATTGTGATTTTAATCACTATTAACACGGTGTTTTTGTGAATAATATATGAACATTGCACTTACAAAAGAAAATAAGCCAACTAGAATTCTAGCTAACTTATTATTTGGACTGTATAGCTTGTTCAATTACCCTTATATCTTTCCCATCTCCAAACTCTGTATACCCCCAGATGTTCGTTTCACCTCTATATTTATTTACAATAATATCTAAGTCATGGTATATACGATGTGCATAAACTACATACTCAATATTTTGAAGTTCCACACCTTTTTTTACAATTTCATAGCTTCTATTTACATCACGTTTTATTTTTTCATTCTTTATTTCTGTATGTATATTTTTTAAAGACGATTCTTGTTGTTGAAACCATTGTTTAAATTGGTTCCAGTCCCCTTCTGTATAATTCTCTGCTTTACCGTAATTTAAGAAATTATTATAACTTTCATGCGTCATACGAATAAAATCTAGCACTTTTGTCTCTTCTTGCACATCTTCTATTTGGGCTATTGTACTTACCTCAGCAGGCTTATTCGCATAATGTAATAGCAATTTCATAAGACTATAGCTCGCAATGATCATTACGATAATAATCCCGAATACAATTAACAATTTCTTCATATACAGAACTCCTTCTCTACTAAAAATATTACAATGTATGACTATACTTGTAACATTCTCTCGTAGAAGTATAATTCCTTTGTCAACTACCCCCACTGAGTTGACACGTTTCAGTGGGGGCTTGAGTTAGAAATCTAGGTCTTTTCAGACAGTTTGACGCTCTAGCATTCATGCCACCCTACGGTAACACCCCAAGTATGTTTTTGGTTGGTACTGGCAATGAACTATTGTTTTCCCACTTGCACCACCCTTTCGAAAAAGAGCAGTTCTTCCTTGTGAAAGAAGCCACCACTCAGATGAATCCGGCGTGTGCTACAAGCCCCGACAAGTCGAGTACACATGGATGGTTGACGCACCCACTAAGCTATGCGCGAAGCAACAGCCTTACGTTTTTGCACTTCTAATAGAATCGGCGTTTTCACTTTGAGAGTGTCATCCAATTGTACAACTCTTGATTTTTGCAATGTATTCAGCGCACCATTAATATCAGCATGGATACATGTTCCTGCTTTACTTTGATACAGACCACGAGTGATTCGTTTGCCACTAAAGCGATAATGAATCCTATCATCCTCAGACCAAACTGGAACCGGATCTTTATCAAGAAAACTAGCTTTTGAAGTATAGCTTTCTTCTTGTTTTAAAAATCGTATACCTTCTTTTACACACTTATTCTCAATCGCTGCCATCAGTTTATGAAATGGGATTTGAACAAATGTTTGATTATTCTTTTTTCCCATATCTGATTTTTGTTTCCAGCCAGCGTTATACCCTACGACAACCGTATCTATGCCGAATGCTTTCACTTTTTTAAACAACAAACCTACCGTTTGTGAAATGTAACCGTTTATTTGTCGTTCCCGTTTATGCCAAAGTGCAGCCATTCTATTCGTTACAACACGTTTTGAAAGTCCATTGTCCATATTTTTCAGTTGCAGATTACGTATCATTTTGTTGAAGTATTGGTTTATGGATTTTAATTTTTTTCCATCAATTAAGAATGTATCACCCGTATTTATTACACAACTTACTAATCTGTCTACACCTAAATCGCAACTCAAAGCGTTACTAGTAGTCGTGGATGGCTTCTTCATTTGAGAAACGTGCATTTCATATGTGTAATGCACCTCAAAGAACCGACCTTTTTGCTTTGGTACAATCTCAATGTAGGAAATTTTTTTATTTCTTAAGTTTTTAGGCATACGTATTTTAATGGAACGGAATTTTTTTCTGAATGCTACATTCATCGGAATCATCCAAAACCCGTTATCATCCACTTTTGGAACTTGATAGATTTCAATGATTCGTTTGTCAGTTGAACGAGAATAATTCGGAAACTTAGGACGACCTGTGAACTTCTCAGGATTTTTCTTCCACTGTTCCCATGCTTTAAAAAAGCTCTTCACTTCTGTAAATAAGGCTCTACGAATCGCTTGAACAGAGTTTGATTGCATGCCCGAGTAGTTCATATCGGCTTGCATGGCAGTGTCCACTTCTTTTACAGTAGCCATTTTGTTATTGTTCAAGTAACTTTGTTTCATCGTGTACAATCCAACATTTCGCAATGCTTTTGAACTATGTGACATGCGTTGCAGTAAGCGAAATTCTTTTGCAGTAAGGCACGCTCGTCCGATATTCTGTTTCTGCGTGAATCGTTGCATGTTTTCTCTTTTCTTTTGTTTGCGCAATACTTTCACTGCTTTCTTTCTAGCCATTGTTTTCACCACCTTTCTTAGAGAGTTCATTAAAATTATTCCTTTCCTAAGATCATGTTTTATCTTAGGAAAGAAATATTTTTGTAATTGTTAATTACTTTTGAATCAAATAACCAAATGATTATTATTATCCAATTTCGTTGTCTTACGATATATTCCCTCCTTATCTAAGGGCAGATTATATTGTAAGACAAAAAGAAACAAATATTCGCCCCGGGAAAATTGTTATGAACCAAACAAAAGTGTTTGGTCTACCTTCTGACGGCAATTCATCTCCACCTGTATTGTTGGGTTTCACTCGTAACACAAATCAGATGAAGTCTTCTTGCCGAAAGGGATAAACCCTTCCTATCATTTCGACAATATTTTTCTATACATTTCTCGTTGGTAAATGTTCTTGTAAAACAATGTATCCTTCATAAGCTGTGTAACCGAGTATAGCCATTAATCCGATATAACAAGCAAAGACTGTCCATTTCGTTTTCATATCAACTTTATAATAGTTTTCCTGTTGTCTCTTTTCTTTCTCCCATTCCTGTAATTTTCTTTCTGACATTTCAAATGCTTCTCTTATATGAATTGTATGTGTTTCTTTTTCATCTTCATATGGAACGTAATCAAGCGGCTCAAACTTTGGTAAAAGATGCTCTAACACTTCAATCTTTTGAAGTTCTCCTACTTTTAATTCTTTCTCTCTTTCTTTTTGCCTTAATATATTTATTTCATGTTGCATCATATATATATTTCGATGCACCGCACCTGTTTCTTTTAACTCCTCTTCAAGCCTTGCAACATATTCTTTCATTCCATCAATTCTATATCCTAATTCCTTAATTGGCTCATCTCTCTTTATTACTCTATATAATTCCATACAGCCGATAATAAAAATAAATCCTCCCAAAATACTTTTAAAGTAAATGGAATAACCGAGCAATACAATAAGGCCCGCTCCCCAAATCTTTGTACTTACAACTGAGATAATTCGTCCACCATCTAATGGAGAAACCGGAATCAAGTTAAAGAAGTTAATCATACTTCCAAGTAAAATAATTAATGCCCAAAATGGCTCTTTCGTCATTATATAAAGTGGAATCGCAGGTAAAAATGACAACAATCCGAAAAGAGGTCCCATATAGGCGATATAAGCTTCATCTTTTGCATTTTTTGGCATCTCTTTCATCCCAATAAGAGCACCCATAAACGGAATAAATATTGCTGGCGATGTTGGTATACCTTTTCTTTTCGCAGCCCATAAATGGCCCATTTCATGAATAAACAATAAATAAATGAGCGCTACCCCAAATTTCCAACCATATATAACCGCGTATGCACCAAGTGATAGAAACATACTAAATACCGTTGAAAACTTTGCTAGTTTAAAAATTGCAAATACCCACTTTAACTTAGAAAGTAAAAATAGCCCTATTGCAACAATAATTCCCCATAATCCTTTTTTATTATTTTTCATATTCCTCTCCTTTATCTCTCATTAATGAATCCTATTCATTCATCAAAACTATTTTTTCTCTATTATGACATATTTTTTTCTATCGTTAGAAATAATGTTTATTTAATCCATTTTTAGCCAAAAATATAAATATAAGGAGGTGTTTGCAAATGAATTTACAATCTCTCATAATAGGCGCTCTATCGTTTTTAGCTTCAACTCTTATTTTTTATACCGTTAGTTACGTATTATTATTAGATTTGTTGCCCAATCACGTATTTATTGCCCTTGTCATCCTTTCCGCTCTTATGATTTCTTTTCTTATTACACGAAAATCAATGAATGAGCCATCTGCAAAAGCAAAGTAATAGAGAGGGGGATTTTCCCCCTCTCTATTATCATTTCCTAGGAAAGGTCATATAGACTTTACATTCATCCCGATCCGTAAGGACTAATTAAAGTTTCACTTTATCTTTGTAAATTCATTTTTTCACCATACTCTTTAACAATTTGAATGATATTTTGAAAAACACCTATTTTTTCTTTTTTACTATTTAATATTTTCAAATCATAATTTTCATAATATGTCTCTAATGACTTTAATTGTGATTCTGAAGCATCTTTTACCTGCACAGTAGCCTGTAATTCATATTGTTTATACCCTTCCTTTACCTTTTCACCTGAAATTTTTTCACTTTCTTTTGCTCCAATTAATTTTTGAACTTTTTCTGGGAAAACGACTTGTAAATAATATTCTTGTTCCTTCTCTAACTTGTTGTATAATGATTGTGAAATCGTATACCGCACCATATAATTCACTTTTTGATCGCCTGCTTTAATATGAAACGCAGTAATCTGCAAATCTTTTTTTGTTACTTCCGTTAAAGGACCTACCTGCATCTCATCTTCTTTTTGTTCTGAAACATTTGGAAATATAGCCAAAAGCTTTTCCGTATCTTTTTTATTCAGCATATACATAGCTTTCTTATATTGTACCCATCCTCGTCTGTCTTCTCCTCTTAGCCATGCATAATATGTTTCTTTTTTTCCATCCCTATTAATTTGTATTTCATATTCCGGTTCACCAAAACTACCTGTTACTTCTTGTTTTTCCGCTTTATCTATAATGTCTATTACTAACTTAGCTTCTGATTCCTGTAACTTTTTCTCTTTATGTTTTTTTTGTATAACGGTTACCCCTACTGTTTCTTTCACTTCATTCACCGCCTCTTCCACTTTTTTTGTTTCTTTTTTTTGCTCTACTTGACCACAAGATGCTAGTAACATAGCAAATAACAACAATACATATTTCCTTTTCAACTTAATCCTCCTTTTACAATAAGAAATTCTTATACTCTTCATATAAAAAACAAAAACGTGACACACTATAAAATACGCTATACTAAGTATTGAAAGGAGGTCTTTTTCATGTCCATTAATTTTCACGATGCAAATAATAAATACACATACGCACAGCGAAACGCCCATATTTCTTGGGGAGAAATGATAAAAAGTATTACAAATATACAAAACAAGCAAATAATTGATATCGGCTGTGGTGGCGGGATTTATACGAAAGAACTTGCTCTTATGGGGGCCAAAAATGTCATTGGACTTGATTTTTCAAAAGAAATATTACAAGCTGCAAAAGAAAATTGTAACGGATTTCCAAATATTTCATTCATTCAAGGCGATGCACATAGCGTCCCATATCCTAATGATACATTTGACATTGTTATTTCGCGCGCAGTGATTCATCATTTACAAGACATTCCTACATTTCTACGTGAAGCTTCTCGTATATTAAAGAAAAACGGTGTACTTATTGTACAAGACCGAACTATTGAAGATTGTACAATTCCTGGAAGCCCCGAACACATTCGTGGATATTTTTTCTCTACCTTTCCAAAACTCATTGAAATAGAATCAAAAAGGCGGCCAAAAACCACCACGATACAGCAAGAATTACAAAAACATTTTCTTCATGTGTTCCCCTCTCAAACACAATGGGAAGTACGAAAAATACATGATTCTGTAGAAGCATTGCTACAAGATTTATCACCTCGAACAGGTCGATCCATTCTATATGAATTAACAGATCATGAACTTTCTCAACTTCTACAACAGGTCCAGACCGCATTACAAAGCATCTCTCCTATTATCGAAAGAGATCGGTGGACAATTTGGAGCGCCATGAAATTGTAAGGAAGGAAGCCTCACAACATAATGTGAGGCTTCCTTCTTTCATAATCTAATTTTGCAACACTCTTGATATCCTCCACTTCTGGCCTGTGCACTTCCACACTTCGGACATACTAAATATCTAGACTGATTTGTCAACAAACTACCTTTTTGAAAGAGTAAAACTTCTGCTTGTTTAAACGAACGCGAATAATATAACCACATAAAACCAATTATAGCAATAATGCCAAATAATACTCCCATCGCAAGCATTCCAGTCACCTCTTTTGGTTTGTTCTTTCCAGCAAGTGGATTGTTGTATTATTCTCTGTAAATTCAAACAATACCTTCTTTACTCCTATAAATATCAACTTTCTCTATAAGTTTTACAATTCTCTACAAATTTTTACTCCCGTTTTACAATTCACCATTCCCTTTACAACAACGAATATCACATTCGATATTTCCATATATAAATATACCTTTCAAAAAAATGTTGACTTTCAAAAAAAAACATGTGACAATACTGTCAGAATACTTGAATAAAAATTCATTGACGAGAACGAGTACGTTATAGGACTGTCCCCCAGAGAGTTGGCGATTTGCTGAAAGCCAACGTTCAGTGCGTAGCCGAAAATCATCTCCGAGAAGTAGAACCGAATGTTACAGTAAGTTCTTACCGGCTGTCCCCCGTTACAAGGAACACGTATCATGTTGTACGTTGTAAAGCCGTATACATATAGACTAATTTCTACATGTATAAATTAGGGTGGTATCGCGGGTAAATATAACTCGTCCCTTTCTTTAGGGACGAGTTTTTTGTGTTCTTACAAATGAATTTAAAAAAGGAGGAAAAACAATGAACACTGTATCAAAAAAACATATTTTTTTCACGGGTCTTATGCTATTTTCTTTATTTTTTGGGGCAGGTAATTTAATTTTCCCTCCCATGCTTGGACAAAATGCAGGTGAAAACTTTTGGCCGGCAATGATTGGATTTTTACTAACAGGAGTCGGTTTACCATTATTAACTGTTATTGCAATTTCTTTATCAGGAAACGGCATGCAACAACTCGCAAGTCATGTTCACCCATTATTCGGAATTTTCTTTACTGTAGTTGTATACATCGCAATCGGTCCTTCTATGGGAATTCCACGCGTTGCAAATGTCGCTTATGAAATGGGTGTTAGTTCTTTCTTACCGGAAACAATTCGCTCTAGTAACCTAGCTCTATTTTTATACACGGTCATCTTCTTCGCTATCGTATTTTGGCTTAGTTTAAATCCATCTAAACTTGTCGATCGCATCGGAAATATTTTAACACCTATTTTATTACTCTCTATTTTCTTACTATTTGTTAAAAGTGTATTTACACCACTCGGGCAATCAGGACCAGCAATGCAAGAGTATCAAACTTCTCCAATCTTCAAAGGCTTTATGGAAGGATACTTAACGATGGATACCATTTCTGCGCTTGCATTTGGAATTATCGTTGTAAATGCCATTCGCTCTAAAGGTATGAGTGATCGTAAATCCATTGCTATCGCAACAGCGAAAGCAGGACTTATTGCCGCTACTGGTCTCGTACTTGTATATGGCGCACTTGGCTGGCTCGGTGCAACTAGCGTCTCGCTCGGATATGCACAAAATGGCGGACAATTACTTACTGTTATCGTACAGCAATTATTCGGTCCATACGGTTTACTTCTATTATCTCTAATCGTTACACTCGCTTGTCTAACGACTTGTGTTGGACTTGTATCTGCGTGTAGTCAATATTTCTCAACATTATTGACTAAATTTTCATACAAAATGTTCGCGATTATCATTTGTGCGTTAGGATTATTAGTTGCCAACTTAGGTTTAACGAAAATTATTGCCATCTCTGTTCCAATTCTACTTGTTGTATATCCAGTTGCAATTGTACTCGTTCTACTATCGTTACTTCATAAATATTTCGGTGGATATCGCTCTGTTTATGTAGGTGCTTTAATTGGAGCTGCAATCGTAAGCGTATTTGACGGATTAAAACAAGGTGGCATTTCAGTTTCATTTATCACAACATATTTTGAATTTATCCCTTTATATAATGAAGGAATTGGCTGGCTAATACCAGCATTAGCCGGGGCTATTATCGGGCTTACAATCGCTAAGTTAAGCGGTGCGAAAAAAGTTCCCTTAATAACCGATTCCCGCGAAGTAAAAGCATCCTAAAAAACTCCCGAAAGGGAGTTTTTTACTTTTGATAAGCAGTATGATTAAAACTGCTTATTTTATACGCTTTCGTATAATATTCGATATTTGTATCCACTGTTTCTACTTTGACAACATCGTAGCAATCTTCTTGCTTTACTAAAAATAAATAGTACTCTTCTGTCGCCTCAACAATTGCAATTTTATCTGTTTCAACATTATATTGTTCACAAAGCGCTTGTAATGCGTTCACATAATCCCCTAATTTTTTAGACTTATCCATGCCAAATATCGTTTGAACTAACATACACTCTCTCCCCTTTGTATGTACTGTTAACAACTTAATGATAACGCTTACATTTATTAACGTCAATAAAAAGATTTGGCGTAAACTAATAATCAGTGGGATAGCCCCCCACTGATTAAAGTTTCACTTTATCATTTCGTCAATTGATGTCTAAACGCATAAATAACCGCCTGTGTCCGGTCACTGACATTTAGCTTATTTAAAATATTACTCACATGTGTCTTTACTGTTTTGAGGGCAATAAACAATTCATCTGCAATCTCTTGATTACTTTTCCCCTCTGCAATTAATAACAAAATTTCAGACTCTCTTTCTGTTAACTCCTCGTGCAAAGGTTGTTCTTTCTTCTGACGCATACGAGACATCATTTTACCAGTAACTTTTGGCTCTAATACCGTTTCTCCATCATAAGTAGCTCGTACAGCGTCTGCTATATCACTTGCTCTTGATGTTTTTAATAAATAGCTTGTCGCTCCAGCCTCAATAACAGGGTACAATTTCTCATCATCTAAAAAGCTCGTTACAACTACAATTTTCGCTTCTGGCCATTCCTGAATAATAGCACGTGTTGCTTCAACCCCATCCATCTCGTCCATGACAAGATCCATCAAAATAATATCTGGTCTTAATTGCAGTGCTAACTCTGAACCTTTTCTTCCATTTTCAGCTTCTCCAACTACTTCGATATCTGGCTGCGTTGATAAATATGCTGATACACCCATTCGAACCATTTCATGATCATCGACAAGTAACACTTTTATCATGATTCTCCCCCTCTCTCAATCATAATCGGTACTTTTACTTCTATTTGCGTCCCTTTAGCCGGGAAACTAAGTACTTTTAATGTCCCACCAATTTCATGAACACGCTCTTGCATTGATCTTAAACCATATGAACCAGCCTTATTCACTCCGACTTCAAATCCAACGCCATCATCAATAATTTTTAGAATTGCATATTGATCAATTTTCCGAAGACGCACTTCCGTTTTCTTCGCTTTCGCATGTCGTAAAGTATTGGATAAAGCTTCTTGCACAATACGAAATAAATGGTCTTCTACACCTTTTTTCAATTCTATTGGCTCGATTAGCCATTCAATTTTCATATGTTGCTTTCGCGATAATTCCGTTAATAATTCCTCTATACCTTGTGTCAGTTTCTTACCTTCTAATTGTACAGGCCGTAAATGAAGAAGCAATGCTCTCATTTCTGATTGTGCATTTACAACCATATTTTCAACGAGCTGCAACTGCTTTTGCGTCGTTTCTGGAATTTCAGCCACTTGTTCATTAATAGCCGACATCATCATCGACATTGCAAAAAGCTGCTGACTTACAGAATCATGCAGCTCTCTCGCCAATCGATGCCTTTCTTGGGATATCGCTTCTTGTCTCATCTCTTCATTCCAATGAGCTCGTTCATTCGTTACTTTTTGAAAGAGTCCAGCTTGCTCCTCTAATCGACGAGCAAGGCCTATTACTTTTCGTTCTACTTCATGAAATTCATCATCTGCAGTAAACGAAACATCGCTCGGAAAATTCCCTCGCTCCACTTCAAATAGAAAAGTATTTAATCCTTGTATACGCTGCTCTATATAGTAACCGATTGCATATCCTACAATTCCCCCGATAAGTAAACTTGTAGTCATAATAAACAAGCCAATTGGAACAGAAGCGATGGATTCCTTCCATAATAAATCGTACACTTGTTGCTCACTTTTCCATACATATACAATTGTACAAATGAGTGCAATACTAACAGAAGACAACATAGAATAACGAATATACATCCACGAAATATTTTTTTGTTTCTTCATTATACTTTCCTCACTTCCGTATCGCCTACGACAAGCGAAGAAATAATTTTAATACGACGAGGAGCTTCTTTATACTGCTCTGTTCTAAATGTAACATTGCGATTAAATCCTGTCTCTTCATGTCCTGGCAGGAGCACACGCCCGACAATAACAGAATGATTTAAAGACAGTTCAATATCATATGGCACATATAAACGAATATTACCAACTACACCTCGGATAACAATTACCGTTTCTCCTTCTGGAATCATAGCAGTTGTTAAATCTATTTCCACATCACAAGCACCATATTGAACATTAATATCCTCAAGTTCATAAATATGATCCATCATTCGTATATTCCCTACAAACATATTTTTTAAATATGGTTCTGTACGATATATTTGCTTCTCTTCGTCTATAATCCCTTTTTCTTTAATTTCAACCTTTATTGCTTTTTGCTGATGTCCTTGTTGAATCAGTTGATAACCAATTAAAGCTAAACAAGCAAATACGACAAGAACAAATGCTGCTGATGAAAATAAGAAGAATAAAAATACTATACCACCAACAAATAAAAATACATTTCCCCTTACGTAACGATTCTTCTTACGATAATGCCTTCCAAACATAAGCATAATAAATGCAAAAATGAGACCACCTGGTTCAAAATGTCCAAGTATCATATCAAGAAAAAGACCGAATCCAAATATGATGAGGAGCATCCCCATTAATTGTGTTTTTGAAAATTGTTTCTTCATTTCAGCTCCCCCCTTCTTGTCACATATACATAGAAGAAAAGGCATTGCTTTCCAACACCTTTTCTCCTATCACTATATCATAAGCCTGTTTTATAATATACTACTATTATTTTGTTAACTCTTTCGTTAACGATACATCATTCTTCTCTTTCATTTCACGCTCAAGCTTTGCAATTTTCATATCAAATGTGTCACGTTCATGGTCCTCATTTATACGAGATTCTAAGTCGCAAATATGATTTTCAATTTCTTCAAAGCGTAAGAACGGATTATTTTCATCCATTTTATGCATCGCTGTATTCATACGACGATTTGCATGTGCCATATTTTCACGTGCCATTAATTCCATACGTTTTGCGTGCATTTCTTTTAATTTATTTTTCATCTCAGTAAGACGACGCTCTAACTCATCAATTTGCTCTACAACACCTGCATACATTTCTTCTAATCGAGTTACTTGCCCTTCATAATACGCTACTTCTTCTAACGCACGCTCATGTAGTTGTAATTCACCTGCTTCTTGAGCGACGATCGCTTGCTTCGATCTTTTATTAACGAAATAACGTGCTTGCTCAAGCTCACGAGCGAAATTAGATTTTAATGTTTTATGGCGCTCAATTAACTTCTCAATTTTTGTTATTTCACGCTCACTATCGCGTAAATATTGGTTTAACATCGCCATTGGATTTTTTCTTTCTTTCTCATCTAACACATTATGAAAATCTGCTAAAATTGCATCGCGTACACGTCCGAATAAAGATTGTTTCATTATAATCTTCCTCTCTTCTACTTTATAAATTTGATTTAATTTTTTATTAGTTTTTTATTAGTTTTTCATTAACTTGTTCCACTCATCTTCAAAGTTGCTATATGGTTTAGAACTTTCTGGTGCAGAATCAACAACTACATTTTTTTCTTTTTTCCACTCACGGTATCCGTAGTATAAAACTACTAATGCTGCGATACCGATTAATGCTGGGGAATGAGAAAGGGCGATGGACAAGCCGATCAAACCAACAATACCCCAAGCTAACTTTCCAAAAAATGATTGTGCTCGCACAAATGATTTATAGCTCCAGTACACAACTCCTGCTCCAATTGCGAATCCTATAATACCAGCAAGACTGCCAAGAGCAATTAAAGCTAAAATACCAGCCGCGATAAACGCTAGAAATTGTTTCATCTTGTGCTTGCCTCCCTTCGATTTGATACTCTTATCTTAACTATATTTTCACTTTTCCATAACGAGCTTAAGAACCGTTTTCGACTCAGACTTAAGACTGAGTTGCATTCAGCCTTTTGTAAAAATATGCGGTAGGATAGGATGATTCACTCTTTTATCGCAAATAAAAAGCCGTACAGAGAACATTCTCTGTACGGCTTTCGTTACTATTCATAAACTTCATTTTAATTTATGCTGTTTTGTGATACTCTTTCTTTCCTGCTACTTTAGAAAACTTCGGGAAACCAATTAATATAGAAATAATTCCACATACTCCAACTAAAATCGGATAAAACGCATATGGTAACAATTCAATCGGAGATAACGCCGCAAATCCTGCTGCCGTTAACATTTGCGCACCATACGGAATTAATCCTTGCACACAGCATGAGAAAAGATCTAATACACTCGCTGATTTACGAGGGTCAATTTCATATTGATCTGCAATGTTTTTCGCAAGCGGACCTGTAAAGATAATAGAAATCGTATTATTCGCTGTACACATATTCGTCATACTCACTAAGCCAGCAATACCGAACTCTGCTCCTTTTTTTGAACGAATGTTACGCGTTAAAAGATTCATTAAATATTGAATGCCACCATTATATTGAATCAGTTCGACCATACCGCCAATTAAAATAGCAAGTAATACTAACTCCATCATACCGCCCATTCCAGCCGTTACACTTTTAAAGAAACTCTCTAATGTGTAACTCCCATCTAAAAGACCGATAACGCCAGATAGTACAGTTCCACCAGTTAACACAATAAGTACATTCCAACCAAGCAATGCTGTAATAAGTACTCCTGCATACGGTAAAATCTTTATCCAGTCAAAGCTATGCGCTTTAATCTGCGTGTCGCTTCCTAAAGTAACGATTACTAATAGTACAATTGTAATAATAGCTGCTGGTAATACAATTAAAAAGTTCGTTTTAAACTTATCTTTCATTTCCGTTCCTTGTGAACGTACAGCTGCGATTGTTGTATCTGAAATAAATGATAAATTATCACCAAACATCGCCCCGCCAACAACAGTAGCCATCGTAAGTGCAATTGAGATATCAGTTTGCCCACTAATACCTACAGCAATTGGTGCTAATGCAGCAATTGTTCCCATTGAAGTTCCCATCGCTAATGAAATAAATGCCCCTATAACAAAAATTCCAGCTACAATAAATCCTTGCGGTAAAATGGATAACGCTAAATTAACTGTAGAATCAACGCCACCCATCCCTTTTGCTGTTTCAGAAAACGCTCCTGCAAGTACAAAAATCAGAACCATAATCATAATATCCGGGTTCCCTGCACCTTTAGCGAATCGTTCTACTTTTACATTAAAGCTTTCTTTACGATTCATTGCTAAAGCGACTCCTACAGCAATTGAAATTGCTACAAGTATCGGCAATTTATAGAAATCACCTGTAATAATTCCAGAACCAATAAATAGCGCCAAAAATATCCCAAGTGGTAATAAAGCCAAACCATTTCCTCTCGTTTCTTTCAAAGTACCATCTCTCCCTAGTTTCAACCTTTTTCTAATGAATAACAAAAGACCTCTTCCAATGAGAAGAGGTCTTATACATCTATAAGAAACACTCTTCTCATCTTTCAAGCACATGCTTGCTGGATTTGGCACAGCACTCTGAAATCGAGTCCGCTGCCGAGGCATCGTAGGGCCAGTCCCTCCGCCTCTCTTTATAAGAAGGTTTCATATTTATTTTTTAATAATAATTTCTTCCCTAACTTTACTCGCTTACAAAACAAAAGTCAATTATTTTTTGTATAGATTTTTTTGGTAATTATGAAAAAATTTGAATACAACAATCATTTTAACTTTTTGATTTCTTCTTCCAATATTGAAATCCAATAAAATTCACTATTTTTTATTGCATCTATTATCCATTTCGTAGTGTACCAAGCTAACTCGTACTCTTCTTTTGTAACATCGCCACTTTTATAGGCATCCTCTAGCTCATCTTCATCTAGTACATACATCTTACCGTTCGGTAATAACACTACATCTAAATATAAATCATCAAAATACGGTAAACCACGGTCATCAATTTTATATTCTTTCGCCACATCGATGTAATATTGCACTAATTTTTTCTGATCATCTAACATAGCTGTAATCGCAAAGTTTTTCCCGTCTATGAAATATTGAATCCACGTATATTGATTCTCTGCGATACAAAGTTTTTTACCATCATATTCTTTACAACTAGGTTCTCTTACCTTTTTTATGTCTAATATTCCTAGCATTCCTTCTTCTACTTGCTTAACCGTATAATCCTTCTCTATTAGTCGCTTCCACGAAGAACCGTCACCATATTTACGTTTCATTACGTCCGCTTCCCTTCTATATAGAAAAGCCCCCACATATTATGTGAGAGCTTGTTCAAATTATAATTAAGCTGCTTGCTTATTAGAAATTTCTTTCAAATAAGCTTGTCCTTTTTCAGCGTCATACTGACCTTCCCACTTAGACATAACTACAGCTGCTAAAGAGTTACCTACAACGTTAACTGCTGTACGAGCCATATCTAAAATACGGTCAATACCAGCGATGAATGCTAAACCTTCAGGTGGAATACCTACTGTACCAAGTGTCGCTAATAATACAACGAATGATACGCCTGGTACACCTGCGATACCTTTTGATGTAACCATTAATACAAGTAATAATGTAATTTGTTGTGTAATAGATAAATCAATACCGTACATTTGTGCTAGGAAAATAGCCGCAATTGCTTGATATAAAGTTGATCCATCTAAGTTAAATGAATAACCTGTCGGAATAACGAAAGATGTAATTGCTTTCGGACAACCGAACTTCTCCATTTTCTCCATGATTTTCGGTAAAACTGTTTCTGAACTCGCTGTAGAATATGCTAAGATCAGCTCGTCTTTTAAAATCTTAAAGAATTGGAAAATGTTAATTCCAAATATTTTCGCTGTAAGTCCTAAGACAACTACGACGAAGAAGATCATTGCTCCATATACGACAATTAGTAATTTCCCTAATGGAATTAATGAAGCTAGACCGAATGTAGAAACTGTAACACCAATTAGTGCAAACACACCAAATGGTGCAAATTTCATAACTTGGTTTGTTACATAAAACATTGCATCAGCTACACCTTGGAAAAATTGAAGAACCGGTCTTCCTCTTTCACCAATTGCTGCTACACCTAAACCAAATAATACAGAGAAGAAGATAATAGCAAGCATATCTCCGTCAGCTAATGACTTCATAATGTTTGTTGGAACAATATTTACAAATGTATCTGCAAATGAATGACTTTGCACTTGCTCTGTCGTATGTGTATATTTCGAAATATCTGTCTTCGTTAACTGATCCATATTTACGCCTTTTCCTGGTTGGAAAATATTCGCAATTAATAGACCGACAATAATTGCAATTGTTGTAATTATTTCAAAATAAAGAATTGTTTTTCCGCCTAGTCGGCCCAGTTTTTTTACATCACCAACACCAGCAACCCCAACAACAATACTTGCTACAACAATTGGTACAACGATCATTTTAATTAATCGGATGAAAATATCACCAATTGGTTGTAAATATTTCACAACCGCTGGATTATCAAAGAAAATCGCCCCAACTGCAATACCAAGCGCAAGTCCTATTAATATTTGCCATGCAAGTCCTATTCTTTTCATATTTGTTGTAACCCCCTCTTCGATGTGTCACTCTATCTCTCATTCTATATTTATAAAACTTGAAATTAAGAGTATTACATATTATTCGACAATTCACTACATTTTGTCCCTGTTAAAAATCATAAATCAAAATTTAAAATCTGACAACAAAATAAGTTTGCCCGAATACAAATAATTTTCTTGACAAAAACAAAACCCATGTCAGAAAACCTCACATGAGAACGATTCCTTATCAGTGTTTTATTGGATTCCTATCTACTATTTTACTATATAAAACAAGTATATTTTTCCTTTATTTTACAATAAAATCCAAAAAATACATCCTTGTTGAACGAATAAAAAGCGCATCCAACATGACAATTATCATTAAAAAAATGATAAATTCCGACAAAACTTAGCAATTTTATAAAATTTTCTTTACATTATGGTTACAACGATAGACACTCTTCTTCTTATGATATATAACATTCATAGGGAAAGGAGCCAGACAACCATGAAAAAGAAATTTGCAGCGTTTAGTGTTTTAGCAGCAGGAACGATTTTTGTTTCTCCACTACTTTCACCCGTATACGCTGAAACGAATCAAGATAAATTATCTAATATTCAATCTGAATTAGAAGGAAAACAAAATGACTTACAAAATAAATCAGCCGAGAAAGAACAAATAGAAAAGGAAATTCAAGAATTACAAAAGAAAATCGACGACCTAACTACTTCTATTAATAAAAACGAAGCTGAATTAAACGATACAAAAAAAGAAATTAGTAAAACACAACAAGTAATCGCTGAAAAAAAGAAACATATAGAGCAATTACAAACAAACATAGATACGCGTCAGGAAGTTATTAAGCAACGTTTACAATCTATGCAAGAAAAACCTCGTACAAATATCATTACAGAGGTATTAACAAATTCTACAAATATTGCTGATCTTGTTGATAATATGTACTCTGTAAGTTTAATTTTAAACAATGATACAGATATTGTGAAAAAGCAAACAACTGACCAAAATGCTGTAGCAACTGAAAAAGAGGCTGTTGAGAAAAAAGAGCAACAATTAAAAGAATCCGAACAGAAATTAGTTCAAAAACAACAAGAGTTGCAAACGAATCAGCAACAGCAGCAAACCTTTATTAGCGATCTACATACGAAAGTAGCAAAAGTAGATTCAGAGATTGAAGGATTAGAAGAATCTAAAGGCATTTTAGAAAATCAGCGTCAAGCTGTTCAAAAAGCAATTGAAGAAGAAAAACGTGCCGAAGAGGCTCGTAAAGCAGAAGAAGCTCGCAAGGCAGAAGAAGCTCGTAAACAAGCTACTACATCTGCTCAAACAGCTCAAGCAGCTCCAACACCACACGATACAAATATTGGCGGGTTTATTAAGCCAGCAGCTGGATCAAAAACTTCTGGGTTTGGCGTGCGCTCTATAGATAACCATAAAGGAATCGATATCGCAGCTTCAGGAACCGTTCCAATTATTGCCGCTGCTGATGGCGTTGTTATCCGCTCGGAATTATCATCTAGTTACGGAAACGTTGTGTATTTATCTCACCGTATAAATGGAAAAACATATACGACAGTATATGCTCATATGAGTAGCCGTTCTGTATCAAATGGACAAACCGTAAAACAAGGCACTCAACTTGGATTTATGGGGAACACTGGCCAATCATACGGACAACATTTACACTTCGAACTTCACCTTGGAGAATGGAATGTCGGCAAGACAAATGCAGTTGATCCATCTCCTTATATCGGATTATAGAAAAAAACTCGGTGCATACCGAGTTTTTTCTATACCCTTCACACACTATAGGCATTCCAAATAGACTACAACTAAATGCCTATATTTTACGGGGTGAATCATATGAATACACAATTACAACAAAAAATAGAAGAGGCTAGAGAAACTTACATCGGCCGGCTATTTACATTTGGCGGCTCAGCATTATTTTTAATCGGATCATTTATCGCAGTCGTCACAGCCTATAAAGCATATAATCGTTTATTAAATACACCTACAACATAATAAAAAGACGGAGAAATCTCCGTCTTTTTATTATGCAAACATTTTAAATACGCCTATCGCATTTAAAAATACAATAATTACAGTTACTGGAATAACATAACGAAGCAAGAAGAACCAAATATTAAATAATGTTTTCCCTTTCGTTTCCGTAACTTCTAATTCTTTCATTAACATCTCTTTACTCATTTTATTTGGTACGAATAGCGAAATGGCTAGTACTCCGAGTGGCAGCAATACATTACTTACCGAAAAATCGACGAAATCAAAGAATGTCTTACCAAATATTTTCACATCACTCATAATTCCAAACGATAATGCTGACGGGATTCCAACTACAAAAATAAGAATACCAATTAATAATGATGCTGACGGACGCTTTTTCTCATTATCTTTCGCAACAGATGCTACTACAATTTCAAGCATGGAAATAGCAGATGTTAACGTTGCAAAGAAGAATAAAACTAAAAACATAATGAAGAAAAATTGTCCCAATGGTATTTTCGCAAATACTGCCGGAAGGACGATAAACAGTAGTCCTGGTCCTTCAGTCGGCTTAACGCCTAATGCGAAAATCGCCGGGAAAATTGCTAATCCTGCAAGTACTGTAACAAAAACCGTTAAACTTACAATAGATGTTGCTGATTTAGCTAAATGTTCTTCTTTCTTCAAGTACGAACTATACGTGACCATTACTGAGGCACCTACTGTTAGTGAGAAGAACGATTGTCCCATCGCGTATAAAATCGTATCTGCTGTCAGCTTTGAAAAATCTGGTTTCAAGAAGAACTCTACCCCAGCAAAAGCACCATCAAGTGTTAAAGCACGAACTATGATTGCAATAAACAAAATAAATAATAGCGGCATCATATACTTACTTGCCTTTTCTATTCCCTTCTCTACACCTTTACTTACTACAAAAATAGTACAAAGCATAAAGATAAATTGCGCTCCAATCGCACTTACTGGATTTGAAATCGTTTCACCAAATAATTTTCCATAATCAACAACACCATTCCAGAAGCTTCCTGTAACACTATAGTATAAATACAGTAAAATCCATCCACCTACAACACTATAGAAAGAGAGTACACTAAAACAAGTTACAACTCCCATACGACCAATCCAAGGATATACTTTACTATTTGGTACTAGTACTTTATAAGCTGTAACCGCCTCTTTTTGAGTGCTACGTCCAATAACAAACTCCGCTAATAGTAAAGGCATACCTATAAATAAAGTTAATAGTAAAAATACAAGGAAGAATGCGCCTCCCCCGCCATTACCTGCAACATATGGAAATTTCCATATGGCACCAAGACCTACTGCGGCTCCGGCTGCTGCGAGTACAAAGCCTATTTTCGACGTCCATTGCTGTGTTTCTTTCATCATAAATTCTCCTTTTCTGAATATTTAAACTTTTACTTATTATACACTTTCATTTCATACTCGCACACCTCCTTTAGAAAATAAAAAAGTCCCCTACACGCAAATATGCATGTAGAGGACGATATATGTAATGTAAATACCGTGGTACCACCTCAATTGGATTGATAAATCCCACTTGTTCAAGTACAGGAAAACTCCGATACTCTATCCTTTTAACGGCGGAACCCGGGTTGCCTACTACAATGTTCAACATACCTCTCGCAAGCCCATTCTGTATATTTTATCGTACCGGGCTCCCACCTTACCCCAGCTCTCTGAACGTATCAAATATACATACTCTTCTTGCTCATCGATTTCATTTATTGAAGTTACTTGTGATTATAAATTATATTTTTATAGTTGTAAAGTACAATTTATTCATTATCCTATTTGAACTCTTCTCTCTAATTCTTGTAAAAACAATTTTCTTTTTTGTTCATTTTGAACATATATCGACTTTAATACTTCTTGCAACAATGTATTTCTCTCTCTTTTCTCTATTTGTAATTCTTTCACTTTTATTCTAACTTCGTATAAAAAATCAAGATACGATTCATACGCCTCATCATATTTATTTGCGATATCATCACGGATTTTTTTTGCCAGTTTCGGACTTGCTCCTCCAGTAGAAACAGCCACATTCAGTAATCCACGATGAATCGCCGCCGGAAAATGAACATTGCCACTTTCCGGGTTCGTAATAACATTTACTAATTGATTCTCTGTGCTATCTTCAGCAATTTGTTCATTTAATACGGCATCACTACTCGCTGCAACAACTAAAAAAGCACCTTGAATATCACTTTTTTCATACTCCCTTTGATACCAACGAATTTGCTTTTCTTCCACTAGTTTCACTAAATTCGCATCCAATTCAGGACTTATCACAATTATATCCGCACCTTGTTTTAGTAAAGGAATAATTTTAAATCCCGCGACTTTTCCTCCACCAATGACAACAACACGTTTCTTCTCAACTCGCACTGTAAGTGGATACATATTGATCTCCCTTCAATAATTTCTTCGTTTTCTGAATTAACATATATTGAAACGCTTCATTTTTTCCTAAATACGGACTTATTTTTATCTCATCCGACTCATATTGGCGCACTTCTTTTTCAATATGTTTCATAAGTAAACCTGTAAATAATAAGTAAGGCAATACAACGATATTCTTTTCTTTTCGTTCAACAACTTCCTTTAACTTCTCCTCAAATTTTGGCTCGGCAGCCGCTAAATAACAAACCTCTACTTTTTTAATTTTCTCTTCATGTTGAAATAAAGAAGCGATCCAGTTTATATCTCTTAATACGTCAGGATCACTACTCCCTCTTGCAACGAGAAGTAGCGTTACTTCATCCTTATCTTCCTGTTCAATGCCACTTCCGCTATACACCGATTTAACAAGTGTTTCTGATACACCAAACGGGTTACCGTAGGTCACTTTAACATTCGAAAATTGATTATTTAACTTTTCCAATTCAAACGGTATATCTTTTTTCACATGACCTGCCGCTAATAAAAAAACTGGAATAACAATAATCTCTGTAGCACCACGCTTCACACATGTACGGAACCCTTCATCAATCGTTGGACTCGCTAACTCTAAAAAACAAACTTCTTGAATACTTGCCTCTACACGGTTCATGCATGACGTAATAAATGCAACCGCTTCTTCTTTAGCTGCTTTCAAACGACTTCCATGACATATATATAAGATGGCTTTCATTTTATAACACTCCGCTTACTTGATACGTACTTTCTGTCTGTTTCTCAAACCAATGGATTTTTTCTCTAAAACGGACCACTTCTCCAATTACAATCATGCTCGGATTTTGAATTTGTTCTTTTTTCGCAACATCTACAATTGTTCCTAACGTCCCAACAACTGTGCGCTGCATTGATGTCGTTCCCCGCTCAATAATAGCCGCAGATGTACTTTTGTCTTTTCCATGCTTCATCAGTTGTTCACATATGTAGGGTAAATTGCTAACCCCCATATATACAGCTAAAGTCTCTACACCTTTCGCTAAATGTTCCCACTTCACTTCTTCTTCAACACCTTCTTTCCTATGCCCTGTCACAATAGCAAAACTTGCACTTGCATCACGATGTGTCACTGGAATGCCAGCATAAGCAGGAGCAGCTATTCCAGCTGAAATACCAGGAACGATTTCAAATGGTACACCTTGCTTTGCTAACGCTTCAGCTTCTTCTCCTCCTCTACCAAATACAAATGGATCGCCGCCCTTAAGCCTCGTTACAACTTTTCCCTTTTTCGCATATTTAATAAGAAACGTGTTAATCGTCTCTTGCTTCATCGTGTGATAATTTGGTAGTTTTCCGCAATAAATTAAATCTGCTTCAGGCTTTGCGTATGAAAGTAACTCTTTATTCACGAGACGGTCGTATAAAATAACGTCTGCCTTCTCAATACATTTCAACCCTTTCACAGTAATTAAATCTGGATCACCAGGACCTGCACCAACGATATAAACCTTCCCCATCATCTCTCCTCATTTCTACTATTAAAGTGAAACTTCCATCCTTATATACGAATGGAAGTTTTCATTATTTCGTATTACCTTTTCCCTACTCATGAATAACAAATGCCGCACCTTTTCGAATCTTCTTTTTTTCAAATAGGGAAATCTCCTTTACTTCTGGTAACGGTAAAAAATGCTTTTCAAGCTCCATCTCCGCAAGCTTAAATGCCTGTTCTTCACTTTGAGCAACGACAACAATCGGAACAATACTATTTACTAACACAGCTTCAAATCGATATAAATCCATATTGTCCCTCCTAAGACGCTATTACTTCTTCTAACACGGTATTTAACGCTATTTGTAATGTCTCTATACCAACACGACCGACAAAATCATAAAACGTTTCAGCTGGTAATTTATTCTCTTTGAAATAACTTATAAATGATGCAAGTACTTCAGGTAGATCCTCGCCATCTATTTTCCCTTTTAACTTTTGATTGTAAGCACCGCCATCTAACAACGTTCCACCTACGTATATTTCAAATGCTTCAACAATTCCTTTTTCCTTCGTTTTCATTTTCACCCCTTGTAATCCAATGTCAGCAATTTGACGTTGTCCACATGAATTCGGGCATCCTACCATATGAATACGAACTGGAACATCGAGTGCAATTTGTGTATCTAAGTACTCTGCGATTTTGCGTAATCTTTCTTTCGTTTCTACTAAAGCAAGATTGCAATATTCAATACCGGTACAAGAAACCGCATGACCAATAAATGATTTCGGACTTGCTGATATCACTTCAAACAACGGCTCATTTAGTAAACCTGTTACATTTTTTGGCGGAACATTCGGAATAATGAAGTTTTGCGAATTACATGTACGAATCTGTCCATTTCCATACTGCTTAGCAATTCTTGCAATCTCAAACATTTCTTCTGCATGTAGACGTCCTACCGGCACATTAAAACCTACATATTTTAGTCCATCTTGTTTTTGATCTTGAACACCATAAAAGTATCCCGCATTCCATCCTTTGAGAGCACTTTCTCCTTTACTTTGCAATGGTCCTATATACTCTATTAGTTTCTCTTTAAATTTCTCTGCTCCCCAGTCTGCAACTAGAAATTTCAAACGAGCTAAATGACGTTTTTCGCGGTATCCAAAATCACGGAATATCGTAGCAATTGCAATCGCTACCCCCTTCACTTCTTCTGGTAAAACGAATACATCTAATTCATCAGCTAAATATGGACGAGCTGATAATCCACCACCTACTTTTATATGAAAACCAACTTTTTTCTCGCCATCTATTTCTTTCGTAGCAGGTGTAAATGCAACACAGTTAATCTCTGCGTTTGCTGAGTTATAAATGTTAGAACTAATAGACATTTTAAATTTACGTGGTAAGTTAGAAAACTCTTCATTATGTTGGAAATAGTCATATACCTCTTTCACAATACCAGTTGTATCAAACAGTTCATTTGCATCAATGCCAGCAAGTGGATTCCCTGTAATATTACGCGTTATATCACCACAAGCCCCAGCTGAAGATAACCCAACTCTTGCTAATCTTTTAAAAATATCTGGAATTTGATGAATTTCTAACCAATGAAACTGAATCGCCTGTCTTGTCGTAATATCTATTACGTCACGCCCATAATCTTCAGCGATAGAAGCAAGCACTTCTGCCTGCGCGTTCGTAATAATCCCTGATGGAATATTTACACGCATCATAAAATAACCAGCTTCTTTGGGACGTTGTAAATACAACCCTGCCCATTTGAATGCGTCCCACTCTTCTTTCGGAATAGATTCGAATCCATTCTCCGCATAGTAAGGAATATCATTAAAAATTTCCAATCCATCTTTTTTTAATTTATTTTTCTCAGTCTGATTTAATTTTTCATTGTTAGCCCATACTTTTTCATAACTCATTTTTTAATCCCCCTATATAAAGTGAAACTTTAATCAGTGGGAAGTGTTCATCCCCCACTGATTATTAGTTGAACCAATCGGGCATTTACGGGCAGTTCATCTCCCACCTAACTTCTTTGCCCTAGCCAAATTTCGAGATGGGAGTTTTACTGCCCGGCAAATAGCGGGGTAAAACCACGCTCTTGTAAGTACTTCACGATTTGTTCTGCACATTCTTCAATAGAATACTTGTGCGTTTCTACAATTAACTCTGCCTTCTCTGGCTCTTCATACGGTGAATCAACACCAGTAAACTCTTTAATATCACCCTGTCTTGCCTTTTTGTATAACCCTTTTGGATCACGTTTTTCACACTCTTCAATTGGACATTTTACAAACACTTCTATAAACTCATCTGCCGCTAATAGATCTCTAACTTGTTTTCGGTCTACTCGAAACGGTGAAATAAACGCTGTAAGAACAACAGTACCTTGATCTACAAATAGCTTCGCCACTTCACCAATCCGTCTTATATTTTCCATACGATCACTTTCAGAAAAACCTAAGTCTTTATTTAAACCGTGGCGTACATTATCTCCATCTAGTACATAGTTTCCAATATTCTTTTCAAATAGTTTACGAGCAACCGCGTTCGCCACCGTAGATTTACCTGAAGCTGATAGACCAGTAAACCAAACTACAAAACTATGATGCCCATTTCTTACTCTTCTCTCATCTTTTGAAACAGATGCTGTATGCCAAGTAATATTCGTATCCATGTCATTCTCTCCCTATTCGGTTACTACTTCTTTTTTCAAACCTTTAATTAGCACTTCCACTACTTCTTTACGACTAAATGTACTCGGCGGAACCTCACCGTTTCTTAATAGTTCTCTTACTTTCGTACCTGATAAAATGACATGATCCTCTTTTCCGTGTGGGCATGTTTTCGTCGAAGCCATCGCTTCACATTTCGTGCAGTAAAAACTATGTTCAAAAAATAACGGTGTAATCCCTAACTCTTCCACTGTAAAGTTTGTAAAAATTTCTTGTGCTTCATAAGTCCCGTAATAATCTCCTACTCCTGCATGATCGCGCCCTACGATAAAGTGAGTGCATCCAAAATTCTTTCTGACTAATGCATGGAATATCGCTTCCCTCGGTCCTGCGTAACGCATTGCTGCAGGAAATACACCTAAAAAGACACGATCTTTCGGATAATAGTTTTGAAGTAATACTTCATAGCTTTCCATCCTTACATCAGCAGGAATATCGTCCGACTTCGTTTCCCCAACGAGCGGATTTAAAAAGAGACCATCTACAATTTCCAGGGCAGATTTTTGAATGTATTCATGGGCACGATGTACCGGATTTCTCGTTTGAAATCCAACCACTGTTTTCCAACCACGCTTTTTAAATTCTTCTCTCGTTTCAATTGGATCTAAATGATAAGAAGGAAACGGATTATTTTCAAAGCGTTTTGTAAGAATAATAGCTCCCCCGACATAAAAGTTCGGTCGTTCATATAATTTTTTCACTCCTGGATGAGCCTCATCCGTCGTTTTATACACAAGTAACGCTTCTTTTTCCTTGTCAGGCACAAAAATATCTTCTATTTGAATGACACCATATACATTTTCAGCGTTAACAAGTTTTACTTCCTCTCCAGCTTTCAGACTCTCTGCTACTTCTTCTGTTACTGGTAATGTAATCGGTATACTCCATACACTCCCGTTTGCTAAGCGAAGCGTTTCTACGACCGAATCATAATCTTTCTTTCCTAAAAAACCAGTAAGTGGGCTATATCCCCCTGTCGCTAATAGCTCTAAATCACTTAACGCAATGTTGTCTAGTTCAATTTCTTTTTCGATTTGCGATACGTCGTAAGTCTCCTCTATACGGTTTACTAATTCGTTTCTTATACTCATTTTCTATACCCTCTCTTAGCTTTATTTTCAAATTCATCTTATTGGTAATGAAGACCACATTCTGTTTTCACTTTTCCAGACCACCTACCATCTCTCGAATCTCCACCCTCACCTACAGGTAACGTACACTTCTCACAACCAATACTTGGATATCCAACATCATGCAGCGGATTATACGGCAAGCTATGTTTGTATACATATCGCCACACTTCTTTCCACGTCCAATGAATGAGTGGACAAACTTTAATCGATTGAAAACGATGATCTTGATTTATAAACTTTGTATGCTTACGTGTTTCTGATTGTTCCCTCCTTAAGCCCGAAATCCACGCTTTTTCCGCTGCTAATGATTTTTCTAACGGTAAAATTTTTCTAATTTTACAACAAAGGTTCGGATTACTTTCCCATAATTTCTCACCATGCAACTTCGCTTGTTCATCAAGTGCAAGTTCCGGCTGTTTTTCTATAATATTTAATGAAGGAAATCGTTCCCGCACTTTTTGAATTAATTCATACGTTTCTCGAAAATGAACATTTGTATCTAAAAATACAACTTTAGCAGATGGATTTACTTGGTTTATAAGATGCAGTAATACCATCCCTTCCACTCCGAAGCTACATGCATATACAATTTCACTTTTATATTCTTTATAAGCCCAACTTAATACTGATAGCGCGCCTTTCGTTTCATCTTCTTCTGAAAATGGAACATTATTTTCTTCCCACGTTTCATACGTCAACATGTTTTTTCCCCCTGTAAAAGCAAAAAGACGGTTTTAACCTAATATAATAGGTTAAAACCGCCTCTAGTTTTTCTAGTCAGCGCTTTTTACTTTAAACGTACCTTTTCACTTTTCTCTAATTGAATGACTTTCCCATCTTGCACAACAATTGTAATTGAACCATATTTCATATCAGCAAGCATCGCTTGAATTTTCTCAGATACTTCCTCAAAATGTTCCCGTACACTCACGCGAACAGCCCCCCTTTTTATTCATAAAAAAAATCTTTCCCATTTCGAAAAGACTGTTCGGTAATATATTTTACCTTATCTTTCAAAATGGATTCCATTTTGCTGGATTTAGCACCTTGCTTTCTATAAGCAGGTTGCCGAGCTTCTTCGGGCCAGTTCCCTCCGCTTCTCTTGATAAGCTTTGTATTTGTATTTTATCACAATTCTGATTTTTTTCAATCCTAGTTTTCCGATATATTTTAATTATTTTATTTTACAAAAAAGGAATTGCCCATCCGAACAACTCCTTTTCTCTATTTAAACAAGTTCTTTAATACGTATGCGATCGTTCCCAATAATATTTTCATATGTTTCGCGTTCTACAACAATTTGTGATGTGCCGCCTTTCGCGAAGACGACAGCTGGTCTACGAATTCGATTATAATTATTCGCCATCGAGTACCCGTATGCCCCTGTACAAGAAATTGCTAGTAAATCGGCAGAAGCAACTTTCGGTAGAGTAATATCCCAAATTAACATATCTCCACTCTCACAGCACTTCCCAGCAATCGAAACAAGTTCCTCATTCTCATCATTCCCTCGATTTGCTAACATCGCTTCATAACGAGCGTTATATAAAGCAGGTCTTAAATTATCAGTCATCCCACCATCCACTGATACATATTTCCGAATACCAGGAATGTCTTTCACAGATCCGACTGTATAAATTGTCGTTCCAGCATCACCTACAATACTACGGCCTGGTTCAACCCATATTTCTGGCAAGGGATAATTACATACTGTAAATTGTTCCCTCACTGCACTTGTTACAGCTCGCACATATGTCTCAAGAGTTAATGGCGTATCTGACTCTGTGTAGCGTATTCCGAATCCTCCGCCTACATTTAATACTTTTACTACATAGTTCGCGCGTTCTCTCACCTGTTCTAAAAATTGATGAAGAACTTCAATCGCTCGAACAAATCCAGCCGTTTCAAATATTTGCGATCCGATATGTGAATGAATTCCTAACACATTATAATTTGATTTTTGTAAAGCAAGCTCAATTGCTTGCATCGCTTGACCATTTGAAACTCCAAACCCAAATTTCGAATCATCTTGACCTGTTGTAATATATTCATGTGTGTGCGCCTCTACTCCAGGCGTTACACGGATTAATATGTTCACAAATTGCCCATGTTGCACTGCTAAATCATGCAAAATTTCTAATTCTAAGAAATTATCTACGACAAAACAACCAATATTTGCCTGCAGAGCCATCACGATTTCTTCTTCTGTTTTATTATTGCCGTGAAAATGAATACGAGATGCTGGAAATCCCGCTTGAAGCGCAGTATATAATTCCCCACCAGAAACAACATCTAATGACATATTCTCTTCACGAGCTACTCGGCACATCTCCATGCACAAGAACGCCTTGCTTGCATATGCTACTTGATAAGAGAAACCACTTTCTTTAAACGCACGATGAAACGCGCGGCACTTTCCTCGAATAGACTCTTCATCGTATACATAAAGTGGTGTTCCGTATTGTTTTGCTAGCTGCGTCGTATCGCACCCTCCAATTTCTAAGTGTCCTTGCCCATTGATTCGGCTTGTGCCGTGTAAATACATTTGAATTCCTCCCTTATTTCCTCTAAAACTCATAACCCCAATCTTCTATTCATTGCAGCACGCTTTTAGATAGACAAAAAACGCGCGGAACAATGTTCACACGCGTTTCTTATTAGGAAAAATATATATTGAAAAAATAAACGAGTTGTTATCTCCTCAAAATAAGAAACCGCATCAACATCTCCAAATAGCTCTCCATAAAAGAAATATTATGACAGTACTACATTTATTCAATGTAGTCCCAATATATGAATAAGATGGTTATTCTTATATTTCGGCAATAGTCCCTTTCAACCTATGATCACAGATTCCATTAAATCTCCCATAGCTTACTCTTTCCTATCGCGGCCTCTACCTTTGAGAGTAGATGAGGTAAGTCTATTTAATTTTCAAACATCTAATTGTTGCTATTAACAATACCAAAGGACCATTTTATTTGTCAAACAATTTTTTATATTGTTTTTTTACAGTTTAATTTCGTATCATTTGGTAAGCGCTTTACTGAAATCTTTGACACTTCCCATTCGCCTTCTTCATTATTAAATGTAATCGTTACCTTCTCAAATGGTGGAGCAATTTTCCCAGCAACTCGTTCATACTTCGTTACTTCAATACTTGCTTGAAATAAATATGTACCGCTATACACTTTTTTTAAACTAATAATTTTAGGACATTGATAAGGCTTCAAGCTCCCATATTGCTTTTCAATTGCTTTATTTATTTTCGGAAATAAAACAGAATAAAGGGCATCTTCCATAAGAGGTGCATCATATTGGGCTACCGACACACTCGGTGAAGCAAAAAGTATAACACTACTGCATACTATAAAATATAATAATTTTCGCATTATAACCTCCGTATTATTACACGATTCTTTCTGCGCACGATAATTATCATACATAGAAACTCCGTTTTATTGTCTCCCACTGCCCTTTTTCTACTCAATTATTATAAAAAAGCCCACAACTCTCTTTTATTTTCGTATAATGATACTCATAGTATAATAAACATAATAACAAAGGACTGTTCGTATATATAAAATGAGGCGCTAACCAAACCGGCTCACAAGAACTGTCATGCTTTTTAGGAGAGGAGTATATTATGCTACAACGTCTGTTTCCAAAACTGCGATTTGCACTCGTTGCAGTCGTTTTATTATGGATAAAAACATATATTGTGTACAAGCTAGCATTTGATATTAAAATTGATAATTTCTTTGAAGAATTTATGCTTTTTATTAATCCGCTAGCTGCGTTACTTTTATTTTTCGGTTTTGCTTTACTTGCATCTAAGCACCGAAACCGCATTATAATTGGAATCAGTTTTATACTGTCCTTTATTTTATTTGGAAATGCAATGTTTTATGGGTTTTATAACGATTTCGTTACGTTCCCAGTTTTATTCCAAACAAATAATATGGCTGACTTAGGGACAAGTATAAAAGAACTCTTTACGTACAAAACATTACTTTTATTTGCAGATGCGATTATTTTAATGTTTCTTTCGCGTAAATTCCCAGCATTTTGTGACAAGACGCCGCTTTCTCGCACTGAGAAGCGAACTTTCTTTAGCGGTGTAACAGCTTTATTAGCACTACAAATTGTTGTTTCAGTTATTTATAAACCACAAATGTTCTCACGCTCATTTGATCGTCAAACTGTCGTGAAAAATTTAGGTTTATACACATATCATCTATTTGATATTACACTTCAATCTAAATCTTCAGCTGAACGTGTATTTGCAAGTGGTGACGGGTTCTCTGAAATTAAAAACTATACAGACTCAAAAGATAAGCAAGTTGATAAAAACTTATTTGGAGCTGCAAAAGGTAAAAATGTAATTTTGATTTCAATGGAATCTACACAAAGTTTTGTTATTAATAAAAAAATAAATGGAAAAGAAATTACTCCATTTTTAAATGAACTTATTAAAGATAGTTTTTATTTCGATAACTTCTATCATCAAACAGGACAAGGTAAAACTTCTGATGCTGAATTTATCGTTGAAAATTCACTTTATCCGTTAGACCGCGGTTCTGTATTCTTTACTCACGCAACAAATGAATATACAGCTACACCAGAACAATTAAAAAAATACGGATATTCTTCTGCTGTCTTCCATTCCAACGATAAAACGTTTTGGAATCGTGATGTAATGTATCCTGCACTTGGATATGATCGTTACTTTAATTTAAATGATTACGTAGGCACAGAACAAATGTCTGTCGGTTGGGGATTAAAAGATAAAGAGTTCTTTGAACAATCGATTCCAAAGCTAAAATCTTTACCACAACCGTTCTATACAAAATTTATTACTTTAACAAACCATTTTCCATTTCTTTTAAATCCAGAAGATCAATATGTTGATGAGTTTAATTCGGAAAGTGGTGTTGTAAACCGCTACTTCCCAACCGTTCGTTACACGGATGAATCTCTGAAATTATTTATTAAACAATTAAAAGACGAAGGACTGTATGATAATTCCGTTATTGTCATTTATGGAGATCATTATGGTATTTCTGAAAACCATAACACAGCTATGGCTCAGTTCCTTGGGAAAGACGCTATTACACCGTTTGATTCTATGCAATTACAACGCGTCCCTCTCATTATTCATGTACCTGGTCAAGAAGGAAAAGTCATTTCTAAAGTATCTGGTCAAATTGATATTAAACCAACACTACTTCATTTACTTGGTATTAAAACAAATCAATCAGTTGAATTTGGAACTGACCTATTTATTAAAGAAGAAGATCCACTTATGGTAATGCGTGATGGTAGCTTCGTTTCGGAAAACTATGTTTATACAAAAAACATGTGCTATAAACGAAATACAGGTGAAGAAGCGGATATTTCATTATGTCAACCAAATATTGAAAAAGCAAAAACTGAATTGAAACTCTCCGACAAACTCATTTATGGAGACTTATTACGTTTCGACCCTAACAATCGTTATAAAACCGGAACAATGACAACGAAATTTGAATAGCGCCAGAAGCAACTTTTATAAAAGTTGCTTCTTTTTTTACTTATTTTTCAAATCATTCCGCTATGAAATCTTTCACAAATTGGGAATTTTTTTCGTATGAGGAAGAAATTTATGGTATGATAAAATAAGTAAAATTTCATAAACTAATTAAGAATTTATTACAGAAAGCAAGGGATCAGATTTTGTATAGAGCAGCTATTCCAAACTTATTTACGCTCGGAAATTTATATAGTGGATTCTTATCTATCGGCTATGCATCTTTAGGATATTATAAATCAGCTGCTATTTTAGTACTTATCGGGATGATGTTAGATAGTCTTGATGGACGTGTTGCTCGTTTATTACGTGTTGATTCACAAATGGGAAAAGAACTTGACTCGCTGGCGGATGTCGTAACATTTGGTGCAGCACCTGCTGTTCTCATGTATTACACATCTTTCTCCAATTACGGAATCATCGGACTATACATAGCGGGACTATTCCCTCTTTTCGGAGCATACCGTTTAGCACGATTTAATGTAACACCATCTTCTACTTCAATGAAATATTTCACTGGCGTACCGATTACAGCAGCCGGAGGGCTTGTTGCTTTCTTAACATTATTTTCACATACCATTCCAAAAATCGTTCTTATTACAGTATTTGTAACGTTCGCATTTTTAATGGTGAGCCGTATTCGTATCCCAAGTTTAAAAGATGTACCAATTCCACGATATAGCATCATTATTACACTATTTTTAGTTGGAATCATTATAACAATGTACCAAACAGGGTTCGGTAATTTTTCTGTTTTCTTATTCATTGCCATTCCACTATATATTTTGTATATGCTATCTCAATTTCTTAGACAAAGACCATCTAAAAGAGCAAATAAAGAAAAATAAGAAAAACCTTCCGATTCCGGAAGGTTTCTTTTTATGCCGTAAAAGCCCACTCTCATTAAAGCTTCACTTTATTTTGTAACCAATACCTTTTGATTTACAGGTGTTACTGGCTCTTCACCGTTTAATACGGCTAAAATATTTCTTACTGCCATTTCAGCCATCGCATCACGCGTTTCGAACGTTGCGTTCCCTACGTGAGGAGCAAGTACTACATTCTTTAATCCTTTTAGCTCTTCTGTAATTTTCGGTTCAAATTCAAATACGTCAAGAGCTGCTCCTTCAATTTCATTCGTTTTTAATGCATGAGCAAGTGCCGCTTCATTCATAATTGGTCCACGTGAAGCATTTACAATATACGCTGTTTTCTTCATCATTTTAAACTGTTCATCATCAATCATATGATGCAATTTCGGATTATAAGCACAATTAATTGTAATAAAGTCTGCTGTTTGTAATAATTCTTCCAATGTTACATATGTTGCTTCCAGTTCACTTTCAGCTTCAGGCTTTCGATTTGGTCCTGTATATAAAACATTCATTCCAAACGCTTTCGCACGCTTTGCAACTGCCTTGCCGATTTCTCCAAGGCCAATAATTCCAATTGTTTTACCATGTACTTCACGGCCTAAGAAAAATAATGGTGCCCATCCATTAAATCCAGTTGTACGACATAATGTATCACCTTCAGGAATTCTACGTGCAGCTGCTAAAAGAAGTGCAAATGTTAATTCTGCTGTCGCTTCAGTTGATACTTTCGGTGTATTCGTTACCGCAATCCCTTTTTCTCCGGCATACGAGTAATCAATATTATCGTAACCAGCACCGTAGTTTGCAACAATCTTCAAATTAGGTGCCGCATCAATAACTTCTTTTGTCACCTTTGTAGAAAGTAGACTTAACAATGCATCTTTATCTTTTACACGATCTGTTAATTCATCTAAAGAAATTAACGCATCTTTATCGTACATTTCTACATCATGATCCTTTAATAGTTCTAATCCGATTGCTGGAATTTTCCCTGCTACTAATATTTTTGCCACTACTAACACCTCTTCTATAAAAAATAAGATATCTCTTATCTTTCATTGTAAGAAATCCACCTATAAAAACCAAGGAATTTGATCATAGTTTTGAAAATCGACATTTTTTACCCATAAGAAAAGAGGAGATCCATCTCTCCCCTTTTCTTACGCTTTCTCTTGCGATTCTTGTCCAAGCTTTGCATCGATCGTTCCTTCTGCAACTGTATCGCTAATTTGTTCCTCAATAACTGATTGAGATGTAGCATTCGTTTCAGAAGTATAAGCTTGTTGCTGTGCACCTTGTAAATCTTGTACATTTTGTTTATTTTGTTGTTTCGCCATTTCTTACCCTCCTTTTTATTCTTTCTTATTTTGAACAAAAAGGGTGGTTTTCATCAAAAAATCGTGATCATTTTGAAATTGTTACTTCTTCTTCCAGTAATCTCATCGTTCTTACTCGTTTCGTAAATGTAGCTATGTGAGAAATATCATGATTACGTAACGTCTTTATATTCTCTGCCACATATTTTCCTAAATCACTCGGATAATGAGCATCTGAGGAGAGAGTAACCGGAACGCCATGCTTAGCTAATACTTGTAAATATAGCGGACTCGGACACATTTCGCGTACAGGATAGCGATAGTACAATCCTGCATTTATTTCCGTTGCCGTATTTGTTTCTACTAACACACGCGCAATTTCCTTATAATAAGAAAGTTGTTCATTTTCATCTAACCGATAATTAAATACTTTTATGTTATCAAGATGAGCTATAATATCAAATAAATTAGAGCGAACTGCACACTCAACCGTTTTGAAAAACGTATCATATAAAGCATATAAGTCATGTTCCTTAAAATATTCTTTCGTATCTGGATTATCAAATCCCCAGCCATTTAAAAAATGAACAGAACCAATTACATAATCAAAATCTCCTAATGCGAGTAAAGATTGTAATTCTTGTTCACCACCAATAAAATAATCCGCTTCAATTCCAAGTTTAAGCGTAACACCTCTTTTACTCCACCGTTCTTTCGCCTCTTCAATTGCCTTTGTAAAATCATGTAGTGATGTTACCCTTACTTGGTCTAACCATTCCTTCTGTAAACGACCAAGCCTCGAATCACTAATATCGACATATCTTTCATAGTATTCTTTCGCTTCATAAAAACGGTATAAATGATCGACAATACCAACTTCTTTTATACCTTTTCGCAAAGCTTCTTCTAAATATAAATCAATCCATTTCGTTGTAAATGGCCCTTCTTTCACACGTCTTTGCAGGCGTTCTTGTGTTTTCACAAGCCATTCCATAGAATATTTTTCTTCTTTAAGTGGTTCATAATGTTGTAACACTTCATTTATTTTAGCTAGCCATCCTATTGAATATGGCCCTTCTTCTAAATGAATGTGATAATCCACCTTCATCTACATTTCCCCCTTATAATGTATCTATTTCACTTCTGTCCCCCACTCGCGAAAGCTTCCCATTTCTTTCTGTCACTTCCTCCATAACATCTTCTAATGATATATTTTTTTCAGCTAATAAAACAAAGCAGTGATACAATACATCAACCATTTCTTTCACTAATTCTTCTTTGTCATTATTTTTAGATGCGATAATTACTTCCGTGCATTCTTCACCAATTTTCTTTAAAATTTTATCTTCTCCTTTTGAAAATAAATAATTTGTATACGATTCAGGAAGTGGATTTCCCTTTCGTTCTTCAATTGTTTCAAAGAGTAATTTAAAGGCATTTTCCATATGTATCCCCCTATATAATTTGGTAGTGAAAACATGTTTTTTCTCCTGTATGACAAGCAGGTCCCACTTGCTTTACGACAACAACAATTGAATCTTGATCACAATCTAAATAAAGAGATTGCACATATTGGACATTTCCTGATGTTTCTCCTTTATTCCATAACGATTGTCTTGAACGAGAATAAAACCATGTTCTTTTCGTTTCTAGCGTTTTTTCATATGCTTCTTCATTCATATAAGCTAGCATTAAAACTTCTTTTGTCCCTTCTTCAATTACAACCGCTGGTAATAATCCTTTTGAAAAGTTAGGTTTCATAACCGCACCTCAACATTTTCATTTCTTAATTTTCTCTTTACGTCCTGCACTGTCGCCTCACCATAATGAAAGATGGATGCCGCAAGTGCTGCATCAACTGTTGTCTTTTGAAAAACTTCTATAATGTGATCAACATGACCACATCCGCCTGACGCGATGACTGGTACGGAAACGCTTTTTGAAATTTCTTCTGTTAAACGAAGATCATACCCGTTTTTCGTTCCATCTGCATCCATACTCGTTAACAAAATTTCGCCTGCTCCTAGCTCCGCAACGCGTTTTGCCCACCCGATTGCATCCATCCCCGTATCAACTCTTCCGCCGTTCACATAAACATTCCACTTTTCTTCTGCTACTTTTCTAGCATCAATTGCTACGACAATACATTGTGAGCCAAAGTGTTCTGCCCCTTCTTCAATTAGCTTTGGATTTCGCACTGCCGCTGAGTTGATTGAAACTTTATCCGCTCCAGCTCTTAGTAAATTGTACATATCTTTAACACTTGAAATCCCCCCGCCAACTGTAAGAGGAATAAATACTTTCGAAGCTGTTTTTTCTACAACATCTATAATTGTTTTTCGTCCTTCATGCGTTGCCGTAATATCTAAAAATACAATTTCATCTGCTCCCGCCTCATTATATAAAGCGGCTATTTCAACAGGATCACCAACGTCTTGTAACCCTATAAAATTTACACCCTTTACGACTCGGCCCTCTTTTACATCTAGACATGGAATAATGCGTTTCGCTAACATAACTTTGTTACCTCTAACACTTCTTCTAAATCAATCGTTTTCTCATAAAGAGCCTTACCAATTATGACGCCGTATATATTCATATCATTTAATTTTTTCACATCTTGAATAGATGCCACTCCTCCAGAAGCAATAAGACGAATGCTCACGCTTTTTTGTAGTAACTCCAATTGCTCTAAATTCGGCCCTGCAAGTGTCCCGTCTTTAGAAATGTCTGTAAACACAATCGTTTGAACACCTACATTCTCCATTTGCTTTGCTAAATAAATGTAAGAAATTTCAGACACATCAAGCCAACCTCTCGTTGCTACGAAACCATTTTTCGCATCAATTCCAACAATGATTTTCTCTTTATATAGAAGAACCGCTTCTTCTAAAAATTCCTTATCATAAAGAGCAGCTGTTCCTAAAATCACTTTATCTACACCTACTGACAATAACTTCTCTACCGTTACAAGTGATCGAATTCCGCCTCCAACTTGCACAGGAATACGTACTGCCTTACAAATCCTTTCAATAACGAGCAAATTTACTGACTCACCAGCAATTGCGCCATCTAAATCAACAATGTGCAACTTTTTCGCTCCCAATTTTTCGAATATAATCGCTTGCGCAACCGGATCTTCATTCATTACTGTTTCTTTACTAAACTCTCCTTGATAAAGTCTAACGCATCGCCCCTCTTTTAAATCGATAGCTGGGAAGATTTCCATGCCTCTACCACCCCTTTGAAATTTTTCAACATTTGCATTCCAATGTCACCGCTTTTTTCAGGATGAAACTGTGCGCCGTATATATTTCCTTTTGCTACAAAACCAGGTACTTTCACTCCATATTCACTTATCCCATACACAATTTCATTTGGACAATCTGCATAATAAGAGTGAACATAATATACGAAAGAACCGTCCTCTACTCCATTCCAAAGTGCTATTTCTCCCTCTTTCTTTAACTCATTCCATCCCATATGTGGAATTTTATAAGGAACCTTTAACTTTCGAATAACACCTGGCAATAAACTTAATCCGTTACAGTCTTGTAGTTCCTCACTTTTTTCAAATAAAAGCTGCATCCCTAGGCAAATGCCCAGAAGCGGTTTTCCTGAACTCCCGACTTCTTTTAACACACGCACTAAATTTTTTTCTTCCAATACATCCATCGCTTTCGGAAATGCACCTACTCCTGGTAAGATTACTCCATCACTTCTAAAAATCTTTTCTTTATCACCCGTTACGATGTACTCTGCTCCAATATATTGTAATGCTTGTTCCACACTGCGAATATTTCCCATTCCATAATCTATAATAGCAATCAATTACAACATCCCTTTCGTGGAATTTACACCAGTAATGCTGGCATTTCTTTCGACTGCTTCTCTAAGCGCTCTACCAAACGCTTTAAATAACGCTTCAACTTTGTGATGTGTATTGCTTCCGTATAAAATGCGAGCGTGTAATGTAATATTGGCAGCATGAGCAACTGCTCTAAAAAATTCTTCTGTTAGTTCTGTATCAAAATCCCCTAGCTTCGGATTCGTTAATTCTCCTTGAAATACAATATATGAGCGCCCGCTAATATCAATTGCGACAAAACCTAAAGATTCATCCATCGGTACATATGCGGAGCCATAACGGTTAATCCCCTCTTTATTTTGCAATGCTTCTTTCAAACAATTTCCGAGTACAATTCCAACATCTTCAACTGTATGATGCGCATCAACGAATACATCGCCTTCCGCCTCCACTTGTAAACCGAATCTTCCATGCCTTGCAAATAAAGTTAGCATATGATCAAAAAATCCAACTCCCGTTTGTACAGAAACGTTCTTGCCTTCATCAAGCTGCAAACTTAATTTGATTTTTGTTTCTGTCGTTTCACGTATTTGACTGCACTCACGCATTATTCTTCCTCCTCAAATCTTATTTGAATTGCTCTCGCATGCGCATGTAACCCTTCTTTATTGGCAAGTTCTACAATATGATGTTGTACATCTCTTAACGCGTCCTCCGTATAAGACAGAAAGCTTGATTTTTTCACGAAATCATCGACTGATAACGGTGAGAAAAACCTTGCCGTTCCACTTGTCGGTAACACGTGATTCGGTCCTGCTAAATAATCACCGAGAGGTTCCGGTGCATATGGACCAAGAAAGATAGATCCTGCATGTTTCACATAAGCTAGAGCATTCATCGGTTCTTTTATATGTAACTCTAAATGTTCTGGAGCGATTTCATTCGATAATTGTAGCGCCTCATCTAAAGAAGGAACGATAAAGATAGCTCCATTTCTATTTATCGATTCACGTGCAATTTCGCTTCTTGGTAATGTTTCTAACTGTCTTTCTATCTCTCTTTCTACTTCTTTTGCTAACTCTATATTCGTTGTAATACAAATTGCTGTTGCTCTCTCGTCATGTTCTGCTTGCGATAATAAATCAGCAGCGATATATTTTGCATTACCGGTTTCATCAGCAATAACTACAATTTCTGACGGTCCAGCAATCATATCGATATTTACTATTCCGTATACTTCTCGTTTCGCCAGAGCGACATACAAATTTCCTGGTCCAACTATTTTATCCACTTTTGGAATCGATTCCGTCCCATATGCTAAAGCAGCAATTGCTTGCGCACCACCTATCGTATAAATTTCATCTACTCCTGCAAGGCTTGCAGCAACTAAAATATGTGGATCAATTCCTCCTTCTCTCGGCGGTGTTACCATTACAATCTTTTTCACACCAGCAAGTTTTGCTGGCAATACATTCATTAATACTGACGAAGGATACGAAGCAGTTCCCCCTGGCACATATACTCCTACATTTTCTAACGGCCGAATAATTTGTCCTCTAATGATGCCATTACTCGCACAATCGAATATGGATTGCCTTTTTTGCTTTTCGTGATATGAAATAATGTTTTTCTTCGCCTCTTGTAACGCTTCTAAAAATGAATTCTCTACAAACATACCCGCTCGTTTTATTTCTTCTTCACTTACACGAAACTCTTTAATCTCCACACCATCAAACTTTTTTGTATAAAAAGATAGAGCCTCATCCCTACTCTCCCTTACATTACGAACAATTTCGCTTACACTTCTTTGAACAGTTTCTTCTATTATATTAGCGTTTTCTCGTAGCAATTTTATTTTCGATAACGCCTTTTGAAAATCTTCACAAACAATCTCCATTACAAGTCCCCCTATTTTCCTGACAAAATTTCTTGCTCCATCATATTTATAATACTGAATATTTCGTCTTTTTTAGTTTTTAATGCAGCCTTATTTACAATCATTCGAGCAGATATAGAACACATTTCCTCAAATACAATGAGCCCATTTTCTTGTAATGTTTTTCCTGTTTCCACAATATCAACAATTGCATCTGCCAATCCAAGAATAGGAGCGATTTCTACCGAACCTTCTATTTTTATAATTTCTACATCCTCTCCTTTATCATGAAAATAGTTAGAAGTAATATGTGGATATTTCGTCGCAATACGTTTCTTCCGGTAACTCTTCGGATTATAAGTAGGAATAGAAGCAACACAAAACTTACATACGCCTACTCCTAAATCCAACATTTCATAAATATCTTTCTCATTTTCCATTAAAATATCTTTTCCAACGATCCCAATATCAGCTACTCCATGTTCTACATAAGTAGCAGCATCTACTGCTTTCACTAAAATAAATGAGACATCTGTATTTTTACTTTGAAAAACAAGCTTTCGTCCTTTATTTTTGAGCTCTGAACAATCAATTCCAATCTGCTCAAAGAGTGGAATCACATGTTTTTCTAATCTTCCTTTCGTTAACGCAATTTGAATGTTACGCATGAAGTTTCTCCTTCTTTCTGGACTACCCATTTCTCTTTCCATACATATTCCACTAATGATTCGTTCTTTGCCTCTACGACCGTTACTACTTTATTTTTTCTTGCAAATTGAAAGGTGTCATTTATATTAGAGAATAAAGATAGCTCTACTTTTTTTCCGTCCTTTTGAAGTAAATTTCGCAATCTTTCCGCTTCTGCTAATCTATTTAACTTATAATGAATGATAATATCTATTCTCTTTCTTTCATATGGTTCTTGCTGCTCTTGCAGCGCCTTCACAATTTGATTGACTTGCACCGCGAGTCCAACAGCCGGCAGCATCTCTCCAAAATTTCCAATTAACTCATCATATCTTCCGCCACTAACAATTTCTTCTCCAATTTCATATATATACCCTTTGAAAATAACTCCCGTATAGTAATCTAAATGTTGGATCATACCTAAATCAATTGATATGTAAGATCCATAGCCTAGTTTTTCAATTGCTTCATATATTTCTTTCACTCTTGCAATCGCCATTTTCATTTCATTACTTGAGGCGAGTTTTTCTGCTTCCTCAATCACTTCTAAATTCCCAAATAGCCTTGGTAATTTCTCAAGTAATCTTACTGTTTCATCACATCGATCTAATTTCTTTTCTCTAATAAAATTTGATAGAGCCGCATAATTTTTACTTTCAATGTATGTCCTAAGTACTCTCTCTTCTTCCTCATGAATGGAGAGTTTTTTTACAATACATTTATATAACTGCACTTGCCCAATCTCTATTGTAAAAGATTGCACCTTCACCTTTTGAAGTGATTGAATGACGCTTATGACGCATTCAATTTCAGCTCTTACGTTATCAATCCCTATAATTTCAATACCACTTTGTACAATTTCATTATATTTTCCAGTAAGGGACTCATTCGCCCGAAATACATTCCCGCCATACGTCAGTTTAAGCGGCGTATCCCACCTCTGCGTTCCCATCACTCTCGCTAAAGGAATTGTCATATCTGGACGTAACACGATAATCCGTCCCTTTTCATCAAAAAATTTATACATCTTTTCTTCATCTATCGGTCTATTTTGAAAGGCAAAAACATCATAAAATTCAATTGTAGGTGTCCTTATTTCCTCATAACCTCGCCCTAAAAAAGTACGTCTTAATTTTTGCTCCACTTCTTCAATTAACGTACATTCTTCGAATAAATAGTCTCTCGTTCCATTTGGGTTTGCCCGTTTCCATTTTGTCATCTAAATTCTCACACCTTTCCCTTTCTAATGTATGCCCATTTCATTCACCTAAACCGAAAATAAAAAGAGCCTTGTAGACAAAATACCTACAAGGCTCTTTAGTAGAGTGTAGGTACAACGGGAATAACCCTTGTGCCTACACGTTTTCACGCTAGGTTCAAGGGCTTTATGTATGATGATGTAGTTGTGTAAGCATTTTAATAGATTGCATGATATTCATAATACTTACTCCCTTTCTCCTCTGATTTTTACATAGTATATAATACTTAATTCTGAATGTAAATACATTTTGAACATTCCGTTATTTCTTAATATAAAGCTACTTTCCTTTCATACTCTACAATTTCTTGTTCATATTGCATCGTAATACTAATTTCGTCTAGACCATTTAATAATTTCTCTTTCCACATTTTCTCGATTGTAAAATGAAACCTGTGCGTACTCGTTGTAATTACTTCATTCTCTAAATCTACTTCTATTTGTTCTCTCGCATCCGTTTTGGCAAGTTGTTCTCGCATTTCTTTATCCATTACAATTGGTAAAATACCGTTTTTCATACAATTCATATAAAAAATATCTGCAAACCCGCCGGCGATAATAACGCGAAAACCATAATCAGCAAGCGCCCACGGAGCATGTTCTCTTGAAGAACCACAACCAAAATTATCACCTGTAATTAATATACTTGCTCCTTTTCTATTTTGTGCATTAAGCGGAAAATTAGGGTTTTCATGGCGGTTATTATCATAACGCCATTCATCGAATAAATATTTTCCAAATCCCGTCCTTTCAATTCTCTTTAAGTATTGCTTCGGAATAATTTGATCTGTATCAATGTTATCATTCATCAGTACTGCAGCAGTACCTTTATGAATATGAAATGGCTCCATCATAACTCTCCTTTCTAGTATCAACAAAATGACCGTATAACGCAGCTGCTGCCGCCATTGCTGGGCTAACTAAATGTGTCCGTGCCCCTTTTCCTTGTCTTCCTTCAAAATTACGATTTGAAGTCGAAGCACAATGTTCTCCTTCAGGTACTTGATCTGGATTCATTCCAAGACACATTGAACATCCAGGTTCTCTCCATTCAAATCCAGCTTCTTCAAATATGTGATGTAGCCCTTTTTGCATCGCAGCTTCCCTTACTCTTTTCGATCCAGGTACAACGAGCGCTCGCACACCTTCTTTTACCTTTCTCCCTTTCACAACAGATGCAGCAATTTCTAAATCAGAAAGCCTGGAATTTGTACAAGATCCAATGAAAACATGCTGAACAGGAATGTCATACGTGCTTTGTCCAGGGCTTAATCCCATATAAGAAAATGCTCTTTCGTCATTTGCATCCTGCTTTTCTGGCAATTTTTCATCAATACGAACACCCATACTCGGGTTGGTTCCCCACGTAACGTACGGTGCTAAATCCGTAACATCTATCGTAATATGTAAATCATAAATTGCATCTGAATCTGTATAAAGTTCAGACCATTTCTTCTCGAATGTTTCAAAGTCTTTCGGTGCATATTTACGTCCTTTTACATAAGCAAATGTTTTTTCATCTGGTGCTATAATACCAGCCTTTGCTCCTCCTTCAATTGCCATATTACAAAGCGTCATTCTCTCTTCCATCTCCATAGCCTCAATCGTCTCTCCGTAAAATTCCATTACATATCCAGTTCCAACTGCTACACCGTACTTTGAAAGGAAATGCAAAATAATATCTTTTGCGTAAACACCTTTCTGTAATTTTCCTTTTAACTCAATACCCATCGCTTTCGGCTTTCGTTGCCATAACGTTTGCGTTGCCAATACATGCTCCACTTCACTCGTACCAATGCCAAATGCTAGCGCGCCAAACGCACCATGCGTTGCTGTATGACTATCACCACAAACAATTGTTTTTCCTGGTTGTGTAAGTCCAAGTTCTGGTCCGATAACATGAACAATCCCTTGCTCTTCATCCCCGATATCCGCTAACGGCACCTGAAATTGTTTACAATTTTCCCGGAGTGTATCTAGTTGCTGTTTCGCAATGCGATCGGTAATATTCCAAACATCTTTCGTTGGAATATTATGATCCATCGTTGCGAATGTTAAATCAGATCTGCGAACCGTTCGATTTGTAAGCCGCAAGCCTTCAAAGGCTTGCGGTGACGTTACTTCATGAACAAGATGAAGATCGATATATAATAAATCTAATCCATTTTCGTTTGTCGTAACTACGTGTCTTTCCCAAAGTTTATCTAGCAGCCTTTTTCCCATTATCTCCCTCTCCCTACTAACGCTTGCTCTTCCATCTCTTGTATAACTGCCTTCGTAAATGAAGTTGTCGTCTCATCTCCTCCGATATCTACTGTACATTTTCCTAATTTAAGAACTGCAGATATCGCAGATTCAATTGCATTCCCTTCTCTCGTTAATTCAAATGATTGCCCAAGCATCATTGCAACAGAGCGCATCATTGCAATTGGATTCGCCTTATTTTTTCCGGCAATATCCGGCGCTGATCCGTGAATAGGCTCGTATAATGAAGGTCCCTTTTCTGCATGACTTGCTGATGGAAGCATTCCTAATGATCCCGCTAATACTGAAGCTTCGTCACTCAAAATATCCCCAAATAAGTTTTCCGTTACAATTACATCAAACCGTCCTGGATTCCGAATTAACTCCATCGCAGCTGCATCTACTAAAATATGTTCTAGTTCAACGTCTGGATAACGAAGTGCTACTTCTTCCGTAACAGTTCTCCATAGTTTACTAGATTCTAAAACATTCGCCTTATCAATAGATGTTACTTTTTTCTTCCGCTTACTCGCTAATTGAAAGGCATAAGAAACGATCCGTTCAATTTCATGACGATGATACGTAAGTGTATCTGTTGCTACTTCGTCCGTTCGTTCTTTCGGATAAGAAAAATAAATTCCACCTGTTAATTCACGAACGACAACGAAATCAATTTCATCAGCGTTTTTTAATGGCGATAAATGTGCCGTTGCGCTTTCTACCGTTACAGGGCGAACATTTGCAAATACTCCAAGCCCTTTTCTTAGAGCTAATAATCCTTTCTCTGGTCTTTCCTTCGCGCTATCCCACCTTGGTCCACCAACCGCTCCAAGTAAAACCGCATCACTTGCTAAACAAGCGGCAAGCGTTCGTTGCGGTAATGGTTGCCCATTTAAATCGATAGCACTCCCGCCAAAATACTCATCTTGCAAATGAAAATGATGCCCATATAACCTCTCTACCATATGCAATACTTCCTTCGCACTTTCCATAACTTCTGGGCCAACACCATCACCAGCTAAACAAACGATACGTTTTTCCAATTTCAACACTCCTTTTAACTGAATTTTCAGAACTTTAATTTGATAGGTGAGGAAGGCTTCTCTCACCTATCAAACACTTATTTCACAAGCTGGATAAAAGATTTCAATTTCCCTGCTGCATGGACATATGCTCTCGCCGAAGCTTCCAATACGTCTTGTGCAACACCAAAACCTGATACTTGATGCGTTCCTTCTTTTAATTCAACATGAACATGAGCCAGTGCATCTTGACCTTGTGTAATAGATTGTATGCGATAATCCGCCAATTCACATTCTAATCCTAAAATTCTTTGGATTGCATTATAAATCGCCTCAATACTACCAGAACCAGTGGCTGCATCTTCGTATACATTTCCTTCTTCGTCTTTTAGCACAACTGTCGCGCATTGTGTACTATTTGATACAAAATGTACTTGTAGTTGCGTAATGTTATATTGCTGAGCCGCAAATGCTGATTCCCCAAGCATAAGTGCACGTAAATCTTCCTCAGTAATTTCCTTCTTACGATCAGCTAATTTTTTAAAGGCTTCAAACACCGCATCTCGTTCTTCCTTTGTAAATTCATAACCAAGCTCTTTCATTTTTTCTGTAAACGCGTGACGTCCAGAATGTTTTCCAAGTACGAATAGATTTTGAGATTCGCCTACTAGCTCTGGTTCAATAATCTCATACGTTGTCACTTCTTTTAATACACCATCTTGATGAATTCCTGATTCATGAGCAAATGCATTCGCTCCAACAATCGCTTTATTTTTCGGTACAACCATACCGGTTAATCTGCTTACTAATGTACTCGTCGCTTTAATCTCTTTTAGCGTCATAGAAGACTCCGCTTTATAGAGATCTTTTCTAATATGAAGAGCAACTGCGACTTCTTCTAACGCCGCATTCCCTGCTCTTTCTCCAATTCCATTAATTGTTCCTTCTACTTGCAACGCTCCGCCTTCAACCGCAGCTAATGAATTCGCTACTGCCATCCCAAGATCATCGTGACAATGACAAGAGAAAATTGCTTTTTCATATGAAGGAACGGATTCTTGTAAGTATTTAAAAAGAGAATAATATTCTTCTGGATTCGTATATCCAACTGTATCTGGAATATTAATTACATTCGCTCCTGCACGAATCGCAACTTCAACTGCTTCAGCTAAAAAAGCTTTTGCTGTTCTTGTCGCATCTTCTGCTGAAAATTGTACTGTCGGAAATAATGATTTCCCGAGTGTAACCGAGCGGTGAATACTATCTAATACATCTTCTTTTGACATACAAAGTTTATATTTCATATGAATATCACTTGTAGCTAAAAATACGTGTAGACGAGGAGATACAGCACCTTTCACCGCTTCATATGCTCTTCGAATATCACTTTCTTTCGCTCTAGCTAAACTCATAACTGTAGCATTTTGAATGGTATTTGCGATGCGTTTTACCGATTGAAAATCCCCTTCGGAAGCTGCTGCAAAACCAGCTTCCATGACATTAATACCTAGTCTCTCTAATTGCCTTGCAATTTGCAATTTCTCTTGTTCATTTAAATTCACTCCTGGTGATTGTTCGCCATCACGTAGCGTCGTATCCATGAACAAAATCTGCTTCATATTATTTAACCCCTGCCTTTACTCGCGGCTGTACAAACGGCATCATTTCACGTAATTTACGTCCAACTACTTCGATTTCGTGTTCATTCTCTTTCTCATTTGTCGCATGGAAATTTGGTTTTCCTGCTTTATGCTCTGCAATCCAGCCTCTTGCAAATGTACCATCTTGAATTTCTGCTAGCACTGCACCCATCGCTTTCTTCGTATCTTCCGTAACAACGCGTGGGCCTGATACGAAGTCGCCCCACTGCGCTGTATCTGAAACTGAATATCTCATATTTTCAAGTCCGCCTTCATACATAAGGTCAACGATTAGTTTTAGTTCATGTAAACATTCAAAATATGCAAGTTCCGGTTGATAACCGGCATCAACTAACGTTTCAAATCCAGCTTTTACTAGTGCAGTTACTCCGCCGCAAAGCACAGCTTGCTCTCCAAATAAATCTGTTTCTGTTTCTTCTTTAAACGTCGTTTCTAATACACCGGCTCTCGTCGCTCCAATTCCATCAGCATAAGAAAGTGCCTTTTCAGTCGCAACTCCTGTTGCATCTTGGTATACTGCAAATAATGCAGGAACAGCTCCGCCTTCAGTAAACGTACGGCGTACGAGATGACCTGGCCCTTTTGGTGCTACTAGAAATACATCTACATTAGCTGGCGGTTTCACTTGATCAAAGTGAACATTAAATCCGTGAGCAAAAACGAGAGAATTTCCTGCCTTTAAATTTGGCGCAATTTCCGCTTCATATACTTCTGGCTGCAGTTCATCCGGTAGTAGAATCATTACTACATCAGCTTTTTCCGCTGCTTCTGCTACTGTATATACAGAAAATCCATCTTCTTTCGCTTTATCCCAAGAGTTCCCTTTTCTTAAACCTACTACTACATCAAATCCGTTATCACGTAAGTTTTGTGCATGTGCATGACCTTGCGAGCCATATCCAATGATTGCTACTCTCTTTTCTTTTAATACATTTACCGTTACATCTTTCTCATAATAAACTTTTGTCATTTTCATTTCCCCCTATATTTAAATGGTTATTGAATTAACATAACTTGCTTATCTTGTTTTTTCATACTACGCGTAAACGCTGTTACACCTGTTCTAGCAATTTCTTTCAAACCATACGGACGAAGTAATTCAATTAATGCTTCTACTTTCTCCTGCGTACCAGTTACTTGCACAACTATGGAATCCTTCCCAACATCTATTACAGCGGCTCGAAACGGTTCAATTAAACTATATAATTCTGCTCTTGCTACTGATGTTGCTACTTTAATAAGTGCAAGTTCTCTTGCGATCATCGCTTCTTCTGTAATATCTGATACTTTCAGAACATCAATTTGCTTATGAAGTTGTTTAATTAACTGTTCCACTTGCTGTTCATTTTCAACGTGTACAACAATCGTCATCCGCGATATGTCCGATGATTCCGTATGACCTACTGAAATACTTTCAATATTAAAATGTCTTCGTGTCATAACACCCGTAATTCGGTTTAACACACCACTTTGATTTCGAACTGTCGCTGTAACAATTCTCTTCACCTTTTTTCCACTCCCTCCATTTGGTGAACACCTTTCCCTGGCGCAACCATCGGCATTACCTTTTCTGATTGAAGTACACGGCAATCAATTACGACTGGTTCTTGTAATTCAATCGCCTGCTGTATTTGCTTCTTTGCAAGAAGTGGATCATCTATACGAACTCCTTTTATGCCATACGCATTTGCAAGAGCAACGAAATCTGGTTGACACGATAGTAAAGAGTGCGAATATCTTTTGTTATAAAATTCATCTTGCCATTGTCTTACCATTCCTAAAGCTTCATTATTTAAAATAAATACTTTAACAGGCAATGAGTGTTCTTTTAACACACTTAATTCTTGCAAGGTCATTTGAAATCCAGCGTCACCTACAATTGCAATAACTAGTTCCTCAGGCTTTGCAATTTGCGCACCAATTGCTGCTGGAAATCCGAAGCCCATCGTTCCTAATCCTCCTGAAGTTACCCATTTATCAGGAGTTTTGAGCGGATAATATTGGGCTGCCCACATTTGATGTTGCCCAACATCTGTTGTTACAATCGCTTCTCCTTTCGTAATTTCATATAACATATCAATTGCGTATTGAGGCTTAATACTTTCCGAATTCCTTTTATAAGATAGTGGATACTTTTCTTTTCTACTCTTTAATAAAGAGAGCCACTTATGATGATTTTCTTTCCTTCCTTCTGGTTGAAGTAATACTTCCAGCGCTCGCTTAGCACTTGCAACAATTGGAATTTCAGTCGGCACATTTTTTCCGATTTCTGCTGGATCAATATCAATATGCGCAACAGTCGCCTCTTTAGCAAAATAAGCCAAATTTCCTGTAAGGCGATCATCAAATCTTGCACCTATATTAATAAGTAAGTCGCATTCATATAACGCCATATTGGCTGTGTAAGAACCGTGCATTCCTCCCATTCCTAGAAAAAGTTCATCATCTGGCGGAAACCCACCAAGACCAAGTAATGTATGCACAACAGGAATTTCATATTTACGAGCAAAACTTGTTAACTCTTTCGAAGCCTTCGCATGCAATACACCTGCTCCAGCTAAAATTAACGGCTTGTTTGCAGCACTAATTGCTTGTAATAATTTGTTTATTTGGAGTAAATTCGGTTCATAATTAGGATTGTATCCTGGTAAATCCATTTGTACGTCATTACATCGTTCTCCTTGCTCTACTACCATATCTTTCGGAAGGTCAATAACGACTGGGCCCGGTCTTCCTGTTCTAGCAATATGAAATGCTTCTTTAATAATTCGAGGTAAATCTGAAGCCTTTCGCACTTGATAGTTATGTTTTGTCACTGGCATCGTAAGCCCCATAATATCCGCTTCTTGGAAAGCATCACTTCCAATTAATGTCGTTGCTACTTGCCCTGTAAATACAACAAGTGGTAATGAATCAATCATCGCATCTGCTAGACCCGTAATAACATTTGTAGCACCTGGCCCACTCGTTGCAATGACAACCCCTGGATTGCCAGTAATTCTGGCATACCCTTCCGCGGCGTGAATAGCTCCTTGCTCATGCCTTGTTAAAATATGCGGAATTTCACAGTCATAGAGTGCATCATAAAGAGGTAAAACAGCACCACCAGGATAACCGAAAATTACTTCTACTCCTTCCTTTTCTAACGCTTCTAACAATAGCTGTGCACCAGTTGCCAGTTTCTCTTCCGTTTTTGAAGACATTGTTCTTATAAGCCCCCTTTTTGAAAACTTTTATCAATAAAAAAAATCCTACGTCCACACTCCAGCTATGTGCTGAAGGGACGAAAGATTTCGCGGTACCACCCTTCTTCGCAAGAATACTCTTGCCTCAGTGACCCATAAATGAGTCTAGCTAATAACGGAGCTACCGTCTAAGCCTAGACAAATGCTTCAGCTTAGCACTCAAGGGCGATGTTCGTCGACGTGAACCATCGGTTTTCAGCAACCACCGACTCTCTGTGAGGCTTCACAATCAACTACTCCTCCCTCTCAACGCTTTCTTATTGTTATAAAGAGTTGTTATCCAACTTTATTTTCTTCGTAAATCTTCTCTCCATCTTCTACAACTAACTTTCGGAATTCTTCTAATAAACGATTCGTATGTGGACCTGTTTGCCCTAAACCAATCGTTCTACCATCTACTGTCGTAACAGCAATTACTTCAGCAGCCGTTCCTGTTAAAAATACTTCATCAGCTACATATACATCATGTCTTGTAAATAACTCTTCTCTAACGTCATATCCAAGTTTTTCACCGATTTCTAATATAGCGTTTCGTGTAATGCCTTCTAACGCTCCAGCAGAACTTGGTGGTGTAATTAATTTATTTCCTTTTACAATAAACACGTTATCTCCTGAGCCTTCAGCTACGTATCCTTGATCATTTAACATAAGTGCTTCTTGTACTCCAGCTAATTTCGCTTCAATACGAACTAAAATATTGTTTAAGTAATTTAAAGATTTTACTTGAGGCGACAAAACATCTGGACGGTTTCGGCGCGTTGCAACTGTTACAACCGGAATCCCCTTTTCATAATATTCTTGCGGGAATAAAGATAGTTGTTCTGCAATTACTACTACATTCGGTTTCTTACAAGAATCAGGATCTAATCCAAGATTTCCTGCTCCTCTCGATACAACAAGGCGAATGTATCCATTAGATAATTTATTTTGTCGAATCGTCTCAACAACAATATCCGTTACTTCATCTAAAGAATATGGAATTTCTAACATGATGGATTTTGCTGATTCATATAACCGGACAAGATGCTCTCTCAAACGGAAAACATTACCGCTATATACTCTAATTCCTTCAAATACTCCATCGCCATATAAATAACCATGATCATATACTGAAACTTTTGCCTCGTCTTTTGGAACAAATTCTCCATTTAAGAAAATCCATTGCTCGTTCACTGGAAAGCGCCTCCTATGTTCTATGAATTTTTTATTGTTTCCTAGTTTACTCTCCTTTCTAAATAAATCAAGTGAATTTTTAGAAAATTTATAATTTTTAATCGTACGTACATCTTTGATTATATTGATTTAACAGCATTGTTAACGTTTACAAAAAGTCAAAAAAATTTTTTCGTCAATTTCCCCTAAAAAAAATATTTGTTTAAAAGAAGGATTTTCATCAATTAATACGAATCTATTGTATTCAATAAACGGACGTCCGTTTTTATAAATTCGGGAATATATAAGGACTTTTGCTGAAAAAGGGGGAAAATAATAAAAATAACGCTGTCTAAAAATAACATTCATATTTTTCGTTTCGTAATCATAATCCTATTTTTAAAAAACAATTTGTCAAAATGAAGGAGGAAATCAATATGGCGTGTGTACAAATTAAAGGAACGAGACAAGAGGTAGTAGAAATGCTTCAACTATTTGATCTAATGGATACGAAAGGTTTTTGTAAATTCGATAATTATGTAGAGGTAGAACCAAATAATAAAGAACATAATAATTTTATTGCTTCAATTGACATTCATTCAAATACTTCTTCTGCCCAAGATACTTTAAACGATCAATTCGTAAGTCAAATGCTTACTGGTGTATATAACGACTAAATAAAGTGATACTTTAATCAAGCTATCTGTAAATAGCAGGATAAATATATGCTTCCTACCGTCTTTGCATAAATATATACGATGTACTAGAGCATACTAGCAACTAGATGGTAGGAGGTGAGAATTATGGCTAGAATTGGCGTTGAAAACTCATTAACAGATGTTCAACAAGCTCTTCAGCAACAGGGACATGAAGTTGTTACCCTGGGCTCCGAACATGATGCACAAGGGTGCGATTGTTGTGTTGTAACTGGGCAAGATTCTAATATGATGGGTATTGCAGATGCATCAATTAAGGGATCGGTAATTGCAGCTCATGGTTTAACAACAGATGAAATTTGTCAGCAAGTTGAGAGCCGCACTTAAAAAAGAAAGAGGACTCCTTTTGAAAAGGAGTCCTCTTTTTTATATTCACCTAACGGGAAAGTAACATATACTGGATGAAAGCCCTACCTCTCTCTCATCATTACGGTTCCACTGACCGCTCCTTGATTCACTAGTATACATATAAAGCCTACAATAATAATTTATAGGGTTTGTTCACAAAAGTTGTTGGTAAGACTACCCGATCTTTCGCAAACTTTTCGTATTATATTTATAAGGTTTATTTACTTTACACTAGCTGTAACCGAGACACGAATTAAAATTTTAACACCAATACAATAACTTGTCAACATTTTTTACAAATTTAAAACAGACAGTAACGGTTTGTCTGTTTTAAAATGGAGCTTTTTCTTTTATTACATATACAACAAAACCGCTTACTAACATACATAAGCCAACTACTAAGTTTTTGATATTAATCATAAATTCCTCTCCCTTATTCCACACATCATATATATTTACAGTTCAATTATTCCGATCATCATAAAGCGCACTTTTTCTAATATATCACAATTCCTAAAAAATGCAAGTTCACTTTTGGCGACCATTTACAAATTTATCTACAGTGCTTGGTACCGTATTTAAAGCCTTTTCAATTAAATGTGTACTACTATTGAGGTGTAATACTTGCACACCGTTAGAACCGACTACTAAAAAAGCAACTGGGCTAATAGAAACCCCAGCCCCGCTTCCGCCTCCAAATGGATGGCTTTGCTTGTTCTCTTTATGCTGCCCTTGTCCGTTATTATGCTTTTCGGAAATAAAATCACCTTTAAAGTCACTTCCGCCGGCACCAAAACCAAAAGCCACTTGAGATACTGTTAATACTACATTTCCATCAGCCGTTGAAACTGGACTTCCAACAATCGTATTTACATCTACCATCTCTTTTAAATTTGTCATTGCTGTTTTCATTAAATTTTCAATTGGATGTTCCATTATGTATTGCACCCTTTCCTCATTATTCTTTTTTATACTTTCCAAAATAGAGGAAGTCATACTAACTTTTCCTATTTCAAAAAAACAATTCCACTCTTCTAAGTAGAATTATGCCTTGTACACGCTCGGATAAAGTAAAACTTTAATCAATGAGGTTTTGTTCATCACCTATTAAGTATTAACCCTCACCAATCGGGCGTTTGCGGATCACAAATAGCGGGATAAAAAAGAAAAAGAGATGCATACTACTATTGAACCTTGTTATGAAAGGAGTCATGACTTTGACTGAGAAATTTGATGAATATAAGAAAAGAGATAGAATAGATAGTGATTATAGTGACTATAAAGAAGAATACGCAGCTGAGGTTGCACCACAGCGCATTGATTATGATTACGATGAAAAAGAAAATAAAGAGGATATAAGATCGTCTGCCGCTGGATCAACTGCTGGCTTTATCGCTCTTGCCTTATCTATCTTATCACTCTTTACCTTCCCAACACTATTTGGTCTTGTTTCTGTATTACTTGGAATTTACGCTTATAATCGCGGAGCTACTGTAACTGGTGGTATCGCTGCGATTGTCGGCGGAATTGCAGCACTCATTGCAATTTTATTCCGAGTAGCACTTGTCGGATTATTGTTCTCCCTTTTTTAAAAAGAAAAAGGTATCTCGCTTATGCGAGATACCTTATCCTGTAAATACATCTTCCGATGGATATTTAATTTTTTGTTTTGCTGGTCGCGCTAAAGAAAACACAAGTGTTAACGGTCCGATTAATCCACAAAACATAACAAACATAATAATACATTTTCCAAACGCTGATAACTTTGCAGTAATTCCCATCGTTAACCCTACTGTACCAAACGCTGAAATTGTTTCAAATAGTAACTGAATAAAGCTGAAGTTTTCTGTAAGCATTAATACAAATACCGCTGCCAAAATGAGTATTTGACTGGCAACAGCAATAGCTAACGCTCTCGTTACTGTTGACATTTTAATTGTGCGCTGAAATAAAACGATTTCCTCTTTTTTTCTAAAGAAAGAAAGGACGGATGTAACTAAAATAACAAACGTTGTTAATTTAATCCCTCCACCTGTTGATACACTTCCTGCACCAATAAACATTAAAACCATCGTAAATAATATAGATGATTCTTCCATTCCCCCGTAGTCAACTGTATTAAATCCAGCAGTACGAGGAGTAATACCTTGGAAGAAAGAAGCCCATAACTTTTCATTTAAAGGTAAATTCCCTAACGTCTTCACATTATTATATTCCAATACAAAAATCACAATCATTGCTATAACATTTAACGCTACCGTTCCAACAATCATGATTTTAGAATGAATTGATAATTTTCGAAAGCTACGACTATACCATATATCAATTAATACGGTAAAACCGAGACCACCTATTACGATTAAAGAGCAAATCCCAATATTAACAATAGGATCTCCTACATACCTTGTTAAATTATCCGGCCATAGAGCAAATCCAGCATTATTATAAGATGCAATAACGTGAAAAATACTATAGTATACACCTTTTCCAAAGCCAAACTCTGGAATAAAGCGAAACGATAAAAAAATGACTCCAATAAGCTCAATACAAATTGAAAATATAAAGACACGCTTTACTAATTTTACAAGACCACCTATATTTGTCTGATTAAATGCCTCTCCGATTAATAATCGATGGCGTAACCCGATTTTTTTACCTAATACCCAAACAATTAAAATGGCAATTGTCATAAGACCTAAACCACCTGTTTGAATTAAAAACATAATAACAATCTCGCCAAACATCGTAAACGTACTTGCAGTATCTACTACTCCTAATCCCGTTACAGTTGCTGCTGACGTTGCCGTAAAGAAAGCATCTACCCAACTAATATGTACTTTCGTTGCGAATGGTAACTTTAATAACAAACCGCCAACCACAATTAAGCAGAAAAAACCTAATGCTAATATTTGTGGTGGATTTAATCGTATAAAACGATTATACAGCCCTTGTCTTTTTGTTACTTCCATATTCACTAACTCCCTTTTCCCCTCATAACTAAAGGCTTATAAGAAACCTTACATAGCGGGATAAACCTTATATTCTTATAATATAGTTGAGCATAATCCTTTTTTTTAAAGATTTCAACTTTTATTTATACTTGAACTCCACTTCATTTTATGACAAGAAACTTTCTATTATATTTATTCGTACTCTACAACTCTCGCAACAATCATTTTATATGTATCATTTCTCAAATTCTCATACCTTTCACTCTATGTTCACACCAAGGTCACATCCAACTTTTATAGTATATGTATCGAAGTTGTTCCTCCCTAATTTATA
>NZ_JBYTDP010000003.1:137617-437565 GCF_058791555.1 Bacillus sp. EB106-07-01-XG149 | reverse complement strand
ACAACTTCCATCCCTAATTAAATTGACATAAATTGTCCCCTTCCTTGACCATCTCTTATGTGATGGTCTTATTTTTTTGTTTACTCTACCTCTTATTTAAAACTCCCTCTCTCTTTCACTCTATATTCACACCCTGGTCACATCCAACTTTTATAGTATATGTACCGAAGCTGTTCCTCCCTAATTTATAAGACATTCCCCAGTGTCTTTGAATGGCTTCCATCCCTAATTAAATTGACATAAATTGTCCCCTTCCTTGACCATCCTATGTGATGGTCTACTTTGTTTTCTAACTAGATTCCCCAACTTTTTTGCTTACTTTAGCAAAAGCAATCTATATTTAAACACAAATTTTTACACGGAATATCCAGAAAATACCGTCAAAATAGGTAGTTTTTCGGTACAATTAATGTAGAAAGCAATTTCACAAAAATAAGGGGGGTTTTATTGAAACAAACAAAAGCAATCTTAATTGCATTATTTCTCGGTTTAGTTGTTGGACTCACTTTAAATTTAGCTGCACCATCCATTTTGAACCATTAAATCAATTTGTGTTCAATCCACTTGGTCAATTGTTTATTCGCCTCATTAAAATGCTAGTTGTTCCTGTTGTATTCATTTCTATCGTGCTTGGGGCTGCTGGGCTTGGAGACCCGAAACAACTTGGAAGAATCGGCTTAAAATCAATTTCATTCTTTCTTGTAACTACAGCCGTTGCTATCTCTATTGCAGTTACATTTGCACTGATTATTCAACCAGGATCTGGCGGTAACTTTAAAACAGAAGGGCTTAAATATGAAGGGGCAAAAACCGAAACATCTTTCGTCGATACATTGCTAAATATCGTACCAGATAACCCAGCAAAAGCGATGGCTGATGGAAACATGTTACAAATTATTGCCTTTGCCGTATTAATCGGACTCGGTATAGCTATTTTAGGAAAACGGGTCCAAGGTTACCCATTCATTACTTGAACAGGGCAACGAATTAATGATGTATCTTGTTAATCTCGTTATGAAATTAGCTCCAATCGGAACATTTGGATTGCTCGCTTCATCCGTTGGTAAAATGGGTCTTGCAGGCGTCGCTGCGATGTTCAAGTATATGATTGTCGTTATGCTAGTACTTATTATTCACGGCGTCTTCGTGTATGGCGGATTATTAAAGGTATTAGCAAAAGAAAGCATTGTCCGTTTCTTTAAACATTTCGGACCGGTAATGGCAATTGGGTTTAGTACATCTAGCTCTAATGCATCTCTTCCATTTGCAATGAAAACAGCACAAGAAAAACTTGGTGTTCCAAAAGCGATAAGTTCTTTTGTACAACCACTGGGTGCAACGATTAATATGGATGGTACTGCCATTATGCAAGGTGTAGCAACTGTGTTTATCGCTCAAGTATACGGAGTTGAGCTTACTATGTCCCAATTAGCTTTCGTCGTATTAACTGCTGTACTAGCTAGTATCGGTACTGCTGGTGTACCAGGTGTTGGACTTGTAATGCTTACGATGGTTTTAAATCAAGTAAATCTACCGGTAGAAGGTATTGCCTTAATTATCGGTATTGACCACATTCTAGATATGTCACGAACAGCTGTAAATATTTCCGGTGATGCAATTTGTGCAATGATCGTCGCAAAATCAGAAGAAAAATATAATACAGATCAATCTGCAGCATCTTAAATAAAAAAAAGGAGTGAAATGATTCACTCCTTTTTTGATTTACTTCCTTTTTTCGAACGATATTCTTTTCCTTTGTTATCATTACCAGTATCAAATTCCGCACTAAACTCTTGCTGAAATTGTCCTGATTTTGGTGAGCCTTGATTTCCGCTCCCTTTACTACCATTTCGATTTGTCATATTTTTGCCCCCTTCCTTTACTAGTAGTATGTTACATATTTTCTTTTTTATAATCTTTTACATACGAAAGAAGACCTTCCTCACATAGGGAAGGTCTTCTCCTTTAATACGTAAGCGTTTTCTTACTTGTAATGACTTAAATAAGTTTTTTAGAAATAGCTATCATTATATTCATTTCTTCTTCTGAAAGTGCGGAGAATCTTTCTTGTAAATATTTCTTTTTCTCCCCTTCCATTTTTGCAACTAAATCTTTTCCTTGCTCTGTAATCTCTAAATATACAACTCTGCGATCTGATGTAGAACGTGAACGGGTTACAAAGCCTTTATTAATTAATTTTTCTGTAACAGCTGTAATATGACTATTCGACACATTTAACTCATTAGCTACACGTGATACCATTTCTTTATTCGTACGGTTCAATATTCTAAGGACGATGAACTCATTCCACGGTATGTAACCACCAAATATTTTTCCAATATCATTACGCAACGTGCGAAACATAGCAAAAACATTTGTCGATAGTTCTTCCATTAATTGCTCTCGATTTTGAGACAATTTTGACAGCCCCTTTTATTTCATTTAGTTAAATAAAAACCTTATTAATAATTTTACATGAAATCTTACTTTTTGTCACCTTATTTCCCCATAATTCGTAGTTTTTTAATATACATTTCATGATACAATAAAATTAAATTTCCAGAAAAAGGAGATAGAATAGTGAGTGAAGAAGACAAATTTTCTAATCTCAATCTAAAAGATAAGACTTTGATTATTGGTTTTGTTATTCTGTTTCTCATTATAATTTTTGCATTTATATTCTTTGTATATGTAGGAATCTTTCATATTACAGGTATAGAGTATAGATCACGCACTGCTTTACTTCTATTTTTTTTATTAATCACTTTCTTAGACGGTATTACATTCTTTATCTTCGGTTTCCTCAAGGCGTTGCTATATCCAATGACAAAAAACATGCCAAATTGGCTGGCTATTACTCTTTTTGCAATCATTGAAATTACGCTAGATTGGTTCGTCATTCATACTGCCGACGATTGGGTAGAGAGTGTTCAACTGTCCAACATTGCTGAATTATGTGTCGTACTATTCCTTTTCCTATTAAATAAATTATTAAGTGACAAGAAGGAGTAAGAATACAAGCTTTTCTATATAAAAATTGGTACAATGAAAACAAATCATACTAAAGAGGTGTTACTTATGAACTTACAACAATGGGCTGATAAAGGTATGTCCTTTGATACATATGTGAATGAAATGAAAGTAAATCAATACGAGCTACTGCACATTTACAATAACTTTTTAATTCCAAATGAATTACTTCCTGTATTAGAAGAACGCCAAAATGATGGCTGGCGTGTTATCGTATTAACAGCTGATTGGTGTGGTGACGCTCTTTTATGCGTACCTGTTATGAAACGAATTTCTGAAGTTGCAAATATTGATATGAGATTATTAATTCGCGATGAAAACTTAGAATTAATGGATCAATATTTAACAAATGGAACAGCACGTGCCATTCCAATTTTTATTTTCATTGATAAAGATGGAAATGAACAAGCCGTTTGGGGACCACGCGCTCCAAAAGTACAAGAGTTAGTAACTTCAATGCGCGCTACATTACCTGAAAAAGAAGATCCAACATTCGAAGAAAAACAAAAAGAAATGTACGCTAATTTCCGTGCTACATTAGCGGATGATACTTCTCTTTGGGAACATGTAATGGAAAGCATGATGGAAAAAGTAGTAAAATAAAAAAACTGCCGAACTCGGCAGTTTTTTTATTACATAATGAAGAAATAGAATACCGCAGCTAAAATGAAACGGTAGTAAGCGAACGGTGTTAGTTTTACACGACCTAATAATTTTAAGAATGAAACAATTGCAAGCATCGCAACAACGAATGCTGTAATAAATCCTGTTGCAAATAACGGGATATCAGCCGCACTTAATATATCCCAGCTTTTAATTAAATCTAAACCACTTGCAGCTACCATCATTGGTACTGCTAAAATAAATGTATATTCAGCCGCCGCTGTATGTGACACGCGAGCTAATAAACCACCACTTATTGTAGAACCAGAACGAGAAAATCCTGGCCAAAGCGCTAAACATTGGAACATTCCAATTGTAAAAGCTTGCTTATATGTGATTTCATCTAATGTTCTTGCTGTACTTGGTTTCGAAAACTTCTCAGCAACAATCATTAAAATACCACCAGCCACTAAACTGATGACAACTGGGCCTGGCCCAAATAAAACTTCTTTAATCGCACTATGGAACAATACGCCAAGTACGCCGGCAGGAATCATCCCGATAATAATATGTAATAAATTTAACGATGGTCCCTCTGTTACTTTCCCTATACCTACTAAAGACCATAGACGCTTCCAAAATATAACAACAACTGCTAAAATCGATCCCAATTGAATAACAACTTCGAAAACTTTCGCTCTCTCGTCGTCAAATCCAAGTAAATGACCTGTTAAAATCATATGTCCTGTTGATGAAACTGGTAAAAACTCTGTTAAACCTTCAACAGCCCCCATGATTATTCCAATTAACCAATCAGCCACGAGTAGTGCCTCCTTAATAACGAATATGTAATTTTTCACACCTTATCATAATACCTTATCCCCTTTTAAAGTGCATCCTTTTTTTATTGATTGTACATGTTGTATGCGCGTATTTCTTTTCTATTTTTTGATTAAATTGTATGATAGTAAGAGTTTGTTTTTTTAGCGGAAAGGGGATTTTATGAAAGAAACTAATTCATTCTCACAAAAATTAAAGCAATTTGTATTACTATTTTTCCCGATTTTCGTAACGCAAATGTCATTATTTGCAATGAGTTTTTTCGATACGACAATGTCAGGGCACGCAAGTCCTATTGATTTAGCGGGTGTTGCTATCGGAACAAGTATATGGCTTCCCGTTAGTACCGGATTAACAGGAATTTTAATGGCTACCACTCCAATTGTTGCACAGCTCATTGGATCCAAGAAAAAAGAGGATGTTCCCCAAGTTGTCATACAAGCAGTATATTTAGCAATTTGTGCTAGTTTCGTGGTCATCCTTATCGGTTTCTTCGCTGTTTCACCTATTTTAAACGGCATGCGCCTGGAAGAACCTGTGGAACGTATTGCGGCACAATTTTTAAGTATTATTGCAATTGGAATTATCCCTTTATTTACTTACACTGTTTTACGCGGGTTTATTGATGCATTAGGAAAAACTCGCACAACGATGATCATTACATTACTATCATTACCAATTAACGTAGTATTAAATTATGTATTAATTTTTGGTCATTTCGGTTTTCCAAAACTCGGTGGTGTTGGAGCGGCAATTGCTTCTGCAGCAACCTATTGGTGCATTTTAATTATTACCGTTATTATTATTCGTACGAAAGAACCTTTCGCATCTTTCAATATCTTTAAACAATTATATCGTCCTTCTCTTTCAAGTTGGACTGAATTCTTAAAACTTGGCGTCCCTATTGGATTTGCTATCTTTTTTGAAACAAGTATTTTCGCTGCGGTGACACTTATGATGAGTAATTTTAGTACGACAACAATCGCAGCTCATCAAGCAGCTATGAACTTCGCTTCCTTGTTATATATGACTCCTTTAAGTTTAGCAATGGCAATGACCATCGCTGTTGGATTCGAAGTTGGAGCAAAGCGATACAATAACGCAAAACAATATGGATTTATCGGGATTGGCTTAGCACTTGCATTCGCCCTATTATATTCAATTCTTCTCTATTTCTTTGATGATGCAATTGCTTCTATTTATACGACAGATATACAAGTTCATCATTTAGCAAAAGAATTTCTTATATTTGCGATTTTATTTCAAATTTCAGATGCAATTGCAACTCCTGTACAAGGGGCACTACGTGGTTATAAAGACGTAAATGTTTCCTTAATTATGACATTAATCGCTTATTGGGTAATAGGTCTCCCTCTCGGTTACATATTAGCAACTTACACTGACTGGGCAGCAAAAGGATATTGGATCGGTCTTATTATCGGTCTAGCATTTGGTGCCACCTTCCTTCTTGTCCGTCTCTTTCAAGTTCAAAGAAAATATACAACAGAAAACCGCCGCTCACGATAGAGGGCGGTTTTCTTTATGCATATTTTTTCTTTGAACGTATAACATAATGAAAAAGAAAGGTGGATACATATGGACGAAAAAGAAAAAAAGCAATCATTCGATGAAGAATTCGCCCCTGAAATTTCACCTGGATATCGGCAAGATGTACATAAGACACCTAAATATAAAAACACCTCGTTTTTAATGGGCATTACCATTTTTGCCGCTGTGTTACTCGTACTCATCATTTTCGTTTATTTTTGATGGAGGGTGGTCTATTATATGAAGAAACAAAATTCCAATCGTTCAAAAAGAACTGTAAAAACAGAAAAAGGATATGCGGGTGATTCTGTTCTTACTCAGAAACAAGTCGAGCAAGGAAATTTATATATTGCTCAAAAAGAACTTGGTCAACAAAATGAAAATCTTTAGAATCCCTCAAAGAACTGGGGGATTTTTTTATCGGCTATTTGTGGCACTCATTCATGTTTCACTTTATTGTACGTACTGTTTTTGTTCTAACACTTTAAATATATTATTAACCTTTACAATTTTCATTTCATAATTCAATTTCATTTCGCTTCTCTTACCATTTTCAGTACCCGCAACGTATGCTACAGTTTTATAGAGAAAACTTTCATCCGTCACTTCACGTATATCCTCGTTTATAAATTTATACTCTAAATCCTGAAAACGATTTGGATAATAATTTTCTATTAATCGATCATACCCTCTATTAAAAAATATTTCTTCACCTTTTCGTTTCACATCTTCTTTATTATTAAACTCAAACACTGATAGTTGCTCTGTCACAAAATGTTCTCCTACCTTTTTCATTTCATTATGAGTTAAAGTTTCTATACTTTTGTTCTGTAATCCCTTATTTAACCCGTACTGATCAATCGGTTTATAACTAGCAAAAACCGCCTCTTTATATGACCAAAACACTCCAAAAGCGATACATAAAGAAGTGATTAGTATTCTTTTCTTCATAACAATCCCGCTCCCTCTTCATAATGATAGTTATATTTTAACATATAGAAAGAAAATTCTGATATCATGAAGTGGAATAACTTAACTTTGAAATGAGGAACAATGATGGACTCTTACAAACAATATATAAAAGAAGCTTTGCCTAATCTTTCTATACACTCCTATAAACAAAATGAAGAAGGGTGGGATAATGTAGCTATTATCGTAAATGATGAGTTACTGTTTCGTTTCCCGCGAAAACAGGAATATGCAATGCGCATTCCGTTAGAAAAAGAACTATGCACATGTCTCTCTTATTCACTACATGAAATTGAGGTTCCACAGTATCACCTATTCTATAGAAAAGATACTGATACTATTCCGTTTTGTAGTTACTATACTCTCATTCATGGTGAACCATTAAAAACAGACATAGTAATTAAGCTTGAGGATAAAGAACTGAAAATAATTATTACACAATTAGCTACCTTCCTTGCGACCCTACATAGTATTCCTTTAAAACAAGGTACAACGTTAGGATTCCCTGTTGAAAAAACACTTACCTACTGGAAAAAGCTACAAACTAAGTTAAATCAGTATGTTACTAATAGTCTTACTTCGTTCCAGCAATCATCTTTAAATCGTTTGTTCGAAAATTTCTTTACTTGTATCGATACAACCACTTTTCAAAATACAATTATTCACGCTGATTTTACACATCATCACATTTTATTTGATAACCAAAATAAAGATATTTCAGGGATTATCGATTTGGGTGATGCTCAAATTGGAGATCCCGCCTTTGACTTTGCTGGGCTATATTATGATTTCGGGCATGAATTTACTACATCAGTATATGAACAATACTGTACACTTACTTCACACCATGATCCATTACTCATTCACCGCATCACGAGTTTTTATCGGTACAGCCCTTTACTACATAATATTATTTATAACTTTGAAACAAAGAATGAACTTGAATTCCTAGCAGGTACTAAAAAACTGAAACTAATACTACAGGGATGAGATTATATTCTCTCCCTATACTCTCTTTCCTCATACATCATTAACTTTTTATCCATTTCAACAATGACTTTATACAGTTGAAATGCTTGTAAAATTTGTAGTTGAATCCCAAAAGGAGCATTCTGTTCTTTTAACCATTGAAATACTTTCATTTCATCTTCCATTGATTATTCCTCCCTTTATTAAAATCTGCTACAAATATACGGTAAATGATGAAAAGCTTTTCATGTCAATAACAAAAAAGGATGCAAAATTGCATCCTTTAATGTACGATATTTTTCTTCTGCTTCGCTTCTTTCTTTACTTCTTCCCCTTGGCATTCCCTACGAAACGCACAACTCATACACTCAGAACGAAAATGACGCTCTGTATAATGCTCAGGTTGTTGCAACATTTCTTTCATTCTAGATAAATCAGCCATGCCAGTTATAATATCTTCCTGTTTCGGAATGTACTCATACTTAGTTCCTTCTATTAAATTAATAACTTCAATTTTTCCGGGAAGAATTCCGAAAGCTTTATAACTGAATACTGTCATTAACTTTTGACAAAGAGCAAGCATTTCCTCATCCGCATCGACAACATACTTTTTAATTACAAACGACTCAGTACTCCACTCACCAACTTCTAATGTCAATGACATGTGGACACCTAACTCTTCCATATATGTTTGAAATTTTTCATATAAAAATAACGGCGGTGTCTGACTATCATCTCTTTCAACAAACTGTAATAAGTGATCCGTTAACTTCGCTAACACAATATAATACTCCGTCTTTGAAGCAAACATATTAATCCTTACTTTTTTCCAATACTTTTCTATTAATATTAAAAGTACGATTTTCGTTTGTTGGCCCGCAGGTAGTGTGTAATATTCATTAATAATTCGATTCACAATCATTTGTGCGATTTGTTGCCATTCAAATGAAGAAGGTTCTCTTCTTTTTATATGACGGAAATAAAATTTATGCGGACAACGCATAAAATCATACAAATGATAATCTGTCATCGTTTTGATTGCGATTTTCTCATGCACTTGCTCTTCATCTCCCTTCTGCCATTAAGAAAGGTGTTTTACAAATTCAGCTCCAAACTGTAAACATTTTTCTACATCTTCATCTTCTGGCGTTAATTCTACTTTTAGTCCTTCTAACACAACTGCAGCTCCGCGCTCTTGTAGCTTTTCTATTAAAATGTCAACCGCCACGCCGTATTTCGGATAAGCCGAATCACATGATCCGAATACTGCCGCTTTTTTCCCGGTTAAATCAATAGAATCCATTGCATCATAAAAATCTAAGAAATCATCAGGAAGGTCACCATCTCCCCAAGTGTAAGCACCTAAAATAATTCCATCATACTGTTCTAGTATAGAAGCTTCTGGTGAATCCATAATATCGATAACTTCAATTTCATTTTCTGTTTCACGAATTGCACCCGCAATATGATCAGCCATTTCCTCTGTATTTCCACTCATACTTGCAAAAATCATTACTAACTTACTCAACTAAATCTCTCCTTTTACCTTGTATCTCTTTTTCTGTTGGAAGCGTACTCTTCTCATCTACATATTCAGAACGAATTACATTTCGTTGCCATTCCATATGCTGATCAACATCTTTATTTTTATCTTTTAATCCCCTCCGCAGAAGGTGAAATTTTTTTCTCATTAACATGTCTCATCCATCCTATTGATAATAATTATCAATTTCAACTACCCTTAGATTAATTGACAGTGATTATCAATGTCAATAACTATTTTTTAAAAAATGATTAAAATGTACAAGCTTGTCCGTTAGCTATTCATATACTATAAATGAGCATAGTTCTTTCTCAGCCCTCTCTGACGGAAAGAAATAAAAGCAACTGCGATAGAGCGCAGTTGCCTTTTTTTATACTTTTCTATGATTTTAGTAGTCTTATCGCTGTCTCTAAAAATAATTCCACTCCATAAATTAAAGCTGATTCATCTACATCAAATTTCGGATGATGATGCGGATAACAAGTATCTACCTTTTCATTCCCCGTCCCCAATTTAATGAAGCAACCCGGTGCCTTTCTTAAATATGCTGAAAAATCTTCTCCTCCCATAGAAGGTTCAAGCTTCACAACACGCTCATTCCCAAACAAATGTAGTGCACTTTCTTCTACTACTTTCGTAATATATTCATCATTAATAACCGGATCATATCCGTATCGATACGTATATGTATACTTTCCTCCATGTGCCTTTGTGATTCCTTTCACGATTTGCTCAATTTTCTCTTCTGCTTCTATTCTTAACGCTTGATTAAAAGAACGCACAGTTCCCATTAAAGTTGCTGCATTAGGAATAATATTATCAGCCATTCCCCCATGAAACTGCGTAACTGAAACAACTCTTTGCATGAAAGCACTTGTATTTCTTGATACGATATGTTGTAAATTTGTAATAATCTGCGCTCCGATAGCAATAGGATCTATCGTTTCTTCTGGCCTCGCCGCATGCCCTCCTTTCCCTTGAATTTCAACTGTAAATACGTCTGGTGCCGCCATCATCGGTCCATACGCAATTCCGATTTTCCCGCTCTCCAATCCAGACATAACATGTAAACCTATTACATAATCAACACCATCCATCACGCCTGCCTCAACCATTTCTTGTCCCCCGCCAGGATACACCTCTTCTGCGTGCTGAAAGAAGAGACGAATCTCACCTACGAAATCTTCCTTTATATTTGATAGCACCTCCGCTGTACTTAACAAAATAGCTGCGTGAGCATCATGCCCACATGCATGCATCATTCCTTTATTCACAGACGTATAAGATTTCCTTGTCTCTTCTTGAATTGGTAAAGCATCTATATCAGCTCGAATCGCAACTACTTTCCCTTGTCCCGTCCCTCTTTTAATTGCTAGTACACTATACTTCGTCGGTCTCGTTACTTCAAAAGAAGAAAATGAACATAATGTATCATATATAAATTGTGAAGTTTCTTTTTCATGAAATGATAATTCCGGATATTTATGAAAATGCTGTCTCCACTTAATAATGTTTTCTTCTGAAATAAGATCCTTCCACATCCTCTTCATCAGAAATTCCTCCTCTTATGAAACTTTAACAATTCATACATTAACTATGAAAAACTCAAACAAATATTACATTTCTATACATTCTCCCAGACCACTTTTATACATTCACACAATCCACTTCCTATTTACATGTCAAACCCGTTACAAATTCATGCTGAATGTAATATAATTGCTAAGTTAGGGATTTTCTTTTTTAGTATTTAGTGCTAATATCAGAAAAGAGCCTTTTGACTTATTTTTACCTAAAATGTGGAATTTTGTTTTTTTCACAATAATGTAGGACATGATACCTACAAAGAGCTATCATTTCATTAAGAGAGGGAAAGACATGGAAAGATTAAAAGAGATATGGTCTCGACCACTCACACAATGGGTTGCAAAGACGGTTTATTACCTTGCAATTTTATTTGCATTACTTTGGTTGTATGGATTCCATGATACAAACACAAGTACATTTATTTACAACGAATTTTAGGGTGGGAACGTTATGAAGTTATTAGAACAAATTGAAAAGTGGGCTATTGAAACGCCTGATCAAACTGCTTTTGTTTGGCGAGATGCGAAAATTACGTACAAACAATTAAAGGAAGATTCTGATGCGTTAGCACATTGGATTTCTTCTGAGTATCCAGATGATCGTTCACCAATTATGGTGTATGGCCATATGCAACCTGAAATGATTATTAACTTTTTAGGATGTGTAAAAGCTGGACACGCTTATATTCCTGTAGATTTATCTATCCCAGCTGATCGTGTACAACGTATCGCTGAAAATTCTGGTGCGAAACTACTTTTATCAGGAACTGAAGTAACTGTAACTGATTTACCAGTTCGCATTGTAAGTGAAGACAACTTAAAAGATATTTTCTTTACTCATAAAGGGAACACTCCAAATCCTGAACATGCGGTAAAAGGTGATGAGAACTTCTACATTATTTACACATCAGGAAGCACAGGTAATCCGAAAGGGGTTCAGATTACTTATAACTGCCTTGTAAGCTTTACAAAATGGGCTGTAGAAGATTTCAACTTACAAACAGGACAAGTATTCTTAAACCAAGCACCTTTCTCATTCGATTTATCTGTCATGGATATTTACCCATCCTTAGTAACAGGTGGTACACTTTGGGCAATCGATAAAGATATGATTGCACGTCCAAAAGACTTGTTTGCTTCTTTAGAGCAATCGGATATACAAGTATGGACTTCAACACCATCTTTCGCAGAGATGTGTTTAATGGAAGCATCTTTCTCTGAGAGTATGCTACCGAACATGAAAACATTCTTATTCTGCGGTGAAGTGTTACCAAATGAAGTAGCTAGAAAATTAATTGAGCGTTTCCCGAAAGCGACAATTATGAATACGTACGGTCCAACAGAAGCTACTGTCGCTGTAACAGGTATTCACGTTACAGAAGAAGTGCTTGATCAATACAAATCACTTCCAGTTGGCTACTGTAAATCAGATTGCCGCCTTCTTATTATGAAAGAAGATGGTACGCTTGCACCTGATGGTGAAAAAGGTGAAATCGTAATTGTCGGTCCAAGCGTAAGTGTTGGATATTTAGGAAGTCCTGAATTAACAGAAAAAACATTTACTATGATTGACGGTGAGCGCGCCTATAAAACAGGCGATGCTGGCTATGTTGAAAATGGTCTTCTATTCTATAATGGTCGTCTTGATTTCCAAATTAAGCTGCATGGTTATCGAATGGAATTAGAAGAAATTGAGCATCACCTTCGTGCGTGTTCTTACGTAGAAGGAGCAGTTATCGTTCCAATTAAAAAAGGTGAGAAATACGATTATTTATTAGCGGTTGTTGTTCCTGGCGAACATTCATTTGAAAAAGAATTCAAATTAACATCTGCAATTAAAAAAGAACTCAATGAGCGATTACCAAACTACATGATTCCACGTAAATTCATGTATCAATCTTCTATTCCAATGACACCAAATGGAAAGGTAGATCGCAAAAAATTATTGAGTGAGGTTACAGCATGACCGCATATGGATCATTTTATTTTTTCGCTATAGTGGGCATTTTATTAATACCTACTATCATAGCTGGACTAAAAGGTAAAATGTTGCGTAAATATAATGCCGTTTTAACATTAGTAATGCTCGTTATTATCTTCTCGGATAAACCGAAGCAAGCGATTATGTTAGCCGCATTTATTATTTGGCAATATGCCCTAATTAAAGGCTATTTAATTTTAAGAAAACAAAATAATAGTACATTCATGTTTTGTATAGCTGTTATTTTATCGATTTTGCCACTTATTTTGGCAAAAATCGCACCATTTGTGCCTGAATTACATTTTATTGTTTTCGCAGGTATGTCTTACGTAACATTTAGAGCAGTACAAATGGTCTTTGAAGTTCGTGATAATTTAATTAAAGAACTTTCCTTCTTTAATTTCTGGGAATTCGTTTTATTCTTCCCTGCGATTTCAAGTGGACCTATCGATCGTTACCGTAGATTCCAAAAAGATATCCAAAAGCCACCTAGCGCTGAGGAATATCAAAAGTTACTATATACAGGGCTTAACCGTATTTTCCAAGGTTTTCTGTATAAATTTATAATTGCGCACTTGATAACAACATATCTTGTAAAGGCAGTATTCGCCAATCAAGATACACTTTTATCTAATGCGATTTTTATGTACGCTACTAGCATGCAATTATTCTTTGACTTTGCAGGTTATAGTGCGTTCGTAATTGGTATCAGTTACATGATGGGAATTAAAACTCCTGAAAACTTTAATAAGCCATTCCTTAGTCGTAACATTAAAGACTTCTGGAACCGCTGGCACATGAGTTTATCATTCTGGTTCCGTGATTTTATTTACATGCGTTTCGTCTTTTTTGCAACGAAGAAAAAGTTAATTAAAAACCGCTACACAATTTCGTATATCGGTGCATTTTTAAACTTCTTCATCATGGGAATTTGGCACATCCAAGGAAGCGCTGTTGCGCAGTATGTTATTTATGGTCTATATCATGCCGCACTGTTTATTTTATTCGATATTTTCGAGCGAAAAAACAAGAAGCATAAGTTTTGGCCAAACAATAAATTTACACATGTCCTTGCGATTGTAATTACGTTCCACGTTGTATGTTTCGGTTTCCTAATTTTCTCTGGACACCTTAACAGATACTTTTAATGCACCCTTCTTATACTAGTAAGAAGTTGCACATATAATATATTTCGGATATAAAGGAGATTTTAAAAATGGCAGAATTTAAAGAGCAAGTATTAGATATTTTAGAAGAAGTATGTGAAAACGATATTGTGAAAGAAAACTTAGATGTTCAATTATTTGAAGAAGGTATTCTTGATTCTTTCGCTGTAGTATCTTTATTAGTTGAATTCCAAGAGCGTTTAGATATTGAAGTTTCTATTTCTGATTTTGACCGTGACGAGTGGGCTACACCAAACATGGTTATTAAGAAGTTGGAAGAAATCCGATGAACAAAGCAAAATTTGGTCCGATGCTTTTAGCATTGGCCCTTTTTGCTGTATTCTTACTTATTCCAACGCGCTTCCTACTTCCACTTTTAAGTGATGAAAAAGTAGAACAAGCTGCCACTTCTTTAAAAGAAGAAAAGATTCAAAGTATGATATTACAGCAAAAGATGTTAGCAGACCCGAAATACCTTCCGATGTACGGTTCATCAGAATTCGCACGTATGGATGCTTTCCATCCATCAAATTATTTCAAAGTAAAGCCTGAAGGGTTCACACCATTCCTACTTGGACGCGGGGGAACACAAGACCTTGTACATGTGTTAAACTTTGCATCTACTATGGATCAATTGAAGGATAAGAAAATGGTATTCGTTCTTTCTCCTCAATGGTTTGTACCACAAGGTATTGATGAAACACACTTTGCACCTAACTTTTCAAAACAACAAGGCTATCACTTGCTTTTCAATGATGATTTAAAGCCTGAAATGAAAAAGCAAATTGCAAAACGTTTATTAAACTTTGAAATCGTCAAGAAAGAAACTTTACTAAAAATTTCGCTTGAAGGTATCGTTTATGATGATACAAAGCATAAAGTAAAAGCACTTGCTGCTAAACCTTTCGCTTATATTTATCGTAACATTTTAGATCGTAAAGATTTATTTACAGCAATGTTTGATATTAAACCGCATAAAGAAAAACTTGACCCTTCATTAAAACAAATGAATTGGGACGAGGCTCGTAAACATGCAGATCAAACTGGTGCAGTAGAATCAGGATCTAACGAATATGGTATCGAAGATGATTACTTCAATAGCAAAATTAAGAAGAAATTGAAGCAACGTGAAGGCTACTTAAAAAATGATGCTTATGATCAATCGCCAGAATATGAAGATTTACAAATTGTACTTGATTTATTAAAACAATCTGGTGCAAAACCACTCTTCATTTCTGTTCCTGTAAAAGGTCCTTGGTACGATTACGCTGGCTTCCCGAAAGAACGTCGCGAATTGTACTACAAGAAAGTTCATGAGCAAATTGAGAAAGCTGGCTATCCAATTGCTGACTTCTCAAATCATGAGTATGATAAATACTTCTTAAAAGATCATATGCACTTAGGTTGGAAAGGCTGGGTTTATATCGATGAGGCCATCCAACAATTTTATAAAGCAAACTAACGAAAAGACCACTTGAATTATTCAAGTGGTCTTTTTCTATATATATTTTGTAATTGTTCGATTGCGTTCTCTGCTTCTTTCATAACTCGCTCCACTACATGCTGAGCTGATTCTATTCGTGCTAATGATGACGCTTGCCCTGCCCAAAGCGACATGTATTCTCCTTTATTTTGTTTTGCTGCTTCTTGGCGTATTTTAGAGGTTAATACATTTTGCACTGGATACATCGGAAGCCCTTCTTCTTTCCCTTCATGTCTCTCTATAAATTCATTACGAATACCCCGCGCATATTTCCCGGAAAACGCACGGGTCACAGTTGTACTCGTATCTGTACTATGTAAAACTGCTTCTTTATACACATCATGCGTAATACTTTCTTCACTCGTTAAAAAGGCCGATCCCATTTGAACAGCTTCTGCCCTCAGTGAAAATGCCGCAACAAGCCCTTGTCCGTTCATTACACCACCTGCTGCAACAATTGGGATATGCGGGACTGCTGCTACTAACTGCGGAATTAATGCAAACGTCCCAATCATAGCGTCCTGTTCTTTCCCAATAAACGTTCCTCTATGCCCTCCTGCCTCGCTACCTTGACCGACAATAATGTCTACTCCTAATTCAGCAAGCACTTTCGCCTCTGCCACATGAGTAGCTGTTCCGATGACTTTGATTTCTCTTCTTTTCAATTCATCTATTTCTTCTTTTTCTAACATTTGAAATGCAAAGCTAACGACTGGCACTTTTTCTTCTACTAACACTTGTAATTGTTCTTTATAACTTTTTGGAAGCTTTAACTGCTCTTCTTCCTCTATACCGAATTCTCTATTCACTCCGCTAAGTAATCCCTTGGCCAAGTTTATCTTCTCTTCTTCTATTTGTATCTCTTTCGTTAACAGTAAATTAACACCGAAAGGCTTATCAGTTCGTTCCCTTATTTTATTAATTGCTTCACGAATTTGCTCAGGGCTCATATAGCCTGCTCCAAGCGTTCCTAGTCCTCCGCTATTACTTACAGCTGCAACAAGCTCAGGCGTCGTAATCGCACCTGCCATACCTGCTTGAATGATGGGATACTTAATTTGTAATAGATCTATTACGCGACTTGTAAACATCATTTCTCCTCCTATTCCCCTTATATCTTCTTTATTTGACAAACTTTCCCCTTCTTTTACAAGGGTTGAACTTCATAGGAAGCGAATATATTGAAAGGGAAGGAGGCTAAAAACAATGATATATCCAAATGCGTTACAACAAGGTGATACAGTAATGGTTATTGCACCGGCCGGCCCACCAATAATTGAAAATGTATTAAAAGGGGTAACCCTATTACAAGAAATGGGTTTATCTGTAGTAATCGGGAAGAGTGTTTATGAGAAATATGGATATTTAGCTGGAAGTAATCAAGTTCGGCTCGATGATATACATGAAGCATTTACAAATAATGAAGTAAAGGCCATTTTCTGTGCACGAGGTGGTTACGGAAGTGCTCGTCTCCTCCCTCACATTCAATATGAAATCATTCAGCAGAATCCAAAAATCTTTTGGGGATATAGCGATATTACAGCTTTACATACGGCCTTTTCACGTTATGCAAAGCTTGTTACTTTTCATGGTCCAATGGTTGAAGAACTAGGTAAAGGTGTAGATTCTCTTTCTTTATCTTCTTTCAATCAACTATTCCATCCGTATTCAACCATCTTATCTGCTTCAGAATGTATCGTACCTACCTCTCCATGTACAGTTACAGGCACATTGGCGGGAGGAAATTTAACTGTATTAACGAGTATAATTGGCTCACCCTATGAGATAAATACTGCTAATAAACTTTTATTACTTGAAGACATTGGGGAAGAACCGTATCGCATTGACCGTATGTTAAATCAGCTACTTTTATCTGGCAAGTTTAATGAATGTAGCGGTATTATTTTTACAAGTTGTCACGACTGCACTCCTTCTAAACCATCTCAATCATTGCAAACAATACTATATGAATATTTCGCACCATATCATATACCTGTTCTATTCGGTTTACCGATTGGACATATAAGCCCAAACATCGGGATTCCTCTTGGAGCTACAGCGACAATAAATACAAATAATAAAACACTCTCTATTTCTTCTGGCGTAGCCAATCCGTATTCAAATTAAAAAGGAAAAGCGATTCCGCTTTTCCTTTTATTTATAATAATTAAAAATTCGTCCAGATGCGATATCTGCAACTTCTTCTGGAATAAATGTTTTACTTATATCAGTGCCAACATTTAATACTGCTGTAGCATCTTTCTCAATGCTACCAAATAATTCTTTTCCACGTATCGTAATAAGGGGCGTTCCTTCTGGCAACACGTCTTTTACAAATTCCATTTGTGTAAAGAACGGAACAATCCATCTACCCTCTCCTTGGAAATGACGCAAACGAAGTATTCCTTCTGTTGCCCCGTCCTCTGCTTCTAGTGAACCAGCAACATAAAACTCAGTAGATAAGAGCAATTCATAAAATTCCTTTTGCTTCTGTTTATCGTCCCCTGCTACAACAAGTACTTCTTCTATTCTCTTTACCGGAATTTGCTCCATATGATGCCACCCCTATTTCAAAATGATTGTACTTAAATTATACGAAATATTCTTATTTTTTTCTACATAATTCGCAATTATTTTCTTAAAATAATTTTAACACTTCTTTTGTCGTTACAATCGTAGCAAACTCTTCATGTAAATTTACAAGTGTCATATTGTGAATATCCTCTGCATTATACTCTTTACCATCTAGACCTTTACGGTTAAAAGTAGCCGGTGCATCACTCACTAAATACGTTGTAAATCCTAAATTTCCTGCCATTCGTGTCGTAGTCTCCACACAATGATTTGTCGTTAATCCTACAACCACTACTGCATTACATTTGTTCTCTCTTAATTGCTCTTCTAAATTTGTCCCAATGAACGCGCTGTTAACAGATTTCTGAATAATCACTTCACCTGGTAATGGCTTCAGCTCTTCTTTAAAGTTCACCGTTTCCGCTCCTTCATAAAACATCGATTGAGCATTTTCTTTATTTACATGTTTAATATGAAAAACTGGTCGTTTCCTTTTTCTCCATTCTGCTAATAACATTCTCATGTTTTCTTCAGCAAAAAGATTATTTCTCTCGCCCCAGTATGGTAACTGAAACGCCTTTTGTACATCAATTATAATAAGTGCTATTTGATTAGTCATCATTTTCTCCTTCATTCGGCTGTAATTGAAACAGAAAACCAAGTTGTTGTGACGCAGTAATAAAACAAATATAAGCGCAAAGCTCTACAATTTCTTTTTCCGTCCAATATTGTTTCAATGCATGAAACATATTATCATCTATTGCCTTTTTATCATGAACAAATGTATGTGCAAAAGTAACTGCTACACTCATTTCTTCTACTTTTTGCATATCATCAGGTCTTCCCTTTGCCATACAGTACGGACATTCATTCCCGTACGCTAATGTTCTTCTCACTTGCTCCTTCAACTCTGCTGAAAGTGTTCCTTTATTGTACAGTGTATTCTCTACCATACTCCATGAATGTAATAGATCTGGATTATGCCCTAATAACTTTTGAAACTTTGTAACTCCTACATTTGATAATGAAATTCTCTCCATCATTTCCCCTCCTATTTCCTTCCGTTTTATTGTAAAATAAATAAAGTTCACTTTACATTTCATATGAATCTTAATTTATATTTTTCCTTTACAAAAATTATTATTTTACTGGAGGTATATTTACAAATGCAACTAGACCGTGTCGATCGAAAGATTTTAAATGAATTATATAATGATAGTCGCCTTTCCATGCGTGAATTGGCGAAACGAGTAAACTTATCTGCTCCGTCTACTGCAGAACGTGTTCGCAAACTTGAAAGTGAAGGCGTGATTCAAAAGTACACAATTGATATCGATTATAAAAAAGCAGGACTTGTTTTAGATTGTATTTTAGAAATCACTTTAAAAAATGGTGATACAACACGTATGCAACAGTTTATTCAGTCTTATCCATCTGCAAGTTTTTGTTACCGAGTAACAGGAAGCTTATGCTACATTGTAAAAATTTCTGTTCCTTCACTCGTTGAACTTGAAGATTTTATCAATGATGTTTCTTCATATGCAACGACAGTTTCTCATATCGTATTATCAGAAGTATCTCTTACTCCTGATATTGAACATATCTTCCCAGAAGCTTAATTTATTTTTATTCAAAAAACATTTAAAAACCCCTTACATTAAGAATAAAAATAATATATTATGTATTAAAATACATAAAGTTCGAGAAAGGGGCTTTACATTGAAAATCTGGTTTTATGAAAAAACGGCACAATTAGACGACTTGCTTGGCATTTGGGATAATGTTCCCACTATCCCTCGAATTGGTGAAAAAGTGGAGATTTTAAAAACAGTCCGTATCGTTACAGATATTAAATATGTAAAGAACGGTAATAATTTTCGTGTAGAAATTATTACAAATTAAAAAGTAGCTCTTTAGGAGCTACTTTTTAATTATCTATCCTGTGCTTTCTTTATAACAATTTTATCTTCTTCTACAGATACTGTTACATAATCATTTTCTTCTAATCGAAGCTTATTTACAGCCTCATCTGGTAGCTCTACAGCCATCAGTCTATCTGTTACAATTACTTGACTATACACTTCATTTTCTTGTGATGCACTCACTACTTTTTCCTCATTTATAAAGCGTACTGGTGGCACACCTACTTCTTTTACTGTACGCCATTGCTTCCAAACGTAAGGAATTAACCAAAGTAACCCAACAACTGTAAGACCGATACCGATCCATAAATTACTTTGTGTTTGTAATTCAGTAATTGAGATTGCGCTACTCTCTTCTCCACCGACAAATTGCATACTTGTTGCAATTAAATTATTTAGAGCGTGCACAGCGATATTCGTCCATATATTTTTCGTCTTTATGTATAAAAGACACATTACAACACCAAACATGAACGCACCAATAACATCAAAATGTCCTAGACCAAAAATAAGTGAAGATACGATTACAGCTTTTTTAATGCCCCATTTATAAGCCATGCGCTGTAAAAAGAAGCCTCTAAAAATAACCTCTTCCATAATAGGTGCTAATACACATGCTGAAATGAAAGTAAATATCGTCATATATACGTTACTCGTGTTAATAATATTTCCGTCTTCTAACATAGTAACTAAGAAATTCGGTAACGTATGTGCTAATATGTAAAATTGAATATGAGATATACCAACTGAAAAAATCATTCCCATTATCGTTGCTAATACAATTAATCCCCACGGTAAACGTCCTGGCTTATCAAAAAAACTGTTAAATACAACATTATTTTTATTTGTTTTTACGTATAACCAAAATAACGGAAATACAAAAAATAATGTTATTTGTGAAATAACTTCCATCGTATTCTCAGAAACATTTGATAGACCTAATGGAATCATCGTAAGGAACACCCCTATAATCATCCATCCAAAAAAGCTACGTAGTCTTATACGTGAAAATGCATAGTGCATATAGAACACCCCCAAAGATAGTAAAATAAATGGTGTGATAACTAAATTATAATATGAATATAGTTGAAATTCTTCCTGTTTGTCTCAAACACTTTTGAACAACATATATAGTAATCATTCTTTTCTTTCAATTGAAATCTACGAGAAAGTTATGTAATAAAAATCCCCGTTTTTACAAGCGGGGATTTCTTCTATTATAATACGTCACGTTTTTGGAATAATGCACTTGATGCTACAAGTAATACAACAAAGTATGCAGCTACAAGTAATAATGAAGTTGTAAATGTAAACTCTGTAAATGTTGGTTCCGTTCCACCACTTACTAGTTTATTACTATCGTACACACTTAAATTTAAATGGAAAAACACTACAAATTTCGCTACACCTTTTGCAAACATCATCAGTACCATATTAATTGGTCCTTGTAAGAAGAAGAGGAACATCGTAATAATTAATGGTAATACAGACTTTCTAAACACGTTTGCTAAGAAAAATGCAAGTGTTGCAAAGAAGAACGGTGAAAGTACTTGATATAAAGTAGATTTCATTACGATTCCTACCGTTAATTCTGTTTTACTACCATCCATTACAATTCCACCAATAATCATTGCAATTAAAGTGCTAGCAAATATGATAAACACTATAGTAAGTAACACTGTAATATATTTAGAGAATAAAACTGTAATTCGTTTTCTTGGACGGATTAATAACTGCTTAATTGTACCTTTTTGGAACTCATCAGTAATCATACGAGAAGCAATCGTAATCCCAAAAATTGTTGCAAACAAAGTAATTAAACCAATCTCTGAACTTGCAAAATCTAAATATGATCCTTTAAATTCACTTCCGTCTCCCCATTTCAGCATCGCTAAAACTCCCAAAATCTCCAATACTGCAATGACACCAATTAAAATATACATACCTTTTTTCGCATGTAACTTTAAAAATTCATTTTGAATTAATTTAAACATTACGCTTTCACTCCCCCTGTAATCGCTAAGAACTCATCCTCTAACGTTTTATTTTGAACAGTAACTCCGTATACAAGCACATCGTCATTCACAAGTTTTTTTACAAGTTGTGGGATTTCTTCTTTCATTACAGATACTGCAATTACATTTCCTTGCGTCTTACCTTTAATGATTTCATTTGCTTTCTGTACTTGATCTACTTCAAATGCTACAACTACTGTCTCATCGTGTTTCGCTTGTTCGTGTAAGTTGTACTCCTGCACAAACTCACCTTGCTTAATAATAACGACGCGATCACACATTAGTTCAATTTCACTTAATAAGTGACTTGATACGATTACAGCAATATTCTCTTCTTTCGCTAAACGTTGTAAATAATCACGAATTTGGCGAATACCAGCTGGATCTAATCCATTTGTTGGCTCATCTAAAATTAAGATTTTTGGCTGATGAAGTAATGCCTGTGCAATTCCTAAACGTTGTTTCATACCAAGTGAATATGTTTTCACCTTTTTATGAATCGCATGCTCTAATTCGACAAGCTTTACAATCTCAGCAATGCGCTCTTTACTAATTGGTGTAATTGCCATATTCGCAAAATGCTTTAAGTTTTGCATTCCAGTCATATAATCATATAGTTCAGGATTTTCTACAATCGCTCCAATTTGCTCTAGCGCCTTTTCACGCTCCGTGCGAATACTATGACCACAAATTGTAATATCGCCCTCTGTCATTGATATAAGACCTGTCATCATACGAATTGTCGTCGTTTTACCACTACCGTTCGGTCCAAGAAACCCGTACACTTCCCCTTCGCGAACTTCAAATGATAAACCGCGGATAATTTCCGTTCCACCAATCTTTTTTCGAACATTCTCTAACTTTACTACTACGTTTCCCAATGTCGATTCCTCCTTTAGACTTCTAGTTTTTTATCGATTATGCGACCTGTTATATAAACAAGTAGAACAAATATACCGATTGAAAAAGTAAGACTATATAAATTCATAAGTCTTTCTGGATATAATATGAGATTCATATCCGCCGATTCATCTATATAAACTAATTTTTTAATAAAAGTAGGTATAGGCGCAAGTCGGCCCAGCATTTCATATATCAGATTGATTACTTTCGTTACTAGTAAAAATAGGAAGAAAATAATTACGTACTCCATTTTTTTCTTTTTCAAAGAAAATACTTTCACACCAGCTACTATAAAAAGTAAGACTAACAATATACTTGATAAATTAAATACATATAACACGCTACTAAATAACTGCTTTACCATATCTAGCGTAAGTGTACTTTCGGTAAATAACAATTCATGGAGTTCTGTACCTTTTATTACTTTCATCGAGATACTATAGAAAAACATAGCACCTATTAATTCAAAACACATTAAGCTAATTGCTGCATATGACAATATTGCTAAAACAATTTTTTTACCAGATATCGGTGTTAACCGAAATAATTTACTTTCAGTCATTTTCCCAAACGCAGACATCGCCTGCAGAAATACTAATACCGCAAAAATTAAATAAACTAAGAATACTAAAGCAATTGTAATCATTTGCCTTACTTCTCCTGATTCTTGTTTAATATAATTCCCCATACTTACAAAAGCGACAGCTGCAATAAATATGAATGACAATAACGAAATGAAAATTTGTTTTTTATTCGCATTGTACATATATATTAAACTGGCCTTCATCTACTAAACACCTCCTTAAACACATCTGTGACAGCTTTTCCTCGTTGGAAACGTAATTCCTCTACATTTTCATGCAGTACACTTTCACCATCTTTTAAAAAGATTACTTCGTCAAAAATATTTTCCACTTCTCCAATTAAATGTGTTGCAATTAAAATCGTACAATCTTCGCGATAAAACTGTAAAATAAGTTCTAATACGTGTTCTCTAGAAACAAGATCAATTCCGCCAAGCGGTTCATCTAGTACGTATAACTTTGCTTTCCTCGAAAATGTTAAAATAATTTGTAGCTTTTCAACCATACCTTTTGATAAAGCTGTAATTTTTTCTTCTAACGGTATTTTAAATTCCGCAATCGTATCTACCGCTTTTTGAATGTCGAAGTCTTTATAAAAATCTCGATAGAAGAATAAAGAATCTTTTACCGTCATCCAATCATCAAATACTGGTTTATCCGACATAAAAGAAACAATTTCTTTCGTTTCTAATCCTACTTTTTTACCAGCGATTGTAATACTGCCTTCAGAAGGATGCTGCAGACCGGCAATCATTTTCAATAACGTCGTTTTCCCGCTTCCGTTATCTCCGACGAGTCCTATAATTTTCCCTTCCGTAATCTCTATGTTTAATTCACGGATCACTGCTTTTAATCCGTATCTCTTCCATAAGTTTTCTATTTTTAATAACTCTGTCATTCGCTCTCCTCCCTCTTCTCATGTAATGAAGAACGAAGGATTGTAAGAATTTCTTCTTCTGAAAAACCTAAATTGTCCATTCCATCTATAAAAGAATGAAGTAATTCTTTCGCCATCTCTTTTCGCAGCTCCATAATTTTCTCCCCTTCATTCGTTACATATCGACCCATTCCTCTACGTGTTACAACAACCCCATCCCGTTCTAGCTCTTGAAATGTACGCTGAATCGTATTTGGATTTACTTGTAATTCACTCGCTAATTCACGTACAGAGGGAATTTTATCACCAGGCAATAAATGTCCTGTTACGATTTCTTTTTTTATGTATTCCATTACCTGAATGTATATTGGTGTATTTGGAGAAAACTCTATTTTCATTTCTTCCCTCCTTTTGTATTGGTGTACTAGTTAAATAATACACCGATACAAAAGGATTGTAAATACCCATTTAATTACAAAAAAGTTCTATCCAGCTAATGGATAGAACTTTTTTAACGAAAATCGTTATACGAAAATAATAGTGTTATGTAAACAAATCCATAAAGAAAAGCTGTCTTATCAATGAATAAGACAGCTTTTCTTTATGATCGTATATTAAAAATTAAACACGAAGTCATCGTCAGATAACTTTTCAACGTTCGTTGCTTTTACGTAACCATTCCCTTTTACAGAGAAGAAATCATGGTTTTTCGTATCTGTACGTAAACCATTTAAAACGATTGGGTTAATTTCTTCTTCTTCAAACTTCGGCTCAAGTCCTAAGTTCATAAGTCCTTTATTCGCATTGTAACGAACGAAACGATTTACATCCTCTACAAGACCGATAGAAGTGTAAATTTCTTCTGTGTATGCCATTTCAATTTCATATAGTTCCATTAATAACTCTTGTGTTTCTTTTTGCACTTCTTGTTGATCTTCTGCAGAAAGTTCTGCGAAGAGTTGTTGTGCTAAAATACCGACGAATACGCCGTGAATTGACTCATCACGAATTATTAGGTTAATAATCTCACCACTTGCCGTCAATTTACCTTGACCTGCTAAGTAAAGTGGGTAGAAGAATCCACTATAGAATAAGTAACTTTCTAAAAATACACTTGCTACCATTGCCATGTATAACTCTTTTTTCGTTACTTCAGGCTTTAATAAACGACGATAGTAACTAGTAACAATACCAGCTTTTTTCTCAAGTAATGGATGATTGTCTACCCATTCAAAAATATCATCAATTTCTTCTTCTGTAGCTAACGTTGTGAAAATATGACTGTAACTCTTCGCATGTACTTCTTCCATAGCTCCCATGAAAGCTAATACACTTTTCGCTTGTAAATTTTCAAGATGAACAAGTACAAGTGGCATCCCTTCGCCACCTTGTTTCGTATCTAAAAGTGTTAAACCACCTAATACACGCTTATAAGCAACCTGCTCTTCTTTTGATAATTGTGCCCAAGTATTTTTGTCAGAAGATACCGCGATTTCTTCTTCTGTCCAAAACTGAGCGATGTTTTGCTTCCAAAACATTAAACTAAAATCATCTTCTTTTTTGTTCCAGTTTACCGCACGCATTCAATCGCCCCTTCTCTAAATAAACATGAAAAATTGATAACTAAGCATGAGCAGGGTTCAGAAAACCCTGCTCATGATGTCTCACTTTTTATATTAAACGGTACAAGCTACGCACTCTTCCACGCTTAACTTACGTGTTCTCGTATAATACAGACTCTTTAAGCCTTTTTTATGTGCATAGATGTAGTAACGTGCTAACTCACGTGTTGAAATATCACTGTTAACGTAAAGAATTGTACTAATTCCTTGGTCAATATGTTCTTGGATTTCTGCGATTAAATCAATTAATTTAAACTGATTCATATCGTAAGAAGATTTATAGTACCAGAACGTATCTTTTGATAAATACGGCATTGGATAATATGTTGTCGCATTCGCATATGTTCTTGATTCGATTTGACTTACGATCGGCATTACGCTTGAAGTTGCATTTTGAACGTAACTGATAGATTGTGTTGGAGCGATAGCAAGACGGTATGAATTATATAATCCATTCTTCTTCACTTGCTCTTTTAAACTTGTCCAATCTTCTTTTGTTGGAATATGAATTCCTTCAAATAGTTGCTGAACCTTTTCAGTTACTGGGCTGTAATCTGTCGTTTCATATTTTTCAAAGTATGTGCCATTTGCATAATCAGACTTATCGAAGTCTTTAAATGTTTCGCCTTTTTCTTTAGCGATTTCCATACTTTTCTCAATAGAGTAGTAATTTAACATCATAAAGAATGTACGAGCGAACTCTTTCGCTTCTGCACTTTCATATGCAATTTTGTTTTTTGATAAATATCCGTGTAAGTTCATTGCGCCAAGTCCAACTGAATGAAGCTCATCATTTGCTTTTTTCACAGTTGGTGCATTCGGAATGATCGTCATATCAGAAACAGCTGTTAAAGCTTCCATTCCCGCATGAACGGCTTCACGAATTTCTTTATTTTCCATTACATTTACGATATTTAACGATCCTAAGTTACAGTTAATATCACGACGGATAATATCCTCTGTACCGTAATCATTTATTTCAGAAGTTTCTTGAAGCTGGAAGATTTCTGTCTCGAATGTTCAACCGAGTCCGCTACTCCTCAGTCCGTTGCTCATGCAACTGCTGTATGTCACCATACAGGACAGACTATATCATCACCTACAGCATTACCTGATTAGGTGCTCCGCTTTTCGAACGCCAATCGCTTGCGCTCTACTCCCATAAGGGATAGTCGTTAGGCTTTTACTTATCTTAATCTTTCAGAAAGTCTCTTATTACTTTATGTTGTCCCATAACTCTGCTATACAAAATAATAAGATACATTCTGAACTTTTATATGTTCATTCTAAGATAAGATTTAGCACGGTAGGTTACCTCAAATTTGAGGCTTTCCCCGTTTAACGGAGTTTTCGACTAGCATTTCTACTAGAAGGTGCTACATATTTAACACAAGTTCGACATCTTCACAGTTCCAATATCCTTCAGTGGATGTTGGTTATTTGCATTTGATTTAAACATTAAGTATGGGTAACCAGACTCAAGCTGAATCATAGCAATTTTAATAAGCATATCACGTGCACTAATATCTAGCGGCTTCTTCTTCACTTTCGGATTGCTCATTAATTCATCGTACATTTCATCAATATCAATATCATCTAAATGCTTTCCGTATTCTTTATACACCGTATAAGGCGCGAAAACATGGAAAGGTTCGTTTTTCTCAGCAAGCTCGAAGAACTTACTTGGAACGATAATTCCGATTGATAGAGACTGAATACGGCTCTTCTCATCGGCATTTATTTTTTTTGTATCAAGGAATTCAATAATATCCCAATGGAAAATGTTTAAGTATACTGCGCCGGCTCCTTTTCGTTGCCCAAGCTGATTCGCATATGAAAACGAATCTTCAAGTAATTTCATAACAGGTACTACACCACTTGCAGCATTATCGATACCTTTAATTTGCTCACCGCGTGCACGTAGCTTAGATAAGTTTAAAGCTACTCCACCGCCGATTTTTGATAATTGCATTGCAGTATTAATGTTAAAGCCGATTGAATTTAAGCTATCATCCATCTCTAACAAGAAACAAGACACCATTTCTCCTCTTCTGCTTCGTCCCGCATTTAAAAAGGTTGGTGTCGCTGGTTGGTAGTTTTGTTTTACAATCATGCTTGCGAAGTGTTTTGCCTTCGCAACATCACCGCGTCCTAAGTATAATGAAACAATTGCTACACGATCTTCATAGCTTTCTAAGTATTGTTTTTGATCATTTGTTTTTAACGCATAATCTTTGTAGAACTTAGATGCTGCCATATAAGATTGGAACTCGAAGTTTTCACCATAAGCGATGTTATATACCTCTTCTACTTCCTCCAAGCTATACTCGTCCAGAACGTTGTAATAGTAATCATGTTCTTTCATATACTCCATTCGCTCTGCCACGCTATTAAAATGAACGGTATTCTCTCTAGCTTCTTCCATAAAGACTTCTAATGCCTCTTTATCTTTATGAAGCTGATAAAAACCGTCCTGCATTTGCGTGATTTCATTATTCAGTTCAATGTGTCGCAATCTCCCGCACCCTTTCCTTAAAATATTCTACATCGTTATTTGTTCCTGATAACTCAAATTTTGATACAATAGGCACTTCATATTTAGCAGAAATTTTGTCAGCACTTGCACCGAACATGTCTCCCCAGTTACGATTGCCGCTTGCAGATACGCCTTTTAATTTTTCATTATTGCGCTCTAAAAATTCTAAAACACGTTCTGGTACATTGCCAAAACCTGTTGTATACGTAATTAAAACAAAGTCTTCATCTATTACTAGATCTTCACCAATTTGAACGGCCGGCATATTTAATTTGTGAATGAAACGCTTCACGTTTCCTGTCATAGAATCATATGCAACTATCATTTCCGACCCTCCCTCTCCAATCTATACTCTCTGTATGTTGTTTCTTGATTTCTCTATATATTGTATTACGTTTCAAAATAAGACACAAGATATATGTATAAATTCTTTCTTTTTTTAAATTTTACTTTTCGACAAGACAGTCGATTTTTTTCAATACAATGACTATGAAACAACATTCTAAAACTCATGTCAATAAAGTGCTTTTCAAAAAAGTTGTCAACGAATTTAACCTTATTTTTAAAAAAGTTACCAATATATTTTGTCATAAAACGGCAAATGCTGGAGGAATATATTTCTCCAGCATCACGAAAAAAAGAACAGACATGAAACGATAATCTGTTCTAAAAAACGATTACATTTATCAATTTTACTTTATTAAATATTATACATATACTTTCGGTTCGCGTTACATACTAAAAGATAACTATTATAGAAAAAGATTATTATTATGGAAATTCAATTTATTTATGAAAAGATTATTCAGAGTGCTCAATACGCAAAATATCTTTTACAAATATATGATGTGGATTTTCATCTTTATCAATCATTGTACATACAGGAGCTTCTTCATCAAAGTACACAATCATTCCTTCTACGTACTGAAATGTATGTTGAACTTGTACAGTTACTTTAATTTCTACAGCCTCTTCATATGCTCTTTTTATTTTCTGAAGCATTTTTGCCGAACACTTTCGTTTCTCTGGGTACATGACCATCCCCATAAACCTATTGCCGGCTCTATCTTTCCACATATAATCCCAATGCGGTAATATGCCTTGTTTAAAATCGCCCATAATTCTCCTCCCCTATATTCTTCTAGTTACGAACGTGGCGTTTCTGAATATGTATAAATTACTTGTCCGCCGCGCTGCGCGTTTCCAATAATATGTTTAAAATCTTCACGCCCTACTACAACTTTCCTAAACGTATAAAATACATCTTTCGTTGCAACATACTCCTTTATTTCACCATTTTTCAGCTGATCCAAAATTGTATTTGCTAATTGTTCATCCATGTATTTCACCTCTATGCAATATTTTATTTTATCGTATATTCTATAGGTCAACAACTGTAAAATTATCCAGGTGCTATACCTTCATTTCATTTTCATTATTCACAAACGATATTACTTTACTATATGTCCACTAAATATCATATACTAACATAGCTACTTCTCTATATCAAACATTTCGACATTCAATTATGCAAAGTTCCATACCACTATGCTACAATATATAAATAGAACTAGGAGGGATACTATGATTCGGAAAGCAAAAAAGACAGATGCGAAGGCAATTGCGCCTTTATTGTATAACGCTCTGCACGAAATTGCTGAAAAAATCACAGGTAGCACTGTTGAAACAGAAGTATTACTAGGACTTGAAACATGGTTCTCAAAAGAGAGAAATCGACTGAGCTACGAAAACTGTTTTGTATATGAACAAGACGGAATTGCGGTCGGAATTATTGTCGCTTATCACGGTAGTGAAGCAACAATGCTTGATGCGCCAATTGTTCGTCACTTAAGAGAATTACATAAAAATGAGTCGATTACGTTAGAAAAAGAAGCTGAGCTTGATGAATATTACATTGATACATTATCAGTTTCAAGTGCATATGGCGGAAAAGGAATTGGTTCTAAATTAATTGAAGCTGCTGAAATCCATGCAACTGAAAAGGAGTATGAAAAAATCGCATTACTTGTTAATTTAGAAAACAAACGTGCCTATTCACTATATGAAAAACTAGGTTATAAAAAAGATCAAATCGTTATGCTTGTAGGCGAACCTTATGCACATCTCGTAAAAACATTAAACATCAAAATTTCTATATCTTAACATAAAAGCACACGATTTATATATAAATCGTGTGCTTTTATGTTAATTTTGTATTTAATACATTTCCATCCATCGCTTCGTGGAATGTATAGGTTGTACATCCCCATGGCTTCCTATGTAAAATAGGAGAACCAGACCATCCCATCGCTCTCAGCTCCGCACCAACCATTGCATTAATGTAATTATGACCTACAAGAGCAATACTTCCATGTACGAGAGCATAACGGTGTAATAAGTAAGCTGCTTGCCTTGCCCTCTCTCTTACTTCCTTATAAGACTCAACACCTTTATGGTAACCAAGTATCCATAATGTTCGCCCGATAAACATCCATACGTTAGGTTTACATTTCAACCATGTTGGAGCATAAAAACTCGTCGGAATTTCAGCTTCCCTAAAAAGAGAATTTTGCATAAAAGATAAAGAATTCATTAATTCAGCTGCTGACTGTATAGCACACCTTTGATCACTCGTTACAATCAACTTTGCTGCTTCAACCGCTTCCATTGTTTCCATTGGTATAGGTGCTTTTTCTGTTATAGTATGTAAGTCATATCCTTTCATCCATTCATGAAAGGATGTAACCGTCATTGGTTCTATAGTACGATCTAAGCGGCCATGACGAATAAAAGAAATCTTCATTCTTTCCACTCTCCATTCATCACTTACGAACTCTATTATGTACTATTTTTAAATATCATACCACGCAAAAAAAGAAAGTTATACACCTTTACATATCCCCGCCACTCTCATGTGTGACCCCAGCATGTATACCATCCATCCCATCAAAATATGTAGTCGTTTCATGATGACGAATCTTTTTTAAATTTATATAAGAAAATACAAATAAAGTTAATGCTATAACACTCCCCACAAATTCAAACATCATTTTACCGCCTCTAATTTCTCCCACTTTAGTAGGTTATTGTATATTTTTCATTATACCCCTATATAAAGATGCACGCATTTAAACCGTTCTTTTTTTCTAATAACTTGGAGTTCTTGCATATTTTCTTACAAAATGTGAATATTTTTCGAATTTTTACTTTGGAAACATTTACAAACTAGACAATATGGTTCAAAATAAGAGGAAATAAAAAAAAACCAAAATTATTCTTTTTTTGGAAAACTGTAACAAGGAGAGTTGCTTATGCAGATCGCAGAAACTGGAGATATCATTGAATTTAAAGGTGGAATGCAAGGCCGTGTTCAAAAAGTAAATCAAAACTCCGTTATTGTAGATATAACAATTATGGAAAATTTTAGAGAACTAGATATGGAACCTCTTACAGTTGTAAGTCATAAAAACTATACTGTCATTAATCAAAATGCATAATATAATAGAAAGAAAGGATCTGTATGTTATACAGATCCTTTCTTTCTATTATATATTAACGATTATCAATTGTTTCTGGATATAGATCATGGTTCATCATGCGGTAGTCTGCCATTTGTTCATACTTCGTGCCTGGGCGACCGTAGTTGCAGTAAGGATCAATTGAAATCCCTCCACGTGGTGTGAATTTCCCCCATACCTCAATGTAACGCGGATCCATTAATTTAATTAAATCATTCATAATAACGTTCATGCAATCTTCGTGGAAGTCACCATGATTGCGGAAACTAAATAAATATAGCTTTAAAGATTTACTCTCTACCATTCTTTGTTCTGGAATGTAGCTAATATAAATTGTTGCAAAATCTGGTTGACCTGTTTTCGGACATAAGCTTGTAAATTCAGGGCAATTAAATTTCACAAAATAATCACGGTTTGGATGATTGTTATCAAATACCTCTAAAATTTCTGGGCTATATTCAAATAAATATTTTGTATTTTGATTTCCTAATAATGTTACATCTTTTAAATCTTCATCTAATCTTCCTGCCATTTTAAACATCCCTTCTCATTATACTCCGCGTTTATTTCCCCATACTAACGCATGAAGCTGTGGCAATACTTTTGCATTATTCATTTCTTTACAGTTAACCGCTTTTTCAATAAGCCACTCATATTTATCTAATAATTTTTTAATCAACATCGCATCATCCACAGTTTTTGTATCATCATTCCCTACTTGTAAGAAGAATGGAACATCTGGATAACGTTCGTGCATCTTAACTGCATACTCAAAGTCATAATCGTCAAATACTACTACCTTTAAACTAATATCTTTTCCTGCTAGTTTCTGAATAACAGCATCTAACTTCTGAAAATCAGTATTCATCGTCGAACTTGGTGGTTTTGGAGAAATCGTTATCTCATCAATTTGAAGTAACCAATCTTGCCATTTACTCCCTTGCGTTTCGATTGCCGTCCGCATTCCATTCTCTTTTAATATAGAAAGAAGAAACTCAATATTTTTCAACAATGCTGGATTTCCACCTGAAATCGTAACATGAGAAAAATTTTCGCCACCAATTTCTACAAGCTCGTTCCAAACGTCCTCTGCTGTCATCTGTCTAATTTGTTCCTTAGCCGATCCATCCCACGTAAAAGCAGAATCACACCATGCGCAACTATAATCACAGCCAGCTGTACGGATAAACATCGTCTTTTGTCCCACAACCATTCCTTCGCCTTGAATAGTCGGACCAAATATTTCTAAGACAGGAATTTTACTCATCGAGCATCCACTCCCGTCTTACTTCCGCATAACTAGTTGGCGTCTCGAAAAGACGAACAAATTCAACACGAGCTCCTTTATATTCGTTCGCACGATTATCTTTTAGTAATGCTTCTGCCATCTTTTCATAAATCCAAACGACCATGTTTTCAGCAGTCGTATTCATTGCTGGTAACGTTTCGTTTAAATAACGATGGTCTAAATAAATTTCTATTTCATTCTTCCAAATTTCTTTTATATCTCCAAAGTCAATCGCAAGACCTATTTCATTTACATATCCACTAATCCCAAATACAACTTTATATGTGTGACCATGTAAGTTTTTACATTTCCCCTCATAACAGTGTAAATGGTGTGCTGCATCAAATGTAAATTCCTTGCTGACCATTACTCTTTTATTATGATATTTGAGCTGTTTACGCTGAATATCCTTGTCCATTTTTTGCAAATTTTCTACGATGCGAAATCCAAAGAAATTATCCATTAGTTATTTGCTCCTTCGCGTTCTTGTAGGTACGTATCTAATCCTGCTTTACGAAGCTGACATGCTGGACATTCACCGCAACCATCACCAATGATTCCGTTATAACATGTTAATGTTTTTTCTCGAACAAATTCGAATGCTCCAAGTTCATCTGATAATTTCCATGTTTCCGCTTTATCAATCCACATAAGTGGTGTATGAATTACGAACGGATAATCCATGGATAAATTTAAAGTAACGTTTAACGATTTCACAAACACGTCACGGCAATCTGGATAACCACTAAAATCAGTTTCACATACACCGGTTACAATATGACGTGCCCCAACTTGTTTTGCTAATACAGCAGCAAATGATAGGAATAGTAAATTTCGTCCATCTACAAACGTCGATGGCAATTCACCTTCTTCATGTGTAATCTCCATATCCGTTCTAGTTAACGCATTTGGAGCAAGTTGATTTAATAGACTCATATCTAGTACCGTATGTTTAATTCCTAGCTCTTTTGCAATTTCCGCTGCACAATCAATTTCTAGCTTATGACGTTGATTGTAATTAAACGTTACAGCTTCTACTTCTGCAAACTGCTCTATTGCCCAAAATAAACATGTCGTACTATCTTGTCCTCCACTAAAAACAACAACTGCCTTTTCTTTTTTCATTTCACTCATTCTCCTTCTCTACTACGAATAAGAAGAAAGAACGTTCTTGAACTGTCACAATAAAAAAACAAAACAATACCTAAAGATATTGTTGTTTCCATAGTTTTTTATAGAGGGAGTTCGCGAACCTCTCCCGTGCAATGCACGGAATTCCTTCTTTCATTGACAAAGCTTATTGTAACATATTGTATACTACCATAAAAAATTTCTGATTTTTCCGCTATTTTTCATTTCATTTCTTTCATTTTATAGTATGATTAATTTAATGCGAGAAGAGAGGAGGCATACCACTGAAACCCTTTATTATTTATCTCTTTCTAAATATATTATTCATCCTTGTTACAATGCTCGTATACCATCTATTTTGGAATCAAAAAGGGAAACGTTCTCCTAAATTAAATTCAGCTATATTTATTGCATTATGTTGCCTCGCTACCATACTATGTATTACTTTCGGAGCAAAAACAAATTATGGATTTCAATTTGATATGCGCCATATCGTATTAATTGTCGGTACATTAACAGGAGGCCCTATTGCTGGTGCTTCCATCTTAACTGTATTAAACATATACCGCTTCTTATTAGGGGGAATAGGTGTTTTCCCATCGCTTATCGGTTCTATCCTTCTATTTATTGTCCTACTATTTACATATAAAGTTTTCAATCGAACTTCTAATCGTATAAAAGTAGCACTTGCCATTATCTACAGTCTCACATACGGATTTAGTTGGATACCTTTCTTCCTTTCAAAGGTTACAAATAAGACTGATTATATACCACATATTATTGTGTATGAGTTATGTACGATACTTGGTACGATACTTATTTTATATTTACTACACATATTACAAACTCAAGTTCGTCTTCAAAACGAACTTATGAATGCTGAAAAGTTTCATTTAATTGGAGAAATGGCAGCGTCCATTTCTCATGAGATTCGTAATCCATTAACTTCAACAAAAGGATTTTTACAACTTTTGCAGTCAGATACATGCACTGAGCAAGAGCGAAAATTATATATCGACATAGCCATTAACGGAATCGAACAAGCAAATCACGTTCTTACAGATTATTTAACCTTTGCAAAACCAAGTATTGAAAAAGAACAAACATTACAGTTAGAAGAAGAACTACTACACGCATTAGCGTTAATTACACCTCTTGCTAATTTAGCAAATGTGCGTACTCATTATATAAAGCAAAGCACTTCTTTTTTTATCGCGGGAGAAAAACAAAAACTAAATCAATGCTTGTTAAATATTTTAAAAAACTGCATTGAGGCCATGCCAAAAGGCGGTGATCTTTATTTCTCATTAGTTCCTGATCATAAGCATATTCAGTTATATATAAAGGATACAGGAGTTGGTATGGATCAAGAACAAGTAAAACGCCTTGGATCCCCTTTCTACTCAACGAAAGAAAAAGGAACTGGTCTTGGAATGATGGTCGTATTCAGTGTTATTCAAGCTATGAACGGAAAAATTGATATTATAAGCGAAAAAGGTACAGGTACAACCTTCTTATTAACTTTTCCACTCATACAAAAAACGTGATGAAATACTCATCACGTTTTTTCTGTTCCTTCAACTAATTCAGCAAAGGCTTTCACTTTACCATGTGGTTTTTGATTTTCTTTACGTGCTTTCCACGCGCGCTCTTCTTCTTTCTTTTTCTTGGACATACTTTTCAACTCCTTCTGTTCTTTCTCCATGTAGTATTCCAAAATAAGAAAGAAAACTATGCACGCATCAAAAAAGAAGTGGTCTCCCACTTCCTTCTGATTATCGTTGCAAAATTGCGTGTTTCGCCTCTTTTAACTGCGTAAGATGTCTTTGTTCATGCAAATCAAGAAATTGAACCCACTGATACAAATTCAAATCATTAAAAATAGGATGCTTTAATCCATTTTCAAATAAATCTTTTTCATCTATCACACTATGAAGCGCGTGTAATAGTTCTTGTCGTGAATGCTCTAGTAATTGAATTCCTTGCTGTTTTTTCATTAAAGTTTCTGTTGGTTCCATTTGCTGAGGAGCTTCTCGTTTATGTGTGCGATCAAGCGTAAGTTGGAGGTCTTTAAATGGAGTCGTGTTTCTTTCATTTTTTTGTAAAGCATATACAAGGGCAGATGTAACTGATTGTTCAACTAAATGCAAGTGATGCAAAATTTGAATAATACTCCATTTATCACGGCGTGGCTTTACATTCACTTCTGTATCATTTAACATTTCAATTTCTGATAATAGCGTGCTTCGAGTAGACTTTAATGAGTTCACCAAACTTTCTAAACTCACATCCATATTAGATTGAAGCATACTTCTTTCCCCCCTTTTTGTTGGTGAAAAGAGGTGCTCCTTATTAGAAACACCTCTTTAGTATTCTGAATTTTCTTTTATTATCTCATCATTTTCTCGTTATGTCGATGTTAAACATGTGAAAAAAAGCGCATGTTTTTTACAATTTTGTGTCGTCAATCGCACGTAGCCACGCTTCAATTTCTGTAATGACACTTTTCACACAACCTTCAGCAAATGGTGATGTTAAATTTGCAACTTCTACTAATTCCAAGAATGATTTACTTCCACCTTGTTGACACAGATTCACATAATCTTCCCATGCCTCTTGTCTATTATCTCTTGCACGTTTCCAAAATTGCAGTGCGCAAATTTGTGCTAATGTGTAGTCGATATAGTAGAACGGCGAGCTATAAATATGACCTTGACGTTGCCAGAATCCACCGCGCTCTAAATAATCATTATCTTCATAATCACGATGCGGCAAATACTTTTTCTCTATATTACGCCATGCTGTCTTACGCTCTTCTGGTGATGCTTCTGGATTTTCATATACATAATGTTGATATTCGTCAACAGATACACCATACGGTAAAAACAGAAGTGCTGAACTTAAGTGAGAGAAATAATATTTATCTGCATCTTCTTCAAAGAATGACTTCATCCATGGCCATGTAAAGAATTCCATACTCATAGAATGAATTTCACATGCTTCATACGTTGGCCAATTGTATTCTGGAATTTCAAACTTACGACTTTCATATACTTGGAAAGCATGACCAGCTTCATGTGTTAATACATCAATGTCGCCAGATGTTCCGTTGAAGTTTGAGAAAATAAATGGCGCTTTATAATTCTCAATATATGTACAATATCCGCCACCAGCTTTTCCTTTTTTCGCAACTAAATCTAATAAATCATTATCTAGCATGAAATTGAAAAATTCATCCGTTTCAGCCGATAACTCTTTATACATCGTTTTCCCATGATTAACAATCCAATCCGCATCTCCTTTTGGAGTTGGATTACCAGTAGCAAACTCAAAGTTTTCGTCGTAATATGCTAACTTCTCTACACCGATACGTGCTTGTTGTCGTTTTCTTAATTCCGTTGTAACGGGAACGATATAATCAAGTACTTGCTGACGATAATTCGCGACCATTTCCGCATTATAATCTGTACGGTACATTCTTGCATATCCAAGTTCAACAAAGTTTTTGAAACCTAAAGATTTTGCGATTTTCGTTCTCACTTTAACAAGCTCATCATAAATACGATCTAACTCTTGCTCATTCTCAGCTAAAAATCCGTAATATGCTTCACTTGCTACTTTACGTTCACTTCTTTCTTTCCCTTGCATAAATGGAATAAGCTGTGATAACGTTCTTTCTTCTCCTGCAAAGTCAATTTTTGCAGATGCCAATAACTGCGTATATTGTGAAGACAATTTATTCTCTAATTGTAAATCTTTCACAACTTCATCAGAGTATGTTTTTAAATCACACTCCGCTAAAGCAAATAATTGCTTTCCATAATACGCTTCTAATTCTTCACGGAATGGAGAATGAATTAACGCATTATAATACTTTGTACCATATCCTTGTACAACTGGAGAGAATTCATCAAAGAAATCTTGCTCTTCCTTATAAAAAGCATCTGTCGTATCAACAGAATGACGAATGTAACAAAGATTCCCCATTGTACCGAAGTCGTTGCGAATTTCATTAATTGAATTGATGACTTGTTTTTGTTCTTCTACCGTTTTTACGTTATCAAACTTCTCTAAAGCAACAGTAAACTTTTCTTTTAATTCTTCAATATTTGGCCGTTTATATTCATAGTCTTTAAATGACATGAACGAGCCTCCTCTCCATTATGTGCATCCTTATATAATTCAATGCTTACGTACAAATCTCCTCTTATTCTTCAACAAAATACGGCAGATGCTGTCATAATTACATGTAAACAAAAGAGCCTTGGATTTCTTTATCCAAAGCTCTTTTGGAACATACTATTATTTTTCATATTTTCCAATCTTTTTTAATAGATCAAGTAATTCATCCTTTTCCTCTTTCGTTAACATTTCAAAAGACTGATGTATAACTTGCTCATGCCCTGGAAAAATAGAAGCAATAAAGCTCTCTCCAGATTCAGTTAGTTGTGCATAAATAACACGTCTGTCATTCGGGCACGGAATTCTCTTTACTAGTCCCTTTTTCTCTAGCTTATCTACAACATATGTAATGCTGCCACTAGCTATTAAAATACGCTCACCAATTTGCTGAAGTGGTTGACCGCCTTTATGATATAGCAGTTCTAATACAGCAAATTCAGTTGGATTTAACCCGTTACTTTGTATAGATTTATTTGTAGTATCCATAACAGATCGATGTACACGAGATAATGCAATAAATACTTTTAAAGATTGAGAAATATCTTCTCGTTCATTATTTGATGTCATACAACTTTCAACCCTTCACTTAAATTCTCAGTAATAAAAAGAAAAAACAACTTAGTACTTCATGTAAATTCCGAATGAGTATTCACTCATTCATTTCCTCTCCCCAAATATATTATGAATGATTCTTGAATAAAAACATGACAATTTTAACATAGTTTATATATAATGATAATAAAAAAGAAGGAGTACCAAATTTGAAAGTCAAATTCCACAGCATAGTTTTATATATATTGCTTGTTATCCTACCAACAATAGGAATTGGTGCTACATTTTATTCATATCATTCGTATAAAATGAAACAGGAAAACAAACTATCTGCTCACACGGTTCTCTTTTTATATAGAGACTATTTAGATCATCACCTTGGTGAAGCAATTTCCGCATTAGAAATGCTCTCAAAGGTCGTAGGAACCGAGACTGGAAATATAAATGGAGTTAAACAAATTGTACATGATACAGATGGAAACGATGCACGTTTTTCTGGTTTATATTACGCTACACCAGAAGGCATCATTACAATCGCATCCGAAGGCGACCGACCACCTGTTGATGTCTCAGATCGCAAATATATTCAAGACGTATTGCAAACGAAGAAAACAACTGTATCATCAGTCATTACAGATCGTGTTCTTGGACATCAAGCTATTATGATTGCTTCTCCCATTTTCAATAAACAGAAGGAAATCTCAGGCTTATTGTTAGCAAGTTTACGCTTTGACTACATTTCATTATCTTTAAATGCCATTAAGCCACAATACCATTTTGAAGTAACTGATAAACATGATGTAGTTTTTCTCACCGATGATAATAACGAAACAAGTGATGCGCATTCTAATATGCTTACTACCCCACTCAAAAGATTAAATTGGAAGGTCTCTGTTTCTCCATTGCCTATCCATCAAAAAACTTTATATCAGTGGGTTGCAATAGAGTGTATAGCTACTTTATTTTTAATGTCTATTTTATTTTTACTTGCTCAATATATGTTGTTAAAACGTCAAACAAAACTGGAAAGACAACAAAATGAACTACAAAAAATTGAATTGGTTGGAACTTTTGCAGCTAGTACAGCCCACGAAATCCGTAATCCTCTTACCGGAATTAAAGGGCTCGTCGCTCTATTAAAAGAGAAATATAAAGATGAACAAGATCAGTTTTATTTTTCTGTCATCGAACAAGAAATAGAACGGATTAATGAAATTGTAAGCGAATTTCTTATTCTTGGAAAGCCAACTGCTATCATTGAACAAACATATGATGTGAGAACCATTCTAAATGAGGTAGCATTAATTATTCAATCTGAGGCGAATCTACATAACATTGTGTTCCATTTACATTTGCCAGACCATCCTGTTCATATCCGTTGCTCAAAAGACCATATGAAACAAGTGGTTTTAAACATTACAAAAAATGCAATTGAAGCCATGAATTCTGGTGACACACTGACCATTTCCGTAACAAACAATGAAACACACGCACAATTGAAAATTACAGATACTGGAAAAGGGATTCCAAAACATATTCAAAAACACCTCTTTCATCCGTTCTTTACTAATAAAGATACTGGAACCGGTCTTGGACTTGTCATATGTAAACGAATTGTAGAGATGTACAATGGGCATATTTTTATTGATAGTATAGAAAACGAAGGAACGACAGTTCATATCGAAATTCCGTTACACCTAGTATAATTATCCTTATCCCAAAAGGGTAATTATACTTATTTCATAAAACCAGCCACAAGCATTCGCCAAAAATTACTTGATTTCCCTTCATATCCAATTTGAAAAATAGGTACCTTTATAATTGATAACCATTTTGGTGTTTGTTTTTCTTTATAACGCTGGTACTGTAAAATAAGCTTGTCCAATTCTTGACTCACTTGAATTGTCTCCATACTATTTAACCCACTTGTTAAACCTAATTGAATCATTTCTTCACGTTTCATATGAATATCACGTGAAAGCTTTTCTAATGTGTACTTCCTTTTTACAGTAAACATTCATATCCCCCTTATTATACTTCCATGCTCTCAACTTTACTTCTCCATTGGCCTTTTAACTACTTAATCATATTTGAATTTGAAGAATCAGAAAATTTAACATTTTCTCCCTGTAATTTACAAATCTTTACCCTCACTTTGAGAATTATTACAAATTATTCTATCTTTGTAAATACATTCGCAATAATAGACATTTTTTTCATCTTCTTTTTTTACAAATACCAATTAAATAGCGGATTTTCTATTTTCCATATACTTTTCTTCGACATTTTTTGTTTAATTTATATAAAAACGCAAAACATAATGATGATTGATAAAGTGAAATTTAATCATTGGGGATTTTGTCCATTCCTCACTGCTCGCAAATAGCGGGATAAAATAGAAAGGAAATATTTATATGCGCAAATATACGATTGCATTGCTTATATTTACTATGTTCTTACCATCCTTCTTGTTTCCTGTTCAAGCAAAGGCACATACAAACAAAGTCGCTATTGTCATTGATGACTTCGGCAATAATATGAAGGGGACTGATAAAATGTTATCACTTCCTATTCCACTGACTGTTGCCGTTATGCCTTTTCTCCCTTCCACAAAGGAAGATGCGATAGCTGCTCATAAGAAAGGGCACGAAGTTATTATACATATGCCAATGGAACCTATTAAAGGTAAAAAAGAATGGCTTGGACCAAAAGCAATTACAACTGATTTAAGCGACGAAGAAATAACTAACCGACTCGAACAAGCGATTCAAGAAGTGCCACATGCAATTGGCATGAACAATCATATGGGATCAAAAGTGACCGCGGACGAAAGAATTGTACGACTTATACTTGCAGCTTGTAAAAAACACGGTTTATTTTATTTAGATAGCAAAACAAATCCTAAGAGTGTTGTCCCAAAAATCGGGAAAGAATTAGGAGTGCCCATTATTGAAAATCAATTATTTTTTGATGATGTGTATACAGCAGCCCATATTTCAAAACAAGCCCAATTACTCATTAAAAAACTTCAAGAAAAACCGATTATGGTTGCTATTGGACACGTTGGACCTCCAGGTGAAATTACATCACGTGTTATAGAAACTTCTATTCCTAAAATTCGCGAACATGCAGATTTTATTTTTTTATCTGATTTAGCGTTATCTCCGCCTCCTGTTTCAAAATAAGATTCATTACTCACACTAAAAAAGGTACCAATCTGCATATAGCAAATTGGTACCTTTCCTTTTCACCTTAAATATAATCTACATGACTCACCCTGAATCCTTTTTTCTCTATTTTTTCGATTAATTGCTTTAATCTTTTTTCATTTAACTCATCTGCTATATTTACGATAACGCGGCGAATATATTGATCACCGTTATCTAGCGTAAATAATCCACCGATATTAAATGCTTTCAACAATGTCCCAAGTTCTTTAATCGTTCCCTTACAATCTTGTGTTGCAATTGTTAATATATAACCACCCGTCCGCATACCGAATGAATCTTCAATAACATCAAATATATTGGAATGCGTTAAGATACCGACAAATTCATTATAGTCATTTAGCACAGCTAAAAATGGAAGTCGACGAATAACATAAAATGCTCTAAAAAAAGAATCCTTTTCAAAAATAAATGCAGAGGAATCTCCCAGCATCTGTTCCGTACTTAATTTCTCTAATCCGCTATTACACTTCTTTTCTAAAAGATCTACTTTATAAATAATCCCTATAAATTTCTTTTCATCTTCTGCTAATACAGGGATTGCTCGAAATCCCGTTTCATTCATAATGCGCAAAGCCTCTTCACCTGAATCGTTCATTTTGCAAAATGTTACTTGCTGTTTTGGCAGAAAATGATATTTAACTCGCAAAATATGTTCCTCCTTACATGTCAACATGTAATCTATATATAATAAGGAGACCTATATTTTATGAGTGAAATTATTTTTAAAACGCTTTCATTTTTTATTGACTTGTAACGACGTCACAAACATTTTATATAACAGAGCTCTTTGCACCTTTTATCATTAACAACTTTACATGGTAATTCATTAAATATTCTATACCCTCTAGCCATTTTTTCGCTTCTTCTGGAGTTTTCCCCCACACAATCATGCCATAATTATGAACAAGAACTACTCCTCCACCTTCAATAAAATTCGGTACATTATTTTCTAATAAATCAGCGAATTTTTTCTCATCTTCTACAATGGGAATTGTCATTTCTGTTATACCTTCTTTTCCAAAAACACGTTCCACGCTACGTTTATCGAATGTTACGTCCCCTTCTTCTCCATATAACTCTGATATTAAATGGCTATCTACAGTCTGCACTTGTAAAATACATTCTGCACTACTTTTTTTATAAATATCCGCATGCATAAACGATTCTGCAGCTGGTTTTTCTTCATTTTCAAATACTGGCTCACACATACAATTAACAACAATAAAGTCTTCTTCTGAAAATAACCCTTTATCTCTTCCCTCAACGTTTACTAAAAAAGTTAACGGCTCTTTTGACGTACAGAGTGATAAACTAATTTTTGTACCATAAAACCAATCACGAAGTGCCAATTCAGATTTCACATCTTTTAATTCATTCCATTTCTTTAGAAAAAATAACATTTCGTCACCCCCGGCATAATATTTATATAATGTTCGAATCCTTTCTATGTAAAAGGAGTATTTTTTGATTATTCTAAAAATTTAATTGAATTATCACATGAGAACGCCTTTTTGTCAATATAGTTTCACAGCTCTTCTTTAAAATGGGCCCTTCATATATCTATAATTCTGTCTATTCCCTATTTCATTTTGTACATAAAAAATACGTTATTCTTTTTAAATCAAAGAATAACGTATTTTCTCATCTTTTATTTCTTTATTGCATTATATAAAAACTGTGCATATTGTTCACGTGTTACGAAATCATCACCTAAAAAGTTTCCTTTTCCATCACCTTTTGATATATTATTATCCGCTAAAGCTTTCACATATCCTTCTGCCCAATGACCTTTTGGCACATCAGTAAAGCTCTCTACACTCTTTTCACTTCCCTTTAACTGAAATACTTTTTGTAATACTACTGACATTTCATATCGAGTTAATACTCCATCTGGACGGAACTGACCATTATCGTATCCAGTCATAATACCGGCTTGTGCAACTGACTCAATAGCCCCTTCATACGCATTTCCTTTCGTATCTATAAACTTAATTTTTTCTTCCAGATTACGCTCCAACTTCAAGTACTTTTGTATTAAAACTGCTACTTGACCACGCGTAATATTGTCACCAAATCCAAATTCCCCATTTCCATAACCTACAAATAATTTTTCTTTCGCTAAATGATTAATTGCTTTCTCTGACCAATGGCCCTTTGGTACATCTTTAAACTCTATTACTTCTTCAGCTACTTTTTCATTTACAACCTTTTGAATCACAGAACCAGTGAAGAAAATACCTGTATCTGCAAATGGATCTTTCACTCCAAATTCATATACTTTCTCACCTGGTGTACTCCATTTCACTACACCATTACTATACGTACCACCTTCACTCTTCAGACGGATTTTTGTAGATACTTCACCGTCTTTTTCGTATATAGGTACTTTCACTTCTTTATTTACTTCTGTATCCTCTAAAAAGACTTTTTGATTTTGAACATTGATATAAGCCTTCTTACTTAGTTCTATTACTGGTCTAACATCGCGGATTTCATTTGCAACAAAACTTAAATATACTAACTTATTCAACTTACTAACTGGCGATAAGTCTGAAATATAATTTGCTTCTAAATCAAGTTTTTGTAAGTTTACTAGATTTGATAATGGAGTAATATCCTTTAACTCATTATTAGGTAAATCTAATTCTGTAAGCTGAGTCATTTTAGCAAGTGGTGTCACATCTTCAATTTGATTTTTACCGATAAATAATTTATTTAATTGATTCATTTGATCAATACCCGATAAATCTTTAACTTTATTACGTGTTAGTACTAAATCTTTTAAAGGTAATGAATATAACGGTTTAATATCTTCAATTTGATTACCTGCTAAAGTTAAGTATGTTACATTTTTCAACGCGCTTAATGGAGCAACATTCGTAATTTTATTATTTGCTAAATTCAAGTAATCTAGTTGTTCCATTTTCGCTAATGCTGTTACGTCTTCTATTTGGTTGCCTGATAGATATAAACTTTTTACATTTTTCATTTCAATGAGTGGTGCAACGTTTGTAATTTTATTATTACTCAGATCAAGAGATGCTAAATTATCCATCTTAACAAGTGGTGTTACATCTGAAAATTCATTACCACGCAAAGCTAAATGATTTAATTGCTTTAAATTCGCAAAGAACGATGGATCTGTTATCTTCGCATTCGCAACTGTTAAAGATTTTAAATTTGGCATATATTTTAATGCACTATAATCAAGAATCTCATTTGTGTTTAAAAACAAGTCCTTTACTTGTAATAACTCCTCTTTCGTAATTGGTGTATTTAAATCTTTTCTATTAAATACTTTTTTATTAACAAGTTCTCTTAATTTGTTATCTGTTATCATATTTTGACTATCAACTGGATGATCCGTTTCCGTATTGCCTGAATTAGAGTTATCATCTGGTTTCTCTGTTTCTTTGTCACCTACAGTTGGATCTTTAATTTCAAATTGAACTTGATATTTGTGATCATATCCGATGGCAGGAATAAGTATATGCATTTGCATATTATGCTTCTTCTCAAATTCGCCAATTTCAAATTGGACTACTTTCGTTCCATTTTTCCTCTTATCTTCTGATAAAACTTTCACATCTTGAAATACACCAGGTTGGTTTTTATCCTCTATTCTAAGATATTGAAAATAATCGCTATCTTGTATTGTTACAGTAACGATTTTTTTCCCATCTTCAATTGCTACTTTAGGATTTTTTATGTACTGAGAAACCATAGATGGCTCATCTTTTTGATCCTTATATATTTTAATCTCAGTATCGTATGTACGTTCACTAGCTGCTGCCACCGACTGGTTTGCTTCAGCTTTTAGTGCTGCTAATGCTGGAGTAGAGTATGTAGCAAATGGAATTGCTAATGTTGTGGCTACTACTAGCGCCTTAATATAACTTTTTTTCAAAATAATATCCCCTATCATATATAATTTTCGCAATTGATAAATGTTATCAATTGCCTACAAATAAATGATAATGAATATCATTATCATTGTCAATGGTAATATTACATTAAGTTTATATTTCCAAAGATAAAAAATAAAAAACCCTTTAATCAAAGGGCCTTTTTACCTAGCGTATGAAGAATTTCACTTTTTTCTTTTTCATTAATAAAACCAATTTTTTGCAAAATATTTGCATACAATACAAGTTTATTATATATCCGTTCTGACATGCTTCTCCCTTCTTTCCTTCGACCAACTTTTTTTGTATTGGTAAATTATATGAAAGAGATAAGAAAATGTGTCCACTTTTTGCATACATACAAATCTTTTATCCCGCTATTTGCGGACAGTAAAACTCCCACCTCAAAAATAGGTGGGAGTTCAATTTATTTAGCAAATTGTCCATTGAATATTATGATTTTTGACTTCCTCTTCAAAACTATAGGGCATTTTCTTATCACAAATTACATGTTGAATACGTGAAAATGCTGCTATTCGGTAATTTCCTTTTACCCCTACTTTTGTATGATCACATAAAATATATGTTTTCTCCGCTAATTTCAGCATCGCTTCTGACAGTTTCGCCTTTTCTAATTCAAAACTAGAAACCCCAAAACCAGGTAACAATCCATCAATCGAAACGAATGCTTTATGAAAATGAAATTGCTGGATTACTTGCTGCGAAATAGAACCTGACACACGTGAATGCTTTGGAGATACTTTTCCACCAATAAATAAAACTTCACCGTGAAACATCTTTTTATTAATAGAAGAAATTAATTGTGTAGCTACTGGAAATGAACTTGTTACAATCGTTAAATTTTTACGATGAACAAGATATGGCACCATTTGAAGTGGTGTACTTCCATCATCAATCGCAATCACATCTCCATCTTCCACAAACGTTGCTGCTTTATACCCAATTCTCTTCTTCTCTTCTATATGCAGCATCTCTCGTTCTAACATTGGTGCCTCTATTCCAGCTCCCGGAAGTTGCACGGCTCCACCATACACTTTCTTCAACTTCTTTTCACGATCCAATTCTTCTAAATAACGACGAATCGTCTCTGTTGATACAGCAAACTCTCTTGCTAACTCTGAAACTTTTACTTTCCCTTTAAACTCTACCTTCTCAAGAATGGTTCGCTTTCTTTCTTCACCTACTACAGACATAGCTTCACCCCATTGATTTCTACCTCATAAACTGCCTTACTTATACAAAGTTATAACTTTCTTTTTCAGTGAAAACTTCTTCATGAATATGAATACCACGTTTTTTTAGTTCATCAAAAATAATTTGTGGATTTACAAAAGCTTCCTCAGGTGTCACAACACCAACTTTATTTACATTCCCTTTTGCGATTAACTCTGTAGCAATCCCAAATGGAATACCGACGTTTCTCGTATAAGCTCTTAATTTTTCCCATCCTACAACAGAACCATCAGATAACGGGTGTGTATGATATAATACGTGCCTTTGTTTCTCATTATTTTTCATACCTATTACTTCTACATGAAGTGCATAACCGTAAATTTCTGTTTCTTGCCCTTCTTTTGATTGCAATAAATACTTCGAAATACAATCCATAATGCCAATTTCTTTCCCATTTATGTCAACCCGATCATTACGCAATATACCATAATCATATAAAGCACGTACGAGCTGCATATTTTTCTTTGGCCAAGTTCCTCTCGTCTCTATCAGTTTGACGCCTTTATGTTCTAGTGCTTTTGCTAACGTAATCGTTTCAGAATGCGGTATTATATACTGCGTTGCCTTACCATAAGGCGCCGGTAATTCAATTTCTCTTGGACGCGCAAAAGGAGGTACTTGCTTAAATTCACCATCTTCATATACTGTACGCGATGGTAAATGTGGATCATATTCATATGTCGTTGTTTCTGTAATGGATGCAGAAAAAGCAATTGGACGGTACGAGCCATGACTTACACGTACTGACTCTACAGTATCTAGCTGATTTGTTGCATGCATTGCCATCATTTGCGTTACACCTGGCGTCATACCAAAACCAGGTAGACACGTTTTTTCATTTTGAGCAAATATAGAATGAGATTCATTTTCTTCACCAAACCCATTCAAATTCACACCGTGACAACCTGCTTCTGCAATACATCGAGTAGACAATCCATTTAACTTAATTGTCGTACCGTCCATTACAATGTCATAACCTTTCATTTTTGCAACCGTATCCTCGTGATTCGTTACATCTACTTTCACAAAATCAACACGAGGATCGTTGAGCCATTCTACTACTTTCAGGCCCTCTTCTTCATTAAAATCAGCTACTGTAATCACCTCAAAAGATGAAAATTGCACTAAATCTAAAATTGCTTCACGACAAATTTTACCTGCTCCACCTAAACAAAATACTTTCAACCTATAACAACTCCTTTAGCGATACTATAAACTAAGCGATTGATATCTGCCTCATGTACATCACCGATATTTCCAATGCGGAATGTATCTACTTTTGAAATTTTACCTGGATAAATAACAAACCCATCACACTTTAATTCATTATATAACTGCCCAAAATCGAACCCCTCTTCTGGATAAATGAAGGATGTAATAATAGGCGATTGATATTTTTCATCTACTAGTGGCTTAAATCCGATTTCTCTCATTCCATTCACTAATATTTTTTGATTGTTATAATATCGATTGTAACGCGCTTCTACTCCGCCCTCTTTTTCTAATTCAAGTAGTGCTTGATAAAAAGCGTGTACAACATGTGTAGGTGACGTAAAACGCCATTTCCCATTTTGATTTTCCATCGTTTCCCACTGATCAAATAAGTCTAATGATAATGAACGTGCCTGCCCTTTACATTTCACCAATTCATCGCGCTTTGCAATAACAAAGCCGAATCCAGGAACCCCTTGAATACATTTATTCGCACTACTAATTAGAAAGTCAATTTGCAACTCAGCGATATCTATTTCAATACCACCAAAACTACTCATTGCATCAACCAGTGTTACTTTTCCGTATTGCTTCCCTAATTTACATACATCTACAATTGGATTGATAATACCTGTTGTTGTTTCGCAATGAACAACTGCAATATGTGTAATCTCTTTATCTCGTTGCAATATCTTTTCTACTTCTGCAATATTAGTAGGCTCCCACTCTTCTGTTTGACTGACCACCACATCTATATGTAACATCTCTGCCATTTGTACAATTCGCTTACCATACGCACCATTTGTACATACGAGCAGCTTTCCATCTTTAGGAACGACAGATCCAATCACTGCTTCAACTGAAAACGTACCGCTTCCTTGCATGAGAACAGTTGTATATGTCTCTTCTTCCTTCGTTGCTAACGATACAAGCTTAGCTCTTACCTCTTGTACCATTGTGTTATATTCATCATCCCACGTACACCAATCGTATAACATAACTTCTTTTACTGTTTTGGTTGTTGTTAATGGTCCAGGCGTTAATAATAAATAGTGATTTTCAGTCATGATCCTATTCCCCTTTTATGAAATAATAAGTTCTTGTTTCTCGATATGTTCCATTACGGTTTCAAGTTCCTGCATCGTTTCTATCGTAAAGTGCGCCCCATTTTCAACGAAACGATTGCGAACTACTTCTATTTTTTCACGAAGTTCTACCGGATCCATATTCTCCACTTCCTCTTCAGTTAAGCCGAGTTCGCTACTGCCAAGAATTACACCAACTGTCCACATACCAGCATTTCTTCCCTCTTTCATATCTGATACCGTGTCTCCAACTTTTATCATATGATTCATTGGATATACACCAAGCTCCATCGCATTTTTATAGCACATCCACGGATACGGACGACCTGCTGGAACATCATCTGGTGTTACAAGAAAATCAGGTTTATACCCTTGTAGTGCTGCTTCTTTTGCTACAATGTCCATCATTTCTCTCGTATAACCAGTCGTTGAACCAATTTTAATTCCTCTTTCACGTAAAGAAGCAATCACTTCTTTTACTCCATTAATCGGCGACGCATAGCGCGGTAAAATAGCGAAGAGAATCTTTTCGAATTCTTCATACATCTCCTGAATGTCTGCTTCTGTTGGTAATTGTCCGAAAATACGATTCCAATCACTCGCAATACGAGGCATCTCTGTTAATGCCCTAACATGATCAATTTTCAATAATCCCATTGGCTTACGGGCTTCTTCTGCAGTAATTGCAACACCGCGTTTATGGAAAATCTCCATAAATACTTCCAGTGGTGCAAAACATCCGTAATCAACTGTTGTACCTGCCCAATCAAAAATAACTGCTTCTACTTTCATTCAATCCATCACCCTTCTTATTTATCTTTTTTGCCATTGTGACGTTCGGTTACGAAGTGCTTTCGTTCCCCATTCATATACAACTCTCACTACAATATTTGTAACAACAATAAGTACACTCATTGCAGCTGCTGGTGCTACATTTCCTGCATCATCCATATTTACAATTGATACGGCAGCTAGTTTAAAATCAGCTGCATACAGGAATACAACTGCTGAGACGGTTACCATTGAATTTACGAAGTAGTACATTACCATTTCTAAAATGGCTGGTAAACACATCGGTACCGTAACTCGAAAGAATGTTTTATAAAACGGTATCCCCATCGACTGTGAAACAAGTTCAAACTCTCGATCTAATTTCTTTAAAGCTGTCGTTGCCGTAACAAATGTTACAGAATAAAAATGAATGATATTGACTAGTACTAGCACAGCAATTGTTCCGTATAGAGAATGGAACGGGTTCGTTACGGAAAGTCCAAAGATTTGTATTGTTGGTTGACTAAAGAAGAAGACGTAGCCTAACCCAAGTACTAAACCTGGTATCGCTAAAGGGACGATAGAGAAAAAGTAACCTGCTTTTCGGAAAAATTGTAGCTGATCTATTTTCTCAATCGCATAAGCGAACATAAATGTTAAAACCGCTCCAATAACCGCAGTAATTGCTGAAACAATTACGCTATTTTTAAATGCTTCCAGTCCATCTCCTGTTAAACTGGAAAAATTAAAATGCTCAAATGTAAAGCCCATATTATATGGCCATACTTTCACACTTGCAGCAATACCAACTGCCACAAATAATAGAATGATCATAAGCGTTACTACGCTACAATATACGAATGAAATAACATCTCGTTTCTTATTATTTATTATTCTGTAAGGTACTGATTTGGAAGATAAGAGATTCGCCTGCTTTCTTTGCGTAATGCGATCAACTGCAAAGGCAAATATAGCTGGGATTAATAAAATCATTCCGACAGTTGCACCCATCGGCATATTTTGCTGCCCAATTACTTGCTTATATACATCAGTAGCAAGTACATTATATTGTCCACCAACAATTTTTGGTGCCCCAAAATCAGTGAAACTAAGTGTAAACACAACGAACATCGCACTAATTAATCCGTACTTTACACTAGGTAAAGTAACAGTGAAAAATTGCTTTGTTTTACTCGCTCCTAACATATTAGAAGCTTCATATAAACGATAATCAGAGCCTTGAAAAGCAATTAATAATATAAGAAATGCTTGCGGAAATGTATACATGACTTCAGCCATTACAATTCCTACTGGTCCATATAAAGGGATTTGTATCCCTTCAAACAAACCAAACATTCCTTTCGTTACTAACCCTTGATTACCAAATAAATATGTAAGTGCGATACCATGCATCATCGTTGGTGCGAATAATGGTAACAAAGCAATATATTGGAATACACGCTTTCCAAACACATTCGTACGAGCGATCGCATAGGCGTAAGCGAAAGCGAGTGTCACTGCAATAATTGTTGTCGCGCCCGAAATCCATATCGTATTTTGTAATGATTGAACTAGCGTTGGTGTTGTAAAATATTTACTGAAATTCGCAACACCAATGAAAGCTCCATCTTTATCATAAAAAGCTTGTGTAAACAATTGTAATAAAGGTAATACAAGCATGATCAAAAACGCGAGAAGCATACCAATAATTAATAGTCTTTGTATCCACTCTTCTTTACCGATACGTCTCTTAATCTTTTTTTTCGTACTTTCTACCTTGAAATCTTCTAACATCTCCATCTATACAATGACCTTCTTTCCATATGACAACATATGATTTTCTGAGAAAGAGATTTGAATCGGCTTTCCTTTTCTAATTGCCGTTGCTTCTACTTCTGATGCCAATATATCCACTACAATTTTCTCGTTATAAAGATGTGTGTTTTCTTCTACGACCCGCACTTCCGTCCGATATACAGATCCGCGAAATTCCATGCTTTCCACAACCGTTTTAATACCATCCTTTTGTACAACTGTTACATGCTCAGGACGAATTGCATGTTCTTCATTGTTTTTCGAAAAGAAATTAATAGAACCAATAAAATCTGCCACAAATGGATTGGCTGGTCTTTGATAAATCTCCTCTGGTGTGCCAATCTGCATAATTTCCGCATGATTCATTACAACAATTTTATCGGCCATCGTTAATGCCTCTTCTTGATCATGCGTAACCATAATAGTTGTTACTCCTACTTTTTCTTGCAAATCACGCATTTCTCTACGTAACTTTTCACGCACTTTTGCATCTAAAGCAGATAATGGCTCATCGAGTAACAAAATATCCGGAGACAGAGCGAGCGCACGTGCAAGTGCTACTCGCTGCTGTTGTCCACCAGACATTTGAGCAGGATATTTATCTTTTACATTCAGCAAATCTACAAGTTCTAACGCCTCTAGCGCTTTCTCTTTTACTTCTGCTTTTCCATATTTTTTTGTCTTTAAGCCGTATTCAATGTTTTCAAGTGCTGTTAAATTCGGAAATAACGCATACGATTGAAACACCATTCCGAAATTCCTCTTTCCAGGAGGTAATGCTGTAATATCTTTTCCATCCACAGCTATACTACCTGTTGTTGCCTCTTCTAGCCCTGCTAAAATTCGAAGCAATGTTGTTTTCCCACAACCACTTGGGCCTAATAAACATACAAACTCATTTTTTTTCACAGTAAAAGAAATATCTTTTAACGCTGTAAATGCATCAAACTGTTTTTGAATATGTTGAATTGATAAATATTCGCTCATTTTTTCTCTCTCCCACTCACTTACTTTTTCGGTTCTGCTTTTTGGCCAAACTCTTTTTCCCATTTTTCTAAAATTTTGTCGCGATTTTCTGCTGCCCATTTAAAGTCATTCTTTTTGTATAACTTTTCTGTCACATCTTTAGGGAATCCATCTGGAAGTTTATAATCATTTTTTATTGTCGCGAATCCATTTTTCTCAAAGTATAACTTCATTACATCATCAGTAATTGCCCAATCTAAAAATGCTTGCGCTAATTTTTCATTTTTTGCATTATCTTTTTTAATAAGTGCGTTCGCTTCTACTTCCCAACCTAATCCTTCTTTCGGCAATACAACTTCAACTGGTGCACCTTTTTGTTTCTCTTTCAAAGCACTATAAACCATTGATACGCCAACTGGATATTCACCTGCGCCTGCTAATTTCGCCGGTTTTGAACCTGAATGAGTATAAGTTGCCATATTATCATGAAGTTTTTTCATGTAATCCCAGCCTTTATCTTCACCCATAATTTGTAACCATGCAGAAACTGTTAAAAATCCTGTTCCAGAAGAAGCTGGATGTGGCATAATAAGCGTTCCTTTATATTCTGGTTTCGTTAAGTCTTCGTATGATTCTGGCATCGGTAAATTTTTCTTCTTTAATTCTTCTTTATTTATAGCAATCCCCGTCATAAATGCCGTATTACCTACCCATTTTTCTGGTTGCTTATCATCTTTAAATTGCGTAAGAACACGATCTGCTCCTTTTGGAGAGTAACCTTTTAACATATCTTTTTTATCTAAAGCTAATAGACTAGACGCTGCTGTTCCCCATACAACATCTGCTTGTGTATTTTTTCCTTCAGCTAGCAATTTCGCTGTAATAACTCCAGTTGAATCACGAACAATGTTCAGTTTCACATCTGGATACTTCTGTTTAAAAGAATCAAGATAAATTGGTACAAGTTCTTCTTCAATCGCTGTGTAAACAGTTAATGATCCAGATAATTTATCATCCTTTACTTTTGCCCCAGCACTTTCTTCTTTCTTTGCACCACAACCCATTAATAACGAAAATACCATTCCAGTTGCTACAGCTTTAAAGATTGTTTTTTTCACTGTCTCTCTCTCCTTTTATAAATCTTATGTACAACTCCAATATAAACAACTAGTGTAAAAGCAGTATTAAACCAACATTAATCTTTTGTTTGTTGTTTGTTTTTGTGTAATACGTTGCTACTTCTATGTTTTTTCGCATTTTTCTGCCAATAATGAACACTAAATTTACAAATAATTAAAAAAACCTTTATAATCCCACAAAAAAATGAGGCGTTTGTAAAAAACGCCTCATTTTTGTTTACCTTTTTTTGAATTACGATTTGCATACTTCGCGCTATTTTCTCCTTCATACTCTAATGCAAATTCTGCATCTGGTAAGCTTTCTTTCGGAGTTTTATTATTGTTGATTGCCGCATTTTGTTTCACTTTTCTTTTTACCAATACATTCACCTGCTTTCAAGAATTCACTTTCTACTCTAGTTTGAAGCAACATTAAATAATTATTACTGGCAAGTGTTAACAAGTACATAAGAGCCACTAGATGGAAATACTACCTATGAAGAAAGTATTATAAAAGGAGCGATTATTTTGAAGAAGAAAGATAAAGTTCAGTCACCAATTTTAGATGAAACGCTCCCGCATCAAATGAATTTCCCATCTTTTAAAGGAACAGGAAAGAAGATGCAACAACCTTTCATAAATCAATATGACGTCGTAATTGGAGACAGTAAATATGATTCCGAGAATAGTCCACTTCACAATTGGAGTGATGAAGTAGACCCTGCCATTATGGCTGGAGAAGAATGGATTCATCCTACAAATGATATTGGGTGGATTTCAGAAGAAAATCAAGAGTTGCTAAAAAAAGAAGTGGATAATAAGAATGACGCTTTTATGCATCCGCAATTTGGCATTAACGACTAAAAAACCATTCTACCTAACATAGGTAGAATGGTTTCATACTATCCAATAATAATTCTCTCTTTCGGGTATTTATAGCGAGGTGGCTGTTCTCTTCCCCCACTAGCCAGTATAAATGTTAAAATACCGACACGCCCAATAAACATAAGTACAATGAGTACAAGTTTACCAACAGTTGTTAAATCTGGCGTAATACCTGTCGATAGTCCTGTCGTCCCGAAAGCAGAACACACTTCAACAATCAAACTCATAAGCGGTACATTTTCCGTAATAGATAAAATAAAGAGTGCTGTGGCACATAATAAAATCCCCATCGTCATAACGACAGATGCTTTCAGCACGTCCTCTTCATGTAGCTGACGTTTGAAGACTCTAACTGTTCTCCCGCCTCTTGCAAAAGTGTATAACGATAATATACTAACAGCAAATGTTGTTGTACGTATTCCGCCCCCAACCGAACTTGGAGATGCCCCTATAAACATTAATATACTCATAAATAAAAGCGTCGGTTGTGACAATTCACGTATATCCATTGTAGCCAGTCCACCACTTCGCGTCGTCACAGATTGAAATAATGTATAGAAAACTGTTTCATGCCATGACTTCCCTGCTAAAAACTGATTTCGTTCTAGTAGAAAAATCATAATTGTTCCAACGATAACGAGTGCAAAAAATGTCGTTGTCGTCAATTTTGTAAACAACGAAAAGCGGAATAGTTGCTGTCTCCTTTTACTAAAGAATTGCTTTACTTCCATTAACACCGGGAAGCCAATCGCTCCTAAAATAATAAGTAACATATGAATCATTTGCACAATATAATCTTTTTTGTACGGAATTAGTGATTGTCCAGTTAAATCAAATCCTCCGTTCGTAGTTGCACTAACAGCGGCAAAGAAACCGTGGAAATAAGCTTCTTGCCAAGTTGGAAAATAAAGTAGAAATCTTGTACCTAATAGTATTGCTCCAATAAGTTCTATCGAAATAATTACAATTAAAATAGAACGCATCAATTCTACAAGGCCTGATAAATTCCCTTGATTATGGTCTGCCATAATGAGTCTTCTTCTCTGCAAACCGATTTTTTTCCCCGTTATAATCCAAACAAATGTACCAAGTGCCATAATTCCTAAGCCGCCTAATTGTAAAATAAGGGCTAACATAATAATTCCTGCCGTAGTAAATGTATCTGAAATTGTAACAACAGACAGTCCCGTAACACTTACCGCACTAACAGATGTAAAGAGGGCATCGATAAATGTCCATTTCACACCAGCCTTCGTAACAAACGGGAAACTAAGCAATATCACCGATACAACTACTGCTAATAAATAAAACAAAACAATAAGTTGTACAGGACGTAATTTTTGTAAAAACTTTTTTATATCTCTCATTCCATCACTTCGCTACCTTTTTTTCTATCGATTAAATAAAGAAAAATCTTCACTTTCTTTATTTGTAAATAACTGCTCAAATAATTTGGCAAATACCATTCCATACACAGTTCCATTACCTCCATACGGCAATGCGTAAAATAAATTATGTATCTCTTTGTCTTCTTTTAAAATAGGGAGACCATCATGACTACCGCCAAATGCTGCCGCCCAATAGTACTCTGCCTGTATATTCTTATACTGCGGGAACATCTCTTTTACAATGTTAATAAGGATATCACGCTTATGCAATAATTTCGTATCACCGATTGTTTGAATTTTCATCGCTTCATCTAATCCGCCTACAATAATACGGTTTTGATACGTTCGAAAATATAAGTAAGGCCGTGCTGTTTCCCAAATTAATGATTGTTCATGCCAGCCTTCAAATGAATCTACCTTATTTGTCACCACTGCATATGATGTTTCCACTGTTGTATTTTTTTCTTTCTTTCCGAAAAGTGCTTCATATCCTGTCGCCATAATAATATTCTTTGCTACAATTTGATTTCCTGTTTTCGTGTAACAAATTAAATCATTTTGGCGTTTTTTTATATGTATGGCCTCTGTATGCTCAAGTATAGTAGCTCCCATTTGATTTGCTTTATGCAAAAGGCTATGCGCTAATAAATACGGATTCACTTCGGCATCACCATGCGTATATAACGCTGCTTGTTTTATAAATGAATACTTCTTCTTCATATGTGAATCGGTAAAATATTCAACCGGGAATCCATAATGGCGTAACGTATTATATTCTTCTTGTAAAAACGATACATCCTCATTTCTACTTGCATAATACAAACTACTTCGCGGAATAAACTGGGGATCAATATCGAGAGTCGGTACAACTTGCTCCATTGTTCGTAGCGCTTCGTAACAAAGCTTATATGCTCGTACCCCTTTTTTTTCACCAAATGTATGAATAAGTGAAGTTAATGATTTATCATGAAGAAATTGTAGTAAACCTGTATTAGCAGCTGTGCTACCACAGGCGATTGCTCGTTTTTCAATGAGCGTAACACGCATTCCAATTTTCGCTAACGAATACGCTATATGAGCACCTGCTTCTCCGCTTCCGACTACAAGCACATCACATATCATATCATTTTCTAACGCTGGATAACAAGGTATAGAAACTCCTGTATTCCAAAACAACTTACCAGTCATAAGTTTCATAATTATACTCCTAAAATATAAATTTCTCCTTTCTATCTTTTGTTATTTCCCATAAAAAAATCCAACTAACATACGCTAGTTGGATTTTTTATTTTTAATTAGAACGCTCCTCCAGCCAATTTCCAACCGTCGGATATGTTTGTTTTACCGCTGTTCCACCGTAAACGATCGACATATGTCCCGTTGGTAAACATACATATTGTTTATCTGTGCTAGAAATATGATCTAGCAAAGCTTCTACTTGGCATGGCAGGGCGATATGATCACGTTTCGCAGAAATATTTAAGACATTCGCCTTAATATTTGCAAGGTCTACCTTTTGTCCGCGAATAACGAGTTCACCTTTCACTAATTTATTATTTTGATAAAAATCACGAATCCATTGTCTATACGATTCACCTGGGAATGGAATACCGTCACCAACCCACTTTTGAACTAATTTCCAGCTTTCGACGAAGCGCTCATTTTCTGAACGATCGAGTAAAGCAACATATGGACCTACAAAGTTTGTAATTGGTTTTAACATCTTATTTCCGAAATCAATCATTTCTGGCGGAATATTTCCGAATGTATCAACCGCTTTATCTAAATTGAAGTATTTCTCATCTAATAAAGGACCGTATAATCCTGTTTCGGAGAAATCAAAAGGACTTGTCATAAAGATTAAGTTGCGAATTGGCATGTGCGGATGAAGTGCTGCATAAATAGAAGTTAGCGTTCCACCCATGCAATAACCAAGTAAAGAAATCTCGTCCGATTTCGCAGTTCTCATTACTTTCTTCACTGCTTTTGCAATATAATCAAACACGAAATCATCAAATTTCAAATGACTATCTTCTAAACCAAATGTGCCCCAATCAAGCATATACACATCAAAACCACGATCTACTAAATATTCCACTAAACTATTTCCTGGAGTTAAATCCATAATATACGGTTTATTAATAAGCGCGTATATTAATAGGATTGGAACTCTCTGTGTTTTTTCTTGTTTTGGAATGTAACGATACAGCTTCGTTTTATTCTTCGTCCAAATAACTTCTTTCGGTGTTAAACCAACTTGTGGTTCTGGTTCGCGTAATAAAACTTCGCTCGCTCTTTTCACACGGCGATATGCTTTACGATATTCTTCTGGGTACAACTCCAATTGCTTTTCCCATTCCGTTACGAATGTAGTCATTTTTCTATCTCCTTTTCGGTCGATTTATTTCTAAAAAAAAGAAGTGCATTCCTGCTATGGATATGCACTTTTTTCTTACTTCATTACATGTATAATCCGCCGTTAATGTTTAATTGCTGACCTGTGATATACGCACCGTCACGGCATAGATATACTACACCTTTTGCAATTTCATCAGCTTGACCAAAACGTTTTTTCGGGATTTTCGCAACGATTTTTTGACGCACTTCTTCTGGTACTTCTGCTACCATTTCAGTATCAATAAATCCTGGGCAAATTGCGTTTACAGTTACATTTGTTTTTGCAAGCTCTAATGCTAATGATTTTGTAAATCCTAACATACCTGCTTTTGCTGCAGAGTAGTTTGTTTGTCCAAATCCACCAGCTTGGCCAATAATAGAAGAAATACTAATGATTCTTCCTTCTTCTGCTTCCGATATGTATGGAAGTACCGCGCTTGTTGTATTAAATACACTGCTCAAGTTCACGTCAATTACGCGCTCCCAATCTTCACGATTTAATTTTTTGAATGTACGATCTCTTGTAATACCAGCATTATTAACAAGAATATCAACTTTACCAAAATGATTCACAGCTTCTTCTACAAGTCTGTTTGCATCTTCTACTTTAGAAACATCCGCTTGAACTGCATAAACGTCATGTCCTTCTTTTCCTAATTCATTTACTAAGTTTTCAGCTGCTTCTTTACTGCTGTTATAGTTAATAACTACTTTTGCTCCCTCTTGTGCTAATGCTACTGTAATTGCTTTTCCAATTCCTTTTGCCCCACCTGTTACGATTGCTACTTTGCCATTTAATTGAACCATTTCTTTTCCCCCTTAAATGAATTTGTGAACGATTGTTATGAATCATTTTGGTACTCATATGAATAGAGTCCATATATTAATTATGTTTCGTTGTTTATATATGAAAAAGAGATTCTCCCTTTCCCTTTTGCACGTTATAAACAAACGCTATTATCATTTTTTATTTTCCGGCTTATTCGCAGGTTTTACTTCTTCTTTTGCAGGTACTTGTAGTTTCTCTAGTACTGCATTTTGCTTTTCTAGTAACTCTAAAATTTGATCAACTTTCGTTTCTAGCGTGCGAATATCTTGTTTTACTTTCGTAACATCACGCTTTAATGTAGGAGCTTGTCCTAATGAATCCACTTTCTCTTCTAGAATTTCCTCAATGTTATCAACTTTATTTTCTAAATTGATAACAAGCGTAGCTACTCTAGCGATATCCTCTCTCGTCGGCACATTCACCTGTTCTAAATAATTTTTTGTCGTATCATTTAATGCTTTTTGATAAAACAAATTCAAATCTAGAACGCTGCCCATCCAAGCAGAATATTCTTCTGTTTTAATTGTTTCATTGAGCGCTTTTCCCCAAAATGTTTCGGTTTGTTCATAAGCATTTTTCCATGCTTGCAATGGATCGAATTTTTGATCAATCACTTCGCCTACACTCCCTTTTTTGTTTTTGAAACAATTCAACCTATTCACTATTTTCTAATATTCTGAATAAAACTTCAAGTCTATATTTTATTTTTCTTTATTTTCCAATAAATGTGTTGACATTAAAAACAGATAGGTGTAAATTGCACTTATAAGCAAAAAATTCCATCTAACTGATTCATGAGGTGATGCACAATCATGCTACATAATGAACCAGAACACCCAGAAAGTTTGGAAAAAAACCAAGCGAAACAACCAAACTCCATGCCAAAAAACTTCTTAGTTCCTTTCTTACTTCTCTGTCTAAAAGACTGGAGTCTTCATGGTTACAAACTCATTCAAATGCTAATGGACATCGGCTTTTCTTCTGTTGACCAAGGTAATGTGTATAGAACACTACGCAAATTAGAAAAAGAAAACCTTATTTCTTCTACTTGGGATACAAGCGAAGGCGGGCCAGCGAAACGAATTTATTCTTTAACAGAATATGGAGAGCAATATTTAACAACATGTGCGACTTCTTTTGAACATTATCAAAATATGTTGCGGACGTTTTTTACGTTATACACCAATGCATTCTTTCCATTTTCTACTTCTCCAGAAAAGGATGAAAAGGATTCTTCATCTTCACCTGGTGGTACAGCAGAGTAATCTGCGTTCACAATATGCAAAAAAACATTTGGAGGTCAAACAATGGAAACTAAGCCATACGAATTAGTCGATGCATTTTGGAAAAACTGGTCTCAATCTCTTTCCCTCTTCTCTTCAGCTGGGAAACAATTAGAGCAACTTACTTTAGAAACTTTAAAACAACAACAAGACGCTTTGCATAAATTAACATCAGGAGTAGATGAACTAGAAAAAGAACTACAACAATTCACTGCTCAGTTCAATAACCAATATACAGATTACGTGAAGCAATTAACTGGAAACTCCTTAAATGATCAAATTAACGAGTGGCAAGGAAAATGGAATGAACTTTCTACTCAAATGCACCAACTTACTGTTTCTCCTACGAAAACATCTTTGTCTATTCTTACTCAAACTAGCGGTCAATTTGAAGAAACAACAAAACAATTTATCGAACAACAACAATTACAACGTGACGAGGTTCAAAAACAGTTAGATGTTTTTTTGGGAGAGTTCAAGTCCAAACAACTAGAACTCGCAAAGCAGTTCGAGGAAAACTCAAAAAATTTATTTACTTCCATCAAGTAAGAAAGATGTGGGAGCTAACTGCAGCACAAACAAAACTCTTTCTTCCTCCTACTACATCAAGATGGCTGGCATTTTTCGATATGGAAAAGAAGGAGGCCAAAATGAATCCATTTCAAGAAGCACAAACTGTTCCGGAGCTTCGTTATGATGAGATTCAAGTCGGTGATCAAGCATCCCTTACAAAAACTATTACGGATGAGGACGTTATTAATTTTGCAAAATTGACTGGAGATGTGAATCCTATTCATATTTTAGATTCTTTTGCAAAAACGACAATGTTTAAAGAACGTATTGCTCATGGCATGCTCGTTTCCAGTTTCATTTCGACGATTCTTGGAACGAAACTCCCTGGCAAAAACACGATTTATTTATCTCAAAACGTTTCATTCCGTGCTCCTGTCAAAATTGGTGATACACTTCGCGTTGTGGCAGAAGTCATTAAAAAACGAGACGATAAAAAAATCATTACGTTGCAAACAAACATATATAATCAATCCGGTGATATTGTCGTGGAAGGTACAGCGACAATACTGAAAAAAGAGTAGCAAATTTGCTACTCTTTTTTCTATCCAATAACTTCTAATCACACCGATTACTTCCGCGTATGAGTACGTCGTTTCCACATAAAATAACGTTACCAGTTTAGATAGGTACTTAGCTGAACTGGACTACTTATAAGGATGTGTATCAACATGGTAAAAACAAACAAATTACTAGTTCCAGGTGCAGAACAAGCGCTTGAACAATTTAAATATGAAATCGCACAAGAATTCGGTGTTAGCTTAGGTTCTAATACAGCATCTCGTTCTAACGGTTCAGTTGGCGGTGAAGTAACGAAACGACTTGTTGCTTTAGCTCAACAACAATTACGTGGATAATACTATACCATATGGCTTAGAGGCAGATATTCTCTGCCTCTTTCTATTTTTAACATACATAATCGTGCTTTTTCACATACTAGTAAGAGCAAACTGAAAGGAACGATATGTAACATGAAACGGATTAATATTAGCATGAGTCCTCCCCGTGTTCTTACTTTGTCTTTTATTATGTTATCAATTATCGGTACATGCTTATTAAAGCTACCAATTGCTACAACAACGTCTATTTCATGGCTCGATGCTTTATTTACAACCGTTTCTGCTTGTACGGTTACAGGGCTTGGTGTTGTAGACACAGGAAAAGTATTTACCTTATTTGGCCAATGTGTCATTTTAACGCTTATACAAGTGGGCGGACTTGGCATTATGAGCTTTGCCGTTTTAATTGCGATTATGCTCGGCAGAAAAATTGGTCTTCAAAACCGAATTTTGTTACAACAAGCGTTAAATCAAACGAACATTGGTGGCGTCATTCGTCTTGCCAAAGCATTATTTTTATTCTCTTTTACAGTCGAATGTATCGCTACTTTAATTCTTTCTTTTGAATGGGTACCAAAATACGGGATTGCTAAAGGGGTCTATTATAGCTTTTTTCATTCAATCTCTGCTTTTAACAATGCTGGTTTTTCTGTGTGGAGCGATAATTTAATGTCCCATTCTCATAGCATTCTTGTCAATCTCGTTATTTCCTCCCTCATTATTTTAGGTGGAATTGGTTTTACAGTAATCGTAGATATAAAAAGAAAGAAAAATTTTAAAAACCTTACATTACACTCAAAACTTATGCTCTCTTCTACTCTAATCGTCAATATTATTGCGACTGTTTTTATTTTTATATTCGAGTTCCACAATTCCCTTTCTATGAGAGAATTTACCCCATTTGAAGAAGGAATGGCCGCTTATTTCCAGGCGGTTTCAACTCGTACTGCCGGGTTTAATACAGTTGATATTTCTGCATTATCAAAGCCTTCCCTACTATTAATGATGCTCCTTATGTTTATTGGCGCTGGTAGTGCTTCAACCGGTGGTGGAATTAAGTTAACAACATTTTTAATCATGTTTTTTGGGGTGTTTAAATTTTTACAAGAACAAGATGATATTGTCGTTTTTAAAAAATCTATTAAAGATACTCTCATTGTCAAAGCATTGACCATCACTATTATTTCCATTTCATTTATCTTTTTTGCTATTTTAATTTTAAGTATTACTGAGCGAGTTCCTCTATTGATGAGTGCTTTCGAAGTATTTTCAGCATTTGGGACTGTGGGTCTCAGTATGAATTTCACACCACACTTAACTATGATCGGAAAAGCTATTATCATCTTTATGATGTTTTTTGGGAAAATGGGACCTTTAACATTGGCTTTTTCATTTGCACGTAAAAAGAACCGAAAAATAAAATATCCAAATGAAGATATTTTAACAGGTTGACAACCGTATAAATTATCCATATAATGAGAGTACAATAGCATATCTCCAAAGGGGAGTAGCGTCCAAGAATATTTCTTGGAAACAAAGTCGTCATTACGTAGAACTTAGTTCTTCCGGCTTTGTTGGCATTTTCATTACATATGTCTAGCAAGACCTTTGCCTATTAACGGCAGAGGTCTTTTTTGTATTAATTTCCAAATTCTTCCAAAGTTAATAGGCAGGAGTATGGGGAAACTAAATAGTGGGGAAATTCTTCACTTATTTAGTACTTATAGAAATGAGAGGAGAATGTACATGGATGTATCATTATTATTGGAGTATGGTTGGGTATTACTCATCCTAATTGCACTAGAGGGGATTTTAGCGGCTGATAACGCTCTCGTTCTTGCAATTATGGTAAAACATTTACCAGAAGAAAAACGAAAGAAAGCACTATTTTACGGATTAGCGGGGGCATTTGTTTTCCGTTTCGGATCGTTATTTATGATTTCGTTCCTAGTCGACGTATGGCAAGTGCAAGCAATCGGTGCCATTTATCTTATGTTTATCGCTGGTAATCACTTATTTAAAACGTATGTTAAAAAGAATTCGGATGAAGACACAGAAGAAAAAGAAGCAAAGAAAAAACAAGAGAACTTTTGGTGGACTGTATTTAAAGTTGAGGTTGCTGATATCGCCTTTGCAGTTGATTCAATTTTAGCTGCTGTTGCATTAGCAATGACTTTACCAAAAACAGGCTTAGGTACAATTGGTAGTCTTGATACTGGGCAATTCGTTGTTATCTTTGTAGGTGGACTTATCGGATTAATCATTATGCGATTTGCAGCAACTGCTTTCGTACAAATATTAAAACGTAAACCAGGACTTGAAACCGCAGCATTTTTAATTGTAGGTTGGGTTGGTGTGAAATTAGCAATTTATACATTAGCACACCCTGCATTAAATGTAATTCCGCATTCATTCCCAGAATCTACGCCATGGAAACTTACATTCTGGATTGTATTAGTTGGAATCGCAGTTGGTGGCTGGTTCTTCTCGAAAGAAGTAGAAGTAAAAGTAGAAAAGAATTTAGACGAAAAAGCGCTGTAATTACAGCGCTTTTTCTTTTTCCCTTCCCCCTCTCAATGTCCAGAAAAAATTCCATTATACTATCTTTTGTAAACGTTTTCTTAATCTATGTATGTCCTTTTTGTGAAACATTGCACAAACTTATTGAAACTAAGAACGATTCCATGTACTTTATTCATATAAGGAGTATTTATAGATGATGTACTAAAGGAGCGTATTACTCATGCTAGAACAAGGATTAGATTATGTTGTCAAACTGGCTAAGAGCAAAAAACAAATGCTAGATACAAACCCGATGCAATATTTCATTCGTGCCGCACTTGCGGGTATTTATATCGGTTTTATTATTGTACTATGTTTTAAATTAGGTAACTTTTTTCACATTGCAGATTCACCAGCAACTTATTTAGCTGCTTCTATGTTTTTCGGAATTGCTCTCGTTCTTATTATATATGGCGGTGCTGAATTGTTTACTGGAAACACAATGTACTTCACTGTAGCAACTTTAAGAAAAGAAACAACGATTTCTGATACACTTCGTAACTGGTTCGCTTGTTATGCAGGGAATTTAGCTGGAGCTTTATTCTTTGCCTTACTATTTTATGCAACTGGAATTTTCGAAGCAATTGATCACGGCCATTTCATGAATAAAGTAGTAGAAGGAAAAATGAATACACCTACAATGCAATTATTCTTTAAAGCAATTTTATGTAACTGGCTTGTATGTCTTGCGTGTTTCTTACCTTCTCAAGTTAAAGGTGATACAGCAAAAATTATGATGATGATGCTACTCGTTTTCACATTCTTCTTATCTGGTTACGAGCATAGCATTGCAAACTTATCACTGTTTGCTCTATCTTTAGTTTCACCGCATCCGGAGACAATTTCTTTTGCAGGTGCTATTCATAACTTAATTCCAGTTACAATCGGTAACATTATTGGCGGGTCCGTCTTTGTCGGTATGGTATACCATTACTTAACAAAAAAAGTACCTGACGTGAAACAAGAAGAAACTGAATTAGTAGCAGCTCAACAAGAAGAAATCATTCCGTTACAAGCACATATGAAACATTAAAAACTCCAAAGTTTTACTTTGGAGTTTTTAGCTCCCCACATATTTAACAACAAGGTGCGGATTAATTTCTCCTTCTTCCTTTCCCTTATTAATTCTCTGTTTCATCTTGTGCATACCGATGACATCATTCGTATGAAGGTGAATTTCATTTACATATAAACCCTCTTTACAAAAAGCCTCTAGAAAATCTAATCCATTTCTTTCCCCCCCATCCCATATTAAAATCAAGGGAAAGAATATTCACATCATAATCCCGAACCATGTGCAAAGCACATTCTACTGTAGTGGCGGGCACATACCCGTACGGACAACTTCTTTGATCATCCATATATACATTCATTTTCTATCCCCTCTCTATTTTATATACGTGACCAACATGTAACATATTGCTCCAAGACTAATAAAAGGACCGAACGGAATTTGGCTCCTCATTTTCATACGTTTTAATACTATACCAACTCCAAAGAAACAAAGACTAAAGCAAGATGCTAAAAATAAAATCATAAAAATCCCTTTCAGTCCCACTATAAATCCAAGTAACGAAAGTAATTTTATATCCCCTCCACCAAGCCCTTCTGGATATATCTTTTGCATGCAATATAACAAAATGAATATAACGCCACTACCAACTATACTATCTGTCCAAGTCACTAACGGTACAAAAATACATTCTAAAATGAGTAAACAGGCAAACCAAGCTAAAATACGATTTGGGATTAACATATATATGTAATCTGTAACTGAAATAATAAGAAGTAGCGAAAATAGCGATAAAATGATGATAAGCTCTCGTTCCACCCCAATCATATATACAGTAAGAAAAAATATCATTCCGGTTACAAGTTCAAATACTACGTACAAAATTGAAATTTTCCTCTTACAATTCGTACAACGTCCCCGTTGTATACAAAATGAAATGATTGGGATCAATTCTTTTGGCTTTAGCACATACTTACAATAATGACAATGTGAACGAGGGGTAATGATAGACTCACCTAGCGGCACTCTCATCGCAATTAACATAAAAAAAGAACCAAACACCATCCCCACTAACAATGCATATAAATAAGTGAACATCCCTTCCTCTCCTTTCCAGAAGAACATAGCAAAAAAAGGAGAGAAATTCTACTTCATATTATTTCTATTCTATTAAAAAAGCAGGCCATTTTCTGGCCTGCTTTCCCCTCTTTTATACGATGAAATATACTGCTTTTAATGGTCCGTGTACTCCGACAACAAGATTCATTTCAATATCTGCCGAGTTACTAGGTCCTGTAATAAAGTTAATACAAGATGCTACTGCCTCGCCATTTTCTACACGTGTGTTCATATCCTGAACAGCTTGTGTAATACGAGGCACAAGTGTTTCACGTGGAATAATAGCAAAGTAAACAGTTGGTAAAAAGTGTAAAGAACGACCTTGACCTTTATGACTTTGTACAACAATCGTACCAGATTCAGCTAAAGTATAATCACTAAATGCGATTCCAATATTCGCTCTTTCTGCGATACGCATATTCTCTTCTTTTTTCTCAGGATCCCATACATTCACTTCAACATTTTGCTTTGGAAGCTCTTCTTTAAATAAAGAAGTTAATCCATAAGAATCAAAACGTTCATCTGCCGATAACATAATAGGTCCCCCGCCGTTTTCCACGATTACTTTTTGAATATCTTCACGTAAACGGTCGTTTGTCGTTTCCACTACAGTTGTATGAATGTTTGTACATTGATTTTTAAATACTTCTAACAATTCTTCTTGTGAATAATCTTTTAGCGTTTCTACATTCACATTACTTTTCCATGCTGGGCGCTTTACGCCTTCCGTTTTCCGCTCACGTCCAAGTTCTTTTGCAATATTATCTAGAAAGGACTCACGGTTTTGAATTAATCCTGTCATTATTTTTCCCCGCCTTTCTTATGATCTTTATACCAATCACGGAATCGTTCTTTACTTGGAGCCGGGAATTCACGAATATCTGTCCAGTTTTTAAGTGGCCCAACACCTTTTGATACACGGTTGCCAGATGTAAATGGACTCATTGCTGCTGGCGCCATTTTTGATCCCATTTTATATAAAGCTGCTGAAGATGCACCCATACTAAACATTTTCATTGCTAATTTTTCTGCAAGTGGTGCACGTCCTTCTTGCTCAACAATTACTTGACGATGTTTTAATAATAAATCATGCAATGGTATTTTTACTGGACAAGCTTCTGTACACGCTCCGCATAAACTAGAGGCATATGGAAGCTCTTTGTAATCATCATATCCGCCTAAAAGTGGTGTTAATACCGCACCGATTGGTCCTGAGTATATAGAACCATACGAATGTCCACCAACGTGACGATATACAGGACATACGTTAACACAAGCAGCACAACGAATACATTGCAATACTGAGCGGAATTCAGATCCAAGAATTTGAGAGCGGCCATTATCAACAACAACTAAGTGGAATTCTTCTGGTCCATCTACTTCCTCTTCTTGAATTGGTCCCGCTACAGTTACATAACTTGTTAATTTTTGCCCTACTGCACTACGACATAGTAAACCAACTAAAACATCTAATTCTTCCATTGTCGGAACCATACGTTCCATACCCATTACTGCAATTTGAGTTTTCGGAATCGACATAACAAGATCGGCATTACCTTCGTTCGTTACTAAACAAAGAGAGCCAGTATTTGCAACTGCAAAGTTACAACCTGTCACACCAATTTCTGCATCCATAAATTTCTCACGAAGTTGTTTACGAACAAACTTTGTCATTTCATATGGATCATCAGAATTTTCATAGCCAAGCTTTTCTTTAAATACATCACGAATTTGCGTTCTGTTTTTATGAAGTGCGGGCGCAATAATATGTGAAGGTGGATCGTTATCTACTTGCAAGATATACTCTCCTAAGTCACTTTCTAACACTTCACAACCAATCTCTTCAAGGGCATGATTCATACTAATTTCTTCAGTTACCATTGATTTTGATTTTACAACTTTCTTCGCTTGTTTCTTTTTTGCAACGTCTTGAATATACTTTGCTGCTTCCTCTTTCGTTTTCGCAAAGTACACATGTCCGCCTCTTTTTGATACATTTTCACTTAACTGCATTAAGTAATAATCAAGATTTTCTAACGTATGTTGGCGAATTTGTTCACCTAGTTCACGCCACTCTTCCCAGTTTCCTAATTCGTCCGCTGCTTTTAAGCGATTCGTATATAGGCGCGTTTGCGCAGAAGATACTGCTCCGCGCATAAAAGAATCTTGAATTCCATCGCCAACGCGATCATTAAATTTTTTCTCACTGATTTTCATAGACATAGCTTATGTTCCCCCTTCATGAGCGACTATTTAGTACCTCAGCAATATGCATTACTTTTATTTCTTTTCCTAAACGCTCAATACGTCCGCCAATGTTTAACAAACACCCACAATCTGCACCGATTAAATAATCAGCACCTGTTTCCATTGCACTATCTACCTTTTCATCTACCATTTGCTCAGAAATTGGAGTCATCTTCACTGAAAACGTTCCCCCAAACCCACAACAATTTTGTTCGTTTGGCAGTTCTCTCACAGTTAATCCTTTTACGTTTGATAATAAAATTCCTGGTGCCTCTTTTACTCCAAGCAGGCGTGTCATATGACAAGATTTATGAATAGTTGCTATCCCTGGTAAGCTTGCACCAACATCTGTCACTTTTAAAACATCTACAATAAATTGTGTAAATTCATATGTTTTATCGGCAACCTTTTGTGCACGTTTAGCCCACTTCGGATCATCTTTAAAAACATGCGGATACTCATGAAACATTGTCGCACAAGAACCAGATGGTGTAACGATATATTCTGCATCTTCGAAAGTTTCAATCATATGTTTCATCGCTTCTTTTGCTGCTTCTACATGGCCGCTATTATAAGCAGGCTGACCACAACAAACTTGTGCTTCTGGAAATTCAATTTCACAACCTAAACGCTCCAACACTTCAACTGTTGCTTTGCCGACGTTTGTTTCAAACATATCGACTAAACAAGTAACAAATAAAGTAACTTTCATAATTATTACTCCCCCTTTTTACAACTCCACCAACAAACATATGGTCATCAGATGACTAAGAAAAGAAGAAGTAGGCTCAACCATGGCCTATCCTCTCCCTCTTCTAAAGAAAACGCTTACTTAATCTTTCTCTATTTTATCAAAAAATTTGATTTTTAAAAGATTAAATTACGAATTTATATCGTTTTTACCTGTGACAATATGTTCTACATTTGTTAAATGATCTAGCATTGCTTGCTGCGCTAATTCTACATCTTGCTTTAACACTGCATCATATATAACTTGATGCTCTTCTATAAGTCGTTCTGATGTTGTTTGTTCACCATATAAAATAATGCGTCTTGATTCACCAATCGTTTCAGCAATCATCTCTGAAACGTGATTCATGAGTTCAAGCAAAATGTTGTTATGCGAAGACTCCGCAATTCCCATATGGAACTGAAAATCTGCTTTTTCGCCAGCCTTTTCATCTCCAATGCTCTTTGCCATTTCATCTAACCAATGCTTCATATTTTGCAAATTATCTTCCGTACGTTTTGCCGCAGCTGCTCGAACTGCCCCCACTTCAAGCACCTTTCGTACTTCTAATAAGTTCAAAATATCTTCTTTCTTCATTAATAATTTATTGTTTAATGATTTTGTTAATGAAGAAGAATCGAAATTCTTCACATATGTACCTTCTCCTTGTTTCATCTCAATTAAGCCCATTGCTCTTAGCGCACTTAGCGCTTCACGAACAGCAGATCTACCAACTTGAAACTGCTCAGCTAATTGATGTACAGGAAGTAGTTTGTCACCAGGTTTTAACGTACCATTTTTAATCATTGTTAAAATAGCTTCAGATACTTCTTCGTAAATCTTTTTCGGTTTAATAGATTTGTACTCCAGTTAAATCACCTCAGTATCTTCCAAACAACAATTGAAACGATTTATAAGAACTTTGCATCATAACTATTTTAGAACGAATTGGTAAGAAGTACAAATGTTTTGTTCATAAAATCGTCAAATTTTTAATATTTATTCGATATTAATTTATATGTATTCCTCTATTCGTTTGCACTCATGAAGAAAAGCATGTCCTTCACGTTAGAACATGCTTTCTTCAACTTGTATTTTCAATTTAATACTAACCGTCGTTCCATGCCCTTTTTCACTTTCAATTCGCCACTGTCCATCATGTATATGAACAATTTGTCTAACAATGGCAAGGCCTAAACCTGTTCCACCATGTTGACGACTTCTCGCTTTATCAACGCGGTAAAAACGTTCACCAAGATTTTCTAAATGCTCTGTTTCAATACCGATTCCTGTATCTTTTATGTTTAATTCACAGTAATCATCTATCTGCCTGAGTGTTATCACAATATCCCCATTTTGATTTGTATACCGTATCGCATTATCTAACACGTTATGAAGCACTTGTTGCATACGATCCTCATCAATCATTACAATGATTTCTGGATTTAAATTTGTTGAAATACGAATTTTCTTTTCTATAAACTTAATCTCATACGTATCTAACACATCTTCAATCAGTTGTGAAAAAACGATAGGTTGTTTCTTTAACGGAAAATGTTCACCTTCTAATTGTGCTAAATCTAATAAATCATGAACGAGACGCTGCATACGACCCGCTTCTTTATGAATGAGCTGTGTTACTTTTTCCTGCTGTGGTCCCTTCGCTACACCATCTAAAATAGCTTCACTATATCCTTTTATATAACTAAGCGGTGTTCTTAGTTCATGCGAAACGTTAGCTAAAAATTCCTTACGCTTTACGTCTTCTGTCTCTAAAGAATTTGCCATTTTATTGAATGCTTTTCCTAATCGTCCAATTTCATCTTCGGAAGAAATTGTAATCCGTTCTGAGAAATCTCCCGTAGCCAAATGATTGGCAACTCGTTCCATTTGCGAAAGCGGTCTCGTAATAGCAATAATAATCTTTCTACCAATCCATATTGTCAGTAAAGTCATAGCAAGTGCTAACGGTGCTAAAATAAGGCCCATATCATATATTAAGTCTTTTATACTTTTTAAAGGAATATAAGAATATACAATGCCAACTAACTTTTTATTTTCTAAAACAGGGATGACAACCCCCATAATATTTCGGTCAAAATGTTCCTCATACCCTATCTTTGTCACAGTTTTTCCATCTAATAATGCTTGTCTGTCCCCTTCACTTATAAGAGAATGATGATGCACATCAAAAGGTAAACACGCGCTTAAATCACGCGGATTAGATACGAAAAGAACATCTGAACTAGATATTTGATCAAATGCTCTTACTTTCTCTTCAAAAGTTGCTATTCCTTCACGCTTATCATATTGCGCAGCAAGACGCTTCCCTTCCATTACTAATGAATCTTTTAAATTATCAACGTATAGTTTTTCATACGAGTATAAAGATACAAAATAAAGAAAGGAAACTGTTACACATACTGCACATACTACTGTAAGCCAAAGCTTCTGTACCATCGTAAACATACGTTACACCTCAAATTTATAGCCTACACCCCAAACCGTTTGAATGTAGTTTCCACTTTCTCCAAGCTTCAAACGCATCGTTTTCACGTGCGTATCCACTGTTCTTGTACTTCCGGCATAATCATATCCCCATACCTTTTCCAGCAATTGTTCCCGGCTAAATACTTGTCCCGTATGTTGGCAAAGAAAATAGAGTAAATCAAACTCTTTTACTGTAAGAGAAATTGGCTCACCATCAGCCTCAATCTTCCTACTTTTTTCATTAATAAGGATCGGTCCAAACTGAATCTCCTCTTGTTGCTCTTGCTTTGTATAACGTCTTAACACAGCTTCCATACGAGCAATTAATTCTCCAGGACTAAATGGCTTTACAATATAATCATCTGCTCCCATACGTAAGCCGTTCACCCTATTCCACTCTTCACCTTTTGCTGTTAAAAATATAATTGGTACATCCGACGTTTTTCTAATTTCTTTACAAACTGAAAGTCCATCCATCTCTGGCATCATAATATCTAATACAACGAAATCATAATGATCCGTCTCTAATTTTTTTAGAGCCTCTTTTCCATTTTCAGCTTCTCCCCACTCGTATCCGAAATTATCTAAGTACATTCCAACAAGCTGCCTCATATCACTTTCATCATCTACAACTAGCACCCTATATTTACTCATTGTCCTTCCCTTCCCTCTCTATGAGTTGAAACGGCCCTTTTCCGACTTTAATTGTTTGTTTTATTTTCAAACTCTTCATATCCATGACGCACAATTCATCACTATCATAGCTTGCTACGTATCCTTCTGCTCCGCTCTTCAAAAATGCAAATGGATTCGATCCTACTTCTACAGAAGCCACCTCTTTATACGTGCGAACATCAAACTTTCTAAGCGTATTCGAACCGTGACTTAATGCATATACATTCTTATTATCCTTCGTTATATTCACAGGCATAAACGGAGCATGTAAAGAACGTACCATTTCTCCGCTCTGCAATGAATACACTAATACTTTCTCATTGACTTGATTTCCATCACCATGTCCGCCAATCCATATTTCTTTCCCATCTGGGCTAATTGTCGCTCCCGTTGATGCTGGGGGAATCATAAAGGATTGTATCACTTCTTTTTTCTTTGTATCAATGGTCGTTAGCTTCGTATCATAAAAATTTAATACCGATAACTGGTTATCGTGCTCTACCATCGTTATTGGCCCTTTTCCTGTTGATACACTCCCTGTCTCTTTCCCTTTTATCGTAAAGAACCTTACCTTTTGAGCAGTTTGATCAGCAGCAAATAATTGTTTTTTATCCTCGGATACAATCACATTTACAATGCCTTTTCCAGTTTTATATTTGTCCACTTGCCTTCCTTCTGCTAGTGAATATACATACATGTACTCTAACTGCTTGCCATATACAAGTATGTCCTCACCGTTTGGAAGTAGTGCAACTCCTGCCATTGGTTCATTAAGTTCCCATGTCGTAATTAACTTTTTAGTTTTTTCATCAACAAAACTGATACTACCTTCTTTTATATTCGTTGTTATAATAACACTTTTATCTTTAGCAATCGGTGTATATGAACTTCCTTGACACCCTACTAATAGAAATAAAAAACAGAGAAGAAAAACATACTTTCTCAAAAGATTCCCTCCATCTTCGGATGATTTCGTTATAATTGTAAAATAACAAATAAATGTGTGGAAAGTGTGAAATTTTCCTTTCTTACTGCATTTACATATATAATGTACAACAAATAGAATTTGAGGTGTGCAAATTATGCTTTTTCCTGATTTAGCGAATAAAATTGTACGAGAAGTACGCAGACTAATTAAAGAAAATATTATTATCATTAATATACAAGGTGTTATTATCGCGAGTACAGATGTAGAAAGAATCGGCCAATTTCATGAAGGTGCACTCCGATGCGCGAAACAAAAGAAAACTGTCATTATTACAAAAGAAGATGAACGACGTTTGCAAGGCGTAAAGGCGGGTATGAACCTCCCCTTACTATTTCATGACGAAGTAATTGGTGTCATTGGAATTACAGGCGAACCTGAAAACATTTCACAATACGGGGAAATATTACGTAAAATGACCGAACTACTCATTCACGAAAACTACTTTTTAGAACAACTAGAACTTGAACACCGTTCTTATGAAGCATTTGTCTTTGATTGGCTTCAAAATACAGACTGGTCTCCAAGCTTTCTCGATCGCGCAAAAACACTTGGTATTGATTTATATAAGAAGAAACAACTTATTTTGTTCTCTATCGATCAAAATGACACGATGCTTCAGCGTAAGATTTGGCAACACATACGCAATCTATTAACAAAGGAGCATCTATTTGTTCGTTGGGGAAATGATCGATTCATTTTATTTACAGCCACAAACTCCAAAGAGCAAACGTATCAATTTTTAAAAAGATTAAAACAAGACTGTGAAACTTTGTTTTCTATTCCTTTATATATTGGGATTGGACAATCCGTTACACCAAGCAATATGAACTTATCATACGAACAAGCATTACAAGCTCTTTCCGTATCAATTGAAACGAAAAAAATTATATTTAATGAAGATTTACGTTTAGAAATGTGCTTACAAGATATTTCTGCTGAAACGCGGGAACAGTTTCTAAGGCGTACGATCGAAAACTTACTATCATCTCCTGAGCTTATGCACACTTTACGCTTATTTATTGATTATAACCAATCCTATAAACAAACAGCTGAACAATTACATATACACATTAACACATTGCATTACAGACTTAAAAAGATTGAGGAGCATACAGGGCTTGACCCGAAACAATTCAAAGACTTAAACATTTTATACTTCTCGCTCCTCATATTAGATAATCATACAAAAAAGAATGATAAAAAAGATTAATCTTTAGATGATTATACATAGAAAGAATCCCCCAACTTTTTTATCATTATAATGAAAGCACTGTTACAACGTTTTTTATGATGACTAAATACGTTAACAGTTTGAGGGGGATTTCCAATGTTAGAAAAGCAAATTATTCATTCATTCGTATCCATTGTTGGCAAAGATAATGTAGATACATCCAATATGGGGCGTTTAACGTATAGTTATGATGCCACTCCAAACTTCCAAGCAATGCCTGATGCAGTCATTGCTCCTCGTAATACAAATGAAGTAGCTGAAGTGTTAAAAATATGTAACACTCACAAAATCCCTGTATATGTCCGCGGTTCTGGAACAAACCTTTGCGCGGGGACATGTCCACTTGAAGGCGGTATCGTCCTTATCTTCCGCCATATGAATAACATTTTAGAAATTGATGAAGAGAATTTAACAATTACTGTACAAGCTGGTGTAATTACACTTGATATTATTAAAGCGGTAGAAGAAAAAGGTTTATTTTATCCACCAGATCCAAGCTCGATGAAAATTTCTACAATCGGCGGTAACATTAATGAAAACTCAGGTGGATTACGCGGATTAAAATATGGCGTAACACGTGATTATGTGATGGGTCTTGAACTTGTCTTACCAAATGGCGATATTATTCGTACTGGCGGTAAATTAGCAAAAGATGTAGCTGGTTACGATTTAACTCGTTTATTTATCGGTTCTGAAGGCACACTTGGCGTCGTAACAGAAGCTATATTAAAACTTATTCCTATGCCCGAAACGAAGAAAACGATGCTTGCACTATATGAAGATATTAATGAAGCTGCACGTGCTGTTTCTTCTATTATTGCAAATAAAATCATTCCAGCGACACTTGAGTTTTTAGACCAGCCGACAATTGAAGTAGTAGAAGAGTTTGCACAAATCGGTTTACCAACTGATGTAAAAGCAATTTTATTAATCGAACAAGATGGTCCGCCTGAAGTTGTCAATCGAGATATTGAAAAAATGGCTAACGTTTGCCGCTCTATGAATGCAGTCGATGTTCGCATTGCAAAAGATGAAGCGGAAGCAGATGCGCTTCGGACAGCTCGCCGTAGTGCACTATCAGCACTTGCAAGATTAAAACCTACTACAATATTAGAAGATGCAACGGTACCACGCTCACAAATAGCTCCGATGGTTGAAGCTATTAATGCGATTGCAAAAAAATATAATATTCCTATTTGTACGTTTGGGCATGCTGGCGACGGCAACCTACACCCAACTTGTATGACAGATGCTCGTAATGAAGAAGAAATGCACCGAGCTGAACAAGCTTTTGCTGAAATATTTGCGAAAGCAATTGAACTTGGTGGCACAATTACTGGTGAACATGGTGTTGGTGCGATGAAAGCTCCTTATTTAGAAATGAAATTAGGTAAAGAAGGTATTGCTGCCATGCAAGGAATTAAACAAGCCTTCGATCCAAATAACATTATGAACCCTGGCAAGATGTTCGCGAAAGACACTCGCAAAAGAGTGGTGGTTGAACGATGACAACATTAAATAAAGAAAACATTCAAAAAGAATTTAAAGAAAGATTAAGTGAAGATGAACTACTAAACTGTATGCGATGCGGTTTCTGTTTACCTACTTGTCCTACTTACATTCAATCTGGATATAAAGAATCACATTCACCACGAGGACGTATCGCAATAATGAAAGCAGTCGTTGACGGTTTAATCGAACCAGATGAAGATGTTGAAAATACATTGAATGTTTGCCTTGGCTGCCGTGCTTGTGAACCTGTTTGTCCATCAGGTGTAAATTACGGACATTTATTAGAAGAAGCTCGTGATATTATAAATCAAAACAAAAAGTTCTCGGTGCCAGTGAGAGCCGTTCGTAAAGTCGTTTTTGAAGGGCTCTTCCCGCATCAAAATCGAATGAGAACATTAACAGGGTTAATCGGATTTTACCAACGTTCCGGTTTACAAACACTAACACATAAAATGGGTATTATGAAGTTATTCCCTGAAACACTTGCAACGATGGATCTCGTTTTACCAAAAGTCCCTAAAATGAAAGCAATGAAAGATCGTCCTGAATTTTTACCTGCTGAAAGTACAAAAAAGAAACAAGTTGCATTCTTCACAGGCTGTTTAATGGATACGATGTTTTTAGAAACAAATAACGCAACGATGAAACTTCTTCAGTTAGCTGGTTGTGATATCGTTATTCCGAAAACACAAAGTTGCTGCGGTGCATTACATGGGCATGCTGGTGAGAAAAGTGGAGCAAAAGAATTAGCGAAACGCAATATAAAAGCATTCGAAGATTTAAATATCAACTATATTATTACGAATGCTGGTGGTTGCGGAGCTTACCTCGTAGACTACGATTATCTTTTAAAAGATGATCCACAGTGGGCAGAACGTGCAAAGCAGTTTGTTTCTAAAATTAAAGATATTACCGCTATTCTAGTAGAACTAGATTTCCATAAACGAAATGACTTACGACTCACACCGCAAATTATTACGTATCAAGACTCTTGTCATTTACGCAATGTTATGCGAACATCTTCAGAACCTCGTATGTTACTAGAAGCAATTCAAGGCGCAACATACCGTGAAATGAAAGATGCGGATCGCTGCTGTGGTTCTGCTGGTATTTACAATATTGTTCATTCAGAACTATCCATGGAATTTCTAGATTATAAAATGGACCGTGTACATGAAACAGAAGCAGCAACTATTGTTACTGCAAATCCAGGTTGTCTACTACAAATGAAATTAGGCATCGAACGAGAAGGACTTTCTCATAAAATCAGAGGAATTCACATTGTAGATTTATTATTAGAAGCAATTGAAACCAACTCGTAATAACTCGTAACATACGTAATAATAGAAAAACGGCTATCTCCTTCGTCTATGTAAAGAGATAGCCGCTTTTTTGTCCGCTACAAGATTAAGAATATGTTACTTTATTATAAAAAAGAACAACAGAAACATTACAGTTTTGTAAAAATCAATCCAGTATATTCCTCAAAAAAACGCTCAAATCATTGATACAATAGGATTCTTCATTTTCAATATAGGTACATTTATCCAAAAACCCCCTCTTAAAACGAAGTATAAAAATGCTGAAAATTCCTTTTATACTCTATGTTTCTCTTATTTTTTCCCTTTTCTTCACTTAGGATAAATTAGGTAATTTTAAAGTCTATGAATTTTTTTCCATCTTTTTTCTCGCAAATTGTATGCTACGATGAATTTGTCAGTCAGACAGGCTGTCAAAACAAATCGTGTGAAAACAAATTAAAACTTTATATAGGGGGACACACATCATGAAAAAGCGTGTTTTATTATCTGTAGCTGCTGCAACAGCTCTTACTTTAGGAGTATCATCTTTAGATGCACAAGCTGCAACTGTACAACCATCTAACATAAAGGTTCAAAATATTCAGCATTCAAAAGTGATGATGAAGCAAATGAGCCAACAAGAATTACAAGCATTCTTACAATCTATGGGCGTTGAGTCATTAGCACAATGGCAACAAGGAAATTTCCAACCAAACTGCTTCATTCCTGGTCAACAACCAACTGAAAATGTTGTAACTGAGCAACCAACAGCTAAGCCAGAAACTCAAAAGCCCGCTGAGCAAAAACCAGTTGAGCAAAAGCCTGCTGAAGAAGTTCAAAAACCAGAAGCTCAAAAACCAGCTGAAAACAACAATACTCAAAAACCTGCTGAACAAAAACCTGCTGAGCAAAAGCCTGCTGAAGAAGCAAAATCTTTAAGCGAATTCGAACAACGTGTTGTTGAATTAACAAACGCTGAACGTGCAAAACAAGGCTTACCAGCACTAAAAATCGATACTGAATTAAGCAAAGTAGCACGTGTTAAATCTGAAGATATGCAGAAGAATAACTACTTTGATCATAACAGCCCTACATACGGGTCTCCGTTTGACATGATGAAGAAATTTGGTATTTCTTATACATCTGCAGGTGAAAACATCGCTCAAGGCCAACGTACACCTGAAGAGGTAGTACAAGCTTGGATGAACAGTGCTGGACACCGTGCAAACATCTTAAATAACGGCTTTACTCACATCGGTGTTGGCTATGTAGAAAGCGGCAACTACTGGACACAACAATTTATTACGAAGTAAATAGATTAAAAGAGTCTTCTCATTATGAGAAGACTCTTTTTTACGTTTCATAACTTTCTATTATGTATGAGTACAATATGTAGAACATAAACAAAATAGAGCCACAACTTATTACACTAAGTAACACATAAAATCCCCATTTCAAGTTCAAAAACAAGGAAAACAATATACTACATGCCATCACTTGAAAAATCCGCCTACTCACTAAACGAATTTTTTGTAATTTGACTGGGTCCTTTTCCGTACTCTTAACTTTTTTAAATCCTTTACTAAGCATAAAAAGAAACATACTAATTCCAATTGTTAGTCCTGTCTGAAAGGATATCATGCTTCCAAAATTAATAAAGAGAATGAGCATATGGATAAACAACATAAATAAAGTAATCGTCTTTAGAAATCCACTTATAATGACATGCTCGCCTTCATTAAACTTATATATATTATGTGAAATAATATACATCAATCCATGTAAAAAAATAAGAAAAAAAGGAATAAATGCTATAACAACTTGTTTACTCATAAAATCGTTCGGCCCACCATTTTCATCCCAATGTACAGCCATCTCATTTGGTAAATATGGATAGAGGCATAGAGTAACTAAAAGACAAACGAAAAATATTCCTAGTATGTATTTATATTTGACCAAGCAATTCTCACCTCTCTTTTCTCTTAACGGCTTCGCTTCTTTTAGAGAAATTCCTGCAAGAATCTACTTTTCTCAAATTTAAACTTACACTTTACGCATTCATTCTTTGAAATTCTTTCATTGTATCATTTAATTTTGCAGGGAATGGTACATCCACTTCGATCTCTTCTTTCGTAATTGGATGTAAGAAGTTTATCTTCATCGCATGTAATGCTTGCCTGGACATATATTGCGTTTGTCCACCATATAATACATCCCCAACTAATGGATTACCATGATAGCTCATATGAACACGAATTTGATGGGTTCTACCTGTTTCTAATTGTAACGTTACGAACGTAACATTTTGGTTTTTAAAATACTTCTCTACTTTATAAAATGTGATAGCTTGATCTCCCTTTGGAGAAACACGTCGTCTCGTCGCATGATGGCGATCTCTTCCAATAGCTGCGTCAATTGTTCCTTGCTTACCTTTTACTTTCCCTTCCACAAGCGCCGCATATGTTCTTTTAATTTTTCGTTCCATTAATAAACGATCCATAATTGCACCAGCAATTCTATGCTTAGCAAACACGACACCACCTGTCGTATCTTTATCTAACCGATGAATATGACGAACCTTCGTCTCTAAACCTTGCATTTGAAAATGAAAAGCAACAAGGTTTGCAAGTGTTCCCGTTCCACCTTTTTCCGCAGGATGCGTATCCATCTTCTCAGGCTTATTTACGATGAGTACGTGATCGTCTTCATATACTACATCTAATTCACCATATTCAGGCTCTACATCGTATTCTTCTTCCATAAACATATGCACTTGTAACTTATCGCCTTCTTTTAAAAGCTCATTCCATCTTCTCTGTTCTCCGTTAACGGTAATACCTTTTTCCATACGAAGCTGATGTAACAACTTTTTCGGTATTTCCCATTCTATTTTTAATAACGAATCAATACTTATGCCATTCCATTTCGCTGGAACAGTAATTTCGCACCATTCGCCCTTCTTCTTCGTTTCCATACTGTATCACCTTATTTCTATTGATTCTCTCATTGTAACGGAAAACACAATTTGATGCACCGTCAAAAATAGAGGCCAGTCTTATAGTAGACTGTCCCCCTCACGCTCTACGCCGTTTCATTTCCTGCAATACTTCTTCCGCTTTTTGCTCATACGATAAATCTTTAAAGAAATCCGCCAATCTTTTATAATCATTATACGTATCTAATAAGTCATCAATTTTTTCTACTTTCATCACTTGTTGTTTTTGCTTCATTTTTACTGGATAACGATAGCCCGATACTTCTTGTATTTTGTAATACTCATCCTCTACTCGAATGACCTTTACAAGTTCCTCCTCTTCCGCATCCATCGTATACCCATCAAAATCTCTAAGTAATTCATAAATGATATGAGTCCATTCATCTTTTGGATAATATCCTTTTTCTAATCGATAACCGACAATGCGATACATATGCCCATCGTTTTCTGCAAACTGTACTGTATCATTGAGCTTAAACTTAAAATAACGAAACATTGCCTTCACCTACTTATATGTAATGTTCTTATCACATACTATTTGCAAAATGTAGGTCTTGCTATTCATAAAAAAATACTCATCTATAAGATGAGTATTTTTTACGATGATTTTTCTCTTTTCTTTCGAAATGGTAACCACCAGTTCCAATCTCCAAACAGTTTCATTAAACTTGGTACAAGCATAAGACGAATAATTGTTGCATCAAGGAATATTGCTAATGCAACACCAAGCCCCATTTGCCGTACTGGTAAAATATCAGTAAAGGCGAACGCACCTGTTACAACAATCATAATTAACGCAGCTGATGTAATGATCCTACTTGTTGACACAAGTCCTTCTAACGTTGCTTGATCATTATCTCCTGTTTCTTCATATAACTCATGAATACGTGAAATAAGAAAAACTTCATAATCCATACTAAGCCCAAATACGAGACCGAAAATAAAGATTGGTAAGACAAATAGAACAGGACTCGCTTCTAAACCAAAATGCCCACCTTCAAATAACCAAACAACAATTCCAATTGTTGCGCTTAAACTAAGTATATTCATAATAATCGCCTTAATTGGAATGAGTATAGATCGGAATGCAAATAATAATATAACAAAGGTCGATCCAAATATAACAGACATACCAATTGCAACTTTATCTTTAATTTCATCTTCTAACTCTTGTTGGAACGTCGTCATCCCGCCTAAATAATACGTAACATCTGTTTCTTTATAATTTTGTTTAAAATCACGAACCCACTGTTTAGCAGTTTCAGTACGTGGTTTTGTTTTCAAAAAGATTTCTATCGTCGTCTTATTTCCTTTCGTATATGCTTCAAATATAGGAGCTAGTTTCGCTGCTTCTGGCGACTCTAACATTCCAGCAACTTGATCTGCTTTCATACCAGTTAACTCGTCGTATAAGCTTCTCACTTCATATACTTTCTTATCATCTTTTAACTTTTGAACGACTTCTTCTATCTTTTGTAAACTTTCTTTTTCTTTCATATCTTTTTTCGTCTCTACTACTAACGTAACATCAGCATGTTTTTTTGCAGTTTTATTAAATGCCTCTTCGTACTTCTCATATGCAATTCTTGTATCACTTTGTTTAGGTAGAGCTTCTACGTCAGGGAACTGCAAATTAGCTGTACGTAACGGTAATAAGCAAATCACAATAAATGTTGTAACAACAATAATCATTGCGATTGGATGTTTCATTACAAATTGTGCAAACTTACGCCACGCCTTTGCCGGCGTATGCGCTACTTGATTCTTTTTTAATATTCGTTTCCCAATTAATGATAATAGCGCTGGAAGAAGTGTGAGTGAGAATAAAATACTCATAATCACAACAATCATTCCGCTAATTGCGACAGACTGAATATAATCGATTTTAAAGAAAAATAAGCCGGATAATCCAACAAATACACATAATCCTGAAAATACGATTGCGCGCCCTGCTGTCTGATATGTAATTGCGATCGCTTCTTTTACCGTTCGCTTTGCAACTTCCTCTCGAAAGCGATTTACAAATAATAGTGCAAAATCAATAGATAGCGCAAGTCCAATCATGGGTGCAACATTTAACACAAAGATAGATAGTTCCTTATCGCTACCTATAAAGTATAATATGCCCATCGTACTAATAACACTAAGTGCCCCATTTACAATTGGTAAAATAGATGCCAAAAGACTACCAAATGAAAATAGTAATACGAGAAATGCAATTGGTAACCCAATCATCTCTGCTACTTTTAAATCATTTTGCGTTCTTTCATTAATCTCTTGATTAATTTTTGGAAACCCTGTAGGCGTTACTTTTAATGCTGCATTACTTTCCTTTTCGATTTTATCAGCAAATTGCAATGTCTTTTCCATTCGTTCTTTATTTGTTTTCCCGGAAAATAAAATTGTCGCATAGCCGATATCATCTTGTAACATTTCTTTATTTTGCACTGGGTGATGGAAAGATTCATATGTCTCTTTCTCTTGTACATTCTTTACAATTCCCTCTACTTGCTTTTGAAATTCCTCATGTGAAGCACCCTTATTTTTTTCAAAAACGAGTAGAAGTGTGTCTTGAGACCTCTTAAAATCTTTATCTAAAATTTCTTTCGTTTTTTGATAGTCCCCTTCCGTTTGGAAACCATCACCACCTAATACTCCCGGCAGCTTTGGAGCGAAAATACCGAGTGCGATCGCAACCAATAGTAATGCTACAATTACTGTATAACGAAACTGATACAAAAAAGCTCCTAATTTCCCCCACTTATCTACTTTATGTACATTTGTTTTCACACATTTTCACCTACTTTAAATAATTCAATTGTCATTTATACTGTATCACATCTTCGTACAAACAAAAAACGTCTGGAAACACTATATTGATAGTTTTTCCAGACGTTTTTTTTATCTCTCTTTATTAAGTCCCAATCTCTCCGTAAGTAAACGATGGCAGTAAATCGCCATAATTAACAAAATACCACCTACGCAATAACCAGCTAAAATATCAGTTGGATAATGTACATTTAAAATAACTCTACTTAATCCAATCGATACAATTACTATTCCCATCAAAATCGTTATAACATATTTCCCTGTTACACTCTTCAAATTTGCCGCAATGATATAAGTAAGAAATCCGAATGTCATAATAGATAACATTGCATGCCCACTAGGGAAGCTATATCCAAGCGCATCCAACGCTTCATTTAACGACGGACGCTCTCTTTTCACAATTTCTTTTATCCCTTTATTAACAAGATGTGTTATTAAAATGCCCATTGGATACACGATCATCGCAGCATAATAACGTTTTCTCCAAAAAACAAGTAAACTTATAGCCAGCGTAGTTACGATCCCGATAGCAGAACCTAATTTTGTATAGTGTGAAAAAAATGTAAGCGAACCTTCTGTTTGTAATCCTTTTACTAATGCTCGGACATATGTATCCATCACTGTAACGCCACCCGCATGTACACGCCAAGCCACAATGCCAAATACAGCAAGTAATAAAACGATACATACTACCTCATATTGATGCAACTTCTTTTTCAAGCGATTTCCTCCTACTATGAAAAAATGCGATTTCTATTTTAGAAACCGCATTTCCTTACTTATTTACCTTTTGTTTTTAACTCTGTCCAGTAACGATCATAGTCTTTTAGCTTATCGTCTACATCAACAAGCCATTCTGTACGATCTAATTCTTCTTTCGTTAAGAAGATCATATGATTATCACGATATTCTTTACTATGAAGAGGATGAGCTTTTTCATTAGGATTACTGTATCCAATTGACTCGTAGTTTTTCACACTTACTTTTTCATCTAATAAGTAGTTCATAAACTTCTCTGCAAGCTCTTTGTTTTTCGCACCTTTTGGAATTGCTAACGTATCAGCCCAAATTGTGCCACCTTCTTTTGGTACAACGTACTCTACATCTTTATTATCTTTTGCGATAAACGCTGCATCTCCAGACCAAACTGTTCCGATCCAAGCATCTTCTGTAATGAATTTTTGTTTAATATTATCTGTATCAAATGCTAATAAGTTTGGAAGCAGCTTCTTTAAATCATCTGCTGCTGTCTTTAACTGTGTATCGTCTTTCGTGCTGTTTGAGAATCCATGCTTTTTAAGACCCATTCCTAACACTTCACGAGAATCATTTAATAAAGTTACATGCCCTTTATATTTTTCATTCCATAGGTCAGCCCAGCTTGTAGGAGCTTCTTTCACATACTTTTTATTGTATGCAATACCTGTTACGCCCCAAGTATATACTAAAGAATATTTATTCTCTGGATCAAACGCCGGTGTTTTGAAGTTAGAAACCATATTTTCGATATTCGGGATATTCTTTTTGTCTAACGGCGCTAATAAATCCATTTTCGCCATTGTTTTAACCATGTAATCAGACGGCTGAATTAAATCATACTTCGCGCCACCTGCTTGTAATTTCGCAAGCATTTCTTCATTACTTGCATACTTATCATAGTTAATTTTCACGTTATATTTCTTTTCAAAATCTCTTAGCACTTGCTCATCAAAATTGTCAGCCCAGCTATAAATGTTTAACTCTTCTTTCTTTTCACCACAACCAGCAAGTACACCAGCAACAAGGCTAAAGCTAATTGCTGCGCCGGCTAATCTTTTCATTAATTTCATCGGTTTATTACCTCCTCGTACTTTCTATATCGTTCGTATTATAAAGGAAGGTGTCCTCCAGAGTTTTCTTCACCATCTGCACCTTTGTTACGGAAGATTTCAGATAGAACCATTAATCCTACGATAGCTACAATTAAAATTGTAGAGAGTGCATTAATTTCTGGTGATACTCCGCGCTTAACCATACTGTAAATGTATAATGGCAATGTTGTTGATCCTGGTCCTGATACGAAGAAACTAATTACAAAATCATCAATTGATAATGTGAATGTTAATAATGCGGCTGAAATGACCCCTGGTGCAATTGCTGGGAACGTTACAAAACGAAACGTTTGCCACGGCGTTGCTCCTAAATCATTCGCAGCCTCTTCTAAATCACGTCCCATACCAGAAAGACGTGCTGCTAAAATAACGACAACAAATGAAATACTAAATGTAATGTGCGCAATAATAATTGTTGTTTTACCAAGTTCCATACCTAATTGACTAAATAAGATAAGTAAAGATAATCCCATTAAAATATCAGGAATTAAAATTGGTAAATACACAAGGCCGTTAATAGCCCCTTCATAACGATATTTATAACGATGTAATGCAATCGCGAAAATCACACCAAGAACTGTCGTTACAACCGTCGTTACGATCGCAATCGTCATACTATTTACAAACGCATCAATAACATCTTGCTTTTGAAATAAATCTGTATACCAATGGAATGTAAAACCTTCCCATTCCGCATTAATGCGAGAATCATTGAAGGAATATACCATTAAAACCATCATTGGAAAATACAAGAACAATAAAATTAACCAAGAATAAGAAACTAAAAACTTCTTCATCTTTGCCTATTCCCCTCCGTTTCCATCATATTTATATACTTTCGTTGCACGATAATATAAGTAAATTAACAGAACAGAGAATAGAACAACAATCATAGATAACGCAGATCCAAACGGCCAGTCACGCGCTCCTAAGAATTGATTTTGAATTACGTTTCCGATTAATGCTACTTTCGATCCACCCATAACGTCTGATACAACAAACATTCCGATAGAAGAAACAAACACTAAAATAGAACCAGTAGCAATCCCTGACATCGTCATTGGTACTGTTACATTCCAAAATGCCTTTGCTGGTGTTGCTCCTAAATCATAAGCTGCTTCTAGCTTACGCTTATCAAGCTGCTCAATCGCTGCATACACCGGTAAAATCATAAATGGTAATAAAGAATAGACCATTCCGAGTATTACAGAAGGTGTGTTATATAGTAAATTTAAAGGTTCACTTATAATACCTAGTTTCAATAGCAATGTGTTTACAAGACCTTGTGAACGTAAAATAACAATCCATGCGTATGAACGAACAAGGAAGTTAATCCAAAACGGGATCGTTGCCAATAATAAAAGAATTGAACGGTATTTGCGATCAACAATTGTAATTGTATAAGCAAATGGATAACCAATTACTAAACAGATTACTGTTGTAATAACTGCAATCTTAACAGTTTCCCATAACGTTCCCATGTATAGTGGATCAAACACACGAGCTATATTCTCTAACGTAAATTGCATTTCCACTGTCCCATATGCCCCGCGCTGCATAAAGGCAAATGCCAATACAAACAGAAGGGGAATTAGGAAGAAGATTAACAGCCACGCGACTGTCGGTAGTGCGAGTAATTTCCCTTTTTTCAATTTAAGGTCACCTCGTCCTCTTGCTCCCAGCCTACGTATACATTATCTCCAATGCTCCACTGCGCTGCTTCTTCAGCAGTTTGATATGCCATTAGTAATTCTGATGTTTTCTCGTCACGTACATATAGCTTTTCCATATTTCCAACAAACTCAACGTCTTCAATATGTCCAAGATGGTATTCTTTTAAAATCGGCTCTTCAACCGAACGTACCTTTACGTTTTCAGGGCGAATTGCTACATAGCCTTCCCCATTTTTCACAATATTATTTTCACCGATAAATGTCGCAACGAACATTGTTTTCGGCTTATTGTAAATTTCTTTCGGCGTTCCAATTTGCTCAATATGTCCTTTATTCATAACGACAATACGATCACTCATGCTCATCGCTTCTTCTTGATCGTGCGTTACGTATATGAATGTAATTCCTAAATTACGTTGTAAGTTTTTCAATTCACGTTGCAAATCTTTTCTTAACTTAAAGTCTAACGCCCCAAGTGGCTCATCTAGTAATAATACACGCGGGTTATTTACAATCGCTCTCGCAATTGCTACACGCTGCTGCTGTCCACCAGAAAGCTTTGCAGGTTTACGATTACGGAACTCAAGTAACTGCGTTAAACGCATTGCCTCTTCAGCACGCTCTTTCTGCTCTGCTGCCGGTACTTTCTGCATTTTCATACCGAAACAAATATTTTTCTCCACATTCATATGTGGGAATAGCGCATAATGTTGGAACACTAAGTTCATATGACGCTTATATGGTGGCAAGTCGTTAATCTTTTCATCATCTAATAAAAGATTCCCTTTAGTTGGCGTTTCAAAACCTGCGATCATGCGAAGTAACGTTGTTTTCCCGCAACCACTCGGCCCTAAAATCGTTAAAAATTCCCCTTCTTTAATGTCTAAAGAAAGAGGTGGGATAATCACTTGATTTCCAAAATGTTTTTCTACTGCTTCAACTTTAATAATCTTTTTCATTTTCCCGTCCTATCTACCTTAAATTTTAATTTTTATATTCATGAATAAATATTTATGTTTTATAGACTATTTTTTGTTTCGATCCAAACAAAAATGGTTGTTTAGCAGCGTTCTCTTCTATTCTTTATGTAGTATGTTTGATTCATTTTTGCATGATACATATGTCGAACAGAAAAACCCCTTCCATTGCGAAGGGGCTATTATCATACGGCTAGGCCTACTGATAAACACCATCATCATTTTAACAACTTTCGTATGAATTTTAAAGCACTTTTTGTAGAAGAGTAACGAATTTTCATATCGAATGCCGTAGATTGGGCTAAAATGCTTTTATAATGTGAAAAAGTCCGAAAACTTTCTTCCCCATGATAACTACCTAATCCACTACTTCCAACACCACCAAAAGGTAAATATGGCGTTGCAAGATGATAGACAACATCATTAATACAGCCTCCGCCATATGAAATATTACTTGTCACTTTCTTTTGTATTTCTTTATCTTCAGAAAATACATATAACGCTAACGGCTTCGGATGTTGCTGAATTGTGCCAATTACCTCTTCTATGTTGTCGTATTCTACAATTGGTAAAATCGGACCAAAAATTTCATCTTCCATAACAGTACTTTGCCATGTAACATTCGTTAACACTGTTGGTTCTATATGTAAAGTTTCTTTTTTATAGTTCCCACCGATTACCGTTTTACCATCTTTCAAAAATGCACATAAACGTTCAAAATGACGTTCAGTCACAATTCGTACATAATTGTCATTGTTTAGTGGATCTTTTCCATACTGCTCCGCAATTTCGTGTCTTAATGCCTCGATTAACTGTTCTTTCACCGAAGTATGCACATACATATAATCAGGCGCTACACACGTTTGCCCCGCATTTAAAAACTTACCCCAAACAATTCGTCTTGCTGTTACATCTATTTTTGCATCTTTATGTACAATACATGGGCTTTTTCCCCCAAGCTCTAACGTGAGTGGCGTCAACCGTTTCGCTGCTGCTTCCATCACAACTTTTCCAACACCGACACTACCTGTAAAGAAAATATAATCAAACGGTTCCTTTAACAATTCCGTACTCTTTTCTACACCGCCTTCTACTACCGCTACAAGCTCTTCTTGGAATAATTCCTCTAACATCCTCGTAAGCACTTCGGAAACGTTTGGCGTTAGCTCTGACGGCTTTAAAACAATTGTATTTCCAGCCGCCAACGCTCCTACTAGAGGTGCAATTGCTAATTGAAACGGATAGTTCCACGGTGCAATAATAAGTGTCACACCGTACGGTTCAGGCACTACTTTCCCCTTTGATCCAAAGTGAGTGAGTGCTGTTCGAACCCGCTTCGGTTTACTCCACGATGAAATATGCTTCAATTGAAAGGAAATTTCTTTTAATACATATCCAACTTCCGTTGTAAACGACTCATGAACTGACTTATTTAAATCTAATTTCAATGCCTGAAATATCTCTTCTTCAAAGCGCTGAATGCCTTTATAAAGCTTCTTCAAATTATTCTTTCTCACTTCTATACTTCTCGTATGACCATTATAAAAATATGCCTTTTGTTTATTTACAATAGAAGAAACACTCATTCATTCACCTTCTCCCACTATTTTTATCCAATTCTTTCATTATTTATATAGACTTCATATATAATAAATTTCTATTCGTAAAGTTACATTATATATAATTTCTTCTTGCATATAAAATTCATTGCTCACAAAAAAACTACCGAAAGAAAATCTTTCGGTAGTTTTACTGTATTAACGATATAAACGAACAGCACCTGCAGAATTATCATCAGCTTGTCCTACTACTTCAAACTTCAGGCCAAGATTCGGTAAAATACGTCCTGCATCTGGAATCTGTTTATTAATATACTTTTTCGAATCATCAAACTTCGGTACGCCTGCTAAGCCATTATACGTATACGTTCCGCGCGTTGGAGATACAACTTTCCAAGCTGGCGTTTTATCAAATGAGAACGCCGCATCAGCGATTTGGAATCGTGTACTACTTGCTACTGTTGGTTTACCATTTAAAGTTCCAACAATTGCTTCTGGATGAGAATCAACTACGCCAAGGAAACCATGTCCTGGATGTAAACCAACCCAGTTATCTGTATAAGCTGAGTCTGCATACCATACAACCATACCTGTGTTGTATTCTGGACCGCGAGCATATTTCAATGCGTTATCTGAACCAGCATAGTTTCTCCACTCTACATAATAGTTATGTTTTTTCTTCTCTGTTCCATTAGATACAGCGAATCCATCTAATTTGAACTGCGGTGTACCTTCTGCATCATCAGAGAATACTACTTTACCGTCTACATTTAGTGATGCATTATCAAGTAGGAAACCGTTTAATGCTAAACCACCATCTGTAATGTACTCAAATGTTAATTTTACTTTCTTACCTTTGAATTGGCTTAAATCGTATGATTTGTCAATCCATTTTCCATTTGTTGAATGTGCATTTCCACTATTTGCTTTCTCACCAAGTTTTTCGATTAATGTTTGCTGACCATCTTCTGTTACAGCATGTACTTCAAGGAAATCATACTCTGCTTCAATTTCATACAATGACTTGAAATCAAATTTCGCAGTCGTTGCATTTGTTAAATCGAACAGTGGCGTCTCCATTTTTGTGTGAAGATTGTCACCTTTTGTGCTGTAGTAATACTGCTTACCAAATGCTGGAGCAATTGTTTTTATATCTTTATCTGGCAAGTTAACACGAATCATACCTGGGCGGTTAGATTTCGTAACACTTTGGTCTAAATATGTTGCTAGACCGATACCTTTATTTAATTTCTCGTAATCTACTTCTACGATATTTGCCCAGTTACCACCGATTGTTTTTTGGAAAAACTCTTTATTTTGTGGTGAGAAACTCGTTGGCGTTGTTCCTGCAATGTTACCAGCCCAGCTTCCGCCACTCATAACAGACCAAGCTTGAATTGGTTCACCGTCACCAGTATAGTCTGTATCATACTCATCTGGAAGACCTAAATCATGACCATATTCATGTGCGAATACACCAACTGCGCCATCTTCTGGTTCAATTGTGTAGTCGAATGCTGCGATCTTTCCGCCCCAATATGGAACTTTCGCTTGTGTGCCTTCAATTGGGAATGGTTTTGGTCCAACAGTCCAGCGATGTGACCAAATTGCATCGTCACCTAATTTACCGCCGCCTGCTTCTTGTCCAACACCCGCATGGATAATCATTAAGTGATCGATTAAACCGTCCGGTTGTTTTTGATTTCCATCGCCATTTACATCATATTGATCGAATTGGTCAAACTCTGATAAATCAATACCGCTATCTACAGCTGCTTTTAATGCATCTTTTACTAAATCACGTGGTCCTTTTGGTCCTTTATTATCATGACCTGTCGCACCATCTGCACCGTAATCAGCAGCTTTACCAGGAACTGTTAACCATTTTGTAACTGTTCCGTCTACTGTATAACTACCGCCAGATTGCTCTTCGTAATATTGTTTAAACGTTTCGATTTTGCTACCATCCTCTAATGCGAATGGCTCATTACCGAATAACATTTTTTCATAATGTTCTTTGTTAAAATCGTCAGTATACATATAACCAGGTTCTTTATCAATATTGTTATGTTTAAAGTCAGCGTACTCTACAAGTAAAACGAGTACTTTATCTTTACGAACTTCACCGTTATATTCTTTTCCCTTTGCTGGAGAAGTTGGTACTTTACCATTTAGACCACCCTTAACTGGGCCTGTCGCTGCAGGTGTTCCTGTTGCTGGTTTGTCTAACTTTTCTTTCGTATCAGCTTTCGCATCTTTCACTTTCTTTAAAAAGTCAGATGCTTCTTTCGTAAGTGGGTCCCCATTTGATACTTCTTTCCCAGGATTTTCACCCTTTTTGTTCTCTACGTATTTTTCGACGGCTTTCTTTGTTTCTGTCTCTGAAGCCTTCGAATCAATTACCCCACGGTTTTTTAGCGCATTTGCTAAACGTTCTTCTGGAATTAAATGATCATCGACTGGGCTCGTAGCTGCCTTATTCACAGGTGTTTCAGCATATGCAGACTGGCCACCCGCTCCGAATGAAAGACCTAACACAGCTGTCAAAGCGATTGATGACAAAACTTTGAACGGTTTCTTGTTCATCCCTTATTTCCTCCCCTAATAAAAAATATGTATTACAAATTGAATTTTATTAAAAATTCAATATTTTTTCAATATTTAGTTATATTATGTAATTTTTTTAACATATTTGTAAAAATTCCATAGTTAGCATACGAATATATCACAATTCAACAATGTTTTCTGAAAATATTGAAAATATTTGTCAGAAACTTTATAATCGCCATAGAGGGAATTTAATGGGGATTTTATCTTTGTTTTATCTACAAAATATTTGATAATTCACTATATAAAACACAAAATGCGATTGCATTATCATATATTCTGTAGCAGCAGTTATGACCGATAATTAGGGAGGAATTACATTTGTACAAAGATAAGACTGACGCACTGGACCAAGAATGGATTGATTTAATACTTGAAGCTCTAGACGCTGGTATCGCCCTGCAAGATATCGAACATTTTTTCCAACGTATGAAGCCATCCAGTCAGGCTCAATAGGCTTGTTCTTTTTAACGAAGTTTATGTTATAATAATGACATCATAAGACGACTACATATTGATAGAAAGGTGCGCAAATATGATTGGAGAACGTATAAAACGCCTTCGCTTACAAAAAGGTATTTCATTAACTGAACTTGCCGAAAAAGCTGGTGTTGCTAAATCTTACATTAGTTCTATAGAACGTAATTTACAAAAAAACCCTTCCATTCAATTTCTTGAAAAAATCGCAGCAGTTCTACAAATTCCAGTTGATACTCTACTTCATGATGAAACAGCAAAGGAAAATCACTTAGACTCCGAATGGACACAACTCGTTAAAGATGCGATGAGCTCCGGCGTCTCCAAAGAACAATTTCGTGAATTTCTTGAATTTACCAAATGGAAGCACGATCAAAAATAATAAATAGAAAGAAGTGCTTACAACCAGCACTTCTTTTTTCTTTATAAAAAAAAGCGGGGAGTCCCCGCTTTTTTATTATCTTTCAGTGCCTTCTTCTTGGTTAGCATTGAATGTCCATTCTAAATTCAATGAATCACCTTGGAAAATATTTTGGTCTTGTCCATTATCTACGAATTCAAACTGTACCCATAAATAATCCTCTGTACCAGCTTCTAATCCACCCTTTTCTCCCCACTCAGGAGCAAAGATGTCTTTAGCTAAAAGATCTGGATCAGTTTTTTGTAAGTCTGCTAAAGTTGTTTCATATACAGGCTCACTTTGTTTATCCCAGTTCCAAAGGAATTTCACTTTAACGTGCTTACCAAAGTCTTCACCAGCATTATCGCCTTTTGCATCTTTCACAGTATACTTTGTTGCTAGTTTAACGTCTTTAATTGTTAATGAACCGCTATTCTTTAATAAGAATTCTTTCTTAACAGAATCCCCTGGTTTTAAATCTTTAATATCTACAAGCGTTTTAGGGTCTAATGTAAGATCTAACGTCCCAGCTGCAAATGTATTATTTGATACTTCTTTATCGCTAAAGAATGCAAACGTTCCTCCACCAATTAAAGATAACCCCAATGCCGCTGATGCAACTCCCATACCTAATTTCTTTTTCAGACTCACAATCAATTCCCCCTAGCTGTTTTTTATATTTTTGTCTCTTATTTTTCAATAAGAGATATAAAGAAAACTATATTAGCTTAGCTAATGTTTGTTCTCTTTTAAAAACCTTAAGTTCATTATAACGAACATAACTCTATAAATACAACAAATATTTATTAGTATTTTCAATTATTTTTATTTCTCAATATTATTTTGTTTTTTCTGAATTTTTATGTTTATATTTTAAGAAATACAATAAGTGCGGGGGCAAATACTCCCTCACACTCATATACATCATTTTTTATATCGGTCGTCAGTTTATTCTGATGATTTCTCATTATGATCTGTGGTAGTAGCCTTTTCATGAGTTCCTTGCTCAGGCTTTTTAGCTGTCTCTACTTGTTTCTGTTCTTCTATCTTCTTCTGTTCTTCTGCTTTTTTCTGCTCTTCTACTTTCTTCTGTTCTTCTACTTTCTTTTGCTCTTCCGCTTTATTCTGCTCTTCTACTTTCTTTTGCTCTTCCACTTTATTCTGTTCTTCTACTTGTTTCTGTTCTTCTACTTTCTTCTCCTCTTCTGCCTTCATTTGAACTTCCGCCTCTATCGCATCATTTAATTGTTGGTGAAGAATCTGAATTTGTTCATCAATCGCTTGCAAACTAACTTCTTTCGCAATATAATCGTGGTTCTCTTTTATACTATGAAAACCTTCATTCACATATAGGGCTACTTGTTGAATCGATTCACTTTTATTCACTTTTAATTCTTCTTGTATTTGATTATAAGGAGCTTCGATTGTAGTATATACATTTTGCAGCGCTTCCTCCTCAGAAGCAATTTTCTCACGTCCTTGTTGCCACACTACAATTGCCTGTTCAATTTCTTCTATAGAAGTTACTGCCAACTTCCCCTTCATTTCTCCATACTGATGCTCAATAAACTGTTTATGTTGCTCAGCTTCCTCTTTTAACGTATCAACTGTCTTTGGAAATATAATCGCTGTAGAAAGAGCGGCTTCCACTTTCTTTTCATTAATAAATGCAGCTTCTGTATACGTCATTATTTGAGAGCCTAAATAAAACGTAATGGAGCATATACAAGGCAATATAAGCATCTTTTTTAATTTGCGAGGTGTTTTCAGCATCTTAATCTCTCCCATCGAACAAAATGTTCTCTATACAGAACGTTACTTTTATTATAATAAAGAACGATACAAAATGATAGCTATATACTAGAAAAATAGAAAAAGGACTATCCATTTGATAGCCCTTTTTAATATTATTTTGCTTCACCTTCTGTTTGTTGTGCATCAAACGTCCAAGTTAAATTTAGTTTATCGCCTTGGAATTCATTTTGGTCTTTTTTATTATCAACAAACTCGAATTTCACTGTGAATTTATCAGACTTACCTGCAGAAATACCTTTTTCATCCCAGAACCAAGCAGCTAAATCATTATCTACCGCTGTAAGTGTGTCACCCTTCAATTTATCTAGCGTTGTTTCTTTTACGATTGTTTCATGCTTGTCTACATTTTTTAAGAATGTTACTTTAATATGTTTACCAAAATCATCTTTATTGTCGCCCTTCGTATCTTCTACCTTATAATCTGTTTTCAATAGAACCTTTTTAATATCTAAAGATCCTTTATTTTCTAGTTTAAAATCTCTTTTAATTGTATCGCCAGGCTTTAAATTCGATACATTAACAACTGTTGATGGATTTAATGCTAAATCCAGTGTACCAGCCGCAAATGTATTGTTTGACACTTCTTTATCACTGAAAAATGCAAATGTTCCTCCGCCAACTAATGCAGCTCCTAATACAGCTGATGCGATACCCATTCCTAATTTTTTCTTTAAAGTCATGTCCATATCCCCTTAATCTATATATTTGTTAACTTCCTAAACGGAAAGTATAACCAAACGAACTAGACGGATTGTTCTACTTTTTTCTCTTTCTTTTCTCCGTCAATGCTACGAATCGCACCAAAAATAGAAATCGCGGAATAGCCTAATAAAAAGACTCCTGGAATAATAAGAAGCAATGCAGCTCCAGCCTTTGAACTAGCATAATTTAATGCATATCCTGCATAAGGAACTGTAATATCTGCATATTTCCCAATTACATTCTCCGCACGTACTGGTTCTAAATCAGGACCGTTGTTGTTATCACCTTTTGTTTCATACATTACTTTTCCATTTGTATCTTTCACACCGATAATACGGTGAGTGATAATTTTTTCATCTTTCTCTTTAAAGGTAATAACATCACCTTTTTGATATTTAGAACCATCTTTCGTCGGTTCTATCGCAATGATTGATCCTGTTAAAAATGTCGGTTCCATTGATCCTGATAGCACTGATTTAAATTGATATCCCATCACTGTTGGATCTCCGCCACTCGCTTTTGACGAAATAACTACAAAAGCTAAAAAAACCATTAATGCAAATAAAACAAATGAGATAACGTTGCTAATCGCTTTCCAAATTAATTTCATCGTCTCTCTCCCTCTCCGTTGTTTTATATTATTTGGAGTATATAATACCCAACTCGTTCTCTAACAAGAACACAACTAAATAATATAACGAACAATAAATAAATGCAATAAGAAAATTTACAATTATTAGTTATTTTATATATACAAAAAAGACTGTGACAAAGTCTCTTCACAGTCTTTTTACTAGTAATTTATTTTTCTTCTGATTTCATTCCTGTTGTATTTCGGCGTAGCACTACAAATAAAATGGCTCCAAATAGTACAGCGGCACCTATCCCAATGCTTATTATTTTCACATTTGATTCATTTACTTCAGGCGTACCCGTATCTTTTTTAGGCATCGCAAAAGTAACATCTTCTTTTGAAAGAACATTTATCGTCGCAATTGTTTGATTATTTTTCGTGATGTCAACTGCACCAACTACCTCACCACGATGAATTCCTTTATGGTACAAAGAATCTTTATCTAATGAAGCCGCACGGAAAATCGTCCTCACATTTTTACCTTCATCTTTCTTAAGCATAAGCTCTGCACTTTTTTCAAGCTCGCTATCAATATCTTTATTTAAATACGTTGCCTTTTGATGCCAGCTATGTTTATCTAATACAGTTTGCTTCACAAATTGACCGAAAGAATAGTCCGCCATCTGCTTCAAATCTTCATAAATTTCAGGTCTTTGGGAAGCCATTACTACATTTATAATGCGATTGCCATCCTTCTCATTTAATAGAACGAGTGTATTACGCGCTTCATTTGTAAAACCCGTCTTCCCGCCAATGCTATATGGATTTTCAAAATAAGTAGACTTATTAAAAATAGACACCGTCTGTCTAGATGTCGTAACTGTCGTTCTTTTCGTATTCATCGCTTGCAAAATTTCAGGATATTTTTGCACACCTCTCGTAATCATAGCCATATCATACGGCGTCGTATAATGGTTTGGATCATGCAATCCATTTGGCGTTACAAAGTGACTATCTGTAGCCCCTAATTGCTTTGCTTTCTCATTCATCATATAAGCGAAATTCTCAACATTTCCGCCAATACGCTCCGCAATCGCATAAGACACATCATTTGCACTCAGCACCATTAAAATCATAAGCGCAGTATTTCTATTAATCGTCTCACCAGGTTGAAATTCAATTTGATAATTACTCTTCTCTTGATCTAATGCTAATTGTGAAAACGTAAATTGATCCTCTGGCTTCGTATGCTCCATAAGTAAAATCGCTGTTAACACTTTCGTCATACTAGCCGGAAATGCACGATGATGTGCGTTTTTGTTATACAAAACATCTCCAGTTTTCCCATCAATCGTAGCTGCAAACTGACTAAAAACATTTGGTCCTTCCGCAGGTGGTGGTGCCACTTGTTCTGGATTCACTCCAACATTCGTCTCAGCACGTAACGTCATAGGTGTCAAAAAAAATAAACAAATAACAGTAACAAAAGCCAAAATTTTCTTAAAGTTTACCATATGACTCTCCCTTTTCACTATACTCTCACAGCTTAAAAACTGAATCTACCAATCTATATGTAAATTGTATTAAATTGGAAGAATATTCACTGTTTTTTACTATATCATACTTTTACGATAAAGAACATAAATATACAATAAAAAATAAGAAGGAATTACTCTTTCTTATCCTTCTCATCAATCAATGAATCTATTAAATTTTGACTAGCTTCCTCGGGTGTAATCTCATCTGTCATCCCCATAAACGACCAGCCTTTAGAATCGACCCACTCAACAAACTCTTGTAAAAACTCATCATGTGTAACATCCACATCAAGAATTGAGCCATTAATCGAAATCGTTCTATTTCTAGATACACGCATCTTGAACGTTTTCCTTACCATTACAATAATTCTCCCTCTACTCTTGAATAATTATAAAATAATCTTGTATCTCTGTTATACATGATTTTAAGTAAATTGTAAAAAGGATATATTGGCCAATTTGCATATTGAAGCTGAAAATCTATCATCCTGCAAAAACATGAAACGATATGTAATTGATCATAAACGACTAAATAAATCCACATAAAAACAAAACAACTTACATTTTATGACACCAAATACAAATGCCTTTCGTACAATAGAATGGTATATACTAGAAGAAACCTTAACATGAGGAGGAACTCTATGGCGCGTTGTACATATTGTAAAACGAAGTGGACAATAAAAGATGTATGGTCGATACTCGTGACATTTGAAAAAGATTGTCCGTATTGTTTTGGGAAGCAGTATCTATCAAAGAAAACATTGAACGCTATGCCAGAACTTATTAGCTTACCTTTACACTTCTTATTCCCTTTTCTTGTTGATTTAAGTGATGAAGGTCCTTTAGATTGGTATCGAAAAAAATAATATAACCACTTTATTCGAACTCACTTTTCATTACATTATCTTCTTATGTATTCCTTAATACACGACTAGCGCCATTCCAACTACTTTCCCTTCAAAAATCTAATATAAAAATATTGAAAAATTTCAGTTAATTATATATAATTGCTTTAGCATAACGATTAAAGATGCTATTACATACGCATTTTTGAAGGTCCCGTAGCTCAGCAGGGAGAGCGCCACCTTGACAGGGTGGAGGTCGTGAGTTCGAGCCTCTCCGGGGTCATATGAAAAACCCCTTGATAGTCAAGGGGTTTCTATTTTATATTTATTAATTTTAAAGCCGTCACAGACTCTCTGGTCACATATTGGTCACCCTACCATAAAGTTGTTCATTTACTACCGCGCTCCGCTTGCTGTCCTCTACAAAATAATTTAGGACGTTGTCCTAAATCATTTCGTAAAGGATACAATTCGGATAATTATTTTATGACTTTTGTCCTAAATAACTAATCATATTATAATAATATTACGTTATTATTTATGTTTTTTTAATTCACTCTCTTTCCAGCCATTAAACTCATAATAAAAAAGTTCAGGACTATATTCCCTAAGATCAGACATAGATTCAGCATCTAAACGTTTATATAAATCCAAATGAAACCAATCATATTTCTTCTTAACAGGATATAAAGGATATCCCATAATAAAAGCAAATTCTTCCCAATCAATTAAATTATTTTTATTACCACAACACATTTTTACATCTTCACATCTATAAACCCTCTCACACTTTGTACAATAGCAATAAGACATCAATAATCTCCTTCAAATGTTTTTAGTTTCATTCTTAAATAAACTCTTGAAAAGCCGGATTAGATTCCCATTTTTGATCACTTACTAAGTCTATGAAATAGCTTATTACTTCCATATTATTTTTATTGCGTATAAATCCAATAGGATCATTATCCTTCAACAATTCAGCAATTGAATTAAGTAAAAGAAAAGTAATTTTTTCATTAATTAAAAAGTCTTCTGTATCTTTTTGAATAAATCCTACAGGCAACTCATCAATTAAAAATTTTATAGCCTTAACATTTGATTTCCATCCTTCATTTTGAATATCATCATCTTGAATAACCACCCTTATATCCTTGCCTTCAATAAAATTAATCGGCGCATTTTGTCTTAATAAATCATTTAAAACATTTTTCTCCATTTTAAACATCCTCCTGTACAATAACTTAGAATAATAGCTGGTTTATTTTATTTGCAGTCTCAAGTTGCATACTCGGTAATACATGACTATATGTATCTAATGTGACACGTATATTTGAATGTCCAAGTCGTTCTGCAACTACTTTAGGATGAACACCTTCTTTCAATAACAAAGTTGCATGTGTATGCCTTAAATCATGGAATCTAATCTTTGTTATATCTATTTTCTCTATTAAGCTATAAAAAGACCTTAATAAATTTCTAGGTAAACATGGTGTCCCGATATTTGTGCATACCACAAGATCATGGTTTATATATAAAATCCCTGCCACCCTTTTTTCATTATCAATGATTTCTTTATGCTTCACTAAAAAATTTATTGTTTCATTAGGTAATGCAATACTTCTTTGTCCAGACTTTGTTTTTGCTCCTGCTATTATTTTGTTTCCCGCATGATTTAAAGTCTGCTTAATTGAAAGTGTATTATTATTAAAATCAATATCTTTCCATCTTAGGGCTAATATCTCACCCTGTCGCATTCCTGTAGTAAGTGCCAAAAGGAATGCAATATAATATCTACTACTTTCTGCTACCTTTAGAAAACTTTTAACCTCTCCTATATCCCAGACTTTCAATTCACTTTTATATGCTTTAGGTCTATCAACTAAAGAGGCAACATTACGTTTTATTAACCCCCACCTTTCAGCTTTTTTTAAAGAATCATTTATTAAAGAATGTATTTTTTGTACATTCTCCCTTGATAATAAATTATTCTTTATTATCTCATTATACAATTTTTGGATATCTATTGGTCTTATTCTGGAAATTTCTATGTTTCCTAGATTAGGAATAATATATTTATTTATTAACCAACTGTAAGTTTTAAAGGTTGATTCTTTTATAAGTATCCTTTTATCATCAAGCCAACTATTTAAATATTCTTTATACAACATTTTAGAAGGTTCACTAAATGTACCTTCTTTTAAAAGAGCATGTTCTGCTTCAGTTAAAGCATTTTGTGCTTCCTTTTTTGTTTTAAAGCCCCTCTTCTTTTTTTGCCGTCTCTTCCCATTTACTTTCCCTAGTTCTAATACATAATACCAACTGTGACCATCTTTTTTTACAGAACCAGCCAATTAATTTTCCTCCTTTACATCGCTACCTTCTAACCAAGAGATAAAGACAGTCTTTAATACTTTAATTCTTCTCCCTATGCGAACTATATGAAAATCCCCAGAGTTAACCAACTCATAAGCTTGTCTTCTTCCAATTCCTAATATTTGTTGAATATGTACAACATCTAGTACTGATGGGTATTGTTCTAATGTATTCATAAAATCCTCCTATTTTAGCATGAATGAGTTGATAGAAATCGTCTGCTTCGCTGTAATTTTTCTTGATCAAAAGTAGTGTTTTTCTTATTTAACTTTGATTCAGTCCATCTCTTTGCAATTTTAGTAGTAACCTCTAAACTATTATGATTATTTAAGGCTCCCACTGAAATAAGTAAACCAGCAATTTGATCTAATAGCTGTTCTGTATTCCCTATTTTCACTTTTTTTCTTATAATGGGAGAAAAATTTTGTGTTAAATCCGCTTTTTGAACGACAGTCCACCTAGGATCTAGCGGCCACCTAGTTTTATTTTTATCTGATAATGGAATCTTAAGGGTTAACCATTCCATTGTTAAGTAAGACCAAATATTATTTTCCTTTAGAATAAAATCTTCTATAGAGCTAACTCCAAATTCTTTTAGACATTTTCTTCTAATTTGAAATTCAACCCTCCATACAGATTTTATTTCATCCCATAAATGCTCTTTCCACAGATCATAAAACCACAGTTTTTGAGATTTTTTCACTTCAAGCGTTTTATTATATATACGTGCCAACAATGGATCACCACGCCCTATTGTAAAACCACTAAATTCACTTCCATTGTAATATTCATCATTTACAAAATGATTTACTTTCCCTCTTGCTCTAGTTACTACTTTCTCCAAATCATATTTAGTAAAAGGAGTTTCATCACTATCTACACATACATCAATCCTTGATAACTTTGTATCTGTTATAGAGATTCCAAAACCACTTAACCAATTAAGAAATTCTTTAACAGCCTTTTCAAAGCCAAGTGACCATAAATAAGATGCAAGAAATCGTACTTTAATCGGTGACGTATTTTTTACTTCTTTATCCATAAAGTACATTAGGAAATCATTACACGATACCTTATAGGAATAGAAAGGAATCCCATTTCTATGCACTTTCAAACTAATTCCATTTATTTCAACTTCATACTCTTTAGATTCTTCTTGAGCCTTAGATTTTAATAAAGCTAGCATATCTAATGTGCTTTTGAGAGATTGAAAATAATCAAAAACTTCAACCCCAAATTCAACCGTATCAATACCTTTAATAATCAATATATATTCCCCCTTACCCTAACGTTGTAATTTGAACCCCGCATGTTATATGGTTGCGGGAGAACGAAATCATTTAATCCCCTCAATTTTGATACAAAGCTTCTGCTAAAGCAGATTAAACCGATCAGCCCTCAAAGGAGGACTGATCCGCTTAATCAACCTAACATGGTTTACTTCTCCATATCCAAACCCAGCCGTGCTCTCTCCATTCCAATATCAACTACGATATAATCCAAACTTTTATCACAACCACTAAAATGAATGACTAAAAAGTAATTTATAAGTGACTAATAAGTCAATAATTGAATATTAACCTTTAATGATTTTTTTGTCAACGATAAATGACTAAAAAATCATTAATGATATATTTGACTAATTTATGATGTAAAACTACTATTAAGATAAGGAGGGAAACCCTTGAATTACTATGACAAATTAAATCAAATGATAGAAAAAAGTAATCTAACTTTAAAAGAAATTGCAGAAAAGTGTAAAATTTATGGGGTGAGTATTAATCCTTCATACATAAGTAAACTCAAATCAGGAAAGCAACCCCCAGCATCTGATGATGTTAATACCGCAATAGCAAAAGCTTGTGGATTTGAAAATAGAGTGGAAGACTTCCTTTTTGAAGCTTATTTAGAAAAGTCACCTGAATACATAAGAAATTTATTACTTGAAATTACAGATCTCTTTAGTAACACTGTACAAGTAATTCTTGAAACACAGACTCCACCCCAACTTCTTCCATTGATTAAGACTCAATTTAATCAAATGACTAGATATGATGTTATAAGACAAGCTCTAGATCTAAATAATGCAGGAACAATCAATAACGTTAATGTGCAACCATCCAAATCGATAAAAATGCCAGATGATTCAATGGAACCTCTACTACCTAAAGGAGCAATATTACACTTTGAGGAAGTTAATGAATTTAAAAATGGTGATATTATAGTCACAAAGTCTGATGATTCTTATGTGGTAAGAAAAGTAGTTTTAATTGAAGATAAAGCTGTACTCCTAGCCTTCAAAAAGGAAATAAGGCCAATAATTATTAATGATATAAATTCACAGTTTTTCGGAAAAATTACATCTGTAGCATACGCTATTGATTAATCATCAACAATAAAAAGTGCTCACTTCGCATGTGAGCGCTTTTTATTATGGAATAAATAGCCAAAACATATGCTATAATCTTTATAATTAATACTACTTTTAATTTAACAAGAGGTGAAAAAATGGTTCAGTCAATAATCCAGTCAGAACTTCGCGAACAAGCTGGATCAAATAGCTTTAATAGATTTGATTATCAAGCTCATTGGACTCTTTACCATATGATTGAGGAATATAAAAAAAATATACCTTTTTATGTTTTTTGTGAATTTCATGATGATATGACAAAAACGGAACTTTCTGAACACCCTTCATGCGCAGAGTTTTTCCAAGTAAAAACAACAGAAAGTTTTAAAGAATGGACATTGAAAAGACTATTCAGGACATACAAAAAACCAAATGGAGATTTTAAGCACTCGTTTTTAGGTTTCTTATTCTATAATTTTTTAAAATTCAAAGATGAATGTACTAAATGTCATTTTGTTTCTAATATAGATATGGATGAAGATGTAAGAAAATGGCAGGCTATTATTGAAGATAAGAAGCTACTAAAAAAGAAAGAACCTAAATTATACAATGAGATAAAGGCATTTCTAAAAATAGAGTACCCTAGCCTAAAAGAACCTGAATTTACGTCAGTTTTTGATATATTCATTCAAAATACTTTCTTATATTACGGAGGACTTCCTTTAGAAAATTATGAAAAAAGTGTTGCAGGTGCCTTCTTCATTATGCTTAATAATGAAGATATTTTAACCTCAACAGGAAATAGAATTTTTAAAGATATATTAGAGGATGTAAGGAAAAAAAGTAAGAAAAAAATAAAAACACCTATTAGTTATAAATCTCTTAAAGAAGAAAAAGGAATTTCTTCAGAATCATTCTCTAGAATAAAAGATCAAGTTGCTACATTTTCAAAAAGTGAACAAGTATATCAAGATATAAAAATCAATTTTGAATCTCGCTTAGGTAAGATGAAAATGAAATTGTTAATTAGATTATTAGAAAAACACAAACGAAAAGTATTAGATAGTTCCAATGTTTTGTATTTAGAATCTTCCGAAGATATCCTGGAAGCTATTGATGATATCCTATTAGATTACTACGATAAACTAGATGATTTAGATTTTGTTACAAAAGATATATTAAATGAAGTATTAGAAAAAAGTAATACTTTAATTGATGACGGAATTGGCATTAATAAAGTGTTAGTGGAGGCATTATTCTATGAAAGAATCGTTTCGTAAACAAAGAAAAATTAATCAATATAAAATACTGATTAGAAAACTTAGATTACAAAAAGAAGGTGTCCGAAATGAACAGATTAACTCTAAAAAAACTAATAGTAATTAGTGAAAGTGAAAAGAAATCTAGAGAAATCGAATTTAAAGAAGGCCTTAACATTATTATTGGAAAAAATAAAACTGGAAAATCGTCTCTTATTAAAAGTATTTTTTTCACTTTTGGTTGTGAGGTTAAATTTGAGGATGAGTGGAAAAAACTAATCGATAAATACCTACTATATTTTCAATATGGAAATGAGTATTTTTGTATATTAAGAATAAATAAATCATATAAAATCTTTAAAACTAACCCAGAGTTTACTAGTTATCAATTAATAATTGATACTGATTCTTTCCATGACTATAGTGAAGAATTAATGAAACTATTAGGTATATCCATGGATTGTTTAACAAAAAGTGGAAGCCCAATAACAATAACTCCTCCTTTATTATTTAGATTTCAATATATCGATCAGGACAAAGGCTGGGAAAAAATTGGTCAAAGCTTCACAAATATGCAATATATTAAAGACTGGGATAGCAATACAAATAAATATGTTGTAGGATTCCTTAATGAAGAATTTTATAAAACAAAAAGAAACCGAGATATTATTAAAACAGACATAGTAAACTATGATATAAAAATAAATCACTTTGAGGAATTTATAAAAAATCTATCAGCATCAATAAACAAATCAAATACTGAAGATACTTTTGATAAAGACAATAATAGATACTCTAACAATAAAGAGCTAAACCAAAGTCTTGTGAACAAAATGGACTCCATTGAGAAAGAAATCTTAGAACTAATAGAAAAACTCTCTAAAATAAAAAATAAACGCTATGAAAAAACCTTAGAGCTCAATTTTATAAAAGAAAATGTAAAAGAGCTAGAGGCAGATCACACATTTGCTATTCACGAAGATCCTAATTTAAAATGTCCGTTTTGTGGCTCTGTGCATGAAAACTCCTTAGAGAATAGAATTGAAATCGTTAAAGATATACAGACAGGTAGTGAATTAGTAACACTCTTCCGATCGGAGATAAAAGAACTAGATTCAAAAATACATAAACTAAGTACACGAAAAAAACAGTTAACACTAGACTATAAATCTCTTAAAAAGAATGTTGAACAAGTAAAAGAAAATGTATCTATTATCAAATCTTACCAAGATCAAGGAAAAACCGAAATGATTGATTCGAGTATAAAACAAAAAGAAGAAATTATTTCAGTAAGAGATACTAAAAACAATCAAAAATTAATATTAGATGACCAATTAAATCAACTGAAATCTCCACAAAGAAGAAACTTGATCTCCCAAACATTAAAATCTTATTGTATGACTGTTTACGATATCCTAAATATTCCTTCTTCTTTCATAAAACTAAGAGATTTCGTACAAACTTTACAAAAAACTGGGAGTGATAATCCAAGAATGATTTATGCATATCATATATCTCTCTACTTGTATAATTTAAATAGGGAACACAGTCCATTTAATTTTTTAGTAATTGATACCCCTAATCAACAAGGTCAAGATGAAGAAAACTTAAAAAGTATCGATTCCGCATTAAGTTTATTAACATCAAAAAATGGTCAAGTAATAATTGGGACAGAAAGAGAAACCGGGCATGAAGAAAACGCTAATAAAGTGACCTATTTAATTGAAGAAAGAAGATGTCTTACTAGCATAAATTATAAAGAACATATCAACCTTTTACATTCACTTTTATAATTGATAATTTTTGGTCACATATTGGTCACACACTGTAGGAAACATAAGGGATTTTATGATTACAAAACAGTTAACTTTTCTAATAAAGTATGTACTATAAATACATACAGAAACAGTTAGGTTATAAAAGGATATTCCTTGCACTATCTTGACAGGGTGGAGGTCGTGAGTTCGAGCCTCTCCGGGGTCATAACAAAAAGAGAAACCATATCAACCTTCTACGTGATATGGTTTCTCTTTTTTATCTAAGCTAATCACTTCCCGCCAAACATCTTCTCCAAAGACTTCGCATTAGCAAACAATACTTCTTTCAAGTTATCATCTGCAACGATTTTATAGTCGCCATCTTTGTTTTTCTTTAAGTTCAATGTAACTTCGCGAGTTACCATTGCTGCATCTTTATCTGCTAAGTTTTTGACGATAGTTGATGTCATTGTTTTTTCGATTGCTTTTTCAGATTGCTCTTTGTCTTCGCTAAAAGCGCTAGCGAAGGCCATTGGCATAACTTCTCCCACTGCTTTTGTTACAGCAACGGATAGATCTGCAGATGTAATTTTCACTTTCACTTCTGCTTTGTCATCTTTTTTCGATACTTCTTCTGGCTTTTCAAATTTAAAGTTTTTCGTAATTGCACTCAGCATTGCTTTTGCCTCAGCATCATCTGTTTTTTCATTTAGTTTATTAAATTCCTTGTCACTCTCAACAAATGTACGAGCCTTTTCAACATCACCTTTTTGTATCGCTGTTAAAAATTCTTCTGTCGTATCTTTCGGATTTGCACATCCTGCTAAAACTCCTACTGTTAATCCTATTACCATCATTAACAGCAATAATTTTTGTATCTTTTTCACGTTCATTCTCCTCTTATCTTTTCTAGTAAGTCATCACTATATAATAGTATGAAACTGACATTACAAACATTTTTTAGTATAGCATTTATATGAGTCATTCGTTTCTATTTTTTCAAACGTCCCCTCTTTCCATCTCATAACGCTCACTACTCTCTATTAAAAATTTGTTTCTTCATTATAAATAGCAAAATAAAAACCAGCAACTTTAAGATTGCTGGCTTATCTATTATTCATATTCGAAAAAACAATAACAATTGCTCCAAGTACATAATGCCCTGCTACCATCCACATACTCCGATCAAAGATCATAAGCGATAACCAAAGCGATATATTAATAGCAGCAAATAATACATATAAAATGACGTCTCTCTTTTGTAGCGCCTCTCTATTCATCAAAATATAAATTGCACCGATTGGCGGAAGGATGAAGCAAAGGAAAAAAACAAACATTTTTCTTAACGACCATGGATATGAAGTTACTGTCTGCATATGAGTCTCCTTTTCACTTTATAGTACATGTAACATCGGTCTTACTACTCTATATTCGTCACTATCATGCTCCTTTATGATTAAAGGTGAGTGAGGATTTTTTTCTTCTTCTATCATTGTGAATACTTCTGTTTTTTCTTGTAATGTGTTGGATTCACTGTTTTTAGTAGGTTTTTTACTTATTTCGATTTTCTTCGTTACTTCTCCGAGCCTTTGCCCGACTTCTTCAGCTTTAGCAGGTTCATTCGTAACGTAGTATTCCTGGCCCTCCCATACTAACATAGGTGGCACTGGTTCTCGTTTGTTACATATTATATAAGTAATACTAGCTATAAGTAGTAGGCATGTTAATAAAAAGAAGATAGTTTTTTTGTTCATATAGTATGCTCCCTATCTATCATTTTATTAAATTATATAATATCCATTATATGTAGTAAATGGATATCTTGGGAATTTTCGGATTTTATACCAAAAAGAAAAACCTTACTCAAGTAAGGTTCATTCTATAGTGACTGATTTATTAAAACGATCATTACGATGATCGCTATAAACATAACGACTAAACAGCCGATCATTTTATAAAAGCCTCTTTTCGTTAACGTCCCACCTTGAACGTCTTTCCGAATAAATAAGAATACGGCTAAAAATAATACAAGTCCAATGCCAAAAGCATACATCATTTGCATATGTTAATCTTCCTTTCTCTCTTCCATCTTAATATCTTTTCGATAAAACAACAAATGAGATAAAAACTGTACTCATCGTAAGTGCCATAAGTATGTTTAATAGTTCAACCGCAGATAGTGTAATTACGTGTAGATTTAAACCGAAAGAGAAAAGAAGGTAATATGCCGTTAGCGCAAAAAAGCTGAAGAACATTCCTTTATAACGAATGAGTTTCATTCGCTCATCTTTTTCTTTAAATTGCGGATGTAAGTAACTTAGGCAGAAACTCATAATCATCATCCCAAGCAATGGATAAGTTATTTCTGGTGGTGCAGAATGCGTCATTATACCTGTTAATATCATAAATCCACTCATGAATAGAAAAATAATTCCCATGATTACAAAGTACTTTTGTGAATAATTCATCCCTATTCCCCCTCTTCTTTTCCTTCATAAATAAATACATGTTCTATCGTTGTCTGAAATGTTTTTGCTATTTCAAATGCTAACGGAAGTGATGGATCGTATTTTCCCTTTTCAATTGAAATGATGGTTTGTCTGGAAACTCCAAGTTTCTCAGCCAATTTTTCTTGAGATAGTCCAAAATTTTTTCGGTATTCGACCATTTTATTTTCCAAGGAAATTTCTCCCTCCTCCCTTATATCGAGTATAAATGTAAAGCAAACTTTACGTCAAGTTTCCTTTACATTTATTTTGTTTATTTTTCGTTCTATTTATATAGAAGAAACTTTTTCATTTTCAGCACGTCTATTTTGAAATGAAACATGGAACACTGTAATGAACCGTTACTATATCTCCTCCTCTCTATTTTTAAAATTTAATATCTCCCTATTTGTTTTATCCTTTTAAAATATTTCATTCATCTCTTTATTCCACGAAATGCGTTATTGGTTTTACGGTGTTTTTCGTCATATTTATAGAAACTAACTGTTTATGAAGCATTTTTTATGTTTAGCAACTTTTTTTGTAGAAATCCTTCACTTTCCTTTCAATATTTAACACTATCTAAATAAAGTTTACGATAAATTCATAATTTTTTATTTTTTATACTATATTCCGTTATATTGTTGTATAATATCAATGAAAGCGCTTATTATTTCAATATACATAATTCGAACTCATTTTTATCAAAACATTCTAATTATTATACTTATATTTACATGCAACAATTTTAGTTATTCGTGTAGGTATACCAAATATATCCACCCCATTTTTCTGTAAAATTACTTTATAACATGAAAGATTAACTTGGGTGATAAGTTATTGTGAATGTTTTTTTACAAAACAGATAAGTAATAGTGTTTGGTATTATGTAAATTATTGTAATAACATAAGAGTAAAGAAAACATTTACATTGATTATTGATTCATCAATTATTGAAAAGAGCAAAATGCACCTTTTGTAAGGAAAAGGATTATATGCATTGGGAGGTTTAAACAAATGACGAGGAAGAATACAACGACAAACCCTTGGACCAAGTTCCATGGTCCGAACCTTGGTTATGTTATTGAGCAGTATGATCTTTACGTAACTGGAGCAGGTTCTGTTGATCCGGAATTACAAGAGCTTTTTGAAATTTTTGGAGCTCCTTCGTTTCAAGATGATGTCGTAACAGGGGACAACACAGCAACACATTTTTCTCCTCAAAACACAGGGAACATTGAAAAAATTCTTAAAGTCGTTCAGCTTGTTGAACAAATTCGTTCATTCGGGCATACGTTGGCTCACATCAATCCGATGGAAGATGCTGCTAATGGACAATCTCTTCTTGAGAAAGCAATGAACGAACTGAGCGATGCTGACTTGAAAGCGATTCCAGCAAAAACAGTATGGCAAGATGCACCAGAAGGTATTCACACTGCACTTGATGTAATTCATAGATTAAAAGACGTTTATACAAAATCTTTAGCTTATGAATTTTCTCATATACAAGATAGTGAAGAACGCGCGTGGTTGCATCAAATGGTGGAATCAAATTCATTGCGTCAACCACTATCAAATAAAAAACGAACTGCTCTTTTAAAACGTTTAACAGCTGTTGAAGGTTTCGAGCAATTCTTGCATAAAACATTCGTTGGGCAAAAGCGTTTCTCTATCGAGGGCGTTGATATGCTTGTACCTGTTCTAGATGAAATTGTTCTAGAAGGTGCAAAGGGCGGCGTAGAAGATGTCATGATTGGTATGGCTCACCGCGGTCGTCTAAGCGTACTTGCACACGTATTAGAAAAACCATATAGTCACATGTTTGCTGAGTTCAAACATGCAAAAATAGAAGGCGCAGTGGCAAATTCTGGCTGGACTGGCGACGTGAAATACCATTTAGGTAGAGAACAAGTCGTTAGTAACGAAGAAGTTAGCACTCGCGTTACATTAGCAAATAACCCAAGTCACCTTGAGTTCGTTAACCCTGTTGTAGAAGGTTTTGCACGTGCGGCTCAAGAGAATCGTAAAAAATCTGGTCTTCCAGAACAAGATACTTCAAAATCATTCGTAATTTTAGTTCATGGTGATGCTGCATTCCCTGGTCAAGGTATTGTATCTGAAACGTTGAACTTAAGCAGATTGAACGCGTACCAAACAGGCGGAACAATTCATGTTATCGCAAACAATGCAGTTGGTTTTACGACTGATAGCTATGATTCTCGTTCTACGAAATATTCAAGTGACCTTGCAAAAGGTTTCGATATTCCGATTGTTCACGTGAACGCTGATGATCCAGAAGCTTGTCTTGCTGCTGCTAACCTTGCGATTCAATATCGTACATTGTTCAAAAAAGACTTCTTAATCGATTTAATTGGTTACCGCCGCTACGGTCATAACGAAATGGATGACCCAGCAGTTACGCAACCACAAGTGTACAAAAAGATTAAAAATCACCCAACTGTAAGAGCGATTTATGCAGATCAATTACAAGCTGCTGGTGTTCTAAATGCAGATGAGGTTGAAACAATGACTCAGTTTATACAAGAGCAATTAAAATCTGACTATGCACAAGTACCGCCAGCTGATACGAGCGCTGCAACAATTCACGTTAAAGTGCCAGATGTTGTTGCAAAAGGCATTCAGCCAATTGATACTGGTGTTGAGATTGACTCACTTCGTGCAATTAATGAAGGTCTACTATCTTGGCCAGAAGGCTTTAACGTATATCCGAAAGTGAAGAAAATTCTTGAACGCCGTAAAGACGCTCTTGAAGAGAACGGTAAAATTGAATGGGCACTTGCTGAGTCATTAGCATTCGCTTCTATTTTACAAGAAGGTACGCCAATTCGTTTAACTGGTCAAGATTCACAGCGTGGTACATTCGCGCACCGTCATATCGTATTACACGATACTGATACAAATGAAACATATTCACCATTACATCGCTTACCAAACATTAATGCATCCTTCTCTGTTCATAACAGTCCGTTATCAGAAGCTGCTGTTGTTGGTTACGAGTATGGTTATAACGTATTCGCTCCAGAAACTCTTGTTATGTGGGAAGCGCAATATGGTGACTTCTCAAATACTGCGCAAGCATTATTTGATCAATATGTTTCAGCTGGAAGAGCAAAATGGGGTCAAAAATCTGGTTTAGTTCTTCTATTACCGCACGGTTATGAAGGTCAAGGACCAGAGCATTCTAGTGCACGTCCAGAGCGATTCTTACAGTTAGCTGCTGAGAATAACTGGACAGTTGCAAACTTAACGAGCGCGGCACAATACTTCCATATTTTACGTCGTCAAGCATCTATCTTAGGAACAGAAGCTGTTCGACCATTAGTATTAATGACGCCAAAGAGTTTATTACGTCACCCACTTACGCTTTCAACTGCTAGTCAGTTAAGCGAAGGACGTTTCCAACCTGCTCTAGAACAAGAAAACCTTGGTACAAAACCAACTAAAGTAAAACGTCTTGTTTTAAGCACAGGTAAAATGGCGATTGACTTAGCAGCAGAAATTGAGTCTGGTAAACATGAGTATAACTTAGATGAAGTTCATGTCGTTCGTATTGAACAGCTGTACCCATTCCCTGCTGAGAAAGTTCAATCTATTATTAAACGCTTTAAAAACTTAGAAGAAATTATTTGGGTTCAAGAAGAACCTCGTAATATGGGTGCATGGCATTACATGGCTCCAATTCTGTTCGAACTTGCTGGAGATAAAGTGAAAACAGGTTACATTGGACGCCCAGATCGCTCTAGCCCATCTGGTGGCGATCCATTCGCTCACAAAGCTGAGCAAGAACTAATTGTTGCACACGCTTTAGATGTAAAGTATAACTTCCGTCAAGATAAACAAGAAATTGAAGTTTTCAGCAACTGAAAGTAACAATGAAGGTTTCTAGCTTGCTCCCCGGACAGATATTTTGCCCGGGGGGCAGGCTAACAAATGGAGATTACCGAAGACAAAAGAAGAAAAAACACACCGTTAGGCAAATAAGGGGAGGACATTTAAAATGATCGAAATTAAAGTACCTGAGCTTGCAGAATCTATTACTGAAGGAACTATCTCACAATGGCTTATCAACGTAGGCGACAAAGTTGAGAAAGGTGGCAGCGTTGTTGAGCTTGAAACTGATAAAGTCAATGTAGAAATCATTGCAGAAGATTCAGGTATTGTATCGAAGTTACTAGGCGAACCTGGGGATACAGTTGAAGTTGGTGCAACTATCGCAATTTTAGATGCAAACGGAGCACCAGTTGCAGTAAGTACACCTGCACCGGCTGCTGAACAGCCAAAACAAGAAACAACTGAAGCACCGAAAGCTGCGGCACCAAATGCTGAGCAAACTACAACTTTACAAGGTTTACCGAATACGAACCGTCCTATCGCATCACCAGCTGCTAGAAAAATGGCTCGTGAATTAGGTATCGACTTAAACGACGTACGTAGCACAGATCCACTTGGACGTGTGAGACCACACGATGTACAAGCTCATGCTGCCGCACCAAAAGAAGCACCAGCTGCTCCAAAAAGTCCAGCTCCTGCTCCAGTTGCAAAAACGGAATTCGAAAAACCAGTTGAGCGCGTGAAAATGTCCCGCCGCCGTCAAACAATTGCAAAACGCCTTGTAGAAGTTCAACAAACATCTGCAATGTTAACAACATTTAACGAAGTTGATATGACTGCAATCATGGAATTACGTAAAGAGCGTAAAGATGCTTTCGAGAAAAAACATGATGTACGTCTTGGTTTCATGTCATTCTTCACAAAAGCAGTTGTTGCAGCATTAAAACAATTCCCATTATTAAATGCTGAAATTCAAGGCGACGAGCTTATCATTAAAAAATTCTATGATATCGGTATTGCAGTAGCAGCTCCAGATGGATTAGTTGTTCCAGTTGTACGCGATGCTAACCAATTAAACTTCGCTGAAATCGAAAGTGAAATTCGTAATTTAGGTATGAAAGCACGTGACAACAAACTTTCATTAAAAGAACTACAAGGTGGTACATTCACAATTACAAACGGGGGTGTGTTCGGTTCTCTAATGTCAACACCGATCCTAAACAGCCCACAAGTTGGTATTTTAGGAATGCACAAAATCCAAGTACGTCCAGTTGCAATTGATGCAGAACGTATGGAAAACCGTCCAATGATGTACATCGCTTTATCTTACGATCACCGCATTGTTGATGGTAAAGAAGCAGTTAGCTTCCTTGTTGCTGTTAAAGATATGCTTGAAGATCCAAAATCATTATTATTAGAAGGTTGATAGATTAATAATCTATTAAAGGCTGTAGAATAAATTATTCTACAGCCTTTTTTTATTGCATTCATACGGGACAAATTTCATAACATAAGCTAATAATGTATGCCTAAAACGTAAGGAGGATTAAAATGAATAACCTTCCAATTGATGCAAAACTTAAAGCAAATAAGGATACTTTTTTCCTCCCCGACTCAAACGGGGGTGTCTATTTTCGAAATAATGCCAGTTCATTTCGTATGGACGGTGATGGAATTTACAACTGGATTGAAAAATTAATGCCAATGTTTAACGGGAATTATTCTTTAGCAGAAATAACCGATGGTCTCCCTCTCCCCTATCAAAATCGTGTATTTGAAATTGGAGAGATTTTATATGAAAATGGTTTCGTTCGGGATGTAAGTCAAGATGCACCTCATGAATTAAATAGCGCATTACTTGATAGATACGCTTCACAAATTGAATTTTTAGAAGCTGATTCTCATTCAGGCGCTCTAAAATTCGAAACGTATCGCGCGGCAAACGTCCTTATAATTGGTTCTGGAGATATGCTTACTTCCTTAGTTTCTTCTTTATTAGAATCAGGATTACCTACCTTTCATTACCTTGTTACAGATTATGAGGAAACAAATTACGATCGCATTCATGAGCTAATAGAACTTGCACATGAAGTGGATGATCATGTCCTTGTTGAGGAAATAGATACGACAATTGATCGTCCCCTGCATGAAGTTTTCGAGCCTTTCGACTGGATTTTGTATGTTTCTCAAAATGGAGATATTGAAGGCCTAAGAGCAGTTCACACGATTTGTAGAGAAGTAGGAAAGAACTTCATACCTGCCGTCTGTTTATCAGCACTTGGTATAGCCGGCCCTATCGTAACAGCTAATCGTGAAGAATGCTGGGAATCCGTATGGCATCGGCTACATGAAACAACTTTACAAAATGAACATTCATCAGCATCATTTTCACCACTTCCATCTGCAATGTTAGCAAATATAATCGTATTTGAATTACTTAAGCATGTCGCTGATGATTCTTACCGAGAAAAAGAACCACAATTCTTTTTATTAAATTACGAAACACTCGAAGGAGCATGGCATCCTTTTATAAAACATCCTCTCGCAACTGATGAAAGTTTTACAATTGATACGATAGAAAATCTTTCTGAACAACTTGAGCATCGATCCAACCAACATACCTCAACTGATTTATTCCGCTTTTTCGACTCATTAACTTCTAAAGAAGCTGGTTTATTCCATGTATGGGATGAACAAGATTCATATCAATTACCGTTATCACAATGCCATATTCAAGTAGCTACTCCACTATCAGATGGTCCTGCTTCCCTCCTGCCTCTTATGACTTGTGGTGGTTTAACTCATAATGAAGCGCGCCGAGAAGCTGGTTTAACAGGAATTGAAACATATGTAGCGGAAATTATGCACCGCCTTATTCCTGAACATAATGATATCGGTATTGGCGCTGGAGAAACGATGACAGAAGGTGTATACCGGGCGCTACAACAACATTTAAATAATAAATTGTATGAGCGGCAGTCACATATGCTGGAAGAAATTACGACGATTGATTTAACTGAAATTCATGATAAACATTGTAGATTTTATTACGATGCTCTCTCTACAATTCATGAAACACCTAAAATAGCAGTAAGCGAAGAGATTCTCAGCTTCCCTGTCGTTTGGGTCGGTATAAATGATCGCTGGTACGGTGCATCTAATATTAATATGACGTTAGCGTTACGAAACGCACTACAACTATCACTTCTTCATATTCAAAATGAAGAGACTCCTTACAGAGCTAATATCTTGCCTGAATCCTCTATTATTTTATATGACACGGATTCTTTTAGAGTGGAAATACAAGCGGAAGAAGAAGTTCCAGGTGTGCAATCTGTGCAGCTTGCCTTGCAACATTTAGAAGAACATAATTTTTATCCATTCGTGTTTGATTTAGCCATTGAATCATTTTTGAAAGAAAACTTAGATGGTGTGTACGGTGTATTAATTGCAAAGGAGGACAGTCTATGACTCAAAATATATTGCTTATAGGAGATGGCCTTCTGGCAAACTATGTACACGATCAACTATGCAATCAATATTCTATCATTCGCCAACATAGCCTTACAGAAGAACTCCCTGAAAATATTCATCTCGCTCTCGTATTACATGATGGCTCTCCTTCTGCTATTCATCATGATGCCGAGCTAATTTTTCGGTCGAATCATATTCCATGGTTACGCGGGTTTACTTCATTTGGTGAAGGTGTTATCGGTCCTTACATTCATCCCCCTGCAACTGGTTGTTCCCACTGCTCTGATGGGCGCCGGTTTATCGCTGGCTTTGATCAACAAGAAATGTGGGAACTACAGCGGAAATATGCATTAAAGACAGATAATGTAACGAGGCGTGATGTACGTGCCACCCAAAATGGCATGTTACAAATGTGCCATCTTATTCGTGCAGAAACAGAGAAAATATTAACTCATAACCATTCCTCTTTAGAAAATGAACTCATTTTACTAAACTTACAAACACTGCAATGTACGCGGCATTCTTTTCTTCCAGATCCGCTCTGCCCTGTATGTAGCAATTTGCCTGATGATACGGCAGATGCAGCAACGATTTCATTACAACCGAGCTTAAAAACAAGTGATGCAACGTATCGCTGTCGTTCCATTCATGAACTAAACACATTTTTAACGAGAGATTATTTAGATTATCGGGTCGGTATGTTGAACGGAAAAATGCAGCATTCTTTATTACCATTTGCTGACGTTATTATAAACATGCCATTAATGTTTGGAAATGAAGGTGTTGCAGGCCGAACTCATTCATTTGCAATGAGTGAAGCAACTGCTATTTTAGAAGGTTTAGAACGATATTGTGGTATGTCACCTCGAGGAAAAAAGACGAATGTACACGGCAGTTTTCGTGAGTTAGAGGATCATGCACTGAACCCCCTCTCTCTCGGTGTACATACAAATGAACATTATAATCGTGATAGTTTTCCGTTTAAGCCATTTGATCCTGACTACGAACAAAACTGGGTATGGGGATATTCTTTATTACAAAACCGGCCGATTTTAGTTCCTGAATCAATTGCTTATTATAGCCTCGGTCATCGTGATGCTTTCGTGTATGAAACATCAAATGGATGTGCCATTGGTGGTAGTTTAGAAGAAGCAATTTTTCATGGCATTTTAGAAATTGTAGAGCGTGACGCCTTTTTGCTCACTTGGTATACAGAATTACCTCTCCCTCGTCTTGATCTTAGTTCAGCAAATGATACGGAATTACAATTAATGATTCAGCGGCTGTACACGATTACTGGGTATGAGTTACATGTTTTTAACGCAACGATGGAACACGGTATCCCAAGCTTATGGGTAATTGCGAAAAATACGCGTGAAAATGGAATGAACGTTGTTTGTGCGGGAGGCTCTCATTTAGACCCTGTCCGCGCTTTAAAGAGTGCCATCCATGAAATAGCAGGCATGTTACTAATAGCAGACGATGAACTCGAACAAAAAAGAGAGCATTACGAAAACTGCTTACACGATCCTTATCTCGTTAATAAAATGGAAGACCATAGTATGCTGTACGGATTAAAAGAAGCAGAAGAACGTCTTCATTTTCTTTTACGTGACGATGCCCCGGTGCAATCGTTCCAAGAAATGAACGGGTTACAATCAGTTGATTTAGATTTAACATCCGATCTTCATCAACTTTTAAACCGTCTGCAGCAGTCTGGACTTGAAGTAATCGTTGTAGATCAAACAGTACCTCTTATAGAAAAAAACGGATTACATTGTGTAAAAGTCATTATTCCAGGCATGCTCCCGATGACGTTCGGTCACCATCTTACTCGGGTTACAGGACTAGATAGAGTATATACAGTACCGATGACACTTGGATATAGCGCTGAGCCTTTAACGAATGAACAATTAAATCCACATCCGCATCCGTTTCCATAGTAAAGGAGGGGATTCTATGCAGCTGGATACTTTTTTACATCATCTCCATTTTTCTATAGACGAAATTATGCCGAACCATGAAGTGGACTGGGAAGATGCACCGCTTCCTTATAAATTATATCGAAATGTACCTGTTATCCCTCTCCCTTTAGAAATACCATTATCTTTACCTAACTCTTCTACTACACCAACTTTGAAGGAAATTGGTCATTACCTTTGGTACTCATTCGGTTTAACACAGTTATGTCAGCTAAATAGCGAGAAAACTTTATTCCGAAGATCTATCCCTTCAGGTGGTGCTTTGTATCCAAATGAATTGTATATATATTTAAAGATTGATGATTATCCAGACGGTATTTACCATTACGACGCTGCGCATCACCGACTTATCTTACTTCGGGAAGGAAATTTCGATTCTTATCTTTCGGAAGCACTCGGGAATCGTTGTAACATACAGTCTTGTTTTGGTGCTGCATTCGTATCCACTATGTTTTGGAAAAACTTCTTTAAATACAATAACTTTTCATACCGTCTTCAAGGCTTAGATAGTGGTGTTCTCATCGGACAATTACTTGCGTGTGCCAAACAATTCGGCTACACAAATGGCGTATATTTTCAATTTCTAGACCGTGCAATCAATCATTTACTCGGATTGTCAGAAGGCGAGGAAAGCGTATATGCTGTTGTTCCTTTAAGTACAGAACCGCAAACTAATTGGTTTCACAATGATTACCGTGAAAATAAAACAGTTACTTCTCATGAGTTGTTACAGCAAATTCCGCCGTTAGCACACGAATATTTTGTTCGATCAAAGCAAGTATATAAACATCCTATGCTAACAAAAATAAATGAAGCTTCTATGATCGAATCGACAACAAACTTCCACACACTACATCATGAAGAGCACTATCAACATCATGCGTACGCTGTACAGTTGCCGCAAGTAGAACGGTTATCGTATGATTTCTTACAACTTTGTAAAGAACGGTATTCCCCTGATGCTGACTTCACTTTAACGAAATGGGATGCAGCAGGGCTCGCTACTTTACTACAAGAAGCGAGCCTCGCCTTCCCTTATTACAACGACCTTGATGGTCAGTATGTAAATGAAAATGCGCGCGTCTCCTTATATGGATGTTTTTATAACGTAAAAGATATAGAAAACGGCGCTTATTCTTATAACAGCAAAAATCATTCCATACAGCCACTTCGATATGGAGACCTTCGTTATCCCCTTCAATCCAGTATGACGATGGATAACGTAAATCTTTTTCAAGTACCGCTTTGCCTACATGTAGTCGGAAAGAAAGATTACTATACACGTGCATTAGGCTATAGAGGATACCGTATTCACCAAATGGAAGCTGGTATACTCGTTCATAAACTCGTTTTCGCCGCGACCGCGATGGGGATGGGCGGGCATCCATTACTAAGTTTTGATACAAATTCATGTGATCAGTTATACGGGATAGATACTGGAACTGAAACGTCTCTCATTCAAATTCCTGTTGGGGCGTATCGAGCGCGGAATTGGTTAAAAGGGGATTTGCGTAATTAGAAGCACGCCGGTGGACGGCGTGCTTTTTTACTAGATTAATTTAAAAATACTCTTAATTTGTCTCGCGAATAACCAATTTTTCGTACCGTAGTTATCATTTAAACTATCTAAATTGATAGATTGTCCATTAGCAAACTTTAATTCTAACGTTGTATTTTTGTCATTTGTTTTTAAGTTGCTATGTGTAATTGCTTCATACTTTAATTTTTCGATTTCAACATATTCATCTTTTTCTTGTCCAATCACGACATGATCTTGGAAGAAGAACAATACTTCTACTTTCTTACCGAAACAAAATACATTTTTCGTATAAATTAATGTCGCATTATCAAGTCCGATGCATACTTCTTTCATCTCTTCTACAACGTTTCCAAAGTCTTCTTCTTGTCTTGCATTTGATTCAGCAATCCATTCTTCGATTGTTTTCATATTAATTGCCATACTGTACCCCCTGGTTCGTCCATTGCTTTATTTAAAAATAAATACTATATGAAAATATAAGCGATAAGCACTATGTTTTCAAGGGTGAACGGTATATTCGAAATAAAGTGAAACTTTAATTAGTGGAGGTTTTCTTCATCCCCCACTGATTATCACCCCTCACTAATCGGGCTCTTACTGCCCGCAAATAGTGGGATAAAGTTAAATTTCAAAGTAATCTACTAGGGGCACCGATTTTATTATATTTTAAACGTTTGAACGAGACATTCTTCATCATCGATTAACTTTGTTTTTTCATCAAATTCGATGTTTAGCCCCCTATATACTTTCTTCCAAAAAGAAACAGCTGGTACATTTTTCACAAGTTCGATAACGAAATATTGTCCTCGTTTCTCTTTTAGTACATTCTCAATAACTTGTTTACCGATTCCTTTTCCTTTGTACTGATTCAATATGAAAATGTCATTTATGCCAAAGTCGTTTTCCTTCTTCAAAAACGGGCGTTCCAACAATAATAAAAATCCTACAATACTATTTTCAGCTTTTATAAAATACGGAGTGATTCCGTCATTTTCCCAAAACATGTGTAAATCTTCGTATTCAAAAAATCCATTTGCCCCAATCTTTATATTAGGAGTGAATGTAGAGAGGTCATGAAGATATAGTGCGTACAAATTACGTAATATTTCTTTTTCTGATTCTTGAACTGTTTGAAGTGTTACAAACATTTTTAATATCCCCTTCCCTATATGTAACTGTTTCTCCCTCTTTATTATTCGCTAAAAAAGTTTACCTACCTTTGCAAAAAAAATAGCACTTAAAAAGTGCTATTCTGCTCTCCTTGCCGCTTGCTGAATTGGATCCCAAACACTGTTATATGGCGGTGCGTAACTTAAGTCGACATCTTCTAACTCGTGAATGCTCATTTTATTGAAAAGCGCCATTGCGATTACGTCAATTCGCTTATCTACACCTTCTTCTCCAATTACTTGTCCGCCCAATAATTGTTTTGTGTCCGACCGATATAGTAATTTCAAGTGAAGTGGCCTAGCACTTGGATAATAACCGGCCATATTTGTTGAATCTACATGAACCGTCTTATACGGGATGTTTAGCCCTTTCGCTTCTTTTTCATTTAAGCCTGTTCTTGCGAGCGTCAAATCCATAAATTTAATAATACCCGTTCCTAACGTTCCTTTGAAGGCTCTTCGTTTATCAAGCATATTCAGTCCAGCGAGTCGGCCTTGTTTATTAGCAGTCGTTCCGAGCGGGATATGATCATGAATTTCCTTTATAACGTGGTAATGTGTTGCGCAATCACCAGCTGCATATACGTCCTGCACATTCGTTTGCATATATGCATTTACTTCAATTGCTCCTTTATGATTTGTACGTATATTTGTTCCTTCAAGAAAATCAGTATTTGGCTTCACTCCAACCGATACTAGAACAAGATCTGCTTTATACGTCCCTTTATCCGTTTCAATTTGTTCCACTCTTTCATTTCCTTTAAACGCTTTTACATTTTCATTCGTTAAAATTTCAATATGATGTTTATCTGCTTCTTTATGTATATATTCAGCCATATCTGCATCATAAATCGTACCGATATGATCATTTCTCTCAATCATTCTTACTTTCTTACCAAGTTCGACGAATGTTTCTGCCATCTCCAGTCCAATCGCACCACCGCCAATAATCGTTACATCCTCAACTTTATTCGTTTCTAGCGTTTTTAATATACGCTCAGCATCAGGAATTGTTTTTAAAAGATGAACGCCTTGCAAATCTCGGCCTTCCCATTCTGGCATAACAGGACGCACTCCAGTCGCAATTAATAAACGATCGTACGGAAATTCAAAAACCTCTTTCGTCTCCGTATGCTCTGCGTACACCATTTTCTTTTCCGTATCTACTTTCGTTACTTCATGACGCACTTTCGCATCAATTCCGTATTTATCACGAAACGTCTTTACATTACGCGCGATTAATTTTTCCGTTGAAGCGATAGCACCACTAATGACATACGGTAATCCACACTGAGCGTACGAATAAATTTCACCTTTTTCTAACGTTACAACATTTGCATTTTCATCACTTCTAACAATTTGCATAGCTGCACTCATACCAGCTGCATCTCCGCCAATAATGACATAGTTCACTTTACCACTCCTTCTTTTTTACATACCTCTTTACGATTTCCATATTTTTCAGAAATAACACCTACTTCCATTGTAAAGAAAGAGCATTTCATCTTCAAATTTGGTGCACAAACCTATGCCTTAATAGGTAGCCGTCGTGTCTTATAAACAACATGTTTAATATGCTATAACAGTTACTATTGAAAGTAGGTGAAACATACATGTGCGCCGGCCTTCTCGCCCAGCTTCCAGATGAACCGCAAGAACCGAAAGAACCGAAACCCGCCCTCTCACTTGACCAAGAATTTTCCATTAATGCAACAATATATAGTGCTCGTGCTTGGTTATCTAACGATGATACGTTTGCGCAAGATATTTGGAAAGCTACCCAATTTGCTTCAGCATCACATGCTGGCAAGTCCATCTTTCCAGTCGGTTCTGTTAAAATTATGAACTTTTCTGATGATACAATAACCGTTACTGCCTCACCAGAATCAGATCGTGCGCTCAAAATAGTCGTACCACCCCATTCCGAGGCAGCTCTAACGTCTGGTCCATTATCCCATATACAAGCTAGTACATCAGGAGGATCAAGTAAAGTCACATTTCTCTTTCACATCTTTTTCTCAAGGGATCCTGGTTCAGATAAATAACCATAAAAGGTACAGTTATGCACTGTACCTTTTTCACGTGTTTATTCTCTTGATCTGATCAATTCAACATTATAAGTTTCAATATCTGTTAGCTTTCCTGTAAAATACGGATTTTCTCTATACCAAGACTGTTTTGAAAAATACTCTTGCATATCTTTCGTTTGAAACATATGTCCATGTCTTGCGTATATTTCGTTTCTCGCTATTTTCAATTGTTCTTTCGATAAATATGTTAAGTCCGTACTCGTTAATTTTCGAATATCACTATCAGGGAAGATGAAACCATTATATACATACCGAGTCGTAGGCGGGGTAAAATTGTAAACAACTGTTTTTTCTGTACTTTTCTTTTGGAATGGAAGGTTATAAGACGGAAGTGCCGTTACCGTTTCTACCTTCGTCGTTTCCCTTCCATTTTCTCCATTTCGTTCTAAATAAATCGTCGTACTTCCATCAGTTGCTACCGGTCCCCACGTAATTTCTTCCCCAGCCAGCGCTGTAACTGGTTTTTGATTCACATACAATGTTGCACCAGGTGCATTCGTTTGCACTGTAATATATTGCCCTTGCAACGTTAAATCTATCGTTACGTTATTTTGACCTTGTTTCATAAGTACAACCTTTTCTTCACGTGATAGTTTTACATAGTCATTTTTATATTCTGCTTGAAACACTTGAGCCCCTGGAAGAAACGGGCCATATTGCTTCTCAAACTTTTTGTCATCAGACTTATCAATTTCTTTTCCGTTCATTTTTAAAGATGTACCTTTTTCATTTGTAAGCACCGTCGTATAATACGTCTTCGCTTTCAATTTATACCGATCAAAGATAAAGAAATACTTTCCGTCTTTCGTTAACGAAAAATCTGCTTTTTCAATTCCATCCCTCTGTTTTTCACCTATCCTCAAATGTTCTTTCAATTCATCCACGTAAGATGGGTTTTCTTTTATATACGAAAAAAGTGGCATTAAACTCTCTCTCGTTACAATAACTGATGGATCATCTGCCGTGACGATTTCAGCTAACTTCTCCCCGTCTCTCTCTTGTACAATAGTAATCATTCGATCTACTTGTGCCGCCTGCTTATAATACGATGATCCGTACAAATACAGTCCCACAATCACTACAGCAAGTAGTGCTAAAAGTATAATGCCAACTTTTGTACCGCTGCTCATTTTCTTCTTTACCACAAGGTTTTCCCTCTTCTGACCGCAGCTTTGACAAAATTGCACACCGTCTTCAAGCTGATTCCCACACTTTGTACATACATTCATCCATTCAACCACCTTTTCTTTAGAGGCCAGTTAATCCCTGAGTAATGGTTTGAATTATCGTGCTAATGTAAGACCAAAGTACAATGAACGTTGCGATTCCAATTAAAACATTTGCGATAATAAGAGTGTAAACAAGATCTAATCCGCCGTTGTCTAATTTTAATATGGCAACAGTTACACTAATCCCTATATAAGTTGTAGCTATAGATAATAATATCGGTAAGAAAAAAATTAATAGAAAACTAAAAAGAAAAGTAAGAACTAATATAGCGATAGCCGGCGTTGCTATCGTTCCCCATACGCCAAATACTTCAAGAAATGAAAAAGAAGATTTCATCATCTTACCACTTACAAAAATAATAAATCCGACAAACGAAGTTAAAATCAATAAAAAGAAAAAGACCGTTACAGCTTCTCCAAAAAATGTAAGAGTAGAAACATCTGGCACTAACGTTCTCGTAACTGCTGCCCCAGCACTCATCATTCTATAAAAAATACATGCCCCTAAAAAACAAATAAGAACAAGACTTACAATTCCATTTCGTACTTCAACCTTGCCGCTTTTCATAATCGCTGTCGGTGCTTTGAAAGCATGTTTAAAGAACTGAAAATAGCCACTTGCAAACCGCTTCGCTTGCTCTACTGTTTCATTTTGTCGAGTTTCCTTTGCTGGTGCTACGCGTGCTTGTTGCTCACCTTTTTCTTGTGCACCACTCGCTACTGCTTCCTCCGTCAACGAATGTCCACAATTCCCGCAAAACTTTGCCTCTGCTGCATTTTCCGTCTGACACGCCGGACATTCCATTCTCTCATCCCTCCTTAAGTAAATACCATATAGGGTGTTACAAGTTCAATATATGACTTGGGACATAAAACATGACTACAAGAAAAAGATTATGAAATCCTTCTTTCAAAAGAAATATATGTGCTAGCAATCTTGAAAAATAATGCTATTATGAAACAGAACAAATAACATTTTTAATAGATTGGATGACTGGCAATGGAATTGGTAAACTCAATTTTTCAAATACTCCTTACAAGCATAATCCAATTATTTTCTTTAATTGGCGTTATCATTGTAATTGGATTTCTATTAGGCTATTTAGAATCTCTCACACGCATGTATTGGTCGAGAGCTTTCGGAAGAAAAGGATTCCTTTTAACGGCGTGGATCGGTGTTCCTATTCATGAACTTGGACATGCCATTATGTGTGTACTATTTCGTCATAAAATTGTAGCAACGCAGTTTTTCCCAACGGATACAAGTCAAGGTGCTTTAGGCTACGTACAACATCAATACAATCAAAAAAGTGTATATCAACGAATTGGGAACTTCTTCATTGGAATCGGTCCTATTATTTCCGGTATTACTGCGTTAATCCTTTTAATGCGCTATTTCGTACCAAATTCATATTTCTTATTTAATACAACTCTCGAAAAAACAATCGCTTCTACTTCTATTAATATAGAAATGGTTCAAAACATGCTTTTATCGACGTTTGTATTATTGAAAAGCTTATTTACAATAAGCAATTTATTGAATCCTTCCTTTTGGCTATTTTTATTTATCGCCATTTGTATTTCTGCACATATCGCTTTAAGTAAACCAGATATTAAAGGATCAATAGACGGTGTTATCGTCATGTTTATCTTTTTATTTTTATTCAACATAATCGCAGGACTATTTCAGTACGACAGTAACCAGCTCATTGGAAAAATGATGAAGTATAATATGTATCTCATTGCATTTTCTAGTGTAGCATTGCTGTTCTCTTGTATTTCTACACTTGTTAGTTTTGGGTTTTATAAAATAAGAGAAGGGCGTTCGTTGTGAACGCCCTTCTCTTATCAATTATTTCCTTTATAATCACAATGTTCAACCGGAACACGAGCATGTCCCTCTTCATCGGTACACCATGACTGCGACTGGAAGGCAAGAAAGATACCGATCCATGATTCTTCCTTTTCGAAGTGAATGAGTATACCTCCGTCTTGCCATATACCATTATCACCTTTCCATTTCTCTACATTCCCTTGGTTCATATGAATATCGTGTATACCGTTTCCTGGTTCGAAATGGAAGTAAGAATCCGGTGTATTTTCTTCTGGCCCCCATCTTTCACCAAATGCGTAAATAATCGCTTTTTCTTCTATCGCTCGTTTTATATAACGTTCTATTTTTTCATTTAAATCATTATCAACACCTGCTTTTTCAGCAGGTAAAGGAATCATTTGTTTCGATTCAAATACATTACCTCTTACGTAGTCTAAAGCTACTTTCGGTTCATTGTTTTTTATTTCTGTAAAACCGAATGGTAATGTCGGTAAAATATTAATTGCTTCTGACCGAATATTGTCGCTCGCAAAATATAAAACTTCTGACGGATAACTTTGCGACTTTACGTTAATTGCAATACGATAATCTACTTCTGCTTCGCCTTGTAAATGAACTTGATAATGAGGTGTTTTCCCTTTTCCAATCTTTGATTGTATAACTGTACCTTTTAACACGCCGTAGTTTTTTAGGGGCATACATTTCATCTCCTATTCATTTAGTAGAAGCTTTTCATATTTAAAACATTATCCAATCATAAAGAAAATCCTCCTATGTTAGGAGGATTTTTAATTTCTCAACATATACCAAACAATAACCTCTACCACTACTAGCAAAATTGCACCAAAGATCATTAACGTCGTCTTCTTTAACAATTCATTTTCACGATAAGGAATGTTACATAAATACGCCCCTAGTGTAATCCGTGACGGGCAAGCGATTGTCGCTACTGACGATGCGGTGTTTTGCAGTGTTGTGACATATTGCCACGGAAGCGCTACGTTTTGCGCAGTTTGCATTTGTAGTTTTATAAACATCGCATTTGATCCGGCGTTACTACCTGTTAAAAAGCCACCGATTCCGCCGATAAATGGGGCAACGAAAACGAAAAACGTTCCAAATGTTTCACCAGCTGTTTTTGCCAGTAATGCATGCATGCCAGATGCACCCATTAGTTCTGAAATGGCGATAAACATCGTCGTTGTAATCGCAAAAGGAATCCATTGTTTTATCGTTTGCGAGAGTGATTGTTTAATAATATGAGATGGAATACGGAAGAAGATAATAGTAAATAAGCATGTCATACCGAGCCAAAATCCTGGTGAATATAGTAGCTCTAGCTTGTAAGAGTATGATTTCAAATCAAGAACGGCATATGATCTGAATACATCATGTAATGCTGGTACAAGGCGAGAAAGCAAAATACAAACAGTTAAGAATATATAAGGGCTAATAATTTTTATAATAGATACTTCTCTCTCCGTTGCTGCAGCATGTTCTGTTATTAAATTTTGCTCACTTTTTCCTTTTAATTTAATGATAAGAAAGCCAAATGTAATTGTAACGATAGAACTTAATATACCTGCTAGTTCAACACTTACGTATGCGTTAGAAAGATAGATTCCGAGAGAAAATAATAGAAAGAAACCAAATCCTTCTTTCCACTTTTCAATTACGGCCCGCCAGCCACCAACAACGTGTAAAGAAAGAATGACGAAATAAGCAAACATCGGAATACTTAGTAGTGCCGTATTTGTACCAAGTGTTGTAAGCGGCATATTTATTAGCTGCGAACCGATAATCGTACCAGTTGCCATTGCGCCCCACGAACTAGCTAGTAAACCGATAAATGAAAGCAGTACAGCCTGAAACGGTTTATAGCCCAATGAAAGAAAGATAGGTGCTGCAACCATGAAGCCAATTCCGAATCCACTTACTGATTCGATTAGCGGACAAATACCAAAACACATAAGGAGCATTTGTAATAAACGATCGTGCGTCACTTCTTCTAGAAAACGTGCTACTTGATCGATGTACCCCATTTTGTTCATGAGGTGAAATAAAAAAATACCGAAAAACAAAACGTACCCGACAATAAAACAAATTAACCAACCTTTAATCGTTGCGTGCACAGTTTCACTTATCCCTAGTTGAAACGTTGGCGAGAGTAAAACGATTCCAACAGACACAACGTAAGCAATTAAAGAGGACCTTAATGACGTTTGTTTAAATAAAAATAAACAAATGAAAATCATCATAATTGGGATAAGTGCCAACAATATGGCCATGTTATCATCTCTTTTCATTAAAAATACAATTTTTAACTATTATATAACAGATGTCATATTTTTCAATTGTTTTTACAACAGTTGTAAAAAAGAAGCCAAATGGCTCCTTTTCACTCCCATTTTCTATTATCCTGAAAAACCGTCTGCTGTCCGACTATTTTGTCTAACACAACAAGCACAAGATAAGCACATATTACTTGCAATACAACGTTACCAAATTTCATTAATTCAAATGCATGGATCCATCGGAATAATTCATTTAATAATACAATTGAAACGATACTAAATAGTTCTATGCTAATCGAAAATATACATATTTCTAAAATAGATTGCTCTTGAATGCGAGTTAAGTTGGAAAAGATGAATACATATCCTAAAAATAGAGCCATCAACTCTATTTTCGTCATGCTAATGAGCCAAGCGTATAGTGGTACGGTTAAAAGAAGATATAGTAGTTTTCGTCTTAGCATGCTTTTTCACCCTCTAATTTATATGTATTTTCTGTATATTTTAACATTTATTACACAAAACAAAAAGAAGAGACTCACGCCTCTTCTTTTTGTTTTACTGCCTGTATTAACTCACATATTTCTTCGCGTTTTTCATTTTCTAACAGCTCAATGACCTTACTTCCAACGACAACTCCGTCACATATTGTAATCATTTCTTCTACATGTTCCTTCGTTGAAATACCAAACCCTGCCACTACCGGTAAATGCGTATGTGATTTTACTTTTTCTAAGTAACTATGAATCTCATCTTTAAAGTTTTGACGTACTCCTGTTACGCCCGCTACTGTAACAGCGTAGACGAATCCTTCTGATTCACTCGTAATTTTTTCGATTCGCTCAATTGGGCTCGTTACTGTAACGAGTGGAATTATCGCAATGTTTGCCTCTCGAAGTAACGGGGCAATAATATTTTGTTCTTCATACGGTAAGTCTGGAACGATGATGCCGTCTACACCTGCTTCTATACAGTTTTCGATGAATCGTTCTTTTCCGAATGCGAGTACTGGATTTAAATATGTCATGAGTACAAACGGAATTTGTACTTCTTTCCTTACCTCTATTAATGCTTGAAAAATGCCTTTTAATGTTACACCGCTATCTAGCGCTCGTTTCCCTGCTCTTTGAATCGTTGGACCGTCTGCGACTGGATCTGAAAACGGGATGCCGATTTCAACGATGCTCGCTCCTGCTTCATCTAGAAAACAAATTCTTTCTTTTAATTTTTCAAGGCCACCATCTCCGCCCATTACGTACGGAATAAATGCTTTCTTACCATTTTCAAACGCTGCTTTTATTTTTTCTACTCCCATTTTTTACACCTCTTCCATATAACGTTTTATACTCTCTACATCTTTATCCCCGCGACCAGATAAACAAATGACAAGTCCTTCGTCTTTCTTCATTTGCGGCGCTAATTTTAATGCGTATGCGACAGCATGTGAGCTTTCTAACGCCGGAATAATCCCTTCTTTTTTCGTTAATAATTGAAATGCTTCTAACGCTTCATCATCTGTAATCGAATGATAAGAAACGCGGCCAATATCTTTTAGCAAGCTATGTTCTGGCCCAACACCCGGGTAATCGAGTCCTGCTGAAATAGAGTGAGCTTCTTGAATTTGTCCTTCTTCATTTTGCAGAAGATACATCATCGATCCGTGTAAAACGCCAACGCTTCCTTTCGTTAAAGTAGCTGCATGCTTTTCTGTATGAACGCCTTTTCCAGCTGCTTCTACGCCATAAAGAGCAACTTCTTCATCGTGTACGAACGGATAAAACATACCCATCGCATTACTCCCACCACCAATACATGCAACGACTGCTTCTGGTAACTTTCCTTCTAACGCTTCATATTGTTTTTTCGTTTCTTTCCCAATTACACTTTGAAAATCACGAACAATTTGCGGGAATGGATGCGGTCCAAGAACGGATCCCATAATGTAGTGCGTATCATGTACGTGTGAAACCCAGTAGCGAAGCGCCTCGTTTACCGCATCTTTTAATGTACCGCTACCTGCGGCTACGCTTTCTACTTTCGCTCCGAGTAATTCCATTCGGAACACATTTAATTTTTGACGTCTCACATCTTCTTCTCCCATAAAGATGACGCATTCTAATCCGAGTAGGGCACATACAGTAGCGGTTGCCACTCCGTGTTGTCCTGCCCCTGTTTCAGCGACAACTTTTTTCTTGCCCATTCGTACTGCAAGAAGTGCCTGACCAATTGTATTGTTAATTTTATGAGCTCCTGTATGGTTCAAATCTTCACGTTTTAAATAAATCTTTGCACCGCCGCAATACTTCGTCATATTGTCAGCGAAATAAAGCGGTGTTTCTCTTCCGATGTATGTCTTTAAATAATGATTTAATTCCTTTTGAAACGCTTCATCTTGCATCGCTTCTTTATATGCTTCTTCTAGTTCTAATACAGATTGCATTAACGTTTCTGGAACGTATCGTCCTCCGTATATACCGTAGTGACCTTTTTCATCTGGATATGCGTAATTCATTTGGAACACTCCTTCGCTTTTATAATAAATTGTTTTATTTTCTCTACATCTTTCTTTCCTTCTGTCTCCACTCCGCTACTTACATCGACCATGTATGGCTGAATAGTTCGAATCGCTTCTTCTATATTAAGAGCGTTTAATCCACCAGCTAATATCGTTTTCTCTCGCGACTCTTTTGACATATGTGCGAGTAACTCCCATGAAAATTTCTTTCCATTTCCCCCGTGAAACTTTTCTTTCGGACTATCAAACAATATATAATCCGCTTCATATGTTTGAGCGTTTTTCATATCTTCCTCCGAAGTCACTCCGAGCGCCTTTATAGACGGAATATTCAATCTTTCGATTTGATGATTATCTTCATCCCCATGTAGTTGCACATGCGTTAACCCACACTCATCTGCAATTTCCTGGATCACTTCTACTGATTCATTTACGAAAACACCAACCTTTAACACGTTTGCTGGAATCTCCTGAATGATTTCTTTCGCTAGCCTTGGAGTAATTTTTCGCTTACTTTCTGCAAAAACAAATCCGAGTGCATCAGCTCCGTATTCGCAAGCACGTTTTGCCGTTTCAACATCAGTGATACCGCAAATTTTCACTTTCATATGTTCACCTTACAATCTTCAAAAAAGGTAAGAATAGAAGATGATGTCATAAGTGCTTCTCCAACTAATACACCTTTCGACCCAGCTCGTTTGACGCGAATAATATCTTCTTTTGAATGAATCCCGCTTTCACTAATCCAAAGTAAATTCTCCTCGTTTAATCGTTTTCCAAGCTGTTCTGTTTGGCTTAAATCAACTTCGAATGTTTTTAAATTACGGTTGTTAATACCGATAACGTGCGGATTTAATTGGATCGCAATTTCTAATTCCTGTTCATCATGAACTTCAACAATTGCTTCTAATCCTTTTTCTAGTACGTAGCTATACAGTTCTTTTAACTTCTCTTTCGTTAACGCCGCTACGATTAGTAAAATAATATCTGCGCCAGCTTCATACGCCCTATCAATTTGAATCTTATCGATTATAAAATCTTTACATAAAAGCGGAATGTTGCTTTCTGCTCTTGCCGTTTGTAAATCATGAAATGACCCTTTAAAAAATTGACCGTCTGTTAAAACAGAAACTGCTCCTGCGCCGCATTCTTCATATGTTTTCACTTGTTTTCGTACATCAACGTGTAAATTGATATCTCCTTTTGATGGTGATGCTCGCTTTACTTCTGCAATGACAGTAAACTGCTGTAATGCTTCTACAAGTGAATGTGTCTTTCTATTTTCTTTTAATGGTGTATATGTTTCATATAATGCCGCAACTTCCTTTTTCTTTTGGTCTACAATTTTATCTAAAATCGTCCCCACTTTAATTCACCCTTTCTAATTTTTCATTACTTGCTGCAATTAATAAGTTTAGTTTGGCTAATGCTTTTCCTGAGTCAATACTATGCACCGCTAGTGTAATTCCTTCTTCAATCGTTTCTGCTTTTCCATTTGCGAAAAGAGCTAGACCTGCATTTAATAAAACAGTATCACGGTAAACACTCTTTTCTCCACTTAATACGCCAAGCGTAATCTTTGCATTTTCTTTCGAATCCCCACCTCTAATCTCTTCGTTTTTCACTATTGAGAAACCATATTTCTCAGGATCAATACTCGTTTCTACTATTTCATTATCTTTTAAAATGACAACATGATTCTCTCCTTGTAATGATGCTTCATCTAAAAATCCACTTCCGTTTACGACAAGCGCTTGTTTTCTTCCTAGTTTCTGTAATACTTGCGCAACTGGTAGTAACATATCTCGTTTATAAATGCCGACAAATTGTGTTTCTAAATTTACCGGATTTGTTAAAGGACCAATTAAATTAAAAATCGTCGGCACATTCAATTCTTTTCTTATTTTCATAATGCGTCTTAATGCTGGGTGCATCGCTGGCGCGAATAAAAATGCGATGCCGACATGCTCTAATAAATAATCAATTTCGTTTGGCGTACTGCTAATATTTACACCGAGTTCTTCTAATAAATCTGCACTTCCTGTTTTACTGGATACAGCACGGTTACCGTGTTTTGCAACCTTTACGCCAGCTCCTGCGAGTACAAATGCCGATGTTGTACTAATATTAAACGTTTGGGCACCGTCACCACCTGTCCCGCAATTATCCATTGCTCCTTGTATATGGTTCGAAAACGGTAATGCCTTTTCACGAAGAGCTCGAACAAGGCCGTATATTTCTTCTGCCGTTTCACCTTTCGCTTTCAGTAAGACTAAGAAAGCTGCAATTTCACTTTCTAATATGTTTTCACTTAATAAAAGTAGTCCTGCTTTATACATTTCCTCTTCTGTTAAATGTTGACCCTCTACTAATTTACGAAGATAGTTATTCATACTCTTTCCTCCTCTTTTACTTCTGTTAAAAAGGCACGTATTAACTTTCCGCCTTCTTCTGTTGCAATTGATTCCGGATGAAACTGTAGTCCGAATAGCGGATAATAATTGTGACGAACTGCCATAATTTCTCCATCGTCCATCGCTGTCGCAAGTATGTCAAAACACTCTGGCAAACTCGTTTGTGCTGCAACAAGAGAATGGTAGCGCATCGCTGTTAGCGGCTGTGTCACGTATGAAAAGATTGACGTTCCGTTATGTTTCACACGAGATGTTTTCCCATGTTTAATGCGCTCCGCTCTAACAATGTCTCCTCCGAATGCTGATATAATTGCTTGATGACCAAGGCAAATACCTAATATGGGAACGTTCTTATAAAAATGACGAATCACTTCGATACAAATGCCAGCATCCTCTGGTTTTCCTGGTCCTGGTGAAAGCACAATTCCTGTAGGATTCATCCCTTCTAGCTGTTCTATCGTTATTTGATCATTTCTTACGACTACAATATCTTCTTCGTATTCACCTAACAGTTGATACAAGTTATATGTGAATGAATCATAATTATCAATTAGTACAATCATTTCATTACCTCCAATAGTGCTCTCGCTTTATTTAACGTTTCTTCATATTCAGCTACTGGGTCTGAATCATAAACAATTCCCGCTCCTGCCTGAACGTATGCTTTTTCATCCTTTACGACCATCGTTCGAATGGCGAGTGCCATATCAAGATTTCCAGAAAAACTAACATACCCCACTGCACCGGCGTATACATTTCTTTTTTCATTCTCTAGCTCATTTATAATTTCCATCGCTCTAATTTTCGGAGCTCCCGACACTGTTCCTGCTGGTAGGCAATACGCTAATGCATCAAATCCACTCATTTGTTTTCGCAATGTTCCGTAAACTTCAGATACAATGTGCATAACGTGGGAGTATTTTTCTACTTTCATATATTTATCTATCGTCACGGATCCAATTTCACTTACTCTGCCAATATCATTTCGCCCAAGATCTACAAGCATCATGTGCTCCGCTCGTTCTTTCTCATCTTCTAACAGTTCTTTTTCAATTTCCGCATCTTGCTCCTTCGTTTTCCCTCTCGGCCTCGTACCCGCAATTGGATTCGTCATCACCTTATCTTCTCTAACTGATAACAAGCTTTCCGGCGAAGAACCGAGTACAACATAATCTTGAAAATCGATATAGAACATATATGGTGACGGATTGGCAATTCGAAGTTTTCGGTATAACGCGAATGGATCACCGATACATTCACTTTGCAAACGCTGAGATAATACGACTTGGAATATGTCCCCGGCCCCAATGTATTCTTTCGCCGTTTCTACCATCGTGCAAAATTCTTTTTCTGTTATAGAAGAAGTGAATGATAATGTTGATCTTATTTCAGTTACTTCTGCTTCTTCTCCTTGTAACACTTCCTCTTTGTATACTTGCAATCTTTCATATACTTCTTCATAAGAAGCTGCATCATCTTCCCTGCATACATATACAAATGATAATTTTTGGCGTAAGTGGTCATACACGATAAACTCACGGTACAGTAAAAGGTGTACTTCCGGAATATTCAATGGATCGTGTAAATCTTCTCCAATGTTTTCATATTGCCGAATGACGTCATAACCAATATAACCAACTGCTCCTCCGCAAAACGGGAATGGACTGTCTACTTGAGCTGACGCGATTTCTTCTTCTAACACTTGTAGTACGTTACCTTGCAACTTTTCTGTTTGGCCGTAAATCGTTCGTTCTACTTCCGTACCAACACTTTTCACTTCACCATATGGATTACATCCTAAGTAAGAATAGCGTCCTTTATCTTGATGAAGCTGCGAACTTTCTAATAAAAACTTTTTCTTTCCTTTCATACGTCTATATAAAGAAATTGGCGTAATGCTATCTCCTTCTTCTTCAGCGATTACTAAAAATGCTCTTCCCTGTTCTTTTTTCTTCATAAATTCCTCTTTTGTCATCATGCCTTTCACCTCAATCTGAAAAATAAAAAAGTCCCCTACATATCGAAAATATGTAGAGGACGATAAATTTACCGTGGTACCACCTCATGTTGGACGCAAAAGCATCCCGCTTTGTTCAGGTACAAAATATATACCTTATCCTTGTAACGGCGGAACCCGGGTTGCCTACTGAAAATAATTGTTCAGCATACCTCTCGTAAGCCCATTCCGTATATAGCACCGCACCGGGCTCCCACCTATCCCCGGCTCTCTGTAACGTCTCCAATATACGTACTCTTCTTACTTCAACGATTTCATTTATTTAATTTTTTGTACACAAAAAGGGAGTACTCATCCTATAGAAAGGACGGGTACTCCCGTGGTGCCACCTTAATTCGTTACGAATGTAACGCACTTTACCGTATCAAAAACAATACGTGTCTCTTGTATCGATGAGATCATGTCGCCAAAGCCTACTTCTTTCGTTTCGGTTTGGAAGCTCCGAAGCCCATTCCACATCAATCCCATACTGATTCGCACCAACCATCAGCTCTCTGACATGTTCATCATGTGTACTCTTCTTCATCAACGCTTGCATTTTTTTAAGTTGCACTCATTATAGACCTGACTTTTTTCACAAGTCAATACTTTTCAAAAAAAAATATTTTTCTTTCCTTTCAATATTATATTGACAAAACAACCTCTTTTTATGTAAATATAATAAATACTCTATTAAAAATAAGGTTTTTTGTATGAATATTATATATTAAAAAAATAAAATGATGTCAAAAAACGCTTACATTTCTGAAAATTCGTATTTCTGTATGGATTTTTCAGAATAATCATGATAGATTATAAATATGCATAACGCATCAAAAGACATGACAAAAGGAAGGGGAACTACATGAGTACGCAGATGTTAACTTTAACTTCTATCTCTATTTACATGCTCGGGATGTTAGTAATTGGCTATTTCGCCTATAAACGAACGTCCAACTTAACAGATTATATGCTTGGCGGGCGTACACTAGGCCCCGCAGTAACAGCATTAAGTGCTGGAGCAGCTGATATGAGTGGTTGGCTTTTAATGGGCTTACCCGGTGCAATGTTTAGCGTTGGATTAAGTAGTAGTTGGATTGCGATCGGCCTAACATTAGGCGCATACGCAAACTGGATCTATGTCGCTCCTCGCTTACGTACCTACTCTGAAATTGCAAACAACTCTATTACTATCCCAGAATTTTTGGAACACCGTTTCCACGACAAATCCCATATGCTACGCCTAGTATCTGGACTTGTTATTATGATATTTTTCACGTTTTATGTAGCTTCAGGATTTGTCTCTGGCGCTGTATTATTTGAAAATTCATTTGGACTCAATTACCATGTTGGTCTTCTTATCGTTGGTGGAGTTGTCGTAGCTTACACATTATTTGGTGGATTTTTAGCTGTAAGTTGGACAGACTTCGTGCAAGGAATCATTATGGTAGTCGCTCTTATTCTTGTTCCAGTCGTAACAATTATGCACGTAAATGGACTTGGTCCAGCATTTGAAACAATTAAATCTATCGATCCAGCATTATTAGATATTTTTAAAGGTACTTCTGTATTAGGAATTATTTCATTATTCGCATGGGGCCTTGGTTATGTTGGACAACCACATATTATCGTACGCTTTATGGCGATTTCTTCTGTAAAAGAAATTAAAAGCGCACGACGTATTGGTATGAGCTGGATGATTTTCTCTGTTGTCGGAGCTATGTTTACTGGCCTTATCGGTATTGCATACTATTCAAAAGCAGGTTTAAAACTTTCTGATCCAGAAACGATTTTCGTTGAACTTGGCACTATTTTATTCCATCCACTTATTACTGGATTTTTATTAGCAGCTATTTTAGCAGCGGTTATGAGTACAATTTCATCTCAGTTACTCGTTACTTCTAGTGCTATAACAGAAGATTTATATCGTACATTCTTTAAACGTTCTGCTTCTGATAAAGAACTTGTATTTGTCGGTCGTATGGCTGTACTTGTTATTGCATTAGTTGGGTGCGCATTAGCGTTTAAACAAAATGATACGATTTTAGCTCTTGTTGGATACGCTTGGGCTGGATTTGGTTCTTCATTCGGACCTGCTATTTTATTAAGCTTATATTGGAAACGTATGACGAAGTGGGGCGCACTTGCTGGCATGATTTCTGGTGCCACTACTGTTATTATATGGACTCAGTTTAAATTCTTAAAAGAATTCTTATATGAAATGATTCCTGGTTTCACTATTAGTTTACTAGTAATCGTAATTGTTAGTTTACTAACACAAGCTTCAAAAGAAATTGAAGAGCAATTTGAGGATTTCGAAAAACAACATAGTCATAATCTATAAAAGAAAGCTCTGCTGTTATCATATCAGCAGAGCTTTCTTTTTATGAAAGTTCGACAATCTTCTACTCGAATTTAACAATTTCTTTATGTTTCGTTAAATTAAACATAACACTACTCCTTTATAGTAGTACTATCAGCACTTATACAGAAAGGGGACTCCAACATGTTAGCAGCTTTCCAGCAACAACAAACACGAAAATTTTCACCTATTACAAATACTTCTGCGTCTTGTTTGAACGTACAACCTAATCCACCTAAAATTTCAATCGCTCCTTCTGTTATTTCAGTCATTGGTGTTCATATGGAAAAAAATAAGTTGAAAGTAAGAACTGGACAAAGCACTGATTTATCAGCTTCCGTTTTGCCAGTGCAAGCAACGAATAAAGAACTTATTTGGACAAATATGAATGCTGATGTTATCACAATGTATCCAAAAGGTGATACAGTAACGATTACTGGAAAAAGTGCCGGAAGAGCAGTCATAATTGTCACAACTGCTGAAGGAAAGTTCCGTGACTTATGTATTATTCATGTACAACCTTATATGACAAATCCAAAGTAAAAGAGTGGCTTTCTAGCCACTCTTTTACTTAATTTCAATGTGTGAATTTTTACTTGTAACAAGATTGATGAATTGGTCTTTATCTTTAGGAGAAATAATCTCTGTTTTATGTGCGCCGTAAACAATTTCAAGTCGATCAAATGACAATGCATGAGCAGCTATTGGATTTTTCGTATTTGAAATTTGTTTTATATCTTGTATAAATATGCGTTTTTTAACGAGACCTGATCTAATTGTAATTGTTTCTTCTCCGACGATGTATTTTGTCGAAAACCAACTCCACATAAATAATATTGCTAACGGAAGTGTAAAAAATAAAAGAAAATATTCTCTTCCTACAAATATGGGGGCAAAACACGCTCCAATGACAACGAAAAAAATCGGGTATAACCATACATCTTTTTTTGATGGAAATTCCACTAAACTCCCCCTCCTTCAACTAAATTTCTATAAAACAAAAAGAGAAGTATCACAACTTCTCTTTTCTCCTCTAACATTATATTTCCTGTGTATAAGCCGGTTCGTTCACTACATTTTTTGCTGTTCGTTTTTGTTGCTGTAGTAAGAAAACAGATACACCAAACAATACGAGCATGCTACCGATAATTTGCATGGCATTTAGTCTTTCACCTAGTAAAAAGAACGCTAATATAGATGCTCCAACTGGTTCTCCTAAAATACTCATTGAAATTGTTGTTGCATTTACGTAGTTTAATAACCAATTATTAATGACGTGTGACACTGTTGGCACAACTGCAAGTAAAAGAAAAACGGTCCAGTCCCACTTCGTATAACCTGTAAAAGGCACTTGCAATACTATATTATAAATCCCCATAAAAATACCTGCGAATGCAAAGACTGTAAAGCTGTAAATCCAGTGTGATACTTTCTTTACTGTCGTTTGCCCGATAAATAAATAACCAACAACCGCTATTACACTTAAAAAGGATAATATATCTCCATAAATTGCTTGTTCACTTAACCCTAAATCTCCCCACCCAATACACATTACGCCTAGTATCGCTATTCCCATTGTAGCAATGGCTGAGTATGTTGTTCTTTCTTTAAATAAGAAAAAACCTCCAACTAAAGATACGATTGGTTGAAGCGCTAAAATAATCGTCGAACTAGCAACTGTCGTATGCTTTAAAGATTCAAACCATAAAAGAAAATGAAGCGCTAAAAAAAAACCAGATCCAATTAAAAATCCCCAATCTTTTATTTGAATCTTACTAAACTCTTTCCGTTTTTTCCAAACGATAGGCAGCATAATAAGCACGATAATCCATAATCGATACATACTTAATATTGAAGATGGTGCTGAGGACATCTTTACAAAAACTGCTGCGAATGAAATGGCTATAATGGAAATTGCTAATGGTAGTGCGATTGATCTTTCTTGTTTCAAATTCAGTCTCCCCTCTCACCTGTCAAAAATCCCAATTCATTATATCCGTTTTCTTTCACAACTTAAATACTAATTTTTTAGATTCTTCGTACCATTATGGTAAAATAGAAACGAAAGCACCTATTAGTGAATATTTCTTTCTTTTTCACTACAAGCGTCGCTCTTACAATCATTACAGTAAATTTTTATTTAGGGGGATCCACATGAATCAAACAATAGGGAGAATTGAAGAAATTTCATTTTATAGCGCATCACTTCAAGAAGATGTTACACTTCTCGTTTACTTACCGGTAAATTACACACCACTGCACAAACATACAGTTGTAATTGCACAAGATGGTAGAGATTATTTTCAGCTTGGTAAAGCGCACCGTGTACTTGAGCGCCTTCGTGAAACTGAAGAAATTGACCGTACAATTATTGTCGGTATTCCATATAAAAATGTACACGATCGTAAAGAAAAATATTTCCCAAATGAAGTGAAAAACGCTGCTTATATTCGTTTCCTTGCTCATGAACTTGCACCATATATCGATGAAAATTATCCAACTTACCAAATGGGAAAAGGTCGTGTGTTAATTGGTGATTCTCTTGGCGGGACAGTTTCCTTCATGACTGCACTTATGTATCCGCATACATTCGGTAAAGTCGTTATGCAATCACCATTTGTGGATGAAACAGTGATGAGCTTAGCAAAAGACTTCAAAAATCCGGAGGCGCTAGACCTTTATCATGTCATTGGGACAGAAGAAACAGCTGTAAAACGCACTGATGGACAAGTTTCTGATTTTGTACAACCGAACCGTGAGCTCAATACGCTTCTGACAGGTAGAAATTTCATCACGCATTACGAGGAGTTTGAAGGTAACCACACGTGGAAATATTGGCAAACTGATTTACCGAAAGCTTTCTCTCATATTCTATCAATGAAATAATAGAGAGCAGTATTCAGAATAATTTGATATAATAGATTAAGAGATTTATTTTCTCAAAATCTAACTAGACTTACAAAGGGAGGAATTGGAACATGAAATTAGGCATTGTAATTTTTCCATCTAAAATGATTCAAGATAAAGCGAACGGATTGCGTAAACGTTATGATCCGCACTACGCATTAGTTCCGCCACATATTACATTGAAAACACCCTTTGAGACGCAAGATGAACAATTAGAATCGATTGTAAAAGAGTTACATACAATCGCAAGTAAAACGAACCCTTTCACCCTTCATGTCGGAAAAGTTGGTTCATTCGCACCTGTTAATAATGTTCTTTATTTTAAAGTAGAAAAAACACCTGAACTTACTTTCTTAAATGAGGAAATGCATAGCGAATTCTTTATACAAGAACGCGAGTACGCTTTCGTACCTCATTTAACAATCGGACAAGGCTTATCAGATGCAGAGCATGCTGATGTATTAGGTCGATTACGTATGAAAGATTTCTATTATGAACAACCAATTGATCGCTTCCATCTTCTATATCAATTAGAAAACGGAACGTGGACTGTATACGAAACATTCCACCTTGGAAAGGGGAACAACTAATTTGCACGCACAGATCGTACAAACGGACGAACAACTAAGAGATGCATTCTCTGTACGTAAACAAGTATTTGTAAATGAACAACAAGTTTCTGCTGACGAAGAGTATGATGAGTTTGAAGAAACTTCAACACACGTTGTTATATATGATAATGATGTTCCAGTTGGTGCTGGTCGTTTTCGCATACTGGATGGAATAGGAAAAATGGAACGTATTTGCGTACTAGCTTCCCATCGTAAAAAAGGCATTGGAAAAATTGTTATGGATGCACTTGAAGCGTATGCGAATGAAAACTCGCTACCAAAATTAAAGTTGCATGCCCAAACACATGCTGAAGATTTCTATAAGAAACTTGGATATGTAACGAATTCTGATGTATTCATGGAAGCAAATATTCCTCACATCGTTATGATAAAAGAATTGTAATTTGAAAACAGGAGGTATCCCCTCCTGTTTTTTACATTGCTATTTTCTTTTTCTTCCGCTAAAGTTAAATGTTGATGCTATAGTTTTGAAGGTGAATATATGACACAAGAAAAATTTTCACAAAAATCATTAACGCACGCTGATATTCCGCGTGCAACATACCATATTCCAAAAACATCTACCCATTTAATTATGGAAGAAGATGCAGATGCGGCGTATTTTCGCGCTCTCGAACAACAAAATGTTTTTTTAAATGAAAAACAATTAGAGGCCGTACGTACGACAGAAGGCCCTGTTCTTACATTAGCTGGTGCCGGAAGCGGGAAAACATCTGTTTTAACAACCCGCGTAGGTTATTTAGTAAATGTAAAACAAGTTCATCCACGAAATATTTTATTGCTTACATTTACACAAAAAGCAGCTGAAGAAATCCGAAACCGTGTAGCAAATTTACCAGGTATGAATCGTGCTGCAAGTAGCTACGTTGTTGCTGGTACATTCCACTCTGTCTTTTTAAAATTGCTTCGTAGTCAAGGATATAATCAGCAAATTTTAGCAAACGAAAAACATAAACAAATTATGATAAAGAAAATCTTGAAAGAATTGCGTCTAAAAGACGATTATGATGCTGAAACAATGCTCGCTATGATTTCACTTGAGAAAAACAAATTGAATCGTCCGAAAGATGTAAAAGCAAAAACACCCGTTGAACAAGAGTTTAAAGAAGTATACGAGCGTTTTGAAGAAGTAAAACAACGATATAATTATATTGATTTCGATGACATCTTATTAGAAACATATTATATGTTAGAAAATAACGTTCCTTTGCTTACCCAATTACAACAACGGTTCCACTATATTGAAGTAGATGAGTTCCAAGATACATCGTATGCACAATATGAAATTGTAAAATTGTTAGCCACGCCAAGAAATAATTTATTTATCGCAGGTGATGACGATCAGGCGATATATGGCTGGCGAGGAGCAAGTCACCAAATTATTTTATCTTTTCCAAAAGAATTTGATAACACTACGATTATCGCACTTAATACGAATTATCGATCCAATCCTTTTATCGTCGGACTTGGAAATGAAGTTATCAAACTAAATCAGGAGCGGTTTGATAAAGAGCTATATTCTGTGCGTGAAGAAGGTGTACAACCTTTTTACGCAAGACCTGCTACGACTCTTGATGAAGCAAATCAAATTTTGCAGCTCATTCAAGAAAAAGTAGATAGCGGCGAACGCAACTTTAAAGATTTTTGTTTACTGTATCGCACACATTCTGTAAGCCGTTCGTTACTTGATCAGCTTACAATTCACAAAATCCCGTTTATTAAGCACGGGGCGAGTCAATCATTTTATGAACATTCTTTAATTAAACCTGTATTAGATCATTTAAGACTGGTGATTGAACCGTTTCGACTAGAATCACTTTCAAATATATTGCCAACGATGTATATCGGGCGTGATGATTGTATTTCATTTATTGAACGTGAACAATGGAAATATGGTGAGGGGCGGTTCCCTTCTCTTCTTCATTTCTTATTATTAAATCCTAGCTTAAAACCTTTTCAAGTGAAAAAGGTAAATGAGCGTATCGATTTTATTAAATTTATAAAAGAATTAGAACCGAAAAAAGCATTAAAAGAAATTATTCATGGTAAAGGAAAGTATTTAGAGTACTTACAAAGTAACGATCGTTCTTCCTTTACGATGCATAAAGATATACAAGAAGAAATGTTAGAAGAATTAATGGAGTCAGCAACTCGTTTCACCGATATTCCAGCATACTTACAATTTATTGATGAAGCAATTCAAGGTCAAAAAGAAATGGAAGCATTAAAAACAATGCCGGAAAAAAATGCTGTTTCGCTTATGTCTATTCATAACGCAAAAGGCCTTGAATTTCCATGCGTCTTTTTACTTGGAGCGAGCGATGGTATTCTCCCCCATACTTCTTCTTTAAAAGATGCAAATGATCGTGTTACAGAGACTTCTGAAGCTTTAGAGGAAGAACGCCGACTACTTTATGTCGCAATTACACGTGCGAAAGAAGAACTTTACATTTCCTCTCCTCAATTTTTTAGAGGTAAAAAATTAGATATCTCTCGTTTTTTATATACTGCGCGAAAAGATTTATCTGAAAAGACATCCACTAAATAAGGATGTCTTTTTTTGTATTGCATTATGTACATCCCTCCTAATATAAATTACCTGTTTTCGTCATGATAATTAACGTAATATCAACCATATCTCATTCATATTGTAATAGTGTATGTCAGAACTCACGATAAGGAGTGAACATAATGAGCTGCAATTGTAACGAAGACCATCATCATCATCATCACGATTGTGATTTCAACTGTGTATCAAATGTCGTTCGTTTTATACATGAATTACAGGAATGTGCAACCACAACCTGTGGATCTGGTTGCGAAGTTCCATTTTTAGGAGCACATAATAGTACATCTGTAGCAAATACACGCCCTTTTATTTTATACACAAAAACTGGAGAACCTTTTGAAGCATTTGCACCAACTGCAAGCCTTTCTAGCTGCCGATCTCCAATTTTCCGTGTCGAGAGTATAGATGATGACGACTGTGCTGTATTGCGTGTATTAACTGTAGTATTAGGTGATACTTCTCCTGTACCACCTGATAATGATCCAATTTGTACTTTTTTAGCTGTACCAAATGCAAGATTAATATCGACCAACACTTGTCTTACTGTTGATTTAAGTTGCTTCTGCGCTATTCAATGCTTACGTGATGTTACGATTTAAAACTAAATAATGAGTTAAGCATGGATTGGGTGGCAGAATTTTCTGCCACCCAATCCATGCTTAAAAGGTATTATTATGTATTTTTTATAAAATTGGGAACTTGTCTAGAACATAGAACCTGTCCTTTTCATTAACTGAAAGTAGAAACAGATAAAGGAGTGAAAAACATGTTCTCTTCTGATTGCGAATTTACTAAAATCGATTGTGAGGCGAAACCAGCTAGTACACTACCTGCCTTCGGTTTTGCTTTCAACGCTTCTGCCCCTCAGTTCGCTTCATTATTCACACCATTACTATTACCTAGCGTAAGTCCAAACCCAAATATTACTGTTCCTGTAATAAATGATACAGTAAGTGTCGGAGATGGCATTCGAATTCTACGAGCTGGTATTTATCAAATCAGTTATACATTAACAATTAGTCTTGATAACTCACCTGTTGCACCAGAAGCTGGTCGTTTCTTCTTATCATTAGGTACGCCAGCTAACATTATTCCTGGATCAGGTACAGCAGTTCGTTCTAACGTTATTGGTACTGGTGAAGTAGACGTATCCAGTGGTGTTATTCTGATTAACTTAAACCCTGGCGATTTAATTCAAATTGTACCAGTTGAGTTAATTGGAACTGTAGACATCCGTGCTGCAGCATTAACAGTTGCACAAATTAGCTAGTAAAAAGCGGTATTTCTTCCTTAGAAATACCGCTTTTTATATTTATAATAAAAAACACTCACAGTAATATGAGTGTTTCATTCTTCATAATGTTTTATTGTGTTCTTCTTTTTCCCGCAATTACATCCCTTTTTCTTCACAAATCCTTGTTGTTGTAATTGTTCTTGGTATGCCTGTTGTTGTGCTTGGTGTTGTTGCTGTATATGATACCATTGCTGCAGGTCATATGAATTTTGCCTTGGACTATTACTCACAGCAAACATCTCCTCTACTGTCAATTCTGTCTATTTACTATATGAACAACTTTTTATTTCCGTTCCCTCATTCTTTTAAACTCCGCTTTTTCTCGTATTATGAAAATATATTATTCTCCTATAAAGTATCCTGTAATCGTTTCAATGATTGCTGCTGCTCCTGCAATAGCTAATAATGCAAGTAACGGCTCTGCAACGATAGGAATCCAATTATATAAAACTAATAAAAAAGCACTAACCCATACACCTGTACACCAATAACAGCTTAATAATTCTCCAATCCATTTTCTTAATCCTTTACCTTTTACTTTTGTAAAAGTTGATACACTTCCATCCGGCTCTGTAATCTCTAATTCATCAATAAACGGTCTTCGCAAAAAAGCTGTAATTTTATCATAAACAATTAAACGGGTGAGCCTAAAAGCAGCTAACGCGAAAATGAAAAATAAAAGCCAACTTGTAAACAGCATGATTCCACCTTCCCTTATCTTCTTTCGCCTATTTAAAAAAAAAGCTCTTGAGATTGTGACCAAATCTCCTCGACTCCAATATCTTATTAATGTAAATACAAACAAGAAGATAAGGAGTGACATTAATGAGTTGTAACGAAAATAAACACCATGGCTCTTCTCATTGTGTAGTTGACGTTGTAAAATTCATCAATGAATTACAAGATTGTTCTACAACAACGTGTGGATCTGGTTGTGAAATTCCATTTTTAGGAGCACACAATAGTGCTTCAGTAGCAAATACACGCCCTTTTATTTTATACACAAAAACTGGAGAACCTTTTGAAGCATTTGCACCAACTGCAAGCCTTTCAAGCTGCCGATCTCCAATTTTCCGTGTGGAAAGTGTAGATGATGATAGCTGTGCTGTATTACGTGTATTAACTGTAGTATTAGGTGATACTTCTCCTGTACCACCTGATAATGATCCAATTTGTACGTTTTTAGCTGTACCAAATGCAAGATTAGTATCGACTAACACTTGTCTTACTGTTGATTTAAGCTGCTTCTGTGCGATTCAGTGCTTACGCGACGTTTCTATCTAATAAGTGAAGTAAACTAAAAAACTATTGGGGTGGTAGAAGATTTCTACCACCTTTACATATTTAAAAGCCGGCCATACTAATCGATTGGATATCATCTATAGACAACTTAATATCTCTCATACTATTTTGCGGCATAATGGATACAATGCCATTACGATACGATATGATTGATCCAATATAAGAAACTGTAGCCGTTTTTATTCTGCACCTTACTTTCGGAATGTAATGAGGACGGTTTAATAAGAAATGAATTTTCTCATCATTATTCATATCCTTAAATGATTTATTATACGGAACAGTTCTAACTGGCTCTTGCTGTTCTTGTACTTGTTCCTCTTCTTCTATTTTTTCTTCTACTTGTTCTTCTTGTTGCTCTTCTTGTTGTTCTATTACTTCTTCCACAGCACTACTTACAGCATTTTCGTTTCTATTACTTCGCTCTTTTCGATCCTCATTTTCAAAGTTTGTTAAGATAATCCTTTTTATTTTCGGTGCAGCAAGTTCCATACTTACTTGCGCAATATATAACAACGGTTTTCCAACTGTTGAACTTTTATTTTTATTCTTCACACTCGTCCCTCCCACTTCCATACGTAGCTGAATAAATCGTGTACTATTATAGTTATATTCATAACGTGGTAAGAACTTTCGTTAAAAATCATTCTTTCTAAGAACAAATAAAAAGGACAATCTCAACATTTAGAGATTGTCCTTTAAAAATTAAAATTATATTTATCCTAGGATATGATACCCTGAATCAACGTGAATGTTTTCTCCTGTTACGCCGCGTGCTAAATCACTGAATAAGAATACTGCTGTATCCCCAACTTCTTCTGGAGTTGTTGTACGACGAAGTGGTGCGCGCTCCTCAATTTCTCTTAAGATTGAGTTAAAGTCGCCTACACCTTTTGCAGATAACGTACGAATTGGTCCTGCAGAAATAGCGTTAACGCGAATGCCATGTTGGCCTAAATCGTTAGCTAAATATTTTACACTCGCCTCTAATGAAGCTTTCGCAACACCCATAACGTTATAGTTTTTCACAACGCGCTCGCCGCCAAGGTATGTTAACGTTAAAATATTTCCGCCTTCTGTCATTACTTTCTTCGCTTCTCTTGCTACAGCTGTTAAAGAGAATGCACTAATATTTTGTGCAAGTAAAAATCCATCGCGAGAAGTATCTACAAATTCACCTTTTAAATCATCACGATTTGCAAAAGCAATACAGTGTGCAACACCGTGAATTGTACCAACCTCTTGCTTGATTGTTTCAAAGCAAGCTGTAAGTTCTTCATCATTTGTTACATCACAAGGTAATACAAGTGATTCTTGTCCTTCTAATGTGTCCGCTAATTCACGAACGTTTCTTTCTAAACGTTCTCCTGCATATGTGAATATTAATTTTGCACCTGCATTATGCAAAGAGCGAGCAATTCCCCACGCAATACTTCTTTGGTTCGCAACGCCCATAACAACAAATGTTTTCCCTTGTAATAGTTCCATGATATATCCTCCCAGAATTACTTATACTTGTTATTAGTACCTGATACTATAATTATAGTACCATAAAACCTCTTAAAGGCAAACAAAAAAGTCATTAACTTAAATTTTGTTAATGACTTTTTGTTTCTATAAAAAACCGCTCTAATCCTTCTTCCCAAGAAGGCATTTGTGAAAAACCATTTAATCGTAGCATGTTATGTTGGAAAACAGAATATTTCGGTCTCGCTGCCGCCGCTCCAAATTCTTCGGTTGAAACAGGTAATACATTCACTTTCATATTTGCATCCGAGAATATTTTTTTTGCAAATTCAAACCAAGAACATGAGCCTCTATTTGATACATGATACGTACCGTATAAAGAAGTGTGAATGAGCTTATTAATCATCACATTTAAATCCGCCACATAAGTAGGAGAACCAATTTGATCCGCTACAACAGATAATTCTGCTCTTTCTTTTCCTAACCGCATCATCGTTTTCACAAAATTGTTTCCATACTTACCATATAACCACGATGTTCGAACGATAAAATATTTATTATGTAACTCTTTGACAAACTGCTCTCCCGCATACTTAGAAGCCCCGTATACATTTATCGGTGATGGATTATGAAACTCATGATAGCCATCTGGTCTGTCACCTTGAAATACATAATCGGTACTAATATAAACTAACTTTGCCCCTACTAATTGTGAAGAAACCGCTACATTGCGAGCTCCTATTGCATTTATTACATAAGCAAGGTCTTGTTCTTTCTCAGCATGATCAACCTTCGTATACGCTGCACAATGAATAATTATATGTGGCCTTATCTCTTGTACCACTTGCTGCATTCGGGATATATTTGTTATATCTAGTAACTTTTTATCAAATGGATATATGTCATATTCTTCAGGATTTAACTCTTCTTGTAGTTGCTTTCCCAATTGACCATTTGCTCCCGTTATGATAATCCGTTCTTTCATTTATATGCCCCTTATTTTTCTTTTAGTGGTTTCCACCATTCTATATGATGTTCATACCATTCCACCGTTTCTTTTAGCCCCTGTTCAAACGTATACTGCGGTTCCCAACCGAGCTCATTCTTCATCTTTTGTGCATCAATCGCATAACGACGATCATGACCTAAACGATCTGTAATATACGCAATATCTTCTTTCGTTTTTCCTAAGAGAGAGATAATTTGTTCCACAACATCTATATTCGTTTTTTCATTATTTCCACCTATATTATATACTTCTCCTATACGTCCCTTATGCAGAACAACGTCAATCGCACTACAATGATCCGTTACATGTAACCAATCTCTTACATTTAATCCATCGCCATATAACGGTAGTTTTTTTCCTTCCAGCGCATTCGTAACCATTAACGGAATTAACTTTTCAGGATATTGATACGGCCCATAGTTATTGGAGCAACGCGTTACTATAACTGGTAATTGATATGTTTTATAATAAGATAAAGCTATCATGTCGGCGCTCGCCTTGCTTGAAGAGTATGGACTATTTGGAGCTAACGGGGTTTCCTCGGTAAATCGCCCTGTCTTCCCTAAAGAGCCGTACACCTCATCTGTTGATACTTGCACGAGTTTGATATGTGGATATTTTTTTACTAATTCTAATAAGGTGACTGTCCCAATTACATTTGTATCATAAAAAGGGATCGGATTTTCAATACTACGGTCCACATGTGATTCAGCTGCGAAATTTACAATCACATGGACGTCTCGCTCTTTTATGACATGCTCTAGCAGCTCTCCATTTTGAATTTCCCCTTTTACAAAAGAGTAATTCGGATGCCCTTGAAGAGACTTCACATTATTTAAATTCCCGCTATATGTTAATGCGTCAAAATTAATAATTTTATATGTTTCATATCTTTGTAACATGTAATTAACAAAATTACTTCCAATAAATCCGGCCCCACCTGTTACTAATATATTCATATAACAACTCTCCTACTCAAAAGCTATCTTCACATTCCTGAAGTAACGGTAATATTCGATCTTTATCAGACAAAATAGGACTCGTTACCGGCCATGGAATTGCTAATTCTTTATCTTCCCAAAGTAACCCTGAGTCATGTTCGGCACTATAATACTCATCTACTTTATACATAACAATAGTATGCGGGACAAGTGTACAAAAACCATGTGCAAATCCTTTTGGCACTAATAGTTGCCGGTGATTATCCGCGCTTAAAATATATCCTCTCCACTGTTTAAACGTTGATGAATCTTTTCGCAAATCAACGATAACGTCATAAATTGCTCCTTGCATAACTTGAATAAGTTTCGTTTGTGCTTTCGGATTCTTTTGAAAGTGTAATCCTCGAATCGTTCCCGACCTAGCTGAATAAGAGACATTATCCTGTACAAACGAATACGTAATCCCTAATATTTCTAGCACCTTCTTATTATAACTTTCTGTAAAAAAGCCACGCTCATCTCCAAACAACCTCGGTTCTAACAATTTCGCGTCGGTAAAATTTGTTTCTACAACTTTCATATTCTCACCTATTCTCCGTTAAACTGTTTCCCAAAGTTTATATCCTGCGCTAACGTATTCGCCCTTTGAAGTGAACCATGAGTTCCTGCATCAGTCCACCAACCGCTCATTTCATTATAAGTAAGTACCCCTCGTTTTAAATACCAATTATTGATATCTGTAATTTCAAGTTCTCCCCTCGCGGAAGGTTTTAATTCTTTTATATAAGAAAAAACTTTCGAATCATACAAATAAATTCCTGTAACTGCATAGGAACTTTTTGGCTCTTTCGGCTTTTCTTCAATTTCAATTATTTTTCGGTTTTGAATATTTGCTACACCAAATCTCTCCGGATCATCTACAGATTGTAGCAGTACTTTCGCACCTTCTTTTTGATTTGCAAACTCTTCAACGTACGGACGAATATCATCTGAAAAAATATTATCCCCTAATATAACTACCATACGATCTTTCCCGACGAAATCCTCACAAAGCCCTAATGCTTGTGCAATTCCCCCAGCCTTATCTTGCACACGATACGTAAAGGACACGCCAAACTCTTGACCGCTTCCTAAAAAACTAACAACATCTCCCATATGCTCTTTACCTGTAATAATCATAATATCTGTAATCTCGCATTGTTTTAGCTTATATACCGCATGATATATCATTGGATAACGTCCAACAGGAAGCAAATGTTTATTTGTTACTTTCGTTATTGGATATAATCTCGATCCAGTTCCACCTGCTAAAATAATTCCTTTCATCCTGCATCTCTCCCTTATGATGGAGATAGTATATCTTTGTAATGTTCTACAAACACTTTCCGATACTTCTCATATGTATCCGCATCAAACTCATCCCCGTTGTAATGAATACACCATAAATTTGCTTGATTAGGGATACCAATTAAATAACCCGCCTTTTGAAACTCTAAAGACTGCGACACATCATAAAAGTGGAATCCTTGAAACAAGTCTTCTCGCCATGGAATATCATATTGTGTGGCCATTAATAATCCATCAATTGCCTGAACTGACATAAATGATTGATTCTTATAAAACAGCTGATCCAAATTTAATAATTGATAATTCTGTCTTCTGTACTCAATCACTTTCCCTACCAAATTTTTTCCTTCCCACCATATCCCGTTGCTCGGTAAAAATTGAGCACCAGCTACGCCAATTAAACCAAGTTTTTCATTATCTTTAAAAAGAGAAATGAGTGTATAAAACATCTCTCGATTAATAAGATAAGTATCTTGATGTATATAAACCTTATACTTCGCGGGATATGAAAGTGCTCGGTTATATGCACTTGCCATACTTTTCGCATCTCGTATCGGAAAAATTTGTACGACATAACCAGGGGGAACAAAAAGGTTTTGTATTTGTCTCTCGCATTGTTCAAATAGCTCTTCATTATTTATACAAACAACGACTAATATTGTATGATCCTTCATCTTGTAGCCCCTCTATTCGTCTTGATTTACATCTGACATATAGTGCTCTACAAATATCTTTCTGTACTTTTCATAGTTGGTCATATTCACATCAATATGATAATGAATGCACCACGCATCACGCTGTACAGGAACCCCAACTGTATAGCCAGCTTTTCTAAATTCAAATGATTGAGATACATCATAAAAATCAAACCCATCAAACAAGTCTTCCCGCCACGGAATATCGTATTGCGTTGCCATTAATAATCCATCAATACATTCTACAGGCATAAATGTTTTTGACTCATGGTACGGCTTTTCTTGACTTGCCATATAATATAAATCATTCATATAACCAATTACTTTCCCAACAACTCCTCTGCCTACATTCCATGTTCCATTTGGAGGAACATATTGGGCTCCAACCATACCGATCATTCCAAGATGCTCATGTTCCTGAAACAATTGAAGTAATCCATATAAAAATCCTACATTTACAATGAAAACATCTTGATGTATATACACTTTATATTTTGCTGGATGCGAAATTGCTTGATTATATCCGCTCGTCATACTTTTCGCATTCCGAATCGGCATAAACTGTATCGTATATCCTGGAGGAACTGGCAATTGTAATATATGTCGCGCACATTGTGCATACATTTTTCGATCATTTATACACGTAACAAATAATATTGTTTTATCTGCCGTACTCATAATTGTGATTTTTCTGCTTCAATAATATATTGAAATACAACCGTCTCAGCCATGAAGCCACTTCCAAGACGATATTTTTTACAAATTCCATATAATTCCTCAATAAGCGGTTCATACATTTTATGATCAACATATACACGATCTACTTTACTAATTGAATAGCCTGCTTTTAAAAACATTCGTAGCATTTCATTAAATGTAAAGAAACGAATATGTGTTTTATCTAATAAACCATATTCTGTATACGTCCAATTTCCAGCGAGTAGGGGCGCTAATACTGAAATGTGAGAAACGTTCGGGATACTAGCCAAAATTACACCATTTTGCTTTATATATGGTTTTACTTTTTCTATTACAGCCCACGGATCAAATAAATGCTCTAGTACGTCACCAAATATAACGCAATCAAATTGCTCCTCCTCATACGGCATATCCATTGTTTCTATATCACCTAAAACAACATGATCTAGTTTTTCTTTTGCTTGTTCTGCCGCCTCTTGGAATGCCTCAATTCCTGATACACGTGTGCCATTTTCTTTTATGGCAGCTCCCAATGCACCACTCGAGCAACCGATATCAAGAACTTCTTTCCATTCCTTTTTTATATGCTTTAATAAATTCGGATTCACTGCATTATAATAATGCCCGGACTTTTCTTCGTATAAAGAATTTTTTGGGGAATTCATTTTACACACTCCTTATGCAAATTGAATTTGAAATATAAATCTCATCTAAAGTCTATAGATATAACCAGTACTGGTTACATTGCCGATACTTTACTATATAGCCAATCTATTAGAGTTAGAATCGTGCTACATCATTTCTAGAAAAACGCAACCTATAACGATTTATATTGTTTATCAAAAACACTCCGAAAATATTTGCGGTTATATTCAATTGCAGCATTATTTGGAACATAAGAAGCTGCTAATTCATTGTAATAATAAGCTTTATCTTGCTCGCCTAACTTGCTATAACAAATACACATTTGTAAATAGGGAATCCATGTGTAGCTAGCTGGACTGTGAAAAGGACTCTCTGTTGCCATTGTCACTTCTGTTGCAAGTTTAAACCAAAAAATTGCTTCATTGTATTTTTGTTGATCCATATATATATATCCTATTCTTGTACAATTCTCTCCTCTAGGGACATCATACCGAAATGACTTTACACAAGATTCAACTGCCTTCTCCCACATTCCAAGCTTTGCATAGCAATCTCCTAATTTACCACATGCATAAATTTTCTCTTCATACCAACCTTCATCTTGATTAAGAAATGTTTTATAAAGTAAAACTGCATCATCATATTTTTGATTATCCATAGATTCATTCGCGTAATAAAACAAATCTCTCGGACTCAATTCTTCTCCAGCTGCTACAGCATCCTGAAAAATTTTCAAATTGCGGTTCGTTACTTTCTTTTCTTTTTTATGCGTAACCGCAACATTACTATTAAAAATCTCACCAAAAATAGCTAAATACTCATGCACCTTTCCAAACCATTGAAATTCTTTTTCACGCTTTACAAGCCGATATCTTTTTGTACAATATAAAGGTTTCCCATTAGAATCCATTACAAGATGATAAGGCATCGAAACAGCATCCACATTAGAATCTAATTCTTTTTTTAATAGCTTCAATGCCTCTTGAGCATCTTCTAATAACACATCATCAGCATCTAGCCATAATATATATTCTTGCGTTGCTTTTGAAAAAGAAAAATTTCTAGCTGCCGCAAAATCATTAATCCATGGAAAGTCATATATGTTAGAGGTATATTGAGCTACAATTTCTTTCGTTCGATCAATGGAACCTGTATCAACTATAATAATTTCATCAACGATTTTTTCTACTGCGTCTAAACATCGACCGATTGTATCTTCCTCATCTCGAACAATCATACATAAACTAATTGTAATTCCTTGCTTGTTCAACATAATCACCCTCTTCCAAATCAATCATATGTTATACATACAATAAACTTTCCACTTTTTTAACTTGCACAAGCAGTTTAAGATTTCTTTTCAATAATTCAAATGTCCGTGTCATTTTCTTCCGGTTTTGCATCTACTATATAATGAACGCTTTATGGAGGTGAATTTATGTCAAATAATAATTATTCAGATGGATTAAATCCCGATGAATCTTTATCAGCTAGTGCATTTGACCCTAATCTTGTAGGACCAACATTACCACCAATACCACCGTTTACCCTTCCTACCGGGCCGACTGGACCGACTGGACCAACTGGGCCGACTGGGCCAACTGTACCAACTGGACCTTCTGGACCGACTGGACCAACTGGACCAACTGGACCAACTGGGCCGACTGGACCGACTGGACCGACTGGACCGACTGGGCTAACTGGACCGACTGGGCTAACTGGACCGACTGGACCGACTGGGCCGACTGGACCGACTGGGCCGACTGGACCGACTGGACCGACTGGACCGACTGGACCGACTGGACCAACTGGGCCGACTGGGCCGACTGGGCCAACTGGTGCTACTGGTGCTACTGGACCGACTGGCGCTACCGGACCGACTGGACCAACTGGACCAACTGGACCAACTGGGCCATCTGGATTAGGACTGCCAGCAGGATTATATGCCTTTAACTCAGCTACAGTTTCTTTAGCTCTTGGAATTAATGATCCAGTACCATTTAATACCGTTGGATCTCAGTTTGGTACAGCAATTTCTCAAATGGATGCCGATACTTTCGTAATTAGTGAAACTGGTTTCTATAAAATTACTGTTATTGCTTATACAGCGGCAGTAAGTTTATTAGGAAGTCTTGGAATTCAAGTTAATGGAGTTAATGTACCAGGTGCGGGCACAAGCTTGATTTCACTTGGAGCTCCTATCGTTATCCAAGCCATTACACAAATTACTACAACACCATCACTCGTTGAAGCAATTGTTACAGGAATTGGATTATCACTAGCTCTTGGTACAAGTGCATCAATTATTATTGAAAAAATCGCTTAATTTTGTACTTAGCAGTAAAACTGATATCAGTTTTACTGCTTTTTCATTATTAAATTCAATCATTAAATCTTTCTTTTCTACATAGTCATAATGTTGTATGACATTCCGCAGGAGGCACTTATATGGAAAATAAATCAGCTGTCCAGCTTTATCTCGAGTTATTAAAGAAAACAATTTTATTTGAAATATGGTTAGAATACGAACCATACTTACCTGCTTCGTTACATATATCTAAAGAGCTATCATATGAACCAGTTACAGTTCCACTTCCTTTATTTCTTAAGCAATACGTAGAAAATCACAATTTAAAAATCGTTGATCCTAACGTTTCAAAAAATGCGCGTCAAGGTGGCAAGGATTGGCCAAGAGCAGCACACAGTATGGTTGGCCGAAAACGTATGAATCAATTACATGAGGCTATGGAAACTGTTGTAAGGGAAAATATAGAAGGTGATTTTATTGAAACTGGTGTATGGCGCGGAGGATCATGCATTTTTATGAATGGTTTTTTACAAGCAAACAACATTACGGATCGTACTGTGTGGGTTGCCGATTCGTTTGAAGGTCTGCCAGCACCTAACTTAGAACAATATCCGAAAGATTATGGTGATTATTTGCACACATTCGATTACTTACGAGTTTCTTTAGAAACAGTGCAAGAAAACTTTAGAAAATACGATTTATTAAATGATCAGGTGAAATTTTTAAAGGGTTGGTTTAAAGATACATTGCCTTCAGCACCGGTAGAAAAAATTGCAATTGCTCGCCTTGATGGTGATATGTACGAATCAACGATGGATAGTCTTGTAAACTTATACGATAAAGTTTCAACAGGTGGCTATATTATTATTGATGATTACGGATTGGTAACATGTGCAGAGGCTGTAATTGATTTCAGAAAGGAAAGAAACTTACAAGCTCCTATTACTAAAATTGATGATTTCGGTATTTATTGGCGAAAAGAATAGAATATAACTTTATTTTTTGAGGGGTCCTATTACACTACTTATTCATAAAAACTAATTGTGTAAAGTTCCCCTCACTATAAATGATTAACTTATATATACAATAGAAATCCCCTACTTTACTACAAGGACGGAGTGAATGTATGAACGAAAACGAGAAAAAAATCACATTAATTCCACCACCAGAACTCGTTCAATATGTAGGTGGTAATTTTGAAGAAGTTGGAAAAGAGTTTATGCAGTATTTTATTGAAATTGGCAATTTAAAATCAAATGAAACAGTGTTAGATGTAGGCTGCGGCATTGGCCGAATGGCGGTTCCATTAATGAACTATTTAAGCGATGAAGGTACTTATTATGGATTTGACTTATTCAATGCGGGGATTACATGGTGCAAAAATAACATTTCTACACGCCGTAACAATTTCCATTTTGAACATGTCGATATATATAATCAATTCTACAATCCCGATGGAAAAGAAGATGCTTCCCAATACAAGTTTCCATATGAAGATGAATCATTCGATTTTATTTTTTTAACGTCTGTATTTACCCATCTCCTTCCGAAAGAATTAGAACATTACGTATGCGAGATCGCACGAGTTCTGAAAAAAGATGGGAGATGTTTTATTACTTTCTTTTTAATTAACCCTGAATCATCCTATTATTTAAATGCAGGACTAAGTACGTTAGGTTTTTATCATCAAATTGACAATTGTTATGTTCTAAATAAAGATATCCCTAATTTCGCAGTTGCCTATCCTGAGGACGATATTCGTACCCTATTAAATAAATATGGGTTAGAAATACCGTCCCCTCCTCACTATGGTTCATGGTGTAGCAGAACTGAACACACAAGTTATCAAGATATTATTCTTACACAAAAAACTTCTGAAAGGTAGTTGTATATGAATAATATAAAAAATCCGCCTCTCGTTTCCATCCTTATTCCCACCTATAATCGACCACATTATTTTAAAATTGCTTTAGAAAGTGCATTAGCGCAAACGTATTCAAATATTGAAATTATTATAGGGGACGATAGTACAAATAATGAAACAGAAAAATTAATATACAGACATTATTTACATAAGCATAAACATATAACATACATTCGAAATGCCTCTACTCTAGGACAATTTAATAACGCCCTTATGCTCTTAGAACAGTCAAATGGAGAGTACATAAATTTCTTAATGGACGATGATACATTTTATAATAATAAAATCGAAAAAATGATGTTTTATTTTCAACAAGACCTCAATAAAAATCTCGCACTTATCACATCCTATCGCGCTTGGATTGATGATAATGGAGATATAATTGAACAACATCCCTCCATGAAAAAATTATATGATGAAGATACTCTACTAAATGGGAAAGATTTTGGAAACCGTATGCTTATGTCAGGACAAAATATTATCGGTGAGCCTACAATCGTACTCTTTAGAAAAAGCCTATTAACGGAACCTTTCGGCACTTTACATGGCAGAAAATATGGTTGTAGTGTTGATATGGCCTCTTGGCTAAGTTTACTTTCAAAAGGTGATGCGATGTATATAACTGAGCCCTTAAGTTCATTCCGTCTTCATACTGGACAGCAAGTACGTCACAAATTCCTTGAGGGCTGTGAAGATTTTTCTCAGCTCGTTTTAGCTTCGAAAAAGTATGGTTTCTTACAAGACACTAAATATTATAAAAAAGGTTTGATAAGAGCTTACGGATGGTATAAAAATGCGGTCAAATTTTACGATCTATTTCCAAACCTCATTCCAGATAAAAATACACATGCACGACTTTCTTATTGTTTAAATATCATTACAAAAGAGCTCCGTGCAATATAGTCCATCACAAGGGAGGAGCTATTCCTTCCTCGTGATGTATGACTTCCCACAAATAGTGGAATAAATGTATGCATAGTCTGCTTGTATATTATTTTTATCATGACATGATCCATATACTTACTAGGCGATAGAAAGGAATACATACATTGAAAGATCCAAATTCTCAATATCAAATAGACTACGTATTACTATTCATCTTATTTGCCATTGGGACTGTTAGTTGCTTTGCAATTGCAAGTGCACAAGCCTCTTTACCACCATTTTTGCAAAGCGTAAATTTTGTATTAAAGCAAATCCAATGGTACTTCATTGGATTTATAGCCATTGGTATGATTATGATTATTGATTTCGATCGTTATCAAAAAATTGCTTGGTATTTATATAGCTTTGCATTGGTACTACTAATTGGACTAGAACTTCAAGTACCAGGTGCCGTTACAATAAAAGGTGCGACCGCTTGGTACAGGCTTCCAGGCTTCGGAAATTTCCAGCCTTCTGAAATTATGAAATTGTTTTTAATTATCGTCACCGGACGAATTATAGCAAATCACAATGAGAAACATTTTTTCCGAACAATACACGGCGATTTTTTATTACTCGGAAAAATATGTGCAACAAGTTTGCCACCCCTACTACTTATTGCAAAGGAACCTGATTTAGGAAACACAATGGTAATTTCAGCTATGCTCGCAGCAATGATACTAGTTTCTGGTATACGTTGGCGGTTTATTTTCGGATTAGTTTCCGGTATTTTTGCAGCTGGCGTTACATTAACGTATATTTTTTTTACTCATACAAAATTCTTTAAAGCACACATTTTACAAGAATATCAACTAAATCGCTTCTACGGCTGGTTAGCGCCATACAAATATGATGCGCAAGGCTATCAATTAAGACAAGCTTTCTTAGCTACTGGATCAGGGGAAATGCAAGGAAAAGGTTGGGAAAATGGACAAGTATACTTTCCAGAACCACATACAGATTTTATTTTCACCAATGTCGCTGAGCAATTCGGCTTTTTAGGCGCAAGTGTCATTATTTCACTTTTTTTCCTACTTATTTTCCGCATGATTCATATCGCTTTAGAAAGTAATGACCCTTTCGGTAGTTACATCTGTGCTGGTACAATCGGAATGTTTACTTTTCAAGTATTTCAAAATATCGGGATGACCATCGGATTACTACCTATTACAGGAATTACATTACCCCTTATGAGCTACGGAGGAAGTTCCTTACTCACATACATGATAGCGATTGGATTCGTTTTAAACGTTCGCTCAAGAACGAAAATCTTTATGTTTAAATGACGAACAAAAACAGTATATTTTTATCTCTATCCTTTTTTAGATATACTAATGAAAAATATGGTGGAGGTTTAAATATGAAATTTGACATTATAGGGGATATTCATGGATGCTTTCAAGAGTTTCAAGATTTAACGACGAAACTCGGATACAACTGGAATAGTGACCTGCCGTTTCACCCTGACCAACGTAAGCTTGCATTTGTTGGTGATATTACAGATCGCGGCCCTCATTCATTACGTATGATTGAAATTGTATGGGAACTTGTCATAAATAAAAAAGTAGCTTATTACGCTCCGGGAAATCACTGTAATAAACTATACCGTTTTTTCCTTGGGCGTAATGTGACAATCGCTCATGGACTCGAAACAACTGTTGCCGAATATGAAGCACTGCCTTCTCATAAACAAAACATTATAAAAGAAAAATTTATCACCCTTTACGAGCACTCTCCTTTTTATCACGTACTCGATGAGAAAAGGTTAATTGTATGTCACGCTGGAATTCGGCAAGATTACATAGGAAGACAAGATAAAAAAGTACAAACCTTTGTATTATATGGCGATATTACAGGAGAAAAACATGCTGACGGCTCTCCTGTCCGTCGCGACTGGGCACAAGAATATAAAGGAAAAGCTTGGATTGTATATGGACATACACCCGTTAAAGAACCTCGCTTCGTAAATCATACAGTCAATATTGACACTGGCGCTGTATTTGGTGGCAAACTAACCGGACTACGTTATCCTGAGATGGAGACCGTTTCCGTCCCTTCCTCCCTGTCTTTTGTCCCTGAGAAATTTCGCCCAATTTCATAACGATCCTTATTTAGATATCATTCACAAATTACGAGGATTACCGTATCATTTAGGCGGCTCTCCTATAAAAACTAGGTAAAGTAATTAAAAAAAGATGCAATAAAGTGCATCTTTTTTTAATTACACGGCATATACTGTCGCAGGAGGTGACAGAATGAAGAAAAAATCTTCTAAACAAAAAAGAAAATGCCCGCCTTTTTATCTGCCCATGTACGGAATTAACAACTGGTGCAGCATTCGAGCTGCAGCTTTAGAAGAACCGGACGGACAAGGGGCTTCCCCCAAAAACAAAGCTAAACCAAAATATGTCTCTTTAGAAAATGCTGTAATGAGCCGCATAATCGATAATAGAAAAACAAAGATGCAGCAAAAAAATAAACCTCTTTCTACTCACACTGAACAGATTGTGCCTTCTGAGCAAACAGAGAAAAATACAGAAGAAGACATCCCTGTAGCAATAAATAAAAAAGCAGAATCAGAAATTCCAGCTGCTATTATAAATCAAGTGAAAAAAATAAGAGAAGCATTAGCACCATCCAATGATATACAAACAGAAAAAACGATCATAATTCAAACTCCTACACCTGAAAATACAAAAGTAAAAAAAGGGGGACGTTATGCACATGCAGAGGGGCTTCACTCTAATGCAGAGGGTACAGCTTCACATGCAGAAGGACTTCTTACACACGCAAAAGCTTCTTTCTCTCATGCGGAAGGATCAAAAACGAAAGCAACTGGACATAGTTCCCATAGTGAAGGAAGTGAAACGACAGCAGGTGGCTCTTATTCTCATGCGGAAGGTAAACATACAATCGCTTTAGGCGAAGCAGCACATGCAGAAGGAACCGCGACTATCGCTAACGGATTCTCTTCTCATGCGGAAGGTAATCATACATCAACAGCTCATTTTGCAGGTAGCCATATTATGGGGCGCTTCGGCACAGCAGAAGAATCTTATTCTTGGTTTATTGCAAACGGCACAAATGAAACCGATCATAATATCGGTGCAAAGTGGCTTGCTCATAATGGGGAAATGTATATTGATGGCGCTTCTTACAATGCAAGTGGAACTGATTTTGCACAAATGTTTGAAACAACAGACAATAATTTTATTGATGTAGGTTATTTCGTTACATTTAGTAGCGAAGAAAAAATTCGGATCGCTACTTCAAACGATTCATTCATTTTAGGAATATCTAGTGCAACCCCTGCCCTTATAGGAAATAGCGGTGCTTTAAGTTGGCAAAAACGCTATAAAACAGATAACTTTGGAAAACGCCAATATGTGCGTACGGAATCGCAAGACATACAACCTCTTTTAAATACAGGATGGGATCCGACTTGCAAATATATAGCAAGAAAAGATCGTACCGAGTGGCTTCCTGTCGGATTAATTGGACAAATGTTAGTACGTGATGACGGCACTTGCGAAACGCATGGATATTGTCGTCCAAATAACGATGGCATTGCTACAAAATCCGAAAGTGGCTTTTTCGTTATAAAGCGCACGGGTGAAAATCAAATTTTAATATTATTCCGCTAAGAAAAAAGGGAACAAAATTCTTCGTTACATAAGAATTTTGTTCCCTTTTTAAGTATGCCTTAATACCTCTTCCATATCGCTTGGAATCGTTGTAGTGAAAGACATTTCCTTCTCTAAAATAGGATGATAAAAAGTCAAAGATGTACTATGAAGTGCTTGACGTTTTATCACATCTCTTCGTCCTCCATATAAATCATCACCAAGTAACGGGTGGCCTATATGAGCCATATGTACACGAATTTGATGCGTTCTTCCGGTCTCAAGCTCAAGTGATACATGCGTCTTGTGATTGGCGCTATCCATCACTCTAAAATGAGTAACTGCTCTTTGCCCATTTTCACAAACGGTTCGCTCAATAATGCTATCCGATTTTCGTCCAATCGGTGCATCAATCGTTCCTTCTCGTTCTATCATCTCACCGTGAACAATTGCTTCATATGTTCTTTTCACAGCTTTTTGTTGATGCTGTTTCGATAAAAGATGATGCACGAAACGATTTTTTGCAATAAGCATAAGCCCTGAAGTATCACGATCTAATCTTGTTACGATGTGCACCGTACTTGCAAGATGCTGCTTATCATAATGAGATAAGAGCGCATTCGCAACACTCCCTGCCGGATGTTCTCTAGACGGAATCGTTGACATGTTCGCCTCTTTGTTTATGACAAGAACCGCATCATCTTCATATACAATACATAAAGGGATATCTTCTTTAATCATCCCTTCACTTCTTTCTTCCACTGGAAAAAAGACACGTAATTCTTCACCAGCTTGCAACTGATGACGAACACTCGCATGTTGATTATTTACTTCAATAGCTCCGCCGCGAAATTTTATATCCGTTAAGGCGGCTTTAGAAATCCCTTTTGTTTTTAAAAATTCTCTAACTAAAGTTCCCTCTTCGGCCGATTCAATATCCCATTTCAATGTAAATCTGTTCAAATATATAAACCCTTTCTATTTATCTGCAACAAACGAGTCACGAACTCGTTTCCAGAACGGGAACGGACGGAAACGAACAAATCGTACTTTCTCGTTTGCAACGCGATACTGGATTGATTTCACATCTTGATGAACCATCGTTAAATGGTCCACCGTAATTTGTAAGTTCATTCCTGCAGCCGGCTTCAACACACATGTATGATGCTTCGGCAATACGAGTGGCGAGCCTACAGTACGAAACACGCGGTTATTAATAGATGCCATTTCTGCAATTTGAATCGCTTCAATAGAAGGGTGAATAATCGCTCCGCCAAGCGCCTTATTATACGCAGTACTTCCCGAAGGAGTAGAAATACAAAGGCCATCTCCGCGGAATGTTTCAAAGTACTCTCCGCGTATTTCTACTTCTGTTACTAATGTACCTTCTGCACTTTTTACAGTTGCTTCATTCATCGCCAAATACTGTGATTCTTTACTCCCATTCACATAGCGAATAATCACTTCTAAAAGCGGATATTCCACCACTTGGAATGGTGTTTTAGCAATTGCAATTACTAATTTCTCTACTTCTGTCGGTAACCAATCTGCATAGAAACCTAAATGCCCTGTATGTACACCAACAAATGCTGTTTCATCCAATCGATTATAATAACGATGAAACGCATATAAAAGCGTTCCATCTCCCCCAACAGAAATTACAATATCGGGTTCCTTTTCATCCATTATAAATCCAAAATCTAGCAAGTATTCTTTCATCGTGCTTGCCAGTGTATCTGATGATTGATCTCCCTTTGACATAATTGTAAATTTCATCGCCCAACACCCTTTAGTTTATGATTCGGAATCTTTCGTTTCTTGTTTTCTTGAAAAAGCTTTCTGCGCTTCTTGAATCTCAAGACGAATAGAAGACATTTCTTCATCTAATAAAAACGCCGCTTCCGCTGCGCGTTGCAAGCGTATTTTAATATCTTCAGGAAAACGTCCACTATATTTATAATTTAAAGAATGCTCAATTGTTGCCCAAAAATTCATTGCTAACGTGCGTATTTGGATTTCTACCAATACTTTTTTTTCTCCCTGAATCGTTTGAACGGGGTAACTAATGACAACGTGATAAGAGCGATAGCCGCTATCTTTCTTTTGCGTGACATAATCACGTTCTTCCACGATTTCAAAGTCATTTCGTTTTCGAAGATATTCTACAACAGGCTTAATCTCATCAACAAATTGACACATCATTCGAAGGCCCGCGATGTCTTGCATATCTTCTCTCAGCCGATCTAGCGGTACATTTCTCTTCTCCGCTTTATCAATAATACTAGCAACCGACTTTACCCTTCCTGTTACAAACTCAATTGGAGAATGCTCTGTTAACATTGCAAATTGAGTACGCATTCCTTTTAGTTTCACTTTCAGCTCTGCCACCGCTTGATGGTAAGGTGCTAAAAATTCTTCCCAATTTCGATTCATTTCAACCACCACCAAAATCAATCCATTTGCTTATAGAAATACTTTTTCTACAGCAGTTACTAGTTCTTCTCCGTAATTTGCATTACCTTCAATATTTTCAACTAAATATTCTACTTCTTCTTTTAAATTTTCTAATTCCATTTCAACGTCATTCACACGAACGAACATTACTATATCGTTATTCATCGCTTCATGCATTGCTTCCCAGCATGTGTGCGGAATACTTACATAAATGAAAGATGATTCGTTTTCTAAAATATATAAAAATGATAAATTGTCTGAGTCTACAAGTACGTGATTACGCGCACTTAACTCCTTTACCTCTATTTCACTATTTTCCGCACAAAAAATAAGCGCATTCTCTCTCTTTTCTACGCTCTTAACTTGAATTTTATTTTGCATGCTCTAACTCCTCCATCTCAACTTCCTGTCTTACTTAACAGTATTATTGTATCATAACATGGACGCAAACAAATAAAACATTGAACCAAATTTATGAAAAAGCGATAATGTGTAAAGAATTATTTTTTAAAAGGAGCGCGCATACAATGACACAAGAAATTGAAATTGAATTTAAAAATATTGTTACAGAAGAAGAATTCGATACATTATGTAAATCATTCTCTATTGAAGTATTTACGAAACAGGTGAATCACTACTTTGAAACACCGGGCTTCTCGTTAAAAGAAGCTGGCTCTGCACTTCGTATTCGTCATAAAGGAGAAACTTATACATTAACATTGAAACAACCTGCAGAAGTCGGCTTGTTAGAAACGCATCAAGTCGTAACAGAAGCCGAAGCAAGAATGATGATGGAAACAAACGTAATCATTTCAGGGGCTGTAATGGATCAACTACACAAATTACAAATTCCTGTTTCCACTTTAACTTATATGGGTAGTTTAACAACTGAAAGAGCCGAAACACTATTTGAAGGCGGAACGCTTGTCTTTGATCATAGTTTCTATTACAATCACGATGATTATGAAATTGAATTTGAAGTGCAAGATGAAGAAACAGGAAAAGCTGCATTTATTCATTTATTAAAACAGCACGACATACCAATCCGTCATACAAATAATAAAGTAAAACGCTTTTTCCTTGCCAAACAAAACAAAGCACGCTAAAGTGAAAATTCCACTAGTGAATACGTTCTACTAGTGGATATATCTCACTTTTTAAAAGGAAAAGATTCTTTTACATTTGAAAAATAAGCAAAGAACGTTATGAAGGCTGTTTATTTGCCCTCTAGAACATTCCATTGCTACAATAGATATACATTTCATGGAAAAAGGAGTTTATAAAGGATGAGCAAGCAACCGATGACACCATTTGAAGCAATTGGCGGTGAACAATGCATTGCAATATTAGTAGACACGTTTTATTCCTATGTCAGTAAACACCCTGACCTCTCTCCCATCTTCCCGGATGATTTAACAGAAACCGCTAGGAAGCAGAAACAATTTTTAACGCAATATTTAGGTGGTCCTAATTTGTACACTGAAGAACATGGTCATCCTATGTTAAGAGCACGCCACCTTCCGTTTGAGATTACTCCAAAACGAGCAGAGGCTTGGCTATCATGTATGGAGCAAGCAATGGATGACACAGGAGTGCACGGTCATATAAGAGAGTTCGTTTTTGAACGTTTAGCGTTAACTGCTCAGCATATGGTTAATACTCCAAACGAAACAGGTGAAGTGTAATGGATAAGCAGGAAGCAAAGCATATAAATATGCCATCTCCTTCCGCATGTGAGCATAAGTCTGTAGAAGCATATTTATTTATTGATCCACTTTGTAAAGATTGCTGGGAAATTGAGCCCTTTATTATTAAACTATGGCTTGAATACGGGAAATACTTCTCTATTCGTCATATCGTAACTGGAAAAGTGGACGGAACGAACGCTTCCTCACACAAATGGAATAAACCTGCTAATATTCGATTTGTGTGGGAAAAGACAACAAGTTTACAAGGTTTTTCATGTGATGGAAAGGTACATATGCAAGAAGCATCGTCAACACCATATTTAGTTTCGATGGCAATTAAGGCAGCGGAGTTACAGGGCCGAAAAGCAGGTTCGAAGTTTTTGCGAAAACTCCAAGAATACATTTTCCTTGAAAATGTATCCAACCCTGACTGTGAATTATTACTTGCATGTGCAAGAGATAGCGATATTGATGTAGAAGAATTTAAAAAAGACCTACATTCCGCTAGCGCAAAAAAAGCTTTCCAATGTGACTTGAAATTTACAAATGAGATGCATATTACAGAAATACCTTCTCTCGTATTCTTTCATGCGAATTCAGATGAAGAAGGTATTAAAATCGCTGGAACTTATTCCTACGACGTATACGTACAATTATTGAAGGAACTTGTAAAATGTGAAATTGAGCCAGAACCATTACCACCTTTAGAAGTGTTACTAGAAGCAACGCAATTTATATCTTCAAAAGAAGTAGCATTTATATATGACTGCTCACAGCAAGAGATCGAGCGTGAACTGAAAAAATTACAACTGAAACGAAAAGTACAAATGATTGACGTAAAATGTGAGCGTTATTGGAAATGGATAGCAAAAGAAAAAGACCTGGTGTAAAACACCAGGTCTTCTTCTTTACGGCTTATAAAAATATTAAAGGGGATGGGAGAAATTTTCACGTTCAAACAAAGGGGTATATGTTTGTATGTGAATTCGTTCACGCTTATTATATTACAAGATTCGACGTCAGATGACAACCCCTTTTGTCGAATTTCACACTTTTGTCACATTCTAAACGTTTTCATTTCTGAATAAGCTATAAAAAAGCTATTTTGGAGGTGTTCTGTATGAAAAAAACGTATATTTTACTTATCTTACTAGCTGTCATCGTTTCTTTTTTCTTGTACATCCTCTCTCTACTACAAGCTTTTCCTAAAATTATTGCCTTCCCTCTTTTATTTGTAGTCATTGTCATCGCTCTCTCTTATTTCAACCATAAAAAACGATTTAAAGGGTTTTAACTACAAAAATCACCTGTAAAAATGCCTTCTAATTTAGAAAAAAGAAAGAAATTCACCTTATTTTTTCGACAAATATCGACAAAAATATTTAAAACAAAAAAAGACGAGGTAAATTCCTCGTCTTTACAATTACTTCTCTTCAAATAATAATGCTTCTAATTCATTTAATTTCTCTTCAAATACTTGTAGCGCTTCTTTTACCGGTTCTGGAGATGCCATATCTACTCCAGCTTTTTTCAGCACTTCAATTGGATAATCTGAGCTTCCTGCTTTTAAGAACTCATTAATGTAACGTTCTACTGCTGGTTGCCCCTCTTCTAAAATTTGTTTAGATAAAGCCGTTGCTGCACTAAATCCTGTTGCGTATTGGTATACGTAATAGTTGTAGTAGAAGTGCGGAATACGAGACCACTCTAAACCAATTTCTTCATCGATTACTAAAGCATCACCGAAATATTTCTTATTTAAATCATAGTAGATCTCCGTTAACATGTCTGGCGTAACCGCATGTCCTTCTTGTACTTTCTTATGAATAATATGCTCAAACTCTGCGAACATCGTTTGACGGAATACAGTACCACGGAATCCTTCTAAATAATGATTTAATAAGTATAGACGCTCTTTCTTATCTTCTGTCGTTTTTAATAAATAATCGTTTAGAAGTGCTTCATTACAAGTTGATGCTACTTCCGCAACGAAGATTGAATAATCACCGTATACGTGCGGCTGCGTCTTTCTTGTATAGTAACTATGCACGGAATGACCGAACTCATGAGCAAGTGTATATAAATTATTTACATTATCATGCCAGTTCATTAAAATATACGGATTTGTTCCATATGCACCAGATGAATATGCTCCGCTTCGCTTTCCTTTATTCTCATACACATCTACCCAGCGATTTTCATATGCTTCTTTTAAAATGTCAACATACTCATCACCAAGTACGTTTAAAGACTTTAATAACATGTCTTGTGCTTCTTCATACTTCACGTTCATTTTCACTTCTGGTACAAGTGGTGTATATAAATCATACATATGAAGCTCATCAAGTCCTAGTGCACGCTTACGAATATCAATGTAACGATGTAGCAAGTGTAAATTATCATTTACAGATTCAACAAGTTGATCATACACCGCTTCAGGAATATTATTATTACTTAATGCAGCTTGACGTGCAGAATCGTATTTACGAACACGCGCATTGAAATTATTACGTTTCACAGCTCCGCTTAACGTGCTTGCAAATGTGTTCTTATATTTCCCGTACGTTTCATATACAGCTTTGAATGCATCTTCACGCACACGACGATCATCACTTTCTAAAAACTGAATGTAACGACCATGTGTAATTTCCACTTCTTCTCCATCCTCACCTTTAATAGATGGGAATTTCAAATCCGCATTATTCAACATACCAAATGTATTACTTGACGCACTCATTACTTCAGATGCTTCTGCTAATAGAGCCTCTTCCGCTTCAGATAATACGTGCGGGCGTTGACGCGTAATTTCTTCTAATGCATGTTCATATACACTTAAGTCTCTATTTTCTTTCAAGAATGTTTGCAGTGTATCTTCTGAAATCGATAAAATTTCAGGCACAATATATGCTGTGCTACTAGATACTTGTGAATATAAATTTGTTGCGCGGTCATTTAACGCTTGATACACAGAGTTTGTTGTATCTTGATCGTAACGCATATGTGCATATGTATATAGCTTACCTAATCGCATTGAAATTTCGTCTTCATATTGCAATGCTTCAAGTAAATTGTTCGCAGAGTCACCAAGTTTCCCTTTAAATTCAGTTAACTTCGGTAATAGCTCTTTAATAGCTTGGAATTCTTTTTCCCATTCTGCATCTGTTTGGAAAATATCTTCTAATCGCCACGTACTTGATTCTTCAATTTCTTTGCGATCTGGTAATGTTTTTGCTGTGTTTTGTTCAGACATCCTTTAAGCCCTCCTTTAAATATCTCTACTTACATACAATTCGATTTTTCTTATGTAATTCCTTCACGATCAGTCTTTATTATATCCCCTTTTCCTTCTCTCATGTTGTACTTTGCCTCAAATAAAGATAAGGCATACGCTAAGCAAATTTCATCATATTTCATAACTTCCTCCTCTGTTTTTAACATAACTACCTCTCTTTTTTTCCGGTACTTATAAGTCCCTACTTTCTGCAATACACCTGTATAACATAAAAATGTCATATATTCAGCAACTGCTACTTTCCATATATGCCGTGAAAAGTACGGGAGCATGCGCCTTTTCACATACATTTTCACATAACTACATACATATTGAAGGGAAATACAATCCCCTACCGCAAGCTCACCTATACACTTTATATATAGAAAAGCTTGCCATATAAATGGATTTGTTTGAAAAGCAAATGAGGACGGGAGTGGCACACCGATTTCAGAAGGAAAATTTGCTGGGGTACATTTACATTGATATAAGAGGCGTAATAGTGACTTATGATTGTAATTCCAAATCGGCAGAGCATTTTGCCGAAAATAGCTCTTTCGCTTTTTCCATTCCTCACCTAATGTTTCTTTTCGGAAAGAGACGGGAGAAAAGAGCATTTCAAAAGTAGTCGTTTCAGTTGGTAAATAGATAATATGTGAGAAAGAGACGCTTGTAGAAAATGAAGTGAGAAACGCGCATTTCATAAATGATTTTTGTTTCGAACAGAAGAAAATAAGAAATGGCTGAGGATAAGATTGTAAGGAGAAAGCCATAAGTGAGGAGAATTTCATCCAATATGCTGATTGCCTTTTCAATTGATTTCCACCAATGATCCAAATGACCTGTATACCAGCTCGCCAATACGAATAGGTTCGTTTGTACAGCTGCTCTATAGAGAGATTAGCGCATTGGTATTCAATCGCAATTGTTCTCCCTGCTCTCTCTATGAAAATATCTGGTCGTTGCTGAATTTCTGGAAGATAGTGCTCTATATACACAGGAAAGTTTTGACGTTTGAACCACCTATATAACAATTCTTTACCGTGCATATGATACATAGATTCTGCTTCATAAAAGGCAAGACACGCGTCCATTTTCTTATGAGCAAAATGCCAACTTTTTTGTTTCCCTAATTTCATTTGCACTTCCTTCCCGCAAGCTATGCAAAAGAAGCTTTCCATTTTACGCATACGATGTAAAAGCTCTTCATCATGATGATAGAGTAGATGAATTTTTTCTCCGTTTTCTCTTTTGGCGATAAACATCGGAATCACACCCTTTCAGCTCCTTATATTCTACAATTTATTACAAATTCCTTTTAAAAAAGAGATGTCCCAATTTCGGACATCTCTTTTTATAATAAAGGTGATAATAATCGATACGTCGATTCAACAATTCGTCTATGAAGACGCCTTTTATGAAAACGATCGACATGAATTTCACTTGATTCTTCTATATCCTCTTTATAATCTTGAACAAGTTTTCGAATGCTGTCTGTATCATATAAAAAGGCATTTACTTCAAAGTTCAAATGAAAACTTCTCATATCCATATTAGCAGTCCCAATTGAAGCTAAATCAGAATCGACAATGACAACTTTACTATGGAGAAAGCCTTTTTCGTATTCATATATCTTTACCCCTGCATCTAAAAGCTCTGGAAAGTACGATCTCGATGCGTAAAAGACGGTGCGCTTATCAGGCTTACTCGGCATTAACAAACGAACATCAATACCAGCAAGTGCCGCTACCTTTAATGCGGATAAAATATCATCATCCGGAATGAAATACGGCGTCGCAATCCAAATGGATTTCCGCGCAGAAGCAATCATGGCAAAGTATAAATGTTTAATTGTTTCCCATTTATTATCTGGTCCACCTGCAACGAGCTGTACGCCTCCCCAATGATCACCCTCAACTGCTTTCGCTTGTAAATATTCAGGGGCCAGCACAGCCTCACCAGTCATATAAAACCAATCTTGAAGGAAAATAAGTTGCAAGCTTTGAACAGCTTCACCACGCAAATATAAATGCGTGTCTCGCCAAAAACCGAAATATTTATCCTTTCCTAAATATTCATCACCAATATTTAATCCACCGACAAACCCTTCGTTTCCATCAATAATAACGATTTTCCGGTGGTTTCGATAATTAATCTTATCGTTTAAAATCGGAAAGCGCACAGGGAAAAACGGAATCATTTCTACTCCTGCATCATTCAATTCTTCAATATATGAATTCGATAATCTAAAACTTCCAACCGCATCATATAAAAAACGAACGACAACACCTTCTTTTGATTTCTGTATTAAAATATCTTTAATTTCTGTTCCAAGCTTATCATCACGCACAATGTAATATTCCATATGAATGTGGTGTTTCGCTCGTTTTAATCCATCTAAAATGGCCTGAAACGTTTCATCTCCATTTGTTAATGTTCTCGTTTCAGTTTGAAATGAAATATTTAAAGCGCCTAAGCGGTCCGCTAAACGAAATAACAGCTCTTGATGCTTATGATTGCGCAAAATCCGTTCTTCGTAATCTTCATGCCCCTTATACTGTAAAAATGCTTGTTCATCGAGCAACGCCTTCTTTTGGAACATTCTCTTCCTCCGAAAGTTCTGTCCAAATAATAAATAAGCGAAGAATCCAAATACCGGAAAAATACCTAACACAATGAGCCATGTAAGTGTTTTAGACGGATGACGGTTCTCTAAGAAAATAACGCAGCCAATTAAAAATGCAGATACCGTAAATAAAATACTAATAATACCTAAAATCGAAACATCTTTTATCCCAATTACATCCGAATAAAATGCTACATCAATAAACATACGTAACGAAACAAATAATGCGAACAATAGTAGAACAAAGAAAATCAACTTTAATGTATTTTTCATCTCTTACCTCCTTACTAAGAAAGCTTTCCTATTCTTCATATAAAAAGCCGATTTCATACTACAGAAATCGGCCTACGTTTTAGCAGGAAAATTATTGCGAATTGTTTCAAGCGCACGCTCTTTCACAATTTGTTTCCCATACTCACTTACACGATGAATTGTTAAAGTTGATTCTTCTCCGTATTCTAAAACAATACTTAAAATACGATCAATTTCTTCTTCATCATGTAGCACTTCATCGAATTCCACATATACATAATAGCGGTTCTCAAATGAATACAGCTCATCTTTTATATCTTCAAAGATAAGACGGTGGCTTAATGAAATTACATCTTCAAAATCATTAAACTTAATTAAAAAGCCAAACGTACCATCTTCGTTAAAGTTTGTTCCTGCTTGTTCTTCTACCTCTTCCACTAATTCTTGCTGGAATAATGATTCAATGCCTTCATCTAGAGGAATGTCTATAATTTTATCTACACCTATTGGTAGTTCTAGCTTTTGTCCATCCTTTGAAAGCTCTGCTTTCGTTACAAGTACTTCAATCCCTTTATCGACTGCTTGCACTTGAATCCATAACGGTCCATCAATAAAGAAATCATCATGATCACGAGCTTCGTCCATCATCTCCCAAAAGAGCTCTTCACTTCGTTCGCGGTCATACCAAATTTCTTCACGATTAAACCCTCTATCCTCTATATCAATGTACGTAATAAAAAATTTCATCGTATGGTCATTAATTCTTTCAATATCCAAAATACAACTCTCCCTTCCTGCTTAGAATTGTTATGAAGGGATTCCCCACTCATATGACAAATCAATAGATTCTTGTACTCTCATTTTATGATAAGATTCTCCAGAATGGAAATAAAATCGATTTATTTTACAAAAATAGTTATATGCCTATCTTCATTCGACCACCTACACAAATATATCATTATAGCGATTTCTCACTTATGAAAAATTTGGACATACATTTCCACCCTCCCCCGTACACTGTAATAAAGTGAAACTTTTATTAGAGAAGATTATTTAGTCTCTCTCTTCACCACATACATACAGTTCGCTTATTAAAACATCATAAATGGAGGCAGACGAATGGACTTAGAGTTTTTAACATCTGTACTAATGATTGTCGGTATCGATGTTGTATTAGGTGGTGACAACGCAATCGTCATCGCACTAGCTAGCCGAAATTTACCTGAATCGAAACGAAATAAAGCCATTTTGATTGGTACTCTTTTAGCAATCGTACTAAGAATTATCCTTACTATACTAGCTGTCTATTTACTCGACATTCCATTTCTACAACTTATCGGGGGCGTTTTACTTACATTAATTGCAGTAAATTTACTAACTGATAATAGCAACGATCTTTCTGCTATTCAGGGGAAAACAACTTTATTTCAAGCTGTGCGTACAATTGTATTCGCGGATCTCGTTATGGGGTTTGACAACGTTATTGCCATTGCAGGTGCAGCTCACGGAAGATTTTTACTCGTAATAATCGGCTTACTCATTTCTATCCCGATTATTATTTGGGGTAGCAAACTTATTTTAATACTTATGGAACGCTTTCCATTCCTCATTTATTGCGGAGCAGCGATTCTCGCCTATACAGCAGGAAAAATGGTTACACATGAAGACAGGCTTGCAACGTTCTTTCATAATAATCCAAATTTCACCACAAGCATGCCTTTCTTATTCATTTTCACTGTTCTATGCATCGGTATTATCGTGCAACAAGTTCGATTACGAAACGTGAAACATTAAAAAAAACCTTCTACTATATAATAGGTAGAAGGTTTTCATATTATTATAATTAATTTACAAGACGCTGTGCTTCACGTAATTGAAACGTTCTTACTGTACGTGGTAAGAAACGACGGATTTCGTCTTCATTGTAACCTACTTGAAGGCGTTTCTCGTCAATCATAATTGGACGACGTAAAATCCCTGGATAGTCACGAATCATCTTATATAAATCTTGAAGTGGTAAAGACTCTAAGTTTACATTTAATTCTTGGAAAACTTTCGAACGAGTAGAAATAATCTCATCCGTTCCGCTTTCTGTCATACGTAAAATCTCTTTAATTTCCTCAATCGTTAATGGATCTGAGAAAATATTACGTTCTGTATAAGGAATATGATTTTCCTCTAGCCATAATTTCGCCTTTCTACAAGACGTACAGCTTGGAGAACTATATAATGTTACCATACAAAGCTCACTCTCCTTAAAGAGTACAAATTCTGTACTAATTACAGTTTAAATTTCTAAATTCAGCAATTTTTTGCGATACCTTGTCTTAAAACAAAGTGCAAAAATCGCATTTCATGTAAGCAACAACTTTTAGCAAACAACAATTACTTTTAATAAGTAACTTCTATAATCATTATACAATAGATTTTGCAAGAAATATACAGTAAATTTCCTTCTAATTGAGAAAACTCTTCCGTGTATTCCACTGCTATGTAACATGATCACACTCACTTCATCTGTACTTTAACAATACCTCCAACCCTCTTAACGCTTGCTTTTCATAGATTATTCATATGATATATAGTTATTTTCCCAGAATCTTTCCTATAAAAAAGAGAACGTTTTCTTACCTTTTCTTGATAAATCAATTAAGAAATGTAAGACTATACAATTGAGAATTAAAAGGAACATTTGTTCTTATTTTAACAAATATTCTCATTCATGTCTATACGATTTCTAAAATAAATCAATTATTTTTCTGACATTTCTTTCTTTTTTACCTTTTATCTCATACAATAAAAATACAGACAGGCAAAGGGGGAATTTGCAAATGATTGCTTTTTTTATTGATTTTGTCACGGTTGCTGCCCTCATCATCGGAATAACAGCATTGATTGGTGTCATTACAAATAGCATTGGTGAAAAACTCTTTGGCGGAAAAGAAAAGATGAAGTTTGTTAATAAAAGTTTGGATGTGCAATCCGGCTGGAATCAAGTTGGCGGGAAAGGTATTTATAAGAAACGTACGTATTAAAAAAAGCAGGCAATCACCTGCTTTTTTCTTATTTCTCTACTGACGCCCATTTAAAGCTTAAATCGCCGCCATATTTATGGTTGTACATATTTTTAATTGATTCCCTTTGTATATATGCTCTACCACGTTGATATACTGGAACAATTGCAGCGTCATCAAGTAACATTTTCTCTGCTTCTAGTAAGTTTTTCCAACGAGCATTTACATCGCTTCCATCTTTCTTCGCTTTCATGATAATTTCATCATATTTCGGATTAGAGTATTTCATTTTATTTTGCGATCCGTCCGTCACAAACATATCAAGGTATGTAACTGGATCTGGGAAGTCTGCACTCCATCCAGAGAATGACATCACATAATCGCCCGCATCTTCTAGTTTTAGTTTTTGCGCAAATGGTTGTTGTTTAATTTTCACTGTTAAACCTGGTAAATTCTTTTCTAATTCACCTTTTAAATATTCACCTGTTTTCTTCGATAATTCAACATCTTCATTTAATAACTCTAATTCGATTTCATTTTTACCAAGCTCTTTTTTACCAGCTTCCCAATATTTCTTCGCTTCTTTCACGTTTGGTTTTACAATATCTCCATTTACAGCACGGAAGTCTTTCTTATCTGGCCCTTTAATGAAGTTATCAGGAATTAATCCTGTTGCTGGCTTAGAACCGTTATTTAATAATGTATCAACGAACGGCTTACGTTCAAAAGCAAGTGAAATTGCTTTACGAATATTTTTATTTGCTAAAGCTGGGTCTTTTTGATTTAAACGAAGGAAGAATACAGATGTATCTTCTACTGTTTGGAAATCTGGTTTTCCTTTATATTTATCGATGAACTCTGCTAATAACGTCGCTCGATCGACTGCGTTTGTTTCATATAAATTAATTGGCGTAGACGTATCTTTTACAATATTAAAGTTTACTTCCTCAATCTTCACTTCTTTATTGTCCCAATATGACGCGCTCTTTGTCATTTTAAAGCTACGTTCATGTTGCCAATCACTTAATGTAAATGGTCCGTTATAAAGTGTTGTATTCGCTTCCAAACCAAACTTCGTACCTTGCTCTTTCACAAACTTTTCATTCACAGGATAGAAGATTGGATATACCATTAAATCTACAAGGTATGGAATTGAATTGTCTAATTCCACTTCTAATGTATGATCATCAATCGCTTTTACGCCTAATTGATCTGGACTCATCTCTTTTTTATTAATTTTCTCTGCATTTTTTATATCATACATAATGTACGCTGATTTCGCAGCTGTATCTGGGTTAATCGCTCTTTGCCATGCGTATACGAAATCCTTCGCCGTCACAGGTTCACCATTTGACCATTTTGCGTCTTCACGTAATTTAAATGTATATTTTTTACCGTCTTCTGACTTTTGGAATTCCTTCGCTACACCAGGAACTAGCTTATCATCTTTTCCTAAACTGTATAAGCCTTCCATCGTATTAGTCATTACTCTTGAAGAAACTGCATCAGCTGATAACGCTGGATCCATCGTTGGAATTTCTTGTGTTTCAATTAAGTTAATAACTTGCTTCGCACCGCTTTTCCCGCTATCCCCTTTTGCGTTCGCTTGCGGCTCATCTTTTTGGTAGCTACATGCCCCTAACATCATGCTCATCGCTACTGTTGATACTACAAAAACTGGCATCTTTTTTTTCATACTTCCACCCTCCACAAAAAATGTTAGCCCTTTCATTTTCAAACAAATAGAAATATATATATGTTCTAACAATTCATATTATACATACAAATATATTTTTTGTATATTTATATTTCTATTTTATTAAAATTTTCTGTAAAAAAATAAACCTTTGTACACGTTTCATATTGCCGATTATCCTTACTAAAGTGTTAATAATAACTGTTTTTATATTTTTCTAAATTATCAGAGAAAAATAAATTTTATATATCATAATACTTTGTGCATAATTATCCTTCTCTATTTATCATAAAATGGCGCTCCCTTCATAATAAAGATATGTAGGTTAAAATGAGTGCAAAGGATAAGAAAGTATGTTACGATACACTTTGCTAAAAATAGATATCGGTAAAGAGGGGACGGACATGACAGCAATTCAGGCAAAAAACGGGCCGACAGAGAAATTAAGTTTATTCTTATTAACATGGCCTATTTTTCTAGAAGTTTTTCTATTTATGTTAATGGGGATCGCTGATACTTTCATGTTAAGTGCATTATCAGACGATGCTGTATCTGGGGTTGGTGCAGCGAATCAATACCTCCATATCGCTATTTTGGTACTTGAAGTCATCGGGAACGGCGCAGCTATCGTCGTATCTCAATACCTCGGTTCCAAACGTTTTATGGAAGCATCTAAAATATCAGCTTTAGCCGTCACATTAAATTTAGTGGTCGGACTCGTTATAAGCGCTGGTTTTCTATTATTTTCAAAACATATGATGATGACAATGAACTTACAAGGCGATGTACTCATGTATGCACAAAACTATTTATCCATCGTCGGAGGAGCTATTTTTCTTCAAGCTATTATTAATTCATTAGCTGCAATTATCCGCGTACACGGCTTCACAAAGCAAGCGATGTTTATTTCACTTGGAATGAATATTATTCATATCGCTGGAAACTACGTACTCATTTTTGGGAAATTTGGTTTCCCAGAGCTCGGTGTACAAGGGGCTGCCATTTCTTCTGCTGTCAGCAGATTAATCGCACTTATCGTTTTCTTCTGGTTACTGTACCGCGTTATGGAATACCGTGTGAAATTACAATATTACTTCACCTTATCTAAAGAATACATCGGGAAAATTTTAAAGATCGGGATTCCATCTGCATTTGAGCAGGTTATGTATCAAGCTTGTCAAATTGTCTTCTTATACTATGCAACATACTTAGGAACGGAATCATTAGCGGCTAGACAATACGCTACGAACATTTCTATGTTCACTTATTTATTCGCGATTGCGATCGGTATGGGAACAGCCATTATTATCGGACGCCTCGTTGGCGGTGGTGAAAAAGACGAAGCGTATGAACGCGTATGGAAAAGTGTAAAGTGGGCAATTGGAGTCACTTTATGTATGGTCGCTCTCGTTATTACATTCCGTACACAATTAATGGGACTATTTACAGATAATCCGCACATTATTACGTTAGGTGCATCAGTTCTTTTACTAAGTGTACTACTTGAAACGGGACGTACAATGAATATCGTCATTATAAATTCACTTCGCGCAGCTGGTGATGCAAAGTACCCCGTTTTAATCGGTGCATTCTCTATGGTGTTAATGAGTTTACCACTCGGCTACTTTTTCGCCTTCCATTTAGATATGGGGCTCGTTGGTATTTGGCTAGCGATTGCTATTGATGAATGGACACGTGCCATCATTATGTTCTTCCGCTGGAAAAGTAGAGCGTGGGAACGTTATGCACTCGTTAAACCTGAAGAACAAGAGGAGAGTGTTTCTGTTCAGGCACAGTAATACTCGTTTAATTAAAATGCATTCATCGGAAAATAACATTTATATTCACTTACCGACAAATGTTAACAATACAACTGTTTATAGAATAGAAAAAGAGCCATCCTTCTGTAGCGGAAGAATGGCTCTTTTTCTTATTGATAAATCTCTTTATATTTCTTATACTCTGCTTCAGAACATAATACGAAATGTCCTGGGCGAATTTCACGCATTGTTGGTGCTTCACTAGCATAATCATGCTGAGATGGATCGTATACGATACGTTTACGATTGCGCTCATAATCTGGATCTGGAAGCGGAATTGCTGATAATAGTGATTTCGTATATGGATGAATTGGATTCGCATATAACTCTTCACTTGTTGTTAGCTCAACGATTTGACCACGGTACATTACGCCGATGCGATCACTAATGTATTTTACCATTGATAAATCATGGGCAATGAATAAGTATGTTAAACCTTTTTCTTTTTGTAACTTTTTCAGTAAGTTTACAACTTGCGCCTGGATTGAAACATCAAGTGCTGAGATTGGCTCATCGGCAATGATAAATTCAGGTTCTACAGCAAGTGCGCGAGCGATACCGATACGTTGACGTTGTCCACCTGAGAATTCATGCGGGAAACGGTTTGCGTGCTCTTTATTTAAACCAACTGTGATTAATAATTCATGAACACGGTCCATACGCTCTTTTTTGCCTTTTGCTAATCCGTGAATATCAATACCTTCTGCAATAATATCCCCTACTGTCATACGAGGGTTTAATGATGCATATGGATCTTGGAAAATCATTTGCATTTTACGGTTGAACTTCTTCAGTTGTGCGCGTGATTTTTTACCATGTACATTTTCACCATCGAACAATACTTCACCAGCAGTTGCATCATATAAACGAATAATCGTTCTTCCAGTTGTCGATTTACCACAACCTGATTCTCCTACAAGACCAAATGTCTCTCCGCGGTAAATATCAAATGAAATATCATTAACCGCTTTGACAACACCACCACTCACGTCGAAGTGCTGCTTTACATTTTTTACTTCAATTAATTTCTCACGTTGTTTAGTCATGTTGTTCACCTGCTTTCATTTGAAGAATGCGTTTTTCAACAACTGCCGGCGGTCTTACTTCTGGAGCTTGCTCGTGAAGTAACCAAGTTGCCGCGTAGTGTGTATCACTTACTTTAAATAAAGGTGGGTCCATTTCAAAATCAATTTTCAGTGCCTGCGGGTTACGTGGTGCAAAAGCATCTCCCTTTGGCGGCTTTAATAAATCTGGAGGCGTTCCAGGGATTGCATATAACTCTTCTTCTGAACCATCTAAACTTGGCATAGATGCGATTAGGCCCCAAGTGTACGGATGTTTTGGATTGTAGAAAATTTCATCAACCGTTCCAATTTCAACAACTTTACCAGCGTACATAACTGCTACGCGGTCCGCAACGTTTGCCACTACACCTAAGTCATGCGTAATGAAAATGATTGCCGCTTCTGTTTTTTGCTGAATGTCTTTCATAAGCTCTAAAATTTGCGCCTGAATTGTAACGTCTAACGCTGTTGTCGGCTCATCGGCAATTAATAATTTCGGGTTACAAGCTAACGCCATCGCAATAACTACACGCTGTCTCATACCACCTGAGAATTGGTGAGGATATTGTTTTAAGCGCGCTTCTGGATTCGGAATACCTACAAGGTCGATTAATTCTAACGCAACTTTACGTGCATCTGCTTTACTCATCCCTTGGTGTTTAATAAGGCCTTCCATAATTTGATTTCCAATGGTCATCGTTGGGTTTAATGATGTCATTGGATCTTGGAAAATCATCGCGATATCTTTACCGCGCACTTGTTGCATTTCTTTTTCTGTTAATTTCGTTAAGTCACGACCTTCAAATACGATTTCACCGTTTTTAATACGTCCTGGAGGATTCGGAATTAATCCCATTAACGCTTTAGAAGTAACTGATTTACCAGAACCAGATTCTCCTACAATCGCTAATGTTTCTCCTTTTTTCAAATCAAAAGTAACACCGCGTACAGCTTGTACTTCACCTGCATGTGTATCAAAGGAGACTTGCAAATCTTTTACCTCTAGCAATGTTTTCATTTTTACTTCTCCCCTCTTTTACTTACGCATTTTTGGATCTAACGCGTCGCGTAATCCGTCTGCCATTAAGTTGAATGCTAAGATTAACATACTGATGACAACCGCTGGGATGAACATCATATGTGGATACGTTTGAATTGATTTATAACCATCGTTTACAAGAGAACCAAGTGATGCGAATGGTGGCTGAATACCTAAACCGATAAAGCTTAAGAACGCCTCACCAAACACTGCTGTTGGAATTGTAAACATTGTCATTACGATAATTGGTCCCATTACGTTCGGGATTAAGTGTTTTACAATTAACTGTGTATTTGTTGCACCTAATGTACGAGATGCTAATACGTATTCTTGATTTTTTAATTTCAGGATTTGTCCACGAACGATACGCGACATCCCTATCCAACCTGTAATCGCCATTGCGAGTGTAATTGACCATATACCAGATCCCATAATGATTACCATTAAAATAACGATGATTAAGTATGGAATACCGTTAATAATCTCCATAATACGTTGCATAATATTATCTACTCTACCGCCATAGAACGCTGAAATACCTCCATAAGCAACTCCAATTACTAAGTCAATCGCCGCTGCTAAAAGAGCGATATATAATGATACACGCGTACCTTCCCATGTTCTTGTCCATAAATCGCGTCCAAGATCATCTGTACCAAACCAGAAATACTCTTTAATATCACGTTTTTCATATTGGTCAACACCATATTGATCTGTACCGTCAAATGGTAGCCAATGAACATTTTCAATAACAGGAATTTTCGGTGGTAATTTCGCACGACCTAAGTCTTGCTCTTTATAAGAATGCTTACTTACCATCGGTCCTAAAACTGCTAGTAATATAATAAGCGCTAATAAAACGAAACCGAACATCGCTCCTTTATGTTGGAACAAACGTCTTCTTACATCTTGCCAAAACGTTAAGCTTGGACGGGCAATGACTTCATTATCCACATTATTTTGATTGGCTTGTTGAAATAAATCTGGAGATAATTTTTGTACATCTTTCATCATTTTTTCCCTCCCGCTAAACGAATTCGAGGATCAATAATTCCGTATAAAATATCGACAATGAAAATAACTAAGATGAAAATCGCACTATAGAAAATTGTAGTTCCCATAATAACTGTATAGTCATTTACTGTAATAGATTTAACGAACTGTTCCCCCAGTCCTGGTACAGCATATATTTGCTCAATAACTAATGTCCCTGTAATTAAACCTGCAACCATTGGTCCTAAAATTGTTACAACTGGAATTAACGCGTTACGAAGTGCGTGTTTGATAATGATAACGCCTTGGCTAATTCCTTTCGCTTTCGCTGTTAAAATGTAGTCAGCTTGCATAACTTCAATTAACTCTGCACGAGCGAAACGTGCGATTGTTGCGATAACTGCCATCGATAAAGCGATTGTAGGCATTACGGTAAACTCTGGTCCTTTCCAGAATGCTACTGGGAACCATCCAAGTTTTACCCCTACGAAATATTGTAGTAATGCGGCGAATACGAACGATGGTACCGACATCCCGAGTACGGAAATAATTGTCGCCCCATAATCGACCCACGTATTGTTACGAAGTGCCGCAACGATTCCTAAAATTAAACCGATAAATGTTCCTAATATAATCGCCTGTAAACCAAGTTGTGCTGATGGTCCAATGCGATCCACAATCATATCTGTTACTGGACGGTTATCATATTGGAATGATACCCCTAAATCACCTTTTGCTAAGTTACCTAAGTAACGTGCATATTGAACTGGTACTGGATCATTTAAACCATATTTTTCAAGAATGATTTCTTTTTGTGCCGGTGATAGTTTCTCCTGGTTTTTAAGCGGAGAACCCGGAAGTAATTTCATCAAAAAGAAAGTCAGTGTAGTAATTAAAAATAATGTCAAAGCCATGTACACGAAACGTTTTAATACATAACGTCCCATAGTCAAGCACCTCCCCGTTTTTCTCAAAAGCAATAAGATAGTTTAAAATATTCTTACTTTTATTTTTTTAAAATAAGAGCATATGCCCATCATAGGCATATACCCTTATTCATGATGGAAACCATTTTTAGTTTTTGAGTTCAACCCACTTATAGCTAAATTCTCCGCCATATTTATGTTCTAATAGGCCAGTAATTGAGCCACGTTGTAAATAAGCTTTTCCTGGTTGATATACTGGAGCAATCGCTGCATCTTCAAGCAGTTGTTTTTCCGCTTGTAATAATGCATCCCAACGTGCTTGTACATCAACTTCTGTTTTCGCTTTTTTAATTAAATCATCATACGCTGGGTTTGCATAATTTACTTTGTTTTGCGCATTACCTGTCGTATACATTTCAAGGAATGACATTGGATCCATATAATCTGGACTCCATCCCGCATATGACATTGCATAATCTCCACTTGCTTCAAGTTTTAATTTTTGTGCAAATGGCTGCATTTTTGTGGAAACTGTTAAACCTGATAAGTTCTTTTCAAATTGACCTTTTAAATACTCTCCGATTTTTTTAGCATCATCAGTATCAAAGTTTAATAGCTCTAACTCTACTTTGTCTACACCAAGTTCTTTTTTACCAGCTTCCCAATATTTTTGAGCTTCTTTCATATCCTCTTTTATAAGCTTTCCGTTCTCTTCACGGAAGTCTTTTCCATTCGGACCTTTTGCTAAGCCTTTCGGAACAAAACCATATATACCCTCTGAACCATCGTTTAAGATAACTTTCCCGATATTTTCACGCTCAAAGGACATTGCAATTGCTTTTCGGATATTTTTATTTGCTAAAAATTTATTCTTTTCATTTAAGCGAATAAATTGTGTAGATGGTCTCTTAATCGTTTTAAAGTCAGCATCTGATTTGTATTTGTCTACAAACTCTGATGTTAAGACTACACGATCAATTGCTTTCGTTTCATATAAATTTATAGCAGTTGAACGATCCTTAACAATATTGAAGTTTATTTCCTCAAGTTTTACTTCTTTATTTTCCCAATACGTTGGATTCTTCTTAAGTTGGAAACTTTGTTCATGCTTCCATTCATTTAATACGAATGGACCATTATAAAGTGTCGTATTGGATTCTAATCCAAATTTTGCTCCTTGTTCTGTTACAAACTTCTCATTCAAAGGATACAATGTTGGATAGACTGTTAAACTTACAAAATAAGGAACAGGGTTATCTAATTCCACTTCAAGTGTATGATCATCAATTGCCTTTACACCAAGCTCTTCAACTGGCAATTCTTTTTTGTTAACTTTCTCCGCATTTTTAACATCAAATAGTATGTAAGCAAACTTGGCACCCGTGTTTGAATCTACAGCTCTTCGCCAAGAATAAACGAAGTCTTTCGCTGTTACAGGTTCACCATTAGACCATTTCGCATCTTCACGTAACTTAAACACATACTTTTTGCCATCTTCTGATTTCTCATAAGATTTAGCGACACCTGGAACAAGTTTATCGTCTTTCCCCAGACGATATAATCCCTCCATTGTGTTATTCATGATGTTAGAAGATGTTGCATCCGTTGATAACGTCGTATCCATAGTTGGAATTTCAGCTGTCTCAGTTAGATTTAACGCTTGCTTGTTTGAGGATTTTTCTTTTGCACCTGCTTTATTATCCTCTTTTTGATAACTACAAGCTCCTAACATACTGACTGTCAGCGTCGATGCAAGTAATAACGGTATCTTTTTCTTCATGTTGTGTTGCCTCCCCTAATTGCACTTCCTGTACCCTCACTTGTAAAAAAGTAGAATTGAAAGAATAATCTCCAAGTTTCTACAATTTTCATTATACATATAATATAACAATTGTGAATATAGTTTTTTGTTTTTTTGTTAAAATTTTTAATAAAATATTTATTTTTTTATTTTTTTGTAAAGGGATACGTTAACATTGCTACCATCATCTTGAAATCAGACCTTTAATTGCGTATAATTTTCAAAAAATTAATTCTAGTACATATTATAGCTTTTATAGTATAATAATTCTAGTAATATTTTGACGGAGGGGAACATTTTGAATAAAGTTTTTTTTCATACTTGTATACTAATTTTCATAGCGATAATCGCTTCTAGTATTGGCGCATTCCTCGTTTCATCGCAATTTTTGTTGAATTTTGTCAACATATCGTTTTATGTCGCACTATTTTTTATTCTTATAGGCGGTTTTTTATTCATATTTCAAAATGGATTTTTTAACGTAACAATTTACGCCTTCCAAAGAGTATTTGGTACGAACAAAAAAATTGAGTCTTTAATTGAAGAAGTAGAGGAACCTGTCGATAAGAAAGAACGTATTTATAAAACATATTCATTCAAATGGACGTATCCAATTTGCATTACCGGTATCGTTCTTGGGTTGTTCTCGACCCTCATTAGCTTTACTATTTTGATGTAGTTTGCAAACACTATCCCATATGATATAATAATCAGCAAAACATTTTGTTATAAAACTTTAGTTCTTTCATATTAAAAGAGCTTAGGTAACAATAAATAAATTTATATGTATGCGATGATAAAGAAGAGTACATATTGAGGCAATTTCAGAGAGCTTGTGGCTGGTGTGAACAAGTAATTGCGCAGTATGGAATGGGCTTTTGAGCACCAAACCGAACCGAAAGTAGTAGGCTTTGGCGTTATATCCAAACGTTATTATGGATTAGAGAGATTTCACAGTAGTGAAATAATTAGGGTGGTACCGCGGTCCATTCGTCCCTATAGTTTTTGGGATGAATGGGCTTTTTTGTTTGCCTTCTCTTCCCCATCACGCATTCAAATTTAGGAGGAATTACTTATGTCAGTTATCTTTTCTGGTATTCAGCCGAGTGGAACGATTACACTTGGAAACTATTTAGGAGCTATGAAGCAATTTACAGAGCTTCAAAATGAACACGACTGTTATTTCTGTATTGTAAACCAACACGCGATTACAGTACCTCAAGATCCCGTACAACTTCGTAAAAACATTCGCAGTCTTGCTGCACTTTATGTAGCATGTGGCATCGATCCTGAAAAAGCTACTCTATTTGTACAATCAGAAGTACCAGCACACGCTCAACTAGGATGGATTATGCAATCAGTTGCTTACGTTGGAGAATTAGAGCGTATGACGCAATATAAAGATAAATCTTCTGGTAGAGATTCAGTTCCAGCTGGATTACTAACGTATCCACCATTAATGGCTGCTGATATTTTACTTTACAACACTGAAATCGTACCTGTTGGTGATGATCAAAAACAACATATGGAATTAACACGCGACCTAGCAGAGCGTTTCAACAAACGCTTCCGTGAAGTGTTCACTGTCCCTGAAATTCGTATTCCAAAAGTAGGAGCTCGCGTTATGTCATTAACAGAACCTACGAAAAAAATGAGCAAATCTGATCCGAATCCAAAAGCAATGATCAGTATGCTTGATGAACCAAAAACAATTGAAAAGAAAATTAAAAGTGCTGTAACTGATTCTGAAGGTATCGTGAAATTTGATAAAGAAAACAAACCTGGCATCTCTAACTTATTAACAATCTACTCTTCATTCTCTGGAAAAACAGTTGAAGAAATCGAAGCAATGTACGAAGGAAAAGGATACGGCGACTTCAAAGGCGACCTAGCACAAGTAGTCGTAGAAGCAATTCGTCCAATCCAAGACAAATATAACGAACTAATCAACTCACCAGAACTAGACGAAATTCTAGACAAAGGTGCAGAAAAAGCAAACCGCGTTGCATTCAAACAACTACGCAAAGTAGAAAACGCAATGGGACTAAGTAGAAAACGTAGGTAACTTATAAAGCGGAAGCGGCTCGTTCAGAATGTGAGGGGGATGGAGCTCCTGACGTAGAGGCGGATTTTGCCTCGCAGGAAGGCGCGAAGCCACCGAACATTCTTGCCGCTGGAGCTGGATTTCTATATAAAGCGGAAGCGGCTCGTTCAGCTCTGACTAGCTAGGGTTCTTTCGCATAGAAGACGCTTTTTGTCTTCTTATGCGGAAGGTTCTTAGACGCGAAGGGCTAGGAGCCGGAGCTAAGTTACAACAAATTAAAAAAACCGCCAATTGGCGGTTTTTTTAATTTACCTTTTGCTCGTTTTCCATTTCCCATAACTTTTCAAAAAATGGCTGTCCTTTTACAAGACGCTCGCATAATTGTTCGTGCTTCTCAGACCAGCCTGTTTTCGCTTCATCATACAGTTTAGCCCAAATATCTTCAAATTCCATATGTTGAACCATTCCGTATGCTGATGGATCCCACTCTGTGAACCAATAGCGAATTTCCGCTGTGTTTTTCGTTGTATGTAATTGATCTAACGCCATAAATAATAATTGTTTCAGCTGTCTTTCTTTACGAGTTAAGCCATTCATAATGAAAGGTGATGGTGATAAAATATGATGTTCTTTTTCCATTTCTTCTACTTGGAACTCATACTTTTCTGCTTGTACGTTTTCTACCATCTCATATACCATCTGCTCTTGGCGCGGTATAAGTCTGCTCTTTCGAATTGGTACATTGTAACCAATTGTGTCGATCGCAATAATTCCTTTTCCATCTGTAACAACAAAGCAATACTCTTGCTGCAAACGTTCATGATTTTTACGAATATATGCCTTATGATGTACGTCTTCCAACATTTTTTGCGGAAGCTCTAACAATTCGTCCTCGATGTAATGATATAATGTGGCATCTACTTTTAATAATGGCACTTGATCTAATAGCTCAATCGTATCATCTTTCCGCCATTCGTAAAAATGACAAACGTTATACCCATTCTCTTCACCTTCAAACCAATTTACCCATACATCATGTAGATATAACATTCACTACCCCTCACTTCACTACTGTTTGTATCAATCATTATGTTCAATTTTTCTTAACTTTATTCCACCTAAGGAAATATATTCTAATTATTATTTCTTCTTCTATTAATACTAAAAAAAACAGGAAATAGAGCTCCTGTTTTTTATATATGAAATGTATTTGCTTTATTCAATATTTCTTTTGCATCTATAGATAATAAAGAAAGTGTATCTTCTCCTTCCAATGTTACACAATCTTTGACAATATGAAATCCAAGCGCATAACCAAGCATCTTCGGATAAGAGTGAAATCCATTTAATAAGATGTCGTGCTCCCTTGTTCCTCGTTTTATACTTATTCTTTCATGTACAACATTTTTCCAATAATAAATAGCCTCTTCTTTTGAAAGATACGTCGTCCACGGTGCATTGTTTTTTTCTGAATATCTTTCCGTTACCGCTTGCTCAGCTAGCCCTTCCATAATCATCGTATCAAGTAATGTATATTCTGTTTCTTTCGTCTCAATTTGATGTAACCTGCATATGTGATGATATTCATGCGCCAATAACACCTTTAATTCTTCCACCGAATTCCGTCCACATACGAATAAGAAAATAACATGACGCATAGATAATCCAGCCCTACCGTTATACTCTTCTTGTACAGTTCGATTATAGGAATCTGATAATAAAATAAAGACAGGGACATCTGGACCTTTTAACCAATTTTTTAGTTTCTCATACTCCGTACGTAACTCTTTCCAAATTTCCTTTTTCTCTAACTCTTTAATTTCCTGTTCTCCTCGCATAACCGGGCGATACATACCTTTAGAAATTAAAAAGCGATACAATCTTTCTTTTGGCAGCGGGATATACTTCGTAAACTTCTCACACAGCTTTTCTGGCCGTCCATAATATAGATGTAACCACTCAGCAGTTTCAACAATCCCCATCTTTATCCCTCCTTTTTCTTATGTATATGCAAAAGGAGAAAAAGGCGTAAAAATAAATAAGGAGTTTTTTCGTAATATGCTACGAAAAAACTCCTTATTTCATCTATTATTTATACGATTTAAATACTAATACTGCGTTATGACCACCGAATCCTAGTGAGTTACTTAATACTGCATTTACTTCTTGTTGTCTCGCTTTATTCGGTACGTAATCTAAGTCACATTCTGGATCTGGTGTTTCATAGTTAATTGTTGGAGGGATTACTCCGTCTGTAATTGATTTAATTGAGAAGATCGCTTCAACAGCACCAGCTGCTCCTAATAAGTGACCTGTCATTGATTTCGTTGAGCTAATTGCTACTTTGTACGCATGCTCACCGAACGTTTCTTTAATTGCCATCGTTTCATACTTTTCATTCGCATCCGTACTTGTACCGTGCGCATTAATGTAATCAATATCTTCTGGCTGTAGACCTGCATCCGCTAAAGCTTGACGCATTGCACGCACGCCGCCTTCACCGCCAGGAGCCGGCATTGTAATATGGAATGCATCGCCAGTTGCACCATAACCAGCGATTTCCGCATAAATGTGAGCACCACGAGCTAATGCGTGCTCTAATTCTTCAAGAATTAAAATACCTGAACCTTCACCCATTACGAAACCGCTACGATTTTTATCAAATGGACGGCAAGCTGTTGCTGGATCTTCATTAAATGTTAATGCTTTCGCTGAACTAAATCCGGCAAATGCCATACTTGTTAACGGCGCTTCTGCTCCGCCTGTTATCATTGCATCAGCATCACCGCGTTGAATCGCTTTAAATGCATCACCAATTGAGTTTGCACCAGATGCACAAGCCGTTACAGAACAAGTGTTAATTCCTTTTGCTCCTGTTGCGATCGATACTTGACCTGCTGCCATATCTGGAATCATCATTGGTACGAAGAATGGACTCACGCGGCGCGGACCTTTCTCAGTAAAAATCTTAAATTGTTCTTCGTATGTTTCCATACCGCCAATACCAGAACCAATCCATACCCCAATTCGAGGTCCGTTTTCTTCTGTAATTTCAAGCTTTGCATCTGCAACTGCCATTTTCGCTGCTGCTACTGCATATTGTGTAAAGCGATCCATACGGCGCGCTTCTTTTTTATCAATATATTTCTCGACTTCAAAGTCATTAATTTCTGCTGCTACTTTTGCTGGAAATAGTTCCGGATCAATTCTTGTAAGTCGTCCGATTCCAGATACACCCTTTTTAATGTTTTCCCACGCTGTTTCAACATCTGTTCCGATCGGTGTAACAGCTCCTAGTCCTGTAATTACGACCCTCTTTTTCTCCATACAAAATACACTCCTTTTTTTCTCTCAGTCCTTATTTACCCCAACGAAGAGCAACTGCTCCCCATGTTAATCCGCCGCCGAAACCAACAAGTATAATTAAATCACCATCTTGAATACGTCCATTTTGCAATTCCTCTACCATTGCAATTGGAATTGAAGAAGCTGATGTATTACCAAACTTTTCAATTGTCATACTCATTTTTTCTTGTGGTAAATTTAATCTCTCTCTTGCAGATTCCATAATACGAATATTCGCTTGATGTGGTACTAAAAAATCCACATCCTCTTTCGTAAGTCCCGCTTTTTCTAACACGCGAAGACAGGAATCACCAAGTTGGCGAACAGCAAATTTAAAGACTTCTCTGCCGTTCATCATAACATACTCGTCTTGATAAAGATGCTTACCGCCGCTTCCGTCTGCTCCTAATTCGAAAGATAGAACGCCTCTTCCTTCTGAAACAGCCCCCATTACGATAGCACCGGCTCCGTCTCCAAATAGTACTGCTGTATTTCGATCATTCCAGTCTACAATTTTAGATAGTTTATCACTACCAACTACTAATACATTTTTATAAGTTCCCGTTTGAATAAATTGCTGCGCTGTAATCATTCCGTACATAAAACCAGCACACGCTGCACTTAAATCCATTGCGGCTGCGTGTTTTGCGCCAATGGCTTCTTGAATGACACAAGCTACTGCTGGGAATGCGCGATCTGGTGTTACTGTTGCCACTAAAATCAGATCGATATCCTCTCCACTAATCCCGGCATCTTCAAGTGCTTTTTTAGAAGCCTCTACCGCCATATATGAAGTATCTATTGTATCATCGGCAATGCGTCTTTCTGCAATTCCCGTTCTCGTACGAATCCATTCATCAGATGTATCTACGATTTTCTCTAAATCGTGATTTGTGACTACTTTTTCTGGCACATATCTTCCGATTCCTAAAATGCCCACGTTCACATCGCAGCCCTCCGTTTTATATCAATTATTATGACTTGGTACTAATTTTAAAACATAAATGTATTTTTGTCTAGAATATATTTCAGCTAAAACATAAATCCAGCATTATTCACTTTATTGTTTATTAAAAGAAACAGAAACATACCTTTCCTCTTTCTTTTGAAATATAAAAAGGCCCGAACCGCTTCTATCCACGGTTCGAGCCTCTCTTCCCTTCCAAAAAAGAAGGTTTTATTCTTTATCTGCTTTCCCAAGCTCATATGCTTCGTTCATAACTTTCATCAATAACTCTAATACTGGTTGTGCTTTCTCCATATCAAGCGCAATTCCATTATCATCTAAAATGGCCTTTGCTTCTGGTAAATGCTTCATTGCGATTTGTAAAAATTGCATGCTTTTCTCATTCATATTATGTTCTTCCTCTCCATTAAAACTTTCACATACATAGTGTAACACGCTCGCTATCCTTCGTATAACTCTTTATATTTTTTCATATGTGCCAATTGTTTATTTAAACCGTATTCTAACGGAGTATTTCTTTTTATCGAAATAACCTCGACAGTATCATCTCTTTCTTCCTCGCTCTTTTTATGCACTTTATCCGCTGCACGTAAAAGGTTCATACCTTTTTTCCATAATGACTTTTTACCACTAAGTAAATTGTATATGCCGAGATGCTCCTCGTTCATTCCATTTTCCCATAAGTATTCACATACATCTTCCACGTACAATAGATCACTTCCATTTTCCTCACTCGCATAATGACACTCTTTCTCATCCAGTTCTGATAAAATGAGCTGATGATACATCATAAAAGATGGTTGCCATGGCCCATATAATGTAGGAACTCGAAATACACTATATGGTGCCTCTCCTTTTTTCAATCCTTCTTCCACTTTCGAAAATAAACGTTTATTTTCAGATTCATCTACGTTTCCTACTTCAATAGAAGAAATTAGATTTAACTTCACTTTCTGTTCTGCACACAGTTTTATAATCCGCTTTAAATACTGTAATATAACTCTTTCATTCCGAAAACCACTTTGTTGATTTGGCTCATACAAGCAAAAGTAAACCGTATCGAACTTCTCTCCTTCTACTGATCTCCATCCATCTTCATCTCTTATCGAATAATACGTAAATAACGCATTTCGTCCAATCAACAATAACTTCTCCTCATTAATTTTTGTCATATTCTCGAATTCATCAAAATCAAGACCGTACACTTCTACTTCTTCTGCAATCATTTTATTCACAAGGTGATAACCTACAAACGTAAGTGCACCTATAATTAGCACGCGCTCCATACCACCAACCCTTTCTCCTTGAAACAAATAGCTCCTCATTTATGTATATGGGAGCTTCACAATTCTTCTTCATATTTTTTAAAGAAATCAGTCGTTTGCCTAACCATTTTATATTTCACATCTTGCAGATGGAATAAGACAGAAGTATCGCATTGATTGAATTGCCTCATTTTCTCATATTTACGTAACAACTGTTTTCTTCCTCTTTTTTCTTGTGTTGATACGAAAACTTTAACAGGTACACAAGACGGAAGAAGCGTAAATGATTTCTTATTTATTTTGGATTCTAATTCTTCTTCTTTGGAATCATACGCCAAACTTAATTCCTTCACTAATCTTTTGTAAAAAAACTTATGCTCTTTTTCAAACTCCACATATTCTGGTAAATCTAAACACGGATTTAACATAATGACAGAGCGTATACATTCAGGGTATTTGTTCATCATTTCAAGTGCTACAAGTGCACCCATACCATCTGCCATAATGTGCATTTTCGTATTTAATGTCTCTTTTCTCAAAACAACGTCATATAAGCGTTTTGCTAGACGAATAGATTGATCGTTTCCCCAATGCCTTCCATATAAATTAGAGGAAAAGACCGTATAGCCTTCCGCAATAAGGCCATGTAAAAAATAAGATCTTCCTGCATGCTGTGTCCATAAACTTGTACCATTCTCAATAAAGTAGTTGTAATCACCGAGAAGCATAACAGAAAATCCATTTGGCTTCTCCGGTAAATAAATGACACATGGTTCTTTTTCTAAATAAAAAAAACGTTCCGTAATACTCATTTTTCCCCCGCCTTATTTTCTAAACGTATAAAAGTACTCTTCTATAATGTATGAACGGAATGCAAATTTGCGTTGAAAAATCTACAAATATTTTTCTATATTCTTTTTTCAATTGTGTTACAATAAGGACAGATTGAACGAATAGAGGTGTAAAATATGCGTTTCATTTGGGCATTAATTTGGTCGTTCGCGCTTGTACATATGATGAGCTACGTAATCGGCTCTATGACTGGCGGTACATACGATTTTAACCAAGCGTCTATTTTCTCAGTTGTTCTTGCGGTATTAGTACTAGCAATTTCAGCTACAATTCCAAACGAGCCAGTAGAACAACACTAAAAAAAGAGTCCGGATTTTATCCGAACTCTTTTTTTATTTTACTTTACATGAACGACTAATTCGTTATTTTCTACATCAACAACTACGTGACTGTTATCAGTAATCGTTCCTGCAATTAATTCTCGTGCTAATTTCGTCTCAACTTGACGCTGTACATATCGTTTTAATGGACGAGCTCCGTACATCGGATCAAAGCCAGCTTCTACAACAAACTCTCTCGCTGCGTCTGTTAATTCTACCGTAATATGACGGTCAGCTAAACGACCTTGTAATTCTTTTACAATTTTATCAACAATACCTTTAATTTCATTCGTTGTAAGAGGTTTGAATAAAATAATTTCATCGACACGGTTTAAAAACTCTGGTCGGAAATGTCCTCTTAATTGCCCCATTACAAGTTCTCTTGATTCCTCTTTAATTGAGCCATCTGCTTCTAATCCATCTAACAAATGAGCAGATCCTATATTTGAAGTCATAATAATAACCGTGTTTTTAAAGTCTACTGTACGTCCTTGAGAATCTGTAATGCGTCCATCATCTAACATTTGTAATAAAATGTTGAATACTTCTGGATGTGCTTTTTCGATTTCGTCTAACAAAATAACTGAATACGGTTTACGTCTTACCGCTTCTGTTAATTGACCGCCCTCTTCATATCCAACATATCCAGGAGGCGCACCAATTAAGCGTGACACAGCGTGTTTCTCCATATATTCAGACATGTCGATACGAATCATTTGCTCTTCACTGTCAAATAACGTTTGTGCTAATGTTTTTGCAAGCTCAGTTTTACCAACACCTGTCGGTCCTAAGAAAATAAATGAACCAATTGGACGATTTGGATCTTTAATACCAGCGCGCGCACGAAGAACTGCGTCTGATACAAGGCTTACCGCTTCTTCTTGACCGATAACACGCTCTGATAAAATTTGCTCTAAGCGTAGTAATTTCTCGCGTTCACCTTCAACGAGTTTTGCGACAGGAATACCAGTCCAGCGTGAAACAATATCAGCAATCTCTTCTTCACTTACTTCCTCACGTAATAAACGATTTTCCTGTTTATTATGTGCGCCCATTTCTTCTGCTTCTTTTAATTCTTTTTCGATAGCTGGAATTTTCCCGTGACGAAGTTCTGCTGCTTTATTTAAATCGTAATTTCCTTCTGCTTCTTCTAACTCACGGCGCAAGCGCTCTAAATGTTCACGTAAGTCACGCACTTTATGAATGTCTTCTTTTTCTTTCTCCCATTTCGCTCTCATACCACTTGCAACTTCTTTTAAATCCGATAATTCACGTTGCAACGTTTTCAGGCGTTCTTGGCTACCAAAGTCCTTCTCTTTTCCAAGAGCCGCTTCTTCAATTTCTAACTGCATAATACGACGCGTTACTTCATCTAATTCTGTTGGCATAGAATCAATCTCTGTTCGAATCGTTGCGCACGCTTCGTCAACAAGATCAATCGCTTTATCTGGTAAGAAACGATCCGAAATATATCGATCTGATAAAACGGATGCTGCTACAATCGCGCGGTCATGAATATTTACACCGTGATAAATTTCAAAGCGCTCTTTTAAACCACGTAAAATGGAAATTGTATCTTCAACAGTTGGTTCTTCTGCTAATACTTGTTGGAAACGTCTTTCTAGCGCTGGATCTTTCTCAATATATTTACGATACTCATCTAACGTTGTCGCCCCGATACAATGCAGTTCACCGCGCGCAAGCATCGGTTTTAACATATTTCCTGCGTCCATCGCACCTTCTGTTTTACCAGCGCCGACGATTGTGTGAAGTTCATCAATGAATAATAAAATGCGGCCTTCACTCTTTTTAATTTCATTTAATACAGCTTGCAGACGCTCTTCAAACTCACCACGGAATTTCGCTCCAGCTACAAGTGCACTCATATCTAATGCGAAGATTGTTCTATCTTTTAATCCTTCTGGTACATCCTTCTTCACAATACGCTGTGCTAATCCTTCAACGATTGCTGTTTTACCAACACCGGGTTCACCAATTAAAACCGGGTTGTTTTTCGTTTTACGTGAAAGAATGCGGATTACACGTCGAATTTCACTATCGCGACCGATAACAGGATCAATTTTCCCTGCTCTCACTTCCGCCACTAAATCACGACCATATTTTTCTAACGCTTCATAAGTTGCTTCTGGATTTTGACTAGTCACTCTTTGATTCCCCCGAACTGTCATTAAAGACTGTAATAAGTTATCTTTTGTAATGTGAAATCTTGTAAGTAATTGATTTATATCGCCTTTTTCTTCTGAAAAAGCAAGCAATACATGTTCAACTGAAATGTAGTCATCTTGCAATTTCTCTGCTTCTTTTCCTGCTCTTACAAGTAGTTGTTGCAGAGCACCTGTTATATATAATTTCCCTACTTCTGCACCGCTTCCCGTTACAGAAGGTTTTTTCTTAATTAAACTTTCGGCGCCTTGCTTTAACGCTTCTATATCGACATTCATTTTTTGAAAAATACGCACTGCTAACCCATCTTGCTCTTCTAATAATGTAAACAAGAGATGAATAGTATCTACTTCTTGATGATGATGAGATACCGCTAAAGATTGGGCACTCATAATCGCCTCTTGTGTTTTTGTTGTCATTTGATTTAAGTCCATCTTTACAGTCCCCCAAATGTTTGACTTTCTTTGACCTTTGATTTGATTATACGCCAACTGACTTTTTTATACAATAATTTTGCTTATGTATTTTCAAACTTATTATTGGAAAAAGAAAAAGGGAACATTCATTATACAGTTGAAAAATATACGGTAAATGAAATTATAATTTGTAACGACAAAAAAGCCGCAATAATGATTGCGGCTTCTGTTACGGTTTTCTTTTATACGTCCACTGACGGTTATGATTCGCGTTATCTGGAAACTTTTCACCCGCAGTTAATTTCACCATTTGCGGATCTTTTACCATACTTCCTGTTTCACCAATTTCTACGTAAATGCCATCGTTTGGCGCTTTTTGTCCAGAACGAAACCTGCGATTTTGTCCCATTTCCATTCTCCTTCCATGACGTCTTTGCCTCATTAGTATATCCATTTTAAAAGAAAGCTTTTCTGTCATGTTTAGGAAACAAGTACTACATTTCGTTCTCGTACATATACATGAATGACACAAGCATAGGAAGGGATTTCTTTCCTATTTGTAGAAAAAAAAGAAACCAACCTACTATAGGCCAGCTTCAAAGGAGAGTCAAACATATACGAGAAGATTACATATTCATTATAAGCCTCATCATACGAGCAATGTAACCCTTTTCACAATTTGTACATAATGAAAGAAACATTGTTTGAACTTTCTAAAAAGATATTGACTTTTCTTAATTTCCAGCGAGAAATAGTAGACACCGCAGCACTTTGCGACGTAAGATGGATATATAGTGAACTTTCCATCTTTGGTGTTCTCACCCAGTTTAACCTCTTATTTCTGCATATTAAAAACGGAAATACAGATAGAAACAAAAAAATTATTATAAGAGGTGAAATTATGAATAAACAGCATTTAATCGCATTAGACTTAGACGGCACTTTATTGACAGACAACAAAATAATTTCCACTCGAACAAAACATACAATTGCAAAAGCAAAGGAACAAGGACATATTGTCGTTATTTCAACAGGACGTCCATTCCGTGCTAGTTTTGATTACTATAAAGAACTCGGTCTTAATACACCAATCGTAAACTTTAACGGCGCTTACGTACATCATCCTCTTGATTCAAAATGGGGAACACATCACTCTCCTCTTGAGCTAGCAACAGCGCAAGAAATTGTCCGAGCTTGCTTTGATTTTGGCGTGAAAAATATATACGCTGAAGTAATGGACGATGTGTATGTTCGTGAAATTGATGAAGATAAAAAACATATTTTCGAATTCGGTTCTCCAAATATTTTTACAGGAGACTTATTAAATACTCTAAACGATCATCCAACCTGCTTATTAATTGACGCACATGACGAGCATTCCAGTGCAATTCGTCAACATTTAACTGATATGCATGCTGAAGTAATCGACCATAGAAAATGGGGCGCACCTTGGCCGATTATTGAAATCGTAAAAAGCGGGTTAAATAAAGCTGTCGGATTACAAAAAATTTCTAGTCATTACAACATTCCACAAGAGCGAATTATCGCTTTCGGTGATGAAGATAACGACTTTGAAATGATTGAATTTGCTGGTCATGGCATCGCAATGGGTAATGCAATTCCTGAATTAAAATCACTCGCAAATCATACGACATTAACGAATGAAGATGATGGTATTGCGCTATATTTAGAAGAGGTTCTTGGGTTGTAATCTAAAAATTCCCTGCTTATAGTTTTTCGCCAAACGCTCATACTATAATTAGACGCCGGATTATCGCGTCGATTGTTTTCAGCTAAATAAAGGGGGTTTTTCGAATGGGTAAAAAGAACAAATCAAAACGTTTTATCCAACAAGGAGCCGATGCTGTTATGAAGCATGATGCAAGATTCCCGTACAGAGGTACATTAGCTGAGGCAGAAAAAGCGAGAAGTAACTCTTCTTTTGGAGGGGTTTAAATGGGGAACTTACTATTCCAACAAGCTAGAGATGCCGTTGCAAATGCCGTATCTTGTTCAAGCGGTACTGAGCAACAAGATCTCGTATATAGGGCAAAAAACGCTTTGCACTCTGCTTACGCAAACTCTTCAACAGCTGAAAAAGTTCAGCTACGCGAAATGCAAGAGCAGTTGCAAAACATTACGAATTTACATTAAAGATAAAGAGGACCAGCTTTGGTCCTCTTTATCTTTAATCTTTTCGAAACAAGCCAAACACCCCAACCGTCTGTAATACGTTCGTAAATGCACCTGGGTCCACTTGCCTAATAACCCTTTCTAATTCATACAACTCATAACGCGTAATAACAATCATTAACATTTCCTTATTTTCATTTGTATAAGCGCCTGTTGCTGGTATAGTTGTAATCCCCCTCACTAAGCGAGAATGAATCGCCTTTCGTACATCTGCCCCATTCTTCGTAACGATTAATGCTGTAATCTTCACATGACGCGTATGAATCGCATCGATAATTCGCGTTGATACATACAAAGTCACCAAAGTATATAATGCTTTTTCCCATCCATACACATAGCCAGCGGCGATAATGATCAGTGCATTAAAGAAGAAAAAATACGTACCGACAGGCTTGTCTTTAATCTTTGATAAAATCATGGCGATAATATCTAAACCACCTGTAGAAGCCCCCCACTTTAAAGCAATTCCTACTCCAATCGCCGAAATAATCCCGCCAAAAATCGCATTCAATATGATGTCGTTCGAGACTGCCCTAACCGGGATAATTTCTAGAAACAAAGTCATAAATACAACGCAAAGAAAACTAAAGAAAGTAAAGGCCTTTCCAACCTTTTTCCATGCTAAAATAACGACGGGAATATTAAACAAACTAAACAATACCCCCGTTGATATGTGAATAGATAAAAAGTCCCCTAATATTTGTGATAACAATTGAGACAATCCAGCAAAGCCACTCGCGTACACTTTCGCTGGCGTTAAAAATAAATTCATTCCAATCGCGTTTAACAAACCTGCGACAATTACAACGATTAACTTCTTTATAAGTTCGGTATAATTCAACTTCAAATCCATTTCTAATCCACCTTTATTATTCATGAATGCACTGCTATACATAGTCTTTACGAAAAAGGAAATGATAAACGTACAACGGTTAGAAATGGAGTTGATACATATGCCACATACGAGTGATAACGACAAAAAAGCACGCGATAATAATGCAAAGCGTACACAAAAAAATGAGCAAGAACAAAAAAATATTCAGCAAGGTAAGCGTGCCTATTCTAAAAAGACTGATCACCTTTGATCCCATCGTACATCAACAATATTGTTGATGTACTTTTTTTACATTTTACAGGGAAAAAACATTAAAAATTCACTTCATGTTCACTTCTATATTCTACAATAGCGATAACATATTCGGATGAGGTGTTGGCATGAGAGGGAAACACATTTTCATTATTACTGCACTAATAAGTATATTAATGCTAGCTGCTTGTGGACAAAAAAACAGCTCAGCTACAGTCGCTACAGCAACAGACTCAACCATTAAGAAGAGCGACTTCGAAAAACAGTTGAAAGATCGTTACGGAAAAGACATGCTATACGAAATGATGGCACAAGACGTTATCACGAAAAAATATAAAGTATCTGACGATGATGTAGATAAAGAAGTACAAAAAGCGAAAAATCAATACGGAGATCAATTCACAGCAATACTCGAAAACAATCGTTTAAAAGATGAAGCTGATTTCAAAAATCAAATTAAGTTCAAACTTGCTATGAATGAAGCGATCAAGAAAAGTGTTACAGAAAAAGACGTGAAAGACCACTATAAACCAGAAATTAAAGCGAGTCATATTTTAGTAAGTGACGAAAATGAAGCGAAAGAAATAAAGAAAAAATTAGATACCGGTGCTTCATTTGAAGAATTAGCAAAACAAGAATCACAAGATCTACTATCAAAAGAAAAAGGTGGAGACCTTGGATACTTCAATTCAGGCAGAATGGCGCCTGAATTTGAAACAGCTGCCTATAAACTAAAAGTCGGACAAATTAGCAATCCCGTTAAATCACCAAACGGTTATCATATTATTAAATTAACTGATAAAAAAGAGTTAAAGCCCTATGATGAAGTGAAAGACTCTATTCGTAAAAACTTAGAAGAAGAACGTATTGCCGACCCTACATTCAGTCATAAGTTAATACAAAAGGAATTAAAAAAGGCAAATATTAAAATAAATGATAGTGACTTGGAAGATACGTTTACTCTTGCGCATGAGCAAGGGAATTAAAAAAGCACCGCCTTATTTTTACAGCAAAATAAGGCGGTGCTTTTTATTTAATTTACTTCTTAAAATACGTCCAACCTTCTTCTTGATAAATCTTTTCTTCTTTCATCAACTTACCAAGCGCGCGCTTAAATGCAGCTTTACTCATGTTGAAACGTTCTTTAATGTCTTCTGGGTTGCTCTTATCCCAAAATGGCATTGCTCCGCCTCGTTCTTCCATATATGCATAAATTACAGTAGCATCATCTTCCATTCCTTCTTCTTTACGAGGAAGAAGTGAAATGTTAATTGTACCGTCATCTTTCACGTCAATAATACGGCCAGTTACACGTTCACCGATGCGGACTTGTTCTTTTCTTTCAGTATGGTGTAAGAAAGCACGGAAATGCTCATCAGTTAGTATGAATGAACCAACTTGAAGTGAACGATACACACGTCCATTTACGTTTTTATTACGCATAGATGGCGTCGCATCTACGATAATTTCTTGCATATCACTGTCTCTTGCCGGAAGAGCGATAAGGCGATCTCGATTCGTTAATTTTAACGTACAATATAATTCGTCTCCAACTTCAGGCCATACTGGCATATAAATCGGGAACTCATCAGCTGGGATTAGTATATCTTTTGATACACCAATATTAACAAACACACCTAAACTAGGAATAACTTCTACAACCTTTACCCAGTTCCAATCAAAAGTTGTAATAAGTGGCTCCTTCATTGTTGCTGAAACACGATTTTGATGATCAAGGTATAAGAATACATCAATCGTATCGCCTTCTTCAATTTCTCCAACTAATTCGTTTTTATGTAGGAAAATTTCTTCCTCTTCATTCCCAACCATATATCCGATTTCCGTTTCGCGTAAAACAGTTACCTGTTCAATCGCTCCTAATTGTAAATACATATTTTTTAATTCCCTTCTATATATATAAAATTAACTTTTTTATCTTTTTATCATTCCAAACAAAAGTTAATTATAACACGATTTTTCCTTTATTTGTCCAACTGCCCAAAATTCACTATAATAAAATGAGGTTACATAAATATAAGTATGAAAACACTTAAGTCCAGACTCGTTTTCAGCTATACTTTAGTATGTACAGTACATAAAAAGATTAGAAATTTATTTGGAGGTGCTAACTATGGCAAAAGATAGTTCTTTTGACATCGTTTCGAAAGTAGAATTACCTGAAGTAACAAACGCAATTAACATCGCATTAAAGGAAATCCAAAACCGATATGACTTTAAAGGAAGTAAAAGTGATATTAAATTAGAAAAAGAAGTACTAGTTTTAACTTCTGACGATGAGTTCAAATTAGACCAAGTAAAAGACGTTCTAATTTCTAAGCTTGTAAAACGTAACGTTCCAATTAAAAACTTGGATTACGGAAAAGTTGAAGCTGCGACTGGTAACACTGTTCGCCAACGCGCAACACTTCAACAAGGTATCGATAAAGATAACGCGAAAAAAATTAACAACATCATTAAAGAAATGAAATTAAAAGTAAAAACACAAGTACAAGATGACCAAGTACGTGTTACAGCGAAAAGCCGTGATGACTTACAAGCAGTTATCGCAGCAGTTCGCAGTGCTGACTTACCGATTGACGTACAATTTATTAACTACCGCTAAAAAGAAAAACATCCTCTGTGCAGAGGGTGTTTTTCTTTTTAGCTTGTAGAGAAAATATTACAAAGTCTAAGCTTACGAGCAATCAGATTTTTAGAATGGGTATTTAATTATTATGCATAAACGAAGAAGATCCTTTTAATAATCGGCACAAAAAACCTCCCCCCACTCAAATGTAACAATTTATGAGTATAAGAATATTTTCCACCCTTTCATGTAATGTAAAATTAGTAAGGAATTTATTTTTCGAAAAAATGTTAATTAAACAAGAGTTAGAAGTGGTTATTTGAAGAAATTAATACTATGTTTTTTATTAACTACATTCTGTCTATATATTGCAGGGTGTTCTAATAATATAACTACACCCGGGGATACACCTAAAACTTCAACACCTGCGAAGTGTAAATACATCAACAAAGCTTGGTATAAGAAACCTATAAAATGTAATAATTGATGATATAAGTTATAAAAAAAGACACCATAAGGTGCCTTTTTTTATAGAAATTAATAAGATATTCATCAGAAATTATGAGTCATTTTTTATTTTGTTTTTCAAAATATTTTTCTTTAACTATTTTGATCAGATTTTCTTTTTCTGTTAGTTCAAAGATAAATAATGCTTTTTTCATGTTATCAGCTACATCTTCTTCATTATATTGTTTCAGCTTTAGTAAATTCCAACCTTTTCCATAATATAATTCACCTAATAAATATAACGTGTTTAGATTAATAGCTAATTTGATACCCATATCATTGTATTTTATTGCCTCTTCATGTTGATTTGCATGACCTAAAATTTTGGCTAAATTAAAAATGATTTTTAATTTAATCTCTTTATCTCTAGGGAAATCTAACTTATTAAAATTAGTTAAACATCTTCTTAGTATATTAATACTATTTTCATACTCTTTATTTTCCCCATAAAATATAGCCATTGACTGCATAATATCTATTTCTCTTTCTGATAAAAAATCACCATTCGTTACAGTTAGTTTTAATGCACTATTTAAAAGATTTAAAGCAGTTTTTATTGATTTATTCACATGAAATATAGCAATTGCTTCATGCCATATTAGAAATTGTTTATCTTCTTTTAACTGGAAATTACTTTCGTTTTTCTCTTGTTTCACTATTTCATAAAGTTCACTATATTGTTTTTGCTTTGTACAATCTCTCATTACATATTTTACATTTTCTACATATTTTAGTTTTTTGTTTTGAGTTAGTGCGAAAATATTATTTGGATCAATACCAAGTCTTTCAGATAATTGATATAACAATATGCTAGATGGATAAATCATACCTTTTTCTATTTTGCTAATTTGACTTTGCGAACATATTCCATGACACAATTCAGATTGTGATATATTCTTTTTCATTCTAAGTTCTTTAATGGTAATACCCAAATCGTAAAATTCCATTTTTCCTCCTCAAATATAGCCCTCAATGAGTAACAGAATATTTTTCACCCTTTAATGTAATGTAAAATTAGTATAGTTGCAATTATTGTTTGTTCTATAGGTCTTTTCACTTCTTTGCTCAGCTGCATTTCGAGGCGAGAGTCTTCCTTTACAAAAATAGTAGAATACAATGAAAACGAACTGTCACCTCACTCATAAGAAGAAAATGATTTAGCGAAACTAATCCTTCTATAGAGACTAATACATATCCATCATAAGGAACTTCTTCTCTTTTTTTATCGGTTCTCACACAAAAACAGGCTAGGGAGATAGTCTTCTCCTTAGCCTGTCCCCTCTCATTAGAGGAGTTTTCGTACTTATTAAGAACAACACATCCATTACTCATTTCCGTCTCTTTTTAACCGCAATTAAAAACACAATAAATAATACGTTCACACCGACTATTAAGGAGATAAATAACCAATTCACACCTGTTTCTCCGCTAATTTTATACACATTTGATTCTTCGCGCTTTAAAACAAGATAAAACTTTCCGTTTTCTTCTCTTATAATTTCATCTTCTAACAATCCTCTTAACTCTTGTTTTTCACCAATCGCACTTACAGGCAAAGCAACTTTTTGTGTTTCTTTCGTATTATTAATCGCTACTAATGTTACATCATCTTTATACTTTCGTTTTAGTATACTCATTCCATCTTTATCGTATAAAAGCTCAAACGTTCCATGGCGTAGAGATGGTCTCGCTTGTCTAAGCTCACCGAGTTTCGTTATGTGCTGCACAAATTTTTCATCTGATTTGAAATCCATTAATCGGCGATTCTCCGGAGTATCCCCTCCATCTAATGCAATTTCAGTCCCGTAATAAAAATTCGGAATACCTGGTGATGTTAATAAATATGTAAGGGCTAGTTTCAAACGAGATGGTGGATAATTCATATTCTCTTTTGCAATACGGGCAAACCTTTTTGTATCTTGATTATCTAAAAATGTAACGGATTCCCCTTCTTTTTTACTCACATCATATAAAGGTTTCACCGATACATCTACTTTAGAAAACGATTCTACTATTTTTTCGTTATATTCACTATCTTCCTTTGTCATAATACGAAAATCTTTCTTTATCACTTGCATATCTTTTTGCACGTCATCCCAGAAAGAACGCGACTTTTTTTCACTATGTATCACATAACTTCCATCTAAATCGACTTCTTTGATCCACCATTTCATCGCGTCGATGACTTGTTTTTCGTTTTCCCCAAGCGGAAATTGAAGTACAACTTTCATTCCTTTTGCGCGCGCTTCTTGTACAAGTTCTTTCACATCATTTCCTGTTCCGAAATGTTCATTTACCTTTTGAAAATTACGCACGTCTAACCCATCATACTTTCCACTTTCAAAAAGCGGAGAAAGCATAACAGCGGTAAAGCCCATTTCTTTTATGTAATCCAGTCTTTTTATAATCCCTCTTATATCTCCGCCCTGATATCCTTCTAAATTGCCAACTTCTAACTGTTTGTCATTTTTCGGTTCTCCATTATTGAAGCGATCAATCATAATGGAATATATGACTTCGTCTCGCCACTCTCTTTTTTCATCTGCAAACGTATGTATTGGTACAAACAAAACGACAGCTAAACAAAAACAAATGAATAGTTTCCTAGTCCGTATTTTTTCCACACGCATCCCCCATGTTTTTTAATTGTAAGAATATTATACCAATTTTCCGAACGAATCGCATACGTTGATTTCATTCCCCTCAAAATACTTCATGTCAGATTTTCTAACATGAAGTATAAAGTTTTCTGAATTTTTAGTTGATTTTTCATTTCGTTTCGAATATGATATGAAACATAACAAGTTGATGTTATTTTTTCTAACATTATAGGAGGAGAGAGAATGAATATGGGAGATACGGTTTTTATGTTTGTAACAACAGTAATGGTCATGTTAATGACACCAGGATTAGCACTTTTTTATGGGGGCATGGTTCGCAGTAAAAATGTACTTAGTACGACAATGCATAGTTATAGCGCAATGGCTATCGTTTCGATTCAATGGATTGTGATCGGCTATTCTTTATCATTCGGACCAGATTGGCACGGACTTATCGGTACACTCGATTGGTTGGGTTTAAACGGAGTTACCTACGCACCAAATCCAGACTACTCATCTACTATTCCTCACAATTTATTTATGATGTTCCAACTCATGTTCGCTATTTTAACTCCCGCTTTAATTTCAGGTGCATTCGCCGAAAGAATGCGATTTTCTGCTTTCCTTATTTTCATCCTCCTATGGACAACAATCGTTTACAACCCTGTCGCTCATTGGGTATGGGGCGTTGGCGGGTGGCTAAGAGAACTTGGCGCGTTAGACTTCGCTGGTGGTAACGTCGTTCATATTACATCTGGCGTGGCCGGCCTTGTATTAGCTATTTTCCTTGGAAAACGAAAAAACATAAACGGTACTTCTCCTCACCATTTACCATTCACAATGTTAGGCGCAGGCTTACTATGGTTCGGCTGGTTCGGTTTTAACGTCGGAAGTGCATTATCTTTAAACGACGTAGCTTTAACTGCATTTATCAATACAAATATAGCCGCTGCTGCCTCTGCATTAACTTGGATGCTTTCAGAATGGTTCTTCCAATCAAAACCGACTGCGATGGGAGCTGCTTGTGGTGTAGTTTCCGGTCTAGTCGCTATTACACCAGCTTGCGGGTTCGTTACACCTTTCTCCGCTCTTCTTATCGGAGCAATTGGCGGCGTATTATGCTTCGGAGCAGTCTTTTTCTTAAAAACAAAATTCGGATACGACGATACACTTGATGCATTCGGATGCCACGGTATCGGCGGAACTTGGGGCGGTATTGCAACAGGACTATTTGCAACTACTACTGTAAATGCTGATGGCGCGAACGGATTATTTTACGGAAACGCTGCTTTACTGTTTAAACAACTTGTAGCAATCGGCGCAACATACGCATTCACAATCATAATGACGTACGCCATTATTAAAGCGATTAACTTCTTCCTCCCTGTTAGGGTAGATGAGCATGAGGAACATATGGGACTTGATATTTCGATGCACGGAGAGAAAGCTTATGAGTATACAGAGCGAGTGAACTAAAAAAAGAGATGCAATCTATTAGTAGTAGATTGCATCTCTTTTTATTGTACTTACCAGCATTGGATACCCCACCCAGTATTCCGGTAAATATATCGGCGATTCTCCGGATATCTCGACGATTTTTTAAATATATCGATTTACCAACAAATTCCGACATGACGAAACTGAAGAATACTCCGGTATAACTTACGAATCACCATACTTACTTTTATTCAAACTTAATATAATAAGAAACGCAATTGCTATTACAGCTAAAAAACGAACCGGATTAAACGGCGTTCCTACCGTTTCATTAAAACGATGATAAATAAAAGGGATTATCTCAAGTACCATTAGCCCCATCGCAATTTTAAATGTCTCAGCCATCGCTTTATTTTTTATAAACGTAGCACGCTCATCACCTTGTTTTCCAATTGCTATAAACATTTTTATAATAGCAAACACCACAAACAAAAAGACACTTAGCGCAATAATAAAAATCAAAACATCCCTCAAAAATACACCTCATATATGTAAAACTTATTTGACAAGAGTATAACATCTTTCACTCTGTATGTAAAACATCTTTTACACATAAAAAAAGACGACCGTTTAACAGTCGTCTTTTCCTACTTATTTCGGAGCATTTCCCACATATTGCGTAATATCAACATTTAAAGCTTGCGCTAAACGCATTCCGTAATCGTGATCTGCACGGAAGAAGTTACAAATGGCCAGTAATTTTGTGCGCTCATTTACGTCTTTTAAGTCATTTGTTAAGTTTGCAATTAAATTGTCTTGCTCTTCTTTAGAGAATGAACGGTAACGCTCACCTGCTTGTTTGAAATCATTTGGTTTGTCAATTTTTTCACGAGATACATAGCCTTCTACTTTCATAGTTGAATCGCGGTAAGCTTTGTCTTCAACTGGATTTTCAGTATGACGGCTCGGTTCGTAGTTAATTGTAGATGGGTTTTGATTGATTTGCATCGCACCATCACGTTGTTGATTATGAACAGCTGCGTACGGGCAGTTTACAGGAATTTGTAAGTAGTTCGCACCAAGACGGTAACGCTGTGTATCTGGATAAGAGAATAAACGACCTTGTAATAATTTATCTTCAGATGGTTCAATACCATTTACAGTTGCACTTGGAGAGAACGCCACTTGTTCTACTTCAGCGAAGAAGTTTTTTGGGGTACGATTTAACGTCATTGTCCCTACTTCAATTAACGGGAAGCGATCTTCTGGCCATACTTTCGTTGGATCTAGCGGATCAAAGTCTAAAGAATCCGTTTCATCTAGTTGCATCACTTGTACGTGTAAATCCCACTTCGGATAATTTCCTTTTTCGATTGCATCGAACAAGTCACGAGTTGCATGGTTGAAATCTTTCCCTTGTACTTCTTGCACCTCTTTTGCACTTAAGTTACGTACACTTTGCTGTGGTTTCCAGTGATATTTAATGTAGACGATTTTACCTTCTGCATTAATCCATTTAAATGAATGGACACCGAAACCTTCCATTTCACGATAGCTTGCTGGTGTACCGTAATCAGAAAATACCCACGTCATCATATGTGTAGATTCCGGACTTAACGTCATGAAATCCCAGTAACGATCTGGTGTTTGAACATTTGTATCAGGTGCTGGTTTTAAAGAATGCACCATATCAGGGAATTTAATTGCATCACGAATGAAGAAGACCGGTAAATGGTTACCTACGATATCGTAATTTCCTTCTTCTGTATAGAATTTAACAGCGAACCCGCGTGGGTCACGAGCTGTTTCTGGAGAACCTTGACCATGAATAACCGTTGAGAAACGAACAAATACAGGCGTTTCAGTTCCTTCATTTTGTAAAAATGCTGCTTTCGTATATTGCTTCATGCTGTTTTTCGTTACGAACACACCGTGAGCACCTGCACCACGTGCATGCACAACACGCTCTGGAATACGTTCACGATCAAAGTGCGCAAGTTTTTCTACTAAATGATAGTCTTCTAATAATACCGGTCCACGGCGACCAGCTGTACGAGAATTTTGGTTGTCTCCAACTGGAGCACCTTGGTTTGTTGTTAAGCGATTATTTGGATTCATCTAGGGGGATCCTCCTCTTTCTTTCATAGTAATTATTATTTATTTAAAATCATTATAAACTAATTATTATTCAAAACTAAATTCTTGTCAACCATTTCCTTCATTTTTTTGGAAACAATTTCAGCTAAGCAATCGATGAATACAGATTGTGAATTCGGCATATTTGGTCTAAAATATGCGACATTTAATTCATCAGTTACAACTTTACACTCATAATCGTTGTCATATAAAACTTCTAAATGCTCTGCCACAAAGCCAACTGGGCAATATATGAAAGATTCATATCTACGCTCTTCAAATAAATCTCTCGTTAAATCTTGCACATCCGGACCAATCCATGGGTCAGGCGTATTTCCAGCACTTTGCCAACCCGTTGTATAGTTTTGAATATTGGCAGCCTCCGCAATTAAATCTGCTGTATGCTGCAATTGCTCCACATAAGGGTCCCCTGCTGTAATAATTTTTTCTGGCAAACTATGTGCTGAAAAAATTACGACTGCTTTCTCTTTATCTTCAATCTTTGTAAATGTTTCTTTTATTTGATCTACCCAATACGAAATAAACTTCGGTTCATCGTACCATTGTTCAATCGGTTCAATAACAGGACCACCGATTTCTTCCGAAAGACGAATAGCACGGTCATTATATGCTTTAATGCTAAATGTAGAATAATGCGGTGCTAATACGATACTAATCGCTTGCTCAATTCCATCGCGCTTCATCTCTTCTACTGCACCTTCTATAAATGGGGCTATATGTTTTAATCCTAAGTAACAAGTAAATTCATACTCTGTAAATATATTATTCATAGAATCTGTTAATTTATGCGCTTGCTCTTTCGTAATTTTTGCAAGTGGTGAAATTCCGCCAATCGCTTTATAGCGCCCGATTAAGTCTTGGAGTGCTTCTTCTGAAGGTTTATGCCCATGGCGAATATGTGTATAGTACGCTTCTACATCATCTAATGATTCTGGCGTTCCATACGCCATTACGATTAAACCTATTTTTTTCTTTGTCATCTATATAACACCTCAATTTTATAAATGAGAAGCTTTTTCAAGAACATTTGTTTCCAATTATAACAACTAATAATAAGTACGTCAAAATAATTATTCTAAATAAGTATTATTTCTAATATAATTTTGAATTTTATTTGACAATTTCTTTAATAAAAAGCGACTTACATAAAAGTAAGTCGCTTTTCTTCTATTCTTTAATATTTACCCCATATTCTTTAAACCAAACGTGAATTTGCGCTAAGTGAGCTAAAAGTTGCGGCCCAGTCATTAATTGACCGAACCAAGGCGATTGAAATGCACTACCGCCTGACTCAATTAATCCGCTCAGCTGTTCTTTATCAAATAGTTCGTGCAAAATTGAGCCTTTATCCGTTAATAAATCTTGTAGCCATACTGTTACTGCTTTCGTATAGTGCGGATTATGCGTTTTCGGATATGGGCTCTTCTTTCTATATAGGATGTCATTTGGAAGTAACCCTTCTAACGCTTTACGCAATAGACCTTTTTCGCGGTTTTTATACATTTTCATTTCCCAAGGAATATTCCACGCATATTCGACAAGTCGGTGATCCGCAAATGGAACACGTACTTCTAAGCTTGCCCCCATACTCATACGGTCTTTTCTGTCTAATAATGTTGTCATAAACCATACCATATTCAAGTAAAATAGTTGTCGTCTCTTTGCTTCAATTGGGCTTTCTCCCTCTAAAATAGGAACTTCTTGAATGGATTCTTCATAACGCTGCTGTACATATTGTTGTAAGTTTAATTTATTTCTCCATTCTTTCTTTAGCAGTTGTTCACGCGCTTCTGTAGAGCGCATCCACGGAAACGCACTCGATTGTAAATCATCTTCTCTATAAAACCACGGATAACCACCAAATATTTCGTCTGCACATTCCCCAGATAAACCGACGACAAAATCTTGTTTAATTTCGCGGCAAAACCATAATAATGACGAATCGATATCTGCCATACCAGGCAAATCACGAACGAGTACTGCTTCTGTTAAATACTGTGCTAATTGTTCATTTGAAATGACGCAGCGATGATGGTTTGTTTGAAACGTCTCAGTCATCAAATGAATAAATGGCGCATCTGAATTCGGCTGAAACGCATTCGCTTTAAAGTATTTGTCATTATCTTCATAATCAACAGAGTATGTGTGTAATTGCCCTTTTCCTGACCTTGCATATTCTTTCGCAGCAATTGCTGTAATCGCACTCGAATCTACACCTCCTGATAGAAAAGTACATAGTGGTACATCAGAAACGAGCTGCCTTGTAATCGCATCTTGTAATAAAAAGCGTGTTTTCTCTACTGTTTCTTCAAAAGAATCTTCATGTTTTTTGCTTTCCACATTCCAATATCTCCATATACATAAACCGTTCTTTGAAAATGTCATCGCATGCCCTGGACGTAATTCTTTTATACCAGCATAAATGCCATGACCAGGTGTTCTAGACGGCCCAAGACCGAATATTTCGGATAATCCTTCTAACGTTACTTCCGCCTTCACATCTGGATGCGCTAATATCGCTTTTAACTCTGAACCAAATAGTAATCGCCCACTATCATATTTATAAAATAGCGGTTTTACACCTAGTCGATCTCGTGCAATAAATACTTGTTCTTTCTGTTCATCCCATACGGCAAACGCATATATACCGTTTAAATGATCGACACATTCTTCTTTCCATTCAATATACGACGCTAATAGCACCTCCGTATCCGAATGACCTTTGAACGTATATCCTCTTCTTAATAATTCCTTTCGAATATCTTCTGTATTATACAGTTCACCGTTATAGCAAATTGCATAATTCGTTTCGTCTTTTAAACAAGTCATCGGTTGTTTACCACCCTCAGGATCAACAACGATTAACCGTTTATGCCCAAATGCGACATTGCCTTTAATCCAAACTTTATTATCATCTGGGCCACGTTTCGCTAACGTCTCAGCCATCTTCGTAACGACGTCCCGTTCTCCTTCTAATGAGCGTTTATAATCCACCCATCCTGTAATCCCGCACATACGAATCATCCTTCCATCTTATTTCTTTTCCTAAACGAGCAGTAATCCCCACCTTAGAGGTGCGGATCAAAAAAATGAAAAACTTAACGATAACCTACTATCCACATATGGAATAGCATTTTCACTCAGTAAAACGTGTGTTATTGTATGCCCACCTATGTCTAGATGTGTCTAGTTATAAAGAATGCCCGAACTGTCTATAACAGAAATAACTACTTTTTTATTAAGGAGAAATCATATATGATACAACGTAACCATATTTTATATAACCAGCCACGCGCTCATACAGTCGGTAATGTAGAATATATAAACAATGAATGGGTATTCTTTGATGATGAAAATGATGAAGCATTTTTATTAGAAGATATTGCCGAAGATGGCTTTGAAATTTTGTATCACAACAACTGGCTACCAGCTCGTTTCTATGAACAAGATGTATTACAAATCGCCAACGAACAGCACCATTTGCAAAACGGAGAAATGATACGAATTCGAAAGAAATTACTTCTTAGCTATACGGAATGGCTTGAGGAATTACCTGACTCTGTCTTTACGTTATTAACCGAATCATTGCAATCCCTTCACTACTCTTTATATGATTGCATGTATTGTCATAATTATTTATCTTTCTTACCGAAAGAGGAAGCATGCGAAGGAGTAAATATTCTTTTGTTTGATAACGAAGAAATGATTTGTACACTACAGCACCATTTCGTCCGTCACGCTACGTCAAATAAAAACATGTTTCGTTTTACGAAAGTAAACGGAGAAGAGTTGCATATCGATGCAACATAAAGTGAAACTTTAATCAGTGGGGTATCCCCCACTGATTATTAGCCTTCACCAATCGGGTGTTTACGGGATGAAATAAAAAACCACCTTATCTCCCAAGTCTTTGAGATTATAAGGTGGTTTTATTTTTTATTAGAATACTTGCCAGCCAATCGGTAATTTCAGTCCAAGGTAAAATACTGCTACTAGTGCAACAATAAATAGTCCCCAAACTGCCCCTGTTGCTTTGTTCTTGCTCATTTTTACAAGAACCATTTCCATTCCACCGATAACTAAAATACCAGCTACCATTTTTAAACCATACCACATGTGCATGTTACTTGTTGCAGTCTTCATAATACCCATGTACAACATGAAACCTGTCACAATAATGATAATGTACATAAGACGAAGCCCCATATGTACACCTTTACCTTTTCTTCCTGCTGAATAAAGTGAATACGCAACGAAGAATAAAATTAAACCTAACGCCCATGCTGTAATATGCATATGTACCATCGTATCCCCTACCTCCTCTTTTCACACTTTTTCACTCTATATGATAACATGTTCATTTATTTTCAGGAAATGTTTCGCTTTTTTACATTTAAATGATATAATATTTAGAGTATTTACAAACTTCTTGTAATAACAAAAGGGGGAACAATCATGATTCAAACTAAGGATATTATCGAACTTACAGACACATACGGGGCAAATAACTATCACCCACTTCCAATCGTTATTTCTAAAGCAGAAGGCGTTTGGGTAGAAGATCCTGAAGGAAACCGCTATATGGACTTATTAAGTGCATATTCTGCAGTAAACCAAGGTCATCGTCACCCAAAAATTATTAACGCTTTAATTGACCAAGCTAATCGTGTTACGTTAACTTCTCGTGCTTTCCATAGCGATCAATTAGGTCCTTGGTACGAAAAAGTTGCGAAACTAACTAATAAAGAAATGGTACTTCCAATGAATACAGGTGCAGAAGCTGTTGAAACTGCAATTAAAACAGCTCGCCGCTGGGCTTATGATGTGAAGAAAGTAGAAGCAAACCGTGCTGAAATCATCGTTTGCGAAGATAACTTCCACGGCCGTACAATGGGTGCTGTTTCTATGTCTTCAAACGAAGAGTACAAGCGTGGATTCGGTCCAATGCTTCCTGGCATTATCGTAATTCCTTACGGTGATTTAGAAGCGTTAAAAGCCGCAATTACACCAAATACAGCTGCATTCATTTTAGAGCCAATCCAAGGTGAAGCAGGAATTAACATCCCACCAGCTGGTTTCTTAAAAGAAGCTCTTGAAGTATGTAAAAAAGAAAACGTTTTATTTGTAGCAGATGAAATCCAAACAGGTTTAGGCCGTACTGGTAAAGTATTTGCTTGTGATTGGGACAATGTAACTCCTGACATGTACATACTTGGTAAAGCACTTGGCGGCGGCGTATTCCCAATCTCTTGCGTAGCAGCAAACCGCGACATTTTAGGCGTATTCGAGCCAGGTTCTCACGGTTCTACATTCGGTGGTAACCCACTTGCATGTGCTGTTTCTATCGCAGCTCTTGAAGTGTTAGAGGAAGAAAAATTAACAGAGCGTTCTCTTCAATTAGGCGAAAAATTAGTTGGGCAATTAAAAGAAATTGATAACCCAATGATTACTGATATTCGTGGTAAAGGCTTATTCATCGGTATCGAATTAAACGAGCCAGCTCGTCCTTACTGTGAACAACTAAAAGCAGCTGGTCTATTATGTAAAGAAACACACGAAAATGTAATTCGTATCGCACCACCTCTAGTAATCTCTGAAGAAGATTTAGAGTGGGCGTTCCAAAAAATTAAAGCGGTATTATCGTAATAATAGAGAGGTTGTCCTACATGTTGGGACAACCTCTTTCTTTTTATATTGATTTATACTAAAATAAAATTGTAATTTTCTGTATTTTTATTTTAGAAAGCAGGTGCGATATGTTATTACGATATGGTAAACATATTAACTATTTAGCTACATCTTTTATTTTAGTTACATTCTTTGGCTTCCTAATTTCCGTAACATTGCTTAGCCACTACTCCACTTCTACTACATTCACACTACTGAAAGCATCATTTTGGACTGCTGTTATTCTTACTATCATTGGTTTTGGACGAGAAAAAAGCGCACTTACGGTTATATTATTTGGTATTTGTACACTTGCATTCGTTGGTCTTTACACTTTTTCGGTTATCGATTACCTCTATCATCCAAGACCATAGAAAAGAGCTATCTTTTCACAAGATAGCTCTTTTTTCATTTCACTACATTTCGCAAAGTACCAATTCCTTCTACTGTAATAACCACTTCATCACCAGCATGCAAAAACTTCGGTGGTGTGAAACCTTTTCCGACACCAGCCGGCGTTCCTGTTGCGATAATATCGCCTGGCTCTAACGTCATTCCTTTACTTATCGTTGAAATGATTTCTTCTATTGAAAAAATCATTTTATTTGTATTTGAAGTTTGCCTTACTTCCCCATTTACTACCGTTTCAATGTGTAACGCATTTGGCGAACTAACCATTGATTTATGAATTAAATACGGTCCCATCGGACAAAATGTATCAAAACTTTTTCCAAGAAAAAATTGTTTATGCTTCCGTTGAATGTCGCGAGCAGTTATATCATTTATAATGGTGTAACCAAAAACATGCTCAAGCGCTTTTTCTTTTTTTATTTGTTTCCCTCGCTTACCGATGATGATAGCTAGTTCTCCTTCATAGTCTAGTTCATTCGTTGCGTGAGGATGACTATTAATTTTTTCATCCATTCCAATAACTGTCGTCGGCGCTTTCGTAAAGATCATTATATTTTCTGGAATTGACTCTACTCCGCCCATTTCTATCGCATGCTCACGATAATTTTTTCCAACGCAAAGAATATTCTTCCTTGGCCTTGGAATTGGCGCTAATATTTTCACCTCAGTTAACGGATAATACGCTGCCCCTTCATTTTCCTTCGCCCAATTTACAATATCACATATTTTTTCAAAGCATTCGGTTCCTCTTTCAATACACTCTAACATTGTAATCGGAATCGTAACCTTTTCCCCTTTTTGTCTTTGCGCTTCTCTTACATGCAATACCTTTTCTTCCTCTTCATCCACAACACCTACAAATACCTTTTCTTCTTTTTTCGCCGTTACCAAACGCAATATTTCCACTCTCCATCCTAAAACTCATACCCTTTAATTGTATTCGCATCCGTAAGAAAAAAACCTTCTCATGCACGCTAATTTTTACAATATTCTTCTCCTATCCTATTCGTCACTCCTTTATATTTGGCATAAAATGTAGAAATTTTACTTTTTTTAGCGAAGGTATTTCTTTTTTATGGGGTTTTTGTATAATATGTACTACATATATACTAAAAATTTCATTTAGAGATGGAGCCGATTTCAATGTTTGAGCAAGCGATTGAAAAAAAACGTGAAAAAATGATTTATTTTGCTGAACGCTACGGAATGACTTCTCAAAAAACAGTGGATTGCAGCCAAGAACTGGACAGGCTCTTAAATGTAATTTGGCATGTACATACGGATTTTCACCCTAATCAAACACTCAATACACACACGCAATAACGTGTGTGTTTCTTTTATAAAAAAAAAAACACATTTTATTGAAAACGCCCATACAATAGTAGAAAAGAAAATTTTAAAAACGAAAGGTGTTTTGTATGCCAGCTATGGTCGGACATATTCGTATCGTCAATATTGGATCAAGTGGTATTTTTCATATTGGAGATGTATTTGCGATTAGGCCTATTAGTTATTCACGCGCTTTCGCCGGGGCCGGCTCTTTTAATGTGGGAGATAACGTTTCTGTCTACAATTATCAAAGCGCAACGACTGTCAATGATTCAGATGTAATTGATCAAGCGATAATTGGTTCAACTTAGAGGAGGCGATTGCATTGAATCTTTATGTAAACCAAAGCATCATCATTAATAGCATTAAAATTGATAGCATTACAACCTCTTCTGTATTCCAAATTGGTACTGCAGGAAGTATTAAAGCTCTATCTAAATTCTCAAATACTGGCGGATTTACAGAGCCCCTTCGCCCATTGCAGGCGAAAGGACAAATTATTTCTATCAAACCATCAACTAGTTCTTCTTAAGACATCCTTGTCATAAATATATAGCAGGAATATTTTTACCCTCCCTACTGAAAAGGAGGTTTCACAAAATGAATCAAGATATATATACTTACTTACACCAACTTCAACAAGCTCTTCAAGCACAACAAGCAACCATCCTTCATCTAGAAGATCAAGTGCGTCTATTACAAGAAGAGCTTACCGAATTAAAAAATCGCCCCTCCTCTTCTGTAGGAAAAGTGGAATACAAATTCGATCAATTAAAAGTAGAAAATTTAAATGGCACTTTAAATATTGGTTTAAATCCGTTTTCAGCAAAAGGACAGCAAATTGAAGATTTTCAAGTGGATACAGAAACGTTAAAAGTAAATCCTGAAACAGATACAAACCCTGATTTTTACCAAGGTATCCTTCAAGAAATGCATCGTTACTTAGATGAAGAAGCATATAATCGAATTCTCCATTTTGAACAAGAAGAGAGAACGCCGCTCGATGAAATGTATCGACAAATGATGGTTGATGACATAAAAAAACAGATGGAGCATAGGCTTCCTTATTATTTATCACAAGCACAATCATACGAAGGTTCTTCAACAAATCCAGATTATTTACGCGATATCATTCTCCAAGCAATGAAACATGATATCGACAAAGCCTTTCTATCTTTTATTCAACACATACCGGGCAATTTCCGAAAGGAGTAAGTATGTATGAATGTTAACGTTGTAAATCGCGAGTTAAAAGTCGGACAGATTAAAATGAACGGTGTATCATCATCCGCACTCTTTTTAATTGGGGATGCAAATTTCCTCATACTATCTTCTATTCTTGATACACCATTTGAAACTGTTACAGAGGGTCCATTTGTACCATTAGTCACAGATGTCCCTCCTACTCCAGGTTAAGGAGACTGAGAAATTATGTTACATCATGTGTCTGTTGTCCAAAATGTTTCTATTATTTCTTTAGGGATTACTGCTGTATTTCAAGTTGGAGATGCAAATCAAATGGAGTTAAAAAGTAGGGCTCTTGCCGTCCACAGGGAAATTCCTTGTTATATAAAAGACGAAGGCCGCTTAGACGCATTTGAAATCTTTACAGATGAACACATCACAATCCCAAAACGAACGACAGATGTAAAATTAAACATTGTAAATGAATGCCCTTTTATTGAAGTAAACAATGTTGAATTGCGAACACTTTTAAATTCTGGTTGCTTTCAAATTGGAAATGTTGATTATGTTTTTAATAACTCTCGTATTATGCAAATCCGCCAATATATTACGGATGAACCTTCCGCACAATAATTCATATAGTAATTAAAAAGCTTAGTAAAGTGGGTGGATAGTATGCCTTCTGTTGTTGGAAATCTCGTCGTTCAAAACAGTAATGGTTCGTTCAATTTAGGGGATTTTTATAACGTGTCTCCGAAAGAGAATACGAAAGCTTATAATGGATCCGGAGCTTCCAATGTTGGATTTGTCGTAAACACTTTTAGCGGCGTTAGTGCAACAAATACGTTTGATTCTGATGTGGCCGATCAAGATCAGATTGGAACAGCGTAAAAAAAGTAGGAGATATTCTCCTACTTTTTTCTTTTATCTCATTCAAGATTATCAAAAAAAACACTGTTTACTGTTTCATTTATTTAAATGATAATCCGCTCTCCTCCAAAGCCTTTCTAAGCTTCGGCAAAGATGCTGGTCCCATACCATGTAGTTTTAAAATTTCTTTTTCACTATACTTTGAGAGTTCTTCTATAGTGTGAATTCCATGATGTTGCAACGCATTTCGTGCTGGTGATGAAAGAAGTGAAAGAAACCCTGTTGTTGGTTTCTTTTCTTTCTCACAAGCTGGGCAAGTTGGACAATCGCTACTTTTATAGTATTCATGTCCTTTTTCACACGTTCTTAACGTTTTTTCCGTTTCCATTTTCAAGTCCCTCTATTCCTCAACTTTTACAACATGATTGCCATCAAAGAAGTATAAGCATTTCTCTTTCACAGGATGTTGTAAGCTTTTTTCAAGTGCCTTTGCATATAACGAAAGCTGCACTTTGTATCGATCTTCTAAAATTGGTTTTGCTTGATCGAATCCACCTGGGAACTTTCCTTCAATCGTATCCGTTTTAAAATCAATTAAAGTGATACCATCTTCCTCTTCAATCATGCAGTCGATAACCCCTTGGACAAGTATCGTTTCGTCACCCTTACCTTGCCAATCTTGATACGCCTCTTCTGCTGCAAGCATCATCGTAAATGGTACTTCACGCTCAACACTTTTCGCCGCTAATACCCTCTTACCTAGGTCACTGTCAAAGAATGAAATCACTTTTTCAATTGCTACTTCTTCAGCTTGTTCGAATGTTAATAATTCCTTATTTACCATTCCGGCAATTTGCTCCCGAATCACTTCTTCTGTAATCGGCTGCTTCAAATCAACATGCTGCATAACAGCGTGAACCGCCGTACCTCTTTCAGCATACGTTAATCCTTTTTTTTCCATAAAACGAGGACGCGTTTTAATTGGTGCACGCAGTTTTTTAATAAAGGCATTATCGCTACCTTCTTCTGATTGGTAGTTTCTCTTTATTTCTGTCACAGACTGTTTCGCACGGTGAGATGTTGCTTCCTCATATCCGTACTTCCACATTAATCTGTTATGCACTTCTTCTTTTCGTTCACTTTCTAACGGAACAGCTTTTTTCTCACGAAGTGCTTCTAGTAATTCTTGTTTCTCTTCTTGAACCGGTTCTGGTGCAAGTAACGTTTTGCCGTCAACAACTTCTACTTTCCAGCTCGTGTCATATCCATAAATTTCACCCGGAATGCTTCCTTGCCCTAATTCAAGAAGCATTTCACTATCACGATGTCTATATAATGAAGGTGCAATCCAATCTAAATAACAGGACGCTCCGGCACGTATATGGTCTGGTAATAACCATTCACTATGCTCCCTTGCATCGAGCCATTTTTCCATTTCTTTATTGGCATCTTTAACCGTTCCAATTAAAATTAACTTCTCTTTCGCACGCGTTAACGCTACGTATAACACGCGCATTTCTTCCGCGATTAATTCCATTTTCATTTTACGCTTAATTGCTAGTTGCGATAATGTCGTATATTTAATTCGTTTACGAGGATCGATAAATTGTGAACCGAAACCGAAGTCTTTATGCAGTAAGAAACGTTTCATTAAATCTTGTGTATTAAAACGACGACCTAGTCCCGCTACAAATACGACTGGGAACTCAAGTCCTTTACTTTTATGAATCGTCATAATACGAACGACATCTTCTTGTTCACCTAAAGCTCTCGCCGTTCCCATATCATCACCGCGTTCTAAAATACGCTCAATAAAGCGTAAGAAGCGGAATAATCCTCTAAACGATGTTGCTTCATATTGTCTTGCACGGTCATAAAGTACACGCAGGTTTGCTTGCCTTTGCTTTCCGGCTGGTAAACCGCCGACAAAATCGTAATAACCTGTCTCACCGTACACTTTCCAAATTAAATCAGAAAGTGACTGTTGACGCGCGAATTCACGCCATCCTTGCAGTAAGTTATAAAACCACTGTAATTTATCATGTAATTCTTTTTCTTCTTCAAGCGGTGCCCCTTTTAAGAATGAGCTCATTACTTCATAAAACGAACCTTTCTTTCCGTGAGCACGAAGCGTCGCAAGTTCTTCATCATTTAGTCCAACGATTGGTGAACGAAGTACGGCGGCAAGCGGAATATCTTGCATCGGATTATCGATCACGCGGAATACGTTCATCATAATATTTACTTCTGTCGCTTCAAAGTAACCAGTCGCAAGATCAGCGTATACTGGAATTCCTTGCAGCTTTAACTCTTCCATAATTTGCGGCGCCCACGGCATAGAGCGAAGTAAAATAACGAAGTCACGGTATTGTACAGGGCGCATACTATCCGTTTTACGATCATACACTTCATAACCTGAATCAACCATCGCTTTAATACGCTGCGCCATAAGACGAGCTTCAAGTTGTGCTTTTTCTACTTCCGCACCTTCTTCTCCGTCTTGCACTTCTTCTTCTGTTTGCTGAATACATAGTAGTTCAGCCGCTACATCTTCACCTTCTGGATAGCTAGCACCTAACTTTAATTCAGCGTCAGCATCGTAGTCGATTTCTCCGACTTCTTCGCCCATAATTTGTTTGAAAATAAAGTTCGTACCTGCTAACACTTCATGACGACTACGGAAGTTTTTCGCTAAATCGATCTTCATTCCGCCGCCTAATCCTTCTTGCGTAAAGCGTTTATACTTTCCTAAGAATAGTCCTGGTTCTGCTAGTCGGAAACGATAAATCGACTGCTTCACGTCACCTACCATGAACAAGTTTCCTTCACTCTCAGAATCTTTCGTTACGAATTTAATAATGGATTCCTGCACAAAGTTCGTATCTTGATATTCATCGACTAGTACTTCAGCAAATTTATTACGATATTGAAGCGCTACTGCTGACGGCTTCATTTCACCGTTTTCACTTTGTTCACTTAAAATTTGTAAACAGAAATGCTCTAAATCTGTGAAATCGACCATTCCTTTATCTCGCTTCATCGCTTGGAAACGCTCTGTAAATACTTTTACAAGCTGTACGAGTTTTTCTAATACAGGATGCATATCTTGAAAATCTCGTAAGAAACTTTCAGGTCTGCGGCTAAATAACTCTTCTTGTAATTTCTTCACTTCATCTTTCGCTTTATTACGAAGAGAGTCTACTTGTTTTACAACATCCTCGTTGTAATCACTTTTCTTAATACGCTTTAACGTTTGCCACGATACATTTTGCATCGCTTCATACACACTTGTCCACGACTCACAAGCAGCTGATGACAACGTTCCAAGTAAAACTGCATCTGCTTGCAGGGTTTCAACGCGGGGCGCCGGACCGTCAGGAAACATTGCGAGTTCAGTCGCTTTACGAATATGTGCCTCTGCTGTTTCAAGCTGGAATTTCACATCTTCTAATAAGTAAGAAGCATACACTAAATCTTCAATTGTCTTTCCTTCCACGTCGTATGCTTCTACTAATTTATCGAGCCATTTTTCCGGATTTGGATGCGCTCTTGATTCTGTATGAAGCGCTAAAATCATACGCTGTAAGTCATCATCACTACGGTCACTCGTATAACGATCAACGAGTTCAAAGAAAATACTATTATCTTCAATTCCGTACTCTTCTTCTAATATGTCATCTAATACTTCTTCTTTTAACAGTTCATTTTCCGTTTGATTCGCAATGCGGAAACGAGGATCCACATCAAGCATGTAATAGTATCCTCTAATTACTTGTAAACAAAAGGAATGGATCGTCGAAATAGAAGCTTTATTTAATAAGCTAAGCTGCTTTCTTACGTGCTGCGATCCTGGCTCATCAATTAATACTTTTTCTAGTGCTTCCCCAATTCTGTTTTTCATCTCTTGCGCCGCTGCATTCGTAAATGTTACAACGAGCAGGCGGTCGACATCGACTGGGTTTTCTTCATTTATAATCTTTTTAATAATACGTTCAACTAATACTGCTGTTTTCCCTGATCCAGCTGCTGCTGCGACTAATATATCACGTCCGTTCGCTACAACCGCTTTCCACTGGTCATCCGTCCACTGACTACCTTCTGGTTTTTTAGGCCAATTTTCAATCATTCTCCGCCAACCTCCTCTCTAATTTTCTCCATCGCTTCGCTATCTTTCATATCTTTTAGCGTACGGAACTGGTTATCTTCAAGTGATTCATCGAACTGACAAACAGATTTGAAGTTACAGAACGTACACGCCGCTTTATTCCCCTTCTTATAAGGAGCAATATCAATAACGCCTTCTGTAATGTCTTTTCCGATATTTTCAAACGTATGGTGTACGTATTTTTGCAGTACGTTAAACTCTTGTTCACTTGCAATGCTTGAACGCGCACTAAAGCTACCGTCTTTTTTCAAACCAGCAGAAATAATATCAGAACTTCCTGTTGAAAGTTTGTTATCCATTAAACGCACAACATCAGCGTCTCCTAGTACGAGACCTTTCATTTTAAATTTCTTTAAAATCTCTTTCTCAATTTCTGCTTCAGATGCGTCACCTTTCATCTCAACGATCGGGTTATGAATATGGAAGTACAGTACACCAGCCGGTGATGCCGTGCCGCCTTTTTTCATCCACGTATGTGCATTTGAAGTAACAACATCTAAATACGTTAACATTTGAAGTGCTAATCCGTAATACACTTCCGTTAAATCTAACGCTTTTGAGCTTGATTTATAGTCAATAATACGTAGGAACGTTCCGTTTTCATCTTCCGCCTTATCAACACGGTCAATACGACCAACTACTTCCATCTTTACACCATTTGGTAATGAGAATTCCATCGGCGGAAGCGATCCTGTACCGCCCATACCGAATGGCACTTCTAAATCAACTGGTACGAAACCGCTTGACTTCGCATGTTCACGAAGAATGATTGATGTACGGAAAATGATTTGTTGTAGTTTTTGTTTTAAATAGAAATGACGATTTGAACTTAATAAAATTTGTCTTTGTAATAACGGTGCAATCTCTTCTATTACTACAGCCGAAAGATGCTCACACTCTTTTATTGATAAATCCGCCCAAGTACGGTTTTCACGTAATAGCCTGTCCGCAATTCTCTTCAGCGCTGCATGGAATAGTTCCCCGATATCTGGCGCATCCAGTTTGAAAATATCACGCTCTCTTAAGGATAAACCGTGCTGCGCGAAATGAGCATATGCGCAACGGTTAAATAGTTCCATACGAGATACGCTTCCTTTTATTTTATCTCCGTATAAATCTCTACTTACAACTGTACTTAGCTTTTGCGCACGATTTCGGTAGAATAAACTTGATAATACGCGGCTACTTTTTTGTTTCCATTCATCTGAAGTTACGTAGAAGTTATATACATCCCACCAAAAATCTAAATTCCCTTCAAATCCATATCGCTTCCACGTTTGAAGTTGCTGCATAACATATGACAACGTTACTTCTGGCGTTGCTACATATGAAATTTGTTCCGAACGTGATAAATCATTTACGTCATTTGTAATAAATGTATCTTTCACATCAGGGAACATTCTTTTTACTTTCTTAATAAAGCTAGACGCAAGTAACGTCTTCCCTTCTTCATCTGCAAGCGGGCATGAAATATATAATTTCTCAGTTGCTCTCGTTACCATTTGATACATAACGAACTGTTCTTCTAATAAGGTTTGTCTCGTCGTTGGTGCTAATTCGATACCTGCAACGCTAAGAACATCTCTTTCTTCATCAGAAAGCATCCCTTCATCCATCGGTGCTGCTGGAATAACTCCTTCATTCACGCCAATGACAAATGTTGCTTTCACATTTGATAATCTTGAACGATCAATATTAGCAATTAACACTTGGTCTAATGACGGCGGAATGTTTGCAAATTGAAGCGCCTCAAGACCTGTCGACATAACATCTGTGAACATAGAAAGTGACATTTTCTCTTCGCCAAGCATCTCAACGAATGTATCAAGAAGACTCATTACTTCTTCCCATACTTGCTCATGATCTGTCGCAAATAAGAAATCTCCGCTCTCTTCTGCACGAATACGTAATGCTTCTAGTTTTTTTGGAACGTCTAGCTCTTCTAAAAATAAATAAACAGCTTCGCACATTTGCATAACTGTTCCCGCTCGCTTCAGTCTTTTTTGCATACGAATAACAGGCGTTCTTACAACGTCGCGCAGTCGATTTATTCTCTCTTCCATTTCACGTTCACTGTCTGTAATCATCTCGTCCGTATCGTCAAGAGAACGATAGCGGCGATACATCCACGGATCCTCAGAAGTCCATCTCTTCCCTTGTACACCGTACGCTAAACAGTAGTTTTCAAACTCATCCATCTCTTCGCGCATCGTTTCTTTTCTTACGTCTAGTGGATATAAAAGCTCTGTTTTCACGCAGCGGAACACTGCATCATAACGCCAATTTCCGCTAATAATCTCGAGTGCAGAACGAATGCATTCTACTAGCGGATGATGTGACATCGGGCGTTTTTCATCGATGAAGTGCGGGATATTATAATCTGTAAATAGCGTTCGCATCACATCGTAATAACTTTCTCCGTTACGAAGAAGGACTGCAATATCTCGGTAACGATAGTCTTCATCCGCCACAAGTCTACGAATTTCACGCGCAACACCTTCTACTTCAGCTCGTAAATTCGCTGCTGTACTAATCGTTACACTTGCTTCTCCGTGAAACTTTTCATTTGGACGTGCTTCGTAATGAGTTTCTAAATGCGCTAATGCTTGCGAATGAAAGCGCGGTTGTTCCATAAGTGGAATTGTTTTTTCAATTTCTATCTTCTCTTCACGCGCCACTTGCTTTATTTTTTCATACGTTAACGTCGTTTCATAAAATAAATCTAGTTCATTTACTGGCTGCGCTAACGTTTTTTCATCTATCGTTAACGTGATCGTAACTCTCGCGCCGCAAATCATAAGCTGTCTTAAAATTTCTAGTTCTTGCGGTGAGAACGAATGAAATCCATCTATATAAATTTCAGCCCCATTTACATATTCAGACTGTGGAAGCTTTTCGACTAACAATTGTAGGTAGTCTTCTGAATCCAAATATTTTCCGATTAAAGCACGTTCAAAATCATCATATAATAGTTGTAAATCATACACTTTATTCGCTAATAGCTTTTGTTCTGCACTGCTACTATGTGCGTCTAATTGTTGCCACATTTCATATACGTTAGATGGCGTCACATTGTAACGTTTAAACTCCGCAATCATACTACCAAGATGTTCAAAGAAACCGTTTTGCTCCGCTGCTTTTTGGAACACCGATAATCCCTCTTTACGAGACTCAACAATTTTACGAAGCAACATATGTACGCCCGCTTCATCAATGTGAAGACGACTCGCTCCGCCGACTTCTTGCAGCACCTTCCACGCTAATCGTGAAAAACTAAAAACTTGTGCCCGAATAGAACCTCTTACATCCTCACTCCCGATTAACGCCTGCTGCGTTTGGAATGTCATCTGTTCTGGCACAAGATATAATATTGTCTTCCCTCTTGGGCGTTGCTTTAACTCTTCCTGCACTTCGTGTAAACAAAGTGTACTTTTTCCACTTCCCGCTCTACCAATCACAAATCGAAGTGACATGTAACCCCACCTTTCACTTACATAACGAACGTTAGTTTGCTACTATAATTGTATTATAGTACACGAAAAAAGACAAACAGAGTAGTTTGTCTTTTTCTATACTTCTACCTATTATATCAACCTTTTGAAAAATTCGTTTGCACCTCTTGAATTGGCCAATATCGTAAATCAACTTTACCGACAACTGTATCAGCTTTTACAAATCCAAAGTGTCTACTATCCCAGCTCCCGAGGCGATTATCACCTACTACAAAAATATATCCAGGCGGCACCGAATTTTCTTTCGTTAACTCTTCTAGTTTAAAATCACCCGTTAGTTGTCGTCCATTTATCTCTTTCTTATATGTCTCTAAATAAGGTTCATCCACGAATTGTCCATTTATATACAGTTTATCATGCTTATATTCAATTTGATCCCCAGGTAGACCGATAATTCGTTTTACGTAGTCCTCTTTTTTATTCGCATGAAACACAACAACATCAAACCTGTTCAAGTCCCCTACTTGATAACTCACCTTATTTACAACGAGCATATTGCCATCTTGCAATGTCGGCATCATTGACTTCCCCTCTACAACGTACGTTGAAAAGAAAAACGTTCGAAAAAATACAGCTAATAATACACCAATTAAAATTGTTCGTATCCACTCTATGCCTTCTTTTTTCAAAGTTTTCTTCATCAGCTTCTCCCCTTATCCTTTAATAATGAAGCCTGCATTTATAAAGTGAAACTGAATCGGCGGGAGTTTTGTTCATCCCCACTCCTTATCAGCCACACCAATCTAGCATTTACGAGCAACAAGGCTCTCACCTATCCAACCGAATTTTGAGGTGGGAGTTTTACTGCCCTCAAATAGCTGAATAAAGAAGACTATTCTTAATGTAGTTCTAACTTTACTTCGATTTTCTTACCGACATACCATAAAATAAAAATACCAATTGCTACAATGACTGATTTCACCGGATTATGAATAAATGACATTAAATCATGACCGATATACGTTAAAATAAAAATCATCACAAGCTTTCCGAACGCGAGCGCAAGTCCAAACTGCTTTACACTAATGCGAGATAAACCAGCGACAACATTTATAAGCGCAGACGGTGTAAACGGAAAACAAAATATGACGAAAATTGGCGCAAAGCCTTTCCTTTCAATCCACCCCATTGCCTTTCGTACTCTCTCATGCTTATTTACAAAAGAAAAGAAACGACTTCGACCAAAATGGCGGATAATGAAAAAGACAAGTAAGGCGCCCATTACTGATCCAAGCCAAGAATAAAGAAAACCGAGCCAAAATCCAAATGCAACAGCATTCGCCAGTACAAATACGATGAGTGGCAATGCCGGAATCAGCGCTTCTATCATCGGTAAACCAATACCAAGAAGTGGTCCGAACGCTTTATAGCTTTCAACAATATGATCCATATTTTCTGGTGAAAAATACTCTTTGATTGTCTGAAAATCCATTCTACACTTTACCCCTTTACTCTAAGTACTACCTCTACTGTATCATTGCTTATATGAAAGAGGAAATGGTAGATACGACATATGGAGATGTAATTATTAAGTTTCCATACCTTCCATGAGAATTCCTTCATTATTACGCTATGATAATCTATCAATATTCGACAAGACGTTTTGCGATTTTGGAAATGATCCTTTTGTTTTAGTGGTAAATTCCTTGTTAACTGAAACTATATCGGCGATTTTCTGAATATATCGATTGTAACTCGCATTTTATCAGCGATTTTTCAAATATATCAACCACAACTCGATTTTTATCAGCGATTTTTCGAATATATCGACTTACCGACAAAAGCTGACAAATAAAAAAGATGGGGGTTCCCCCATCCTCTCACATTTCGCCTTCCTTAACAAAATACACTTTCTCATATGCTGGTTTTAATCTAGATTCCTCATTTTTATCAATTAATTTGAAGGAAGGATTTCCTTGTTTTTTTCTACGATCTTCATATTCAGTACGCAATTTCGCTGTACGATTTTGTTGATTTTCAAAACTACTTTTTGATATTTCTAATTTCACAGCAAAGCCATTTATAAATCTAACAATGACATTTCCATCTTTTAACTCTTTATTACTTTCAATATAAAAATGAGACAACCAAGCGCACTCTTTTCTAGAGTAAGAATAAGTAGGGAAAAAATAAAGTTGATCTGTTGGACTAATCGCAATCGGTGCTTTATGTGTAATATGAGTTAACTCTTTCGTTCCTTCTTTTCTGCCTAAGAAACTAGAGCCATGCTTGCGGCAACTTCTTTCTATAATATCTAGGGGCTTTTGAAATACGAAAAAAGAATCTTCCATCTCAACAACTCGTGTAACAATTTTCTTCTCACTTAGAATAACAGGAAGTAAGGCCATTGTATTTTTATTTACCACATAGTTTTCGACATAGCGTTCTACTTTACTTTCCATATTCTACTGTCTCCTTTTTTCCATTTATATTAGCAGCTGCATATATAATTTTAGCATCTATGAAAAGGAAATGGCTTACAGATTCCGCTTTTTTACAATACTTTATCATTTATCAAACATCTTTTAAATTTTAAAATAACAATATGGTGTTCTTGTAATAAAAACCTCTACAAAATGTATTTATACTACCGATAAATATTTACAACTACTTCCTCATTTCGCATCATTACAACAATTAACTTTGCTATAATTAAAAGGAAAATCCAATATATGGAGGTCTACTATGGAAGAAAAAGAAATGCAACCAACGATTCAAATGAAAAATAGCAGCATTGTGATCGTGAAAAACTCATCCAGCATTATATTCGGCTTATTTTTCATTCTACTATTCTTTGCAAAGCCTTTTCGTAAATCGAAATGCTCTGAATGTAAGAAACGCGAAAAGAAAAAGATTGGAAAAGAAGAGTAAAAGGCCTTCCATTTGGGAAAGCCTTTTACTCTTCTTCATCCTCAAAAAAACGACTATTTTTTCTTATTCATCTAAAACGAGCGAATGAGATTTCTTCAATCGTATTGTGTAGATCTTCTTTATTCCCGCTACGGACATCAAGTATGACTTCATTTGTATACTTTTCCCTCAAATATAATCATTATGCTCGTATATTACAACAAAAAAAGGGATGGCAGCAGCCATCCCTTTTTTCCATAATAAACTATAAAATTATAGTTTGATTACGTTTTTAGCTTGAGGTCCACGGTTACCTTCTTCGATTTCGAAGCTAACTTTTTGACCTTCTTCTAAAGATTTGAAACCTTCAGTTTCGATTGCAGAGAAATGTACGAATACATCGTTTTCGCCTGGAACTTCGATGAAACCGAAGCCTTTTTCGTTGTTAAACCATTTTACTTGTCCTGTTACTGCCATAATTATTTCCTCCTAAAGAAAACACAATTTATTTTAGTCTTCCTGTATAAAAAAAGAATCCACACATTATCAAACACGAAACATAAACTAGTTCTCACATACTTTTTCTCGTTCGTTTTTCGGCACTTGATAATATATGGATTGCTTAATTTAACTATTCAACTGACTTCATCATAGCATACTTAAAATAAAATGTACAATCTTTTTTGAAAATAACTGACAAATTAAATTGATTATACATTCGTAAATAATTGATTTTAGTATGTGCGGATTTCACTATGAAGTGAACACAAACATCATTTGAATACGATTACATCCCTTGTTCTGAAGTGTTACAATATAATCGTACAGTCGTTATATTGGAGGGGGATTCTATGTCAAACTACGCCAACGAAGAAAAACTTACAGGGGGAAATGTATCAACTGTATATCGTTCTGAAAATACTGTTCGGCGAGAATTAAAGCCAGGCAGTGCAAAAATTCATACATTATTACAACACTTAGAAAACAAAGGGTTTCATCATGCTCCAAAGTTTTTAGGTGTAGATGAAAAAGATAGAGAGATTTTATCCTTTATTGAAGGAGAAGCTGGGAATTATCCGTTAAAAGAATATATGCGGTCTAATGCTGTTTTAAAAGAAATAGCAAAGATGCTCCGCCTTTATCATGATGCGGTAAGTGACTTTCCCTTATCAGATGAATGGCAACCGATGGATCTTACTCCAAATAACATTGAGGTTATTTGCCATAACGATTTTGCCATATATAACATTATTTTTCATGACGAGAAACCAGTAGGTATTATTGATTTCGATGTTGCTGCTCCTGGTCCAAGAATTTGGGATATCGCTTATACGCTTTACACTTGTGTACCTTTAAGTAGAGTGTATTATACAGAATCGGGTGAGGCAGTTCATTATGAATCGGAACAACATGCTAGCCGTATGAAAGAAAGAGTGAAATTGTTTGTCCAGTCCTACGGTAAAAGTATGGACGAAGATTACTTAGGAATAGTGTTACTACGATTAGAAGCATTATGTACATATATGAAAAGAAAAGCACAAGAAGGCGACTTGAATTTCCAAAGAATGATTGATGAAGGACATTTAGAGCATTATGAGAAAGATATGAAGTTTATTCGCGATCATAGAGCTGAGTGGATTTGATAATATCGTCTTTTTTGTCGGTAAGTCGATATATGTGAAAAATCGTTCCGAAAATAACAAGGGGCACCCTTCAAAAAGGGGCCCCTTCCTTTTATTTCGTAAACTGTGCTTCTTCTGTAGATCCTTTTAGCGCTGTCGTTGATGAAGTACCGCCTGTAATAACTTGCGCTACTTCATCAAAGTAGCCTGTTCCTACTTCGCGTTGGTGACGAGTTGCAGAGTAGCCGTGTTTTTCTGCTGCGAATTCTGCTTGTTGTAGTTCAGAGTACGCAGCCATGCCGCGCTCTTTATAGCCGCGTGCTAATTCAAACATGCCGTAGTTTAACGAGTGGAATCCAGCTAGTGTTACGAACTGGAACTTATAACCGTAAGATGCGATTTCTTTTTGGAAGCTTGCAATTGTTTTCTCATCTAGTTTTTGTTTCCAATTAAATGAAGGTGAACAGTTGTATGCAAGCAATTTCCCTGGATGTTCTTTATGAATTGCGTCCGCAAATCGTTTTGCATCTTCTAAATTTGGTTCAGATGTTTCACACCAAACAAGATCTGCATAAGGAGCGTATGCTAAACCACGTGCAATCGCTTGATCGAGACCTGCTTTCGTACGGTAAAATCCTTCCGGTGTTCTTTCACCTGTAATAAATGCTTTATCAACCGGATCAATATCGCTCGTAATTAAATCTGCTGCATCCGCATCTGTTCTTGCAACAATAATTGTCGGCACTCCCATTACGTCTGCTGCAAGGCGTGCCGAGATTAAATTACGTACCGCTGTTTGCGTCGGTAGTAATACTTTTCCGCCTAAATGGCCGCATTTTTTCTCTGAAGATAATTGATCTTCAAAGTGCACACCTGATGCACCTGCTTCAATCATTCCTTTCATCAGTTCAAATACGTTTAATTGTCCGCCAAATCCTGCTTCTGCATCTGCTACAATCGGCACGAAATAATCTGTATCATCGCTTCCTTCCATATGCTGAATTTGATCCGCACGTTGCAGCGTTTGATTAATTCGTTTTACTACAGCAGGTACACTGTTCGCTGGATATAAACTTTGGTCTGGATACATATGTCCAGACAGGTTCGCATCCGCAGCGACTTGCCATCCACTTAAATAAATTGCTTTTAGCCCAGCTTTCACTTGTTGCATCGCTTGGTTTCCTGTTAATGCGCCAAGTGCGTTAATGTAATCTTCCGTATGAAGCGATGACCAAAGCTTTTCAGCACCGCGGCGCGCTAATGTATGTTCAATATCAATTGACCCGCGCAGGCGAATTACATCTTCTGCTGCATACGGACGTGTAATCCCTTTCCAACGTGTATCCAGTTCCCAGCTCTCTTGTAATTTCTCGATTCTTTCGTTTTTCATTTGTTCCATCCCCTTTTCATTTTTTATAAAATTTCATAACCCGGTAATGTTAAAAATGGTACGAATTCATCATTCCGAACGAGATTTGTAAACAACGTTGTCGCCTCTTGGAATCTCTCTTTCTTAAAGGCTTCTTTACCAATCTCTCTTTCTATTTTTGCTAGTTCTTCTTCTTTTAGCTCTTCCATCAATTCAAGCGTAATATTACGACCGTCATTTAGCTTTCCACCTTCATGACGAATCCATTGCCATACTTGTGCTCTAGAAATTTCCGCTGTTGCCGCATCTTCCATTAAGTTATAAATTGGTGCCGCTCCCCGTCCGCTTAACCAAGATGCGATATATTGAATGCCTACGCTAATATTTAGGCGCAGCCCCTCTTCTGTAATCGTTCCCACTGGTACTTCTAATAAATCCTTTTCTGTAACATGTATTTCTTCACGTTTTCTAAAAATTTGATTCGGTGTTTTCATAATGTGATTAAATACTTCCATCGCGACTGGTACAAGCCCCGGGTGGGCAACCCAAGTCCCGTCATGACCATCTAAAGCTTCACGCTCCTTATCTGCACGCACTTTTTCAAAAGCTGCTTCATTCGCTTCTGGATTGTTTTTAATCGGAATTTGCGCTGCCATTCCTCCAATAGCTGGTGCATTACGGCGGTGACACGTTTGAATGACTTTCAAAGAATACGCGCGCATAAACGGCGCCGTCATCGTGACTTGCGCTCTATCTGGAAGTAAAAATTTATTATGATTACGGAAACTCTTTAGAAAGCTGAAAATATAATCCCATCTTCCGCAATTTAACCCAGCAGAATGATCTTTAAGCTCATACAAAATTTCATCCATTTCAAACGAAGCGTGAATCGTTTCCAGTAACACCGTCGCTTTAATCGTTCCGTTTGGAATACCGATATATTTTTGAGCAAATACGAAAACATCATTCCATAACCTTGCTTCTAAATGGCTTTCCATTTTCGGTAAGTAAAAGTATGGACCGCTTCCTTTTGCTAAAAGAGCTTTCGCATTATGGAAAAAATAAAGTCCGAAATCTACTAAGCTACCAGACATATTCTTCCCATCAACTTGCATATGTTTTTCTTCTAAATGCCATCCTCTTGGACGCACAATTAATACTGCTGTTTTACTATTTAAACGATATTCTTTTCCATTTTCATTTTTATGTGAAATCGTTCCCTGCACTGCATCTCGTAAATTTATTTGACCTTCAATCGCATTTTCCCAAGTTGGTGAATTCGAATCTTCGAAATCTGCCATAAAAAGATGCGCTCCTGAATTTAAAGCGTTAATAACCATCTTTCTATCTACTGGTCCTGTAATCTCTACGCGGCGATCCTCTAAATCTTTTGGCAATTGAGCAATTGTCCAATCCGCTTCACGTATGCGCTTTGTTTCTTCTAAAAACTTCGGAAACTCTCCTGCATCAATTCTCTTTTGTTTCTCCGCACGCTTTTGTAAAAGTTCTATGCGGCGCTTATTAAAATTTTCATGTAGTTCCTTTAAAAAACTAAGCGCCTCAGGTGTCAATATTTCGTTGTACGCCGGTAACATTTCTCCGGGCAATGTAACCCGTGAAGTTTGCGTCGACATATTAGCATCCCCTTCTTAAACTGTTTTATAACAGATTTGATTTTATGTTTTATATTATATAACAAATCTTCAGAAAAGGAAGTTTTTTTTGAAAATTCATTTCATTTTTTTCAAAATACCTTTCTTTCGCGCTTTATTCCATACAAAAAAGGCCACTGTTATACAACAATGACCTTTTTGTATTATTTCCCAAAACCCGATTTACTAATTAAAGCTTATTGCTGTCCTTGTTCCATGTCATGCAAAATTGCTTTGTATAAAAACTGTGCGTATTGTTCTCTTTTTACTTTCATGGATGGGCCGAATTTATTATCTCCGATTCCCGCCGTAATACCATTTGTTTGAATTGCACTAATTGCATTTGTTGCCCATGAATTTGCTGAAACATCATTAAACGTATGAGATCCCTTCGCCTGTAAATCAAAAGCATTCGTAAGAACTTGCGCCATTTCCGCACGAGTTAACGTTGCTTTCGGTCTAAAGTTTCCATGCTCGTCTCCCATAAAAATTTCTAGTTCCGTTAAAGCTAATATCTCTTCAATAAAGTTTGTTGAGTTTTCATCGATATCCCCATATGGGTTTTCATATTCATCTTGTTCTTCTATATCAAATACACGATAAATTAAAGCTGCAACTTGCTCACGTGTTACGTCATCTCCAAAACCGAAAATTCCATCCCCATATCCAAAAATAATTTCGTTTGCCGCTAAATTATGAATTGCCTCTTCTGACCAATGTCCTTTTGGTACATCTTTAAATACAATTGGATTTGTATTTTGTAACGGTGCACTTTCTGCTTTTACATTGTTACTCTCTGCTGAGAACAACACCCCACCCATAATTGTTAATGCCGTAGCTGTTTTTAATAATTTTTTGCTCATCAAATTATCTCCCCAATATGTATATGTTTTTTTAAAAATATACATAACAAATGGTATAGTGACAATAGATTTTCCGACACATTTCGTGACGTTTTTGTGAATCATATTACACATCATGTCCTTTTTACAGGGTTGATTATAAAGCCCATGTATAACAATAAAAATACATAAAAACGAATAATAATTCTTCTGTAAACAAACAAAAAAGCACAAATAGTTCTATTTGTGCTTTCCTATTTCACGCTATTTCCAATCCTCTTTCAAATGATAATTAATAATCGCATTGTTTATAAATTGAGCATATTGTTCTCTCGGTACAGGGCGATTTAAGTCATACATACCTTTTCCAGTTCCTGTCACAACTTGATTAGATTGCAGTGCACTAATTGCCGCTTCTGCCCAATGTCCTTTTGGTACATCTTTAAATGTGTGCTTTTGTTTTGCTTCGAAAGCATATGCCTTTTGAAGCGCTACTGCCATTTCAGCTCGAGTAATTGGTGCTTTCGGTCTAAAGTTTCCGTTTGCATCACCTTTAAAAACACCACGTTTTGTTAGCGCCAAAATTTCCTTTTGGAAATCAGTTGAACTGCCAGAAATATCTTTGTATGGATTCGCTATTGCCCCTTCGTCTTTCATTTCAAGTGTTTTGTAAATAACTCCAGCCACTTGTTCACGTGTTGTAAGGTCTCCAACACCATACTTTCCATTTCCGTATCCAACTATTATTTTATTATAAGCTAAGTCTAAAATAGCATCATATGCCCAAAATCCATATGGAACATCATCAAATACAATCATTTCCGGATATTCTTCCGCTTTTACAGGGGCCACATTCGTTCCTGCAAATATACCGCCTACCATTGTCGCAATCATCATTACACCCAATATTTTTTTCTTCATTGTCCTCTCTCCCTATTTCTATTTTATGTTAAATAGAAAAATAATAGATAATACGAAGTTATCCATACTACATATGAAGTATCTTCAAATAAAATGAACTTCATTATTTCAGGAGTATTAATTTGTTGGTGAATGTAAGATAAAATGCAAATCTTCTAGAAGAACCATTTCGACTACCTTTCTGCTTTATACCTCCTTCTTTCTTATTTCAAAAAGGAAGCTGTCACATCTAAGGTGCTATATATTAAAAATTCTACAATCTCTTTGTGAACTCCTTTACATTTTTAAATTTCACTTTATTGACACAAAAAGACGCAAATAGTATATATTTGCGTCTTTTCAATATCGTTTGATCCGAATTATAAAGTAGCACTTTCCTTCATCGATAATTCATTTTCTGTTCCCTTGCGAAAAGTAAATGCCATTCCTACAAATATAAGAACAATCCCTACTACTTGCATACTAGTCGGTCTAAAGCCGGTAAAGACTGTATCTAATAATATTGCAACCGCAGGATCTAAAAACACTAATACCGAAATTAATCTCGTCGATAAACCTCTTAAACTGTCAAAAAATAAGTAATATACAAATCCCGTATGTATAAGTCCTGTTGCTGTGATCATCATCCAGTTCATCTCTGTTAACCCTTGAAACTTTCCAAAGTCTACGAATGGTAGTAATAAAAATATACCTAAAAATGTTTGTAAAAATGTCATCGCATATGCACTCGTATGCTGAATTCCTTTTCCTAATAAAGTGGTAAAAGCATAAAATAAGGCTGCAAGAAGTGCCCATACCATTCCAGATGACATTAATTTCTCTAACGACATACTACCGTCTACTCCAGCGACTAAAACTGTACCGATAAAACAAATGACAATGGACATAACCGCAAATACTGTAAGTCTCTCTTTAAATACAATACTACCAATCATTAATACGATAATTGGTGCAAGATGGTAAACTGAAATCGCAATTGTAATTGACATAACTTCAAACGCTTTAAATAAAAATACCCAGTTAAAAACGAGAAATACACCGCATGCTAATATTTGCATTACTTCTTTTTTATTCCATTTCTCACTTTTATACTGTCCTGTTACGAGCCAACATAATGCTAAAAATATAGTCGCACAAATGCAACGAACGAATACTAATTCAAAAGACGGTAAACCTGTTTGAGTAGAAAAAAATCCAATTGATCCGAAAATAGACATCGAAAGGATCATTTTTATAGCTGGCATTGATTTTTTATTAAACACCCTTTCTCTCCTCCTATAACCTACCTTTTACAAACGAAAAATCTCCAAAACATTACGTATTATTATATATTAGAATTGGAAAATTGTAAAAAATTAGAATATACAAAATAGCATCCTCACAAAATTCCCATAAAAAAGATCATCCTTTTTTACATAGGATGATCTTTTTATTCATTGAGAAGAATTTTTCTATATTAAAACTTAAATATACTACTACTTTTGAAGAGTAAATTGGGCAACTATTTGTTTTAATCTCCCTGCTGCATTATGCATATGTTCAATTGAAACCGAGATCTCTTGAACAGATTTTTCTTGCTGTTGAATAGACTCTTTTACCCTATCAGTTCGGTCAGATGATCTTTGGGATATTTGAGCCATGTCTTCTGCAGAAGCCGAAATCTCTTCACTACTCGCTGCAATTTCATCTGTAGACATAGATACCGTTTGAATTTGCTCAGATACTTGCTGTACTTTTTCTGTAATTTTTCCAAATACTTTTTCTGTATGCATTACTACTTGTGTACCTGCCTGTACCTCATTATCTACTTTCCCCATCATATGTACCGTATGGTTCGTTGTTCCCATAACTTGAGTAATAAGCTTCTCAATTTGTTTTGCAGAATCACTAGATTGTTCTGCTAATTTTCTTACTTCGTCTGCCACAATTGCAAATCCTCTACCACTTTCCCCAGCACGTGCAGCCTCAATTGCGGCGTTTAATGCTAATAAGTTAATTTGAGAGGTAATACCTTGCATAACATCAATGATTTTAACAATTTCTTCTGATTGTTCTTTCATAGTCTCTACTTGTTTCACACCGTTATGTACTGAATTTTGGATTGTATCCATCTGTTGAATCATTTGTTTCATTAATTTGTTACCACTCTCTGCATCTAATGCTGATTGAGCAGACAATTCATTTACAGAGGATGATGTATTCACTATACTCTGCATTCCTTGTGTCAACTCTTCCATCGCACCCGCAGTTTGCTCCATTGCTTGCATTTGACTCTCTGCGCCATTTGCAACTTCTTCAATATCTATAGTGATTTTCTTCGCTGCACCACTAGATACTTCCGATGCAGATACTACTCCGTCTGCATGTTGGAATAAAAGTTGAATATTATTCTCTACTTCTTGCATATTTGTTCTTAGCCCTGCAATCATCTCGTTAAAATCACTTACTAATACACCTAATTCATCCTTAGCATTATACTCACCATGTACAGTTAAATCTCCTTCTTTTGCTCTTTCCATCATACGACTAACCGTTTGTAAAGGAGCAACTATAAGCTTGCTAATAATATAACTTACTATACATATAATAACTGTAGTAACTACTACAAGAATGATAAAAGTAATAACGGACCGATCTATCATTTTTTGAGAATCTTTAAATACTTGGTCAGCTAAATTTGAAACATACGCTTCTAGATCTACAGCATAACTAGCTAACTCTACTCCCTTCGGTTTTAATTCCTTATGAAATTCGTTTACCATTTGAGATTCATTTGTTACCTTCGCTTTATCAAACAACTTCTTATATGTCTCCATATAACTTGGCAAAGATTTCTTCATCTTCTGAAACAGTTCATCCTCTTGCTTACTTAAATTGAAGCCATCATCATATTCTTTTAATAAAGAATCATATTTTTCAAGATCCTTTTCAACATTACCAATAATCCCCTCTTTATTTGTCCCCTCATTTGGTGACGCTGTAATTAATTCTAGTAAGTTATACTCTAGTGAATTTTGTGTACGAAGCATTCCTTCTAATAAAACTACAGAATGTTGATAATCATCTACTACAACCTCTGTATCATGCTTAATCTTATTAATAGAATTAATTGCTACGCAGCTCATAATTACCATGCTCAATACTGCTAATGAAATAAGCGATAATAATTTATATTTCACTTTTAAATTTTTTAAAAAATACATTTTTTCACCTTTATTCCTTTATATATAGATTTTTAGAATTTTATAGCTTATTATTCACAAAATCGCAATAAAAAGCAATGATAAATATTCCCAATATCAAACTTATATCTCTATAAAAAAGAAGTAGCATAATAGCTACTCCTTTTTGCTTTGTTTTTCATATTGTTCAAACGTATGAATTCTTTCGAAAATTGGTGGATGTGTGTATAGGAAAAACTTCACTAACGCAGGCGGATTTACTTGGCTTAAACTCGTTTTTGATAAATATTGAAACGTTTTTACACCAGATTTCCCATCTTTCGTTATATCTAAAGCATATTGATCTGCCGCTCGTTCTTCTATACGAGAAACATAGTTTGTTGCTGGCTGTGATGCAAAAGAGAGTACAGAAGAAATTAAGAAAAATAAAGGTAAAATCGAAAAACATGCTACTTTTGAAATTTGCAGCGTATCTCCCCATTTTCGAATACACATATTTATAATACGGCTAATGAGATACATCCCTATAAACGATAGCAACACATAACTCGCAACGCCCCAATATATATGTTTCATAACATAATGCCCCATTTCATGGGCCATTATAAATAAAATCTCTTTATCTTTTAATTGCTTAAGCGTTGTATCCCACATTACAATACGAGCGTTAGGGCCAATTCCTGTTACATATGCATTTAATGCATTCGTTTTTTCCGACATATTTACTTCATATACATGTTTAGCTGGAATGTCAGCTTTTTCTGCTATCGCTAAAATTTTCGTTTCTAATTCTTTATTTTTCAGCGTCGAGAAGTCGTTATACAGTGGATCAATAACGACAGGCTGTATGAATGTTAAAAAGATTGTAAATGGAACAGAGAGTGCCCATCCCGCTAGCCACCATCTCTTAGGGAATTTACGAATGAGCCATAACAGAACAGTAACTACGATTAACATCGTCGCATAACTCTCCCAAAAACCGATAACATGATCTTTTATCCAGCTTTGTGTACTTTGCGTTGAAATGCCGTAATCAACGGATACTTTTCGGCTAATCCATTGCATCGGCAGGGCTAGAACTGTTGTGAGTAGTGATAAATAAAAGAAATAAATCGCAACTTGCAGGACACTTATTTTCGTCGTTTCCTTCGACCATTTCTCAAACTTTCTTGAAACACCGAGCACAAGTACAAATAATAAAATAATCCATTCAAGAGGCGTCGCTAAAAAGTACAGTAAGTTTTTCACGCGCGAATAATCTTGGCTTAGCGTAAGCTCCCTTGCATTCATAAACGTTTCTGGATCTGCCTTTGTTCCTTTATATATTTCCGGAATCAGTTCATGATTCCATCCAAATAAATACCAATATATAAGCAACGCAAACCCAACGTACAAAAAAAGCGACCACCCAATAACCTTCCTCACGCTATTCCCTCCTCTATGCTGCCTGTCTATTATTATTGTAAGTTCGTACATGCTAAATTAGAACAAGCTTATTACGCGAATTGCTCGAGATCCTTTTATTTATATAAAAAAACTCTTCTACAAAAAGAAGAGTTTTACCTACCTTTAGACACTTTCTTCGGTTCATACTCTGGGATAAGAAACGTACTTACAACCCAACATATTAAACCAGCGCCTTTTATATAGCGTATATATTCATAGTCCTGAAAAAATAACGTCGTTACAATAAGTGTAAAAAATCCAATTAAAACTAGTACGTATCCTAGTTGCTTTTTAGATAACATAACGTGTCTCCTTAAGGAAGTACATCCACTAATAAACTAAAATCTTGTAAAGAAAAAGAACTATATTTCATAATACCTTGCACTGCTAAAAGTAAAATAAGACCAGTCACACACATATAATTAATGCTTTCTTCACTCTTTTTTTCAGCAACTATTCCGCCGCTTATACATAATATTCCTAACAAATGGAGTGCTAAATACATAAAGAAATAAGCTTCCTCCCAGCGAAGAATAACATTGACTGTCGTGATCAGCACAATACTAAGCAAAATCAAATAAAAAAACTTATTTGATGATATTGTTTCATTCATATAATTTTATACATCCCTTTCAAATTTCGAATTAATGATGTTTCAAAGCTATAAAGTAAATGATAGTTTTCATACTATAAAACAAAAGGAAAGCCACTATTACTTTCTCGAATACTTTATGAACCCACATATACTTCTCTTCATTTTTTTTGAAGATGCGCTTCATCATTTCTTCTACAATTAAACCAAATATTAGTAAAGCCCCTAACACAATAAGAAGAGAAATAATATTTTCTTTTAAATGAGTACTAGAAAATAAGTAATACTCTGGAAATACAATCGTATCTACTACAGGTTGCAACCAATGGCAAAAGCTTTTATCACACATATCTGTAAGAGACGTAGATTCTATAATGTCTTTCAATATTTTTTCAAACGTTTTCTTCATCTTACTTATCCCCCACTACGTCTGAAAAACTCTTTTCTTGCTCTACATATATAGCTGGCATTTCTTTACTCCAATATTTGCGGTTAACAAATAAAAAGATGAGTACTAAGTTTAATCCCGTCATAAAAATAATAAGTCCTGGAAAGAACGTCGTATAATTTGAGAAATCTGCAAAACTCATTATCTCTTCTTTATTTATTAGAAAAGAAGCACCGATTACAAATGCATTGTTTAACATGTGAATAGCAATTGGCATGAGTAAGCTATTTGTACGAATATATACGATCGATAGTACAACACTAAATACTACTGCGCCTAGGAAATCAACATGTAGCAACGCAAACAACATCGCTACTACAATGATCGCTATACTCGTTCCCCATTTTGCTGCAAAGCGTTGCAGTAAAAATCCCCGAAAAACAAATTCACCAATAATTGGTGCGATGAATACGACCATAATAACTTGATATACATAGCCCCCTGTACTATCTATAATCGGTTCACGTAATGCGTTCATAATAAATTCCGGTGTAATCCACGCAAAGCTATACATGTACAAAATAAGATACCCGTAACTAAATACGCATAACATAATCGCAATGTATAAAACTTGCACCAGGTTAAATGTTTCATTTTTATTAACAAATAATGAAAAGGAAACACGGTGTTTTCTATACTCATAAAAAATCCATGTAATCGGAAGGATGTAGAATATAAGAATATTTATAAAAGCAGAATTTTGCATATGAAATGTATTTTCTATCAATTCATTACTGACTCTTGCAACTAAAGTTAATAGTGCAAATACAATTAAAAAATATCTAGCTCGCATCGTTTGAAACGGATTCACACTCATCTCCTCCCCTATGTTACTTTTATCATATCATTTGATTCTTAATTTTTTGCGAAAGAAAACCTTAAAATTTCCTTAAAAATTCCATAAGTTACAGAAAGGTGATATGATATTCGAGGAAATTAGGAGGGATTTTTATGTATGAAGCAAATATTTTGCTCGTTGATGATGAAACAGCAATTTTACAATTATTAACTACCATTCTTGAAAAAGAAGGTTTTTCTCATATTACAACTGCAACATCAGCTGAAATAGCGTTATCTCTCACGCAGCAAAACGATTACGATTTAATTATTTTAGATGTCATGCTTCCTGGACAATCTGGTTTTGATATTTGTCCAATCATTCGCCAAAAAACAGATTGCCCTATCTTCTTCCTCACAGCTAAAACATCTGATGTAGATAAAATATCTGGATTTTCACACGGTGCAGATGATTATATTACGAAGCCATTTAATCCACTTGAAGTAGTAGCCCGTATGAAAGCACAACTCCGAAGACATATGAAACAAGCAGTACCAAATGAACAAAAAGCACACTCCAGTTCGTTTGGCAGATTTGAAATTGATCGATATTCCGCAGAACTTACAGTAGATGGACATGTTGTCGAATGTTCCGCCCAGCTATTTCAGCTACTACTCTTCTTTTGCGAGAATCCGAACTACGTATTTTCGAAAGAAGAAATATACGAAAAAGTTTGGGGAGCACCTGCCTATAATGGCGATGATAATACCGTTATGGTTCACATTCGAAAACTACGTGAAAAAATTGAACAAGACCCAAGTAAACCAGAATATATAAAAACCGTTCGCGGACTTGGCTATAAGTTCATTACAAAGTAGGGTGACAATATGAATTTTAATAAACGACTTATTATCCAGTTTATCATGCAACACGTATTTGTTTTAGTTACATTACTGCTTGCCGTAGTAGCTGCTTTCACTTATTTAATTTTCCTTGTTACTAGTACTTCATACGAACCGAATATTCCAGATGCTGATAATTTTATGATTTCAAAATATATCTCTTCAGAAGATGGCGATATTTCGTTAAAAGCTGAAGTAAAAGACTTAATTAAAGAAAAAAATGATTGGATTCAAGTTGTAGCGGAAAACGGAAAAATTCTCTATCACTTTAATACGCCGAGTGACGTACCAACATCTTATACGAAAACATCTTTATTCTCATATATACAGAATCATATAGAAAGCCCTTATACATTTACATATTGGGAAATTGAACTAGAAGAAAAGAACGTACTTGTTATATACGGCGGTATGTTAAAAAGCAATGTATTACTGAAAACAATACAGAAAGAGCACCCGTCTGTATCTACGGATTCGTTCACATTAACAGAAGAAGAAAAACAGTTACTTTCTAAAGAAAAAGCAGCACTTCAAATCTTTAATAGTGATGGCGAAGAAGTATTCTCCTATCCAGCTGGAAAGAAAAAAACGTTTTCTGCCATACAAGCTGCTCTTAGCGAAAAGGAACCGTGGAATCATAAAGAAAACACGTCTAGCTTTTACGACACAAATAGCAATTATCTTCTTGTTGTAACTGCCAAAAATGAGTACTACTATCCAGATGATGAAATAGACGATGTATTTACTAAAAAGTTTCTAATCGGATGTGGATTAATCCTTCTTATCGTATTTGTTTATTTAGTCATTCTTTCTATTTGGTACGGTAATAAATTTGGAAAACCATTATTACATGCGATGCGCTGGCTTAAAAATATAGCTGGTGGAAAGTACGAAGAGCCTGTTAGTAAAAAAGGGAAACCTGTCAGGTTCCGGCGATCTGGGAAAGAAAAATGGTCATTCCGCTTATTTAGTGATGTAACAAATTCACTAGAGCACCTTTCTATTACACTCAAAAAAAATGATGCAATGAGGCAAGTACTGCAGCAAACACGTGAAGAATGGATTACCGGTCTCACACATGATTTAAAAACACCACTTAGTTCTATATATGGCTACGCATTATTACTAGAATCACAGCAGTACAACTGGACTGATCGCGACATTCAACAATTCGGCAGCGTTATGAAAGAGAAATCTCAATATATGACGACATTAATCGATGACTTAAGCTTAACGTATCAATTAAAAAATAACAGTCTTCCTGCGCAGCACGTAAACATTGAAATGAATCAATTCGTCCAAAAAGTATTATTACAATTTATTAATAATCCGACACTTCAAAATCAAAATATTGAATTCGTACCGAGCTCAAATAAAATTCAATATTTCATTGAAGAAAAATGGTTCCAGCGTATTATCGAAAACTTACTCGTAAACGCTGTAAAACATAATAATGAAACGACAAATGTGAGCGTAAAACTTTCCCAAAACGCTACTTCATTTACACTCTCTATTTCAGATAATGGAAAAGGAATGGATGACAAAACGAAAGAGCTTCTATTTGAGCGATATTACAGAGGAACCAATACAGAAGAAAGCAACATCGGAACTGGGCTTGGCCTTGCTATTACGAAACAGCTCGTTCATGCTCATAACGGAACGATTTCTATTGATAGCGAACTTGGAAAAGGAACAACGATTATACTTGTGTTCCCGTTTCATTCGTAGAAAAGACGCTATGTGGCGTCTTTTTTTTGGCGGAGTTCAGAGGTAAATGAAATTATATCGGTGATTTTTCAAATATATCGGAGCAACTCAAAATATATCCGCGGTTTTCAAGATATATCGACTTACCGACAAAAATCATCAAATATAGCAACCTATATGAAAAAAGCGAACCACTCAGTGGCTCGCTTTTCTTTCTATTATTTCTTCTTCACCGGTATCCAAAGTTCAATTTGAGCGAACTCACTTTTATCTGCATGGGAACGCTCATCGTATAGTTCAAATTCATTAACGCCGCAATGTTCGTATCCTGAATGCGGGAACCATTCTGAAAATACCGCATTCCACGTTTGGTGGATAGACGATACCATTTCGTCATGAGGAACTTTCGGCGTTGTAAATACAGCATATGTCGCTGCTGGGAAAGTACGCTTCGCAACTTCATTTGGTACATTTTCAAAGCCTGTAACTTCCATTCCGATAATATAAGTGAAGTCGCCTGTTTCTAAATTAAAATCAGTACATAATCCAAGCTCTACCCATTGGCTCGTATCTTTCCGATTCGGAATTGTCGTTCCAAGATCTTTCTGTAAATATTCTTGCCAAAATGCTGGGATGTCTTGATGGTTTTTCCCTTCTTTACTTGTCGTCTTCAGTTCATAGCCCGCCATTAAAAATTCTGGTTTATTTACAATACGATATTCCATTTGTATGCCTCCTAAATACGGATTTAATTTTCTTTGCTTTACATTCACGCTGTAATACATCGGTGTTTCAATTTCTTGTTTTCGATATTCACTCGGTGTCATTTGAAATATTTTTTTAAAGGCTCTCGTGAACGTTTCATGAGATTGAAAGCCATGCTCAAATGCGATATCAATAACTTTTTCATCCGTATGAGAAAGTTGATAAGCTGCCCGGGCTAGCCTCCTCTTTCGAACATACTCCATTACTGTATCACCTACTAATGCCTGAAATACACGATGAAAATGCGACTCAGAAAAACCTGCAATACGCGCTAAATTACGCAGCGTCTGTTTTTCCATTACATCTTCTTCAATATAATCAATTGACCTTTGAATTTGTGTCTCATAGCTTTCCATCTCTGTTCACCCGCCTTATATGTATTATGATAAAAGAGAATCCTATCCAATTCTTGACGTTTTTTACTATAATTCCATGAAAAATTGTAACTTTTTTATATGTATTTCGTTGTTATGTATGAAGGGAGGGAAATGTAGTGAAACGCAAACAATCATTAGAAGACATTTACTCCGAGCATATGCAAGATTTATTTCGCTATCTTCTCTCCCTAACCGGAGATTCCCACTACGCGGAAGATCTCATGCAAGAAACATTTTACCGAATGCTCGTCCATATTGACTATTATAAAGGAGAAGAAATTAGGCCGTGGTTATTTACGATTGCCTACAACGCCTTTATCGATTGGTATCGAAAAGAAAAAAGATATAAAACAACGACAATTACAGAATTCCATTTACCAAACGTACCAAGTACAGAGCACTCTTATTTCGTAAAACATGAAATTGCTAGTTGGTTAGACAGCTTATCTTCTCTCCCCCTTGAAAGACGAAATGTGTTACTACTACGAGATTACTACGGATTCTCGTATAAGGAAATAGCCGAGATGACTGGTCTCTCACTAGCGAAAGTGAAAATTGAATTACACAGGGGACGAAAAGAAACGCAAAGCATAAAGGAGTGATCAGGATGGGTTGTACAAAGTTTAAAAAACTATGGGAGAAGTACGAAAACGGAACGCTCACGCATGATGAACAAGAGCAGTTAGAAAGTCATATTGAGACATGTGAAGAGTGTGATGCTTACTTAGATGAGTTGCTTTCAAAAAGTGAACCAATAAAGAAAAGACTACTACCACAAAATCTTAAAGTCCCGTTTTGGAAAATAAAATGGAAACAGCGTTGGCAAACCGTTAGTTTTGTCCTCGCTGTTTGTATAGCAATCTATTTTGTTGATCATTTTTCATCTTCTTTTTATTTCTATAATATGAAAAAATTAGCTGAAGTAGATGAGATTCCAGCACTCGCACTAGAAGCAACCATGCCAAATAGTCGTTCCACTGGAGGCAGTACAAAAATAAAACCCTTTTTTCGTACAGAAAATGAAATGAATTTAGTTAAAACTGTCGGCAAAAAAGAAGTTCAATTCGGTACAGTAACAACGAAAAGCTTCTTATCTTCTGTAACTGTTACAAATAAATCTTGGGCAAACAAATTGAATTACTCTAATCTTTATTTTGTTCATCCAAAAATAAAACAAGGTGATCACTTAAAAAAATCGTCTAAAAAAGTTTGGGATACACTTACAAAAGTACATGAAGGAACCGTTGCAGAAGTAGCAATTTCTTTTGACAAACCATATACGTTAAAAGAACTAGAATCCATACTATATAGCATATTTGAAGCACAAGAAATGCCACCAACTCCTGTATGGTACGCTTTAGACACAGGACAAGAGAGAATAGATGAGGAAGATTTCATCCTACATGGCGGAGAGGTTATCGGATTTCCAGAACATATAAACCTCCCTGATAGTGAAACAGAACGACCGAAGACAAAAGAAGATGAAGTAATCGAAATGATGCGCATTCTTTCTGAGCATAAAAAAACTGTAAGTAAAACTACTTGGACTCCTGAAAAAGATCTGAACTTAGATAAGCGCTATCAGTATGTAAAAGATAACGGTGTCAAAGTATACGGCATTGTCATTACTGGCCCGTCAAAAGAGTTATTAAAATTACAAAACTCACCGAATGTGCGTTATGCGACTCTTGGAGATATTGAGGTTTGGAATTGGTTTGATCAGTGATGTGAAAAAGTAAAGCATCTAGGGGTGATGCTCTACTTTTTTATTTCCTCTCCACAAACTTCCAAACTAACATTGTTGCACATAAATAGGCGATCCCCATTACTAAAAAACTATAGCTTGCCCCTCTGTACCAATTCGATGATTCATTTAAAATGATTCCCATAATTGCTATACCGACTAATGCACCAATTTGACGATTTACATTTAAAGTTGCCCCAGCCATATTTCCATTTTCACGACCGGCAGATTTCATTACGATTGTAGTCATGGCAGGCACTGCTATACCGATTCCAAGATTAACAATACTGTATATGAATGCAATTCCTATATAACTCACATTATTTACTAAAAGCATTAATAATAAAGATCCTATACTAGCTATAAATAACGCTATGAATAATAACGATTTTGAGCTAAACTTAGTCACCATTTTTGCAAATAATACATTCCCAATAACAAATACGCTCATCATCGGCAATAGTTGTAATCCTGCTACAAACGTGCTTGCTCCATATGCTTTTTGCAAAAAGAGTCCAAACATAAATATGCCACCAAATAACGCAAAGTTTATTAGAAATCCAACTATATTCGCCGAGGTAAATGTCTTGTTTTGGAACAATACTCTTGGTATAACCGAGTTTTTTGATTTTCGTTCTGCATAAACAAAGAGAATAGTAGTTAATACCGTCCCCACTACCCCTCCTAAAATTTGAAACGAGGACCATCCGTAACTTGGCCCTTCAATTAGAGTAAACGCCAACAATGTTATTGCAATTATACCGATTAAATGATTCGCTATATTTATTTTCTCCTTTTTCGGTAATACATTGGGAATAATTACAAAGGCCATTAGAACACCAATAACCCCAATTGGAAGGTTTATAATAAAAATGCTCCGCCAACCAAATGTATTTACTAAAAGACCACCAATAAAAGGACCTGTACCAGAGGCGATAGAGACAATTGCCGACCATATCCCAAACATTTTAGCTCTCTTCTTTTCATCTGGAAATGATACTACTAATAAGCTAAGTGAACTTGGCATAAATAAAGCCGCTCCAACGCCTTGAAGTACCCGGCCGATAATAAGAGTGTTCCCATTTGTGGCAATCGTACATAAAAGAGAGGCGAATACAAAAATGATTAAACCAACCATATACATATTTTTTGCTCCATATTGGTTAGCCAATGCCCCTCCAGCGAGTAATAATACCGCAAAAGATAAAATATATCCGTCAACAATCCATGTTGAACTATATAATGTCATTCCTAATGTTTCTTGAATATTCACCACCGCAACATTTACTACTGTCACATCTAACGTAGCCATAATAAAACCGAGTGCCAAAGTTATTAAAATGACGATACCAGATTTCTCTTTTGTTTGAACATCTAAATTTCTACTAGCCACCCCACTCACTTGCTAACTCCCCTCTCAAAAATTAGTAATTTACCTATATATTCCTTTAGAACTATAATAAAGAAAGTACTTCATTTATAAAAGTACTGATTTTTTATATAGTACCTATACTTTTATATAGTAAGGAGTGTTTATATGGAAAATGTAAATGAAGAGATTTTATTAAAATGCCCCATTGAAAAAACAATGTCTGTAATAGGTGGAAAGTGGACTTTCTTAATTTTAAGAGATTTATTTTATAGTCCTAAACGTTTTGCTGAGCTTGAAAGGCGTCTAAGTGGCATTAGCCCACGCACACTCTCTCTTCGCTTAAAAGAACTTGAACAAGAAAATATTATAAAGAGAACAATCTATTCAACTATGCCACCTCACGTGGAATATTCACTAACAAAAAAAGGGGAAACACTCCGTCCTATTTTTGACGCGATGAAGGACTGGGGAAATGCGTGGAAAATATTAGATGAATAAAAAGAAGGTATCATCTTATGTGATGATACCTTCTTTCTGTTAATCCGAAATCACCTTCACATACATCCCTCTCACCGCTTTTTCATAAGCGACCTCGCTCATCCGTTTTATGTTTTCTGATACGACAGACGATGAAACAACTTTACCTTCATGAAGTAACGGCGGATCAATGAGACGCACTTTATTTTTCTGATACAAATCATAATTGTTTCTATCTTCTTTTACTTTTACATTCGGATGAACTTTGCTTAATAAAGCATGTACTTCTGGATCACTACATTGCTGTAATTTCGAAATAAGCGCATCATCTTCAAGAAGAAAATCATCTGCATGAATAATCGTTTTATGAAGAGCTAACTTTAACGTTTTCGCTAACATATCATTTCCGTAAATATTCATTGGTTTCATAAAGAAATCGATTACTTCTTTGTAATATGTTTCTGCAAACCATTCGGCTATTTCGATATTTTGAAGGACCATTTTCCCATCTACTGCGATAATATCCGCTAAAAATCTATGAACCTCTTCTAAAGAAATATATCCGTATGTATACATATCTCGTAACGTATAATCCACTCTGTCTGCGCATAATTCTGGTGCTGATCTTTCCAGTAACGTCCACTTCGAATCATCTAATAAAATGTCCTCATAGTTATAACCATACTTTGAAAGAATCGCTGGAATTTCTGAGTTTTTCACGACGGAACTAAATATCTCTTCATGATAACTTTCACCCTCATTATGAAAAACGTAATCAATCACGTGTGAAAAAGCAGTATGTGATACGTCATGCAGTAAACCTGCAATTTGCTCTTCTACTGAACCACCTAGTTTCTTCACTAACAACATAACGCCAACTGAATGATCAAAGCGCGTTACATTCCATTTCTCATTCATTAAATAACTTGCACCGTTTTGATGAATGCCTTTCAGCCTTTGCACAGGCTTGCTTAAAATTAATTCTTTTACTACTTGACCCACTTTAAATTCTCCGTATAGTACATCTGATATGATCACTTATAATCCCCCTTTATTTCAGCCGAGTCTTATAATCGTACCTCTTTTATGAAATCAACATCAATATAATTATTAAATCTAAATATATTGATATCTAGTTTTTAATGTTGTATATTATACATGTCTGTTATTTCTGTTATTTCTTTTAATTCATTTTTTATTGAGTGCTCCTTATATGGAGCCTTTTTTTATTGAAAAATATGGGGACTTTCATTCCAAATCGTGAACAGGACGCTAGAAATAAAAACGTACATATTCCGGCAAGAAAAAGGATAACATTGCCAGTTTTATTCTATTTTGATTTAATACAGGTATAGCTATTAAGGGAAAGAGGGGAAACATGAGAAAAATTTTCTTCACCATTCTATTCATCATTATTGTATTAATTAGTTTAGGATATTGGAAATTCTTCACTTTATCTGGGCTCTCAGGTGGTGAAAAGATTCAATCTATCCACTCACCAAATAAAACGTATACTTTACATATATACAGGCATAATGGCGGCGCAACGACTAGCTTTGCTATAAGAGGAGAGCTTGTAGCAAATAATAAAAAATTTATGAACACGAAAAATATATACTGGAATTATCGTGAAGAAGATGCAACTGTACAATGGTTAGACGATCATACAGTGATGATTAATAAACATAAATTACATGTAGAGACGGACACGTATGATTTTAGAAAAAACTAGTTTTACAATCGTACTCAATACTAGAGAAGCGTTTTTTAACGTACAATGCTTTATAAAATTACTTCCTTGAAAAATATTCAAATCTATTTAATCATATTGCCTAAATACTGATAGATGTAAGGAAATGGCCGGAGTTAAAGGTAAAGCAGTTTACAGTTATAGTACGAAAGGTTGGGAATCTATGGACAGTTATTTTCCAAAAATGGGGAAGTTAATTGGTGGATTATGTGTACTTGTCATTTTACTTTCATCCTTTTGGCTTATATGGATTGGCGAAACAAATATTCGTTATAGTGGGGATCATAAGGGCACGATGCCTTTTTGGCACAAGTGGGTCCCTGTTATGATCGGTATACTCCTTATCCGTTTCTTACCGTTTCATCATAAAAACTATAATCCTCTTCAACAGTTTGAACCAAAGCGCATCATGATTCAAGCTATTGTCTTGTTCTTGAGCGGATCCCTCTTCACAATTAGTCTTCTCACCACGAACTTTGAAGGGATGGCATTACAATTTTGGTTTATGATATTTAAAATTATTTTATTATTATTCACCCCATTTATGCTTCTTTTGTTTTATAAAAGTAACTCCAAAAAAGAACGACCAAAATCTGTAAAAGCAATAGAGAATAATAGATGGTATCGTTTTACACCACTTATTGTCATTATAATCTGGGGTTACTTCAACTTCTTTTCTACATTCTCTACACCTTTTGTTTCAGCTAGAATGGAACCCACGGTATTAATATTAATTTTACTTGTAGGATTTCTTATAAATAGTGTACTTGAAGAGTTTTTTTATAGGGTTTGGTTGCAAACACGTTTGGAATTATTACTAGGTACTTGGCCGGCTATCCTTCTTACATCATTGTTATGGGCGAGCTGGCATATCGCATTACACGGCTCTGGTCATTGGGATATTGATACCGCTACGGTTATTGTGAACCATGGTATCGTAGGTCTATTCCTCGGATATTTGTGGGCACGTTATCGTAAAGTATGGGCAATTATTATTGTCCATGGACTAATTAATGCACATCCACTACAACTAATTGAAATTTTATTCACGTAACGGGCGCGATTGCGAAACAAAAAAGGATTATACATATTAGTCATGTATAATCCTTTTTTCCAATTCAAATCCTAGTAACGGATGAAATTTTCAGCTTAATGCGTGTGTGATTCTACTTCTAAATAAAATTTTATAACACTATTCAAACGTAACTTCCACCTGCACAATCTCAGATCTACTTCCAAGTCGAAGCGGTGGTCCCCAGAATCCGAAACCAGAAGAAACAATCGCGTGGAATGCACCTTTTTGTGCGTATCCCCAGTCTAATTCGTACATTCTTCTCGTTACAATATGATTCGGCGCCATTTGTCCGCGGTGCGTGTGACCGGATAATAGTAAATCGACGCCAGCATCCGCTGCTTGTTTCAACTCAAATGGTTGGTGATCCATTGCGATAACTGGCATGGATTTATCTACCGTACTCATTAAACTTTCAAAACTTTGGCGATCTCGCTCTGTTTTATCTCTTCTTCCAACGATATAAAAATGATCTTCAATTGTAATCACTTCATCTAAAAGAATACGAATATCAATCTTATCCATCTCTTGTAAAAATTCCGGAACCGCTCGTCCGTAATATTCGTGGTTTCCTAACACACCATATACGCCTAATGGAGCCTTCATTTGTTTCATAATTGGCCCCATATTTTTTTGAATGAACACACCTGGATGATCATCGATAATATCTCCTGGCAGTAAAATAATATCAGGCTCCATCTCATTTACATGACGGACAAGTCTTTTCAAATGCGAAACGCCAGATAATTTACCGAAATGCATATCCGAAGCCATCGCAATGCGTAAGCTTTTACGTCCCTTTACTTTTTTCGGTATGTGCACCTCGTACTTTCTAACTACTGGGCTATATGCGTTGAATACCCCATATGCAAAAATGAAGATGAACGCAAGTAACACGGCCGTTCCTGTCCAAATAATTGCCGTCTCTTTCTCCATTGAAAACTGTAGAAGGAAAACTGTAATATCCGCAAGTGGCAACAACATAAGCGCGTATTGTATGACCGCAAACCAAATTGAACCTATTGTTCGTAGAAATGGCAAAAACTTAAACACTTGCACGAGAATGTACGCATATGAAATAAAACCGACTACGAAAGCGTAATATCCCCAAGATTCCCAGCCAAACACCGCACTGAGCCAAACCCAACCGTTCCAGCCGATGTAAAACATGAGTAGTGTGTATACAATTAAAATAGTAAATATATTGAAATAACGAAAATTCTTCACAGATAGCCTCCTTCTTAATTTCTTCTATTATATCTTGTTATGCACGTTTAACGTAAATATTAAGCACAGCAATCTTTACAATAAAAACCTCTAACTGCTAGATGCAAATCTAGCAATTAGAGGTGCAATTCAAAACAAAATTACTTTTACAGATTTTCGTTATAGAAACTTGTTAATTTTTCAACTGCAATTTTTACTGGTTCTGGTTGGTCGTATAAATCGTAATGACTCGCACCTTTCACAACAAGTAAATCTTTTTTCTCTGAAGCTGCTTTCTCATACAACTCATGACCATCTTTATAAGAACCGAATGCGCCTTGCTTGCTGCCGACAATAATTTGTAACGGCTGTGTTAATAATGTATCTGCTAAATGGAACGCATCAAAACCAATTACCGATCCCATGCTCGTAAAATTTAACTTATTTGGAGAGTTAACACTTTGCCCTCGCGGTGTTGTATAGTACTCAACTGCTTCTACAATATCTATATCCGTCATACTTGCTGCCTTTAATTCCTCCTGATTTTTAGGAATCCAGTTTGTAATCATTGCCTCTGCTCCGCGCGCTTCAGCAGTACGTTGTTTACCAATCGCCTCTAACACCCCAATCGGATCAGCTTCACGGTTTAATCGCCCAATATTTGCACCAACAACTGTGCCAACTGCTTTAATACGGCGCTCTGTCATTGCGGCATTTACCGCATAACCACCGCCTGCACAAACCCCTAACACACCGATGCGTTCTTCATCTACATAAGGGAGAGTAGTTACATAATCCACTGCTGAGCGAATATCTTCAACGCGCGCAGCTGGTTCTTCCATATATCTCGGTGCCCCTTCACTTTCACCTTGATACGATGCATCAAACGCAAGCGTAACATAACCTCGTTCTGCTAATTTCTCCGCATATAATCCTGCTGTTTGATCTTTACAGCTACTACCTGGATGCACACAAACAATCGCTGCATTTTGTTTCTTTTCCTCAGCACCTACAGAAATATTTAAAATGCCTGCAACTCTTAATCCTCTTGCATAAAAATGAACATTTCTCTTCGTAACTGCCATATATAAAACCACCCTTACTTTACTTTTAATTTACACTTGTGAGAGTTAATACTCACGTGTATATTTATAATAAAGCGAGTAACCACTTGTTTCAATGACCACATTTACGCATTTGGGTGATAATACACACATAACGAAATATGTGTATCAATAACGGAGGAACATCATATGGAGAAAATCGATAGAAGAATTATAAAATCACAAAACGCCATTCAATCCGCATTTATCGAAATGTTAATTGAAGATGGCTTTGATGAAATTACTGTAAAAAACATTACCGAAAAAGCGAACATCGGAAGAAAAACTTTCTACCTACACTACCTAGATAAATACAATTTATTAGATAAAATTGTGGACGACCATTTAAATCAATTAAGAGAAATATGCGATATAAAACAAACAAAAGGCTATATAGAAGGAACTGTCATATGGTTTGAATACTTCAAAGAACACAAACCATTTTTCGCAGCGCTATTTAGAAGCAACAGCACATTATCATTTCAGAAAAAGTTCCTAACGTTCATCATGGGTGAACTAGAGAAAAAATTAAACACAAATACGTCAGTAAATAAAAACATTGATACACACATCGTCTTAAAGTTTTTAGGAACAGCTGTCATGGGCATTTTGGAATCTTACGTATTGGATGAGATTGATAATGATGTTGAGTATGTTGCGACGCAGGTTGGGGAATTGATGAGGAGGAATATATAACGGTTATGAAAAAGTGCACCCAGATTGTTGGGTGCACTTTTTATATTTATTACCTCACATATTAATTGCATCAACAGAATACAGCGTATCGTCCGTCTGAAAATACATAGCAAATCCGCGGCTATAATAAGTACCAAATTGAATTGGTTCTCCAAGTTCATTACGAAGATTCATATCATGCACATGATTATTATTTAAATCATAAACAAATCCGTCCTACATTATTTTCATCATATTTGTACGTTGCAAATACTATATTTTCACCCTTAACTGTTTATATATAAGATATTTATAAAAAAGAAAAGCTGATATCAGCTCTTCTTTCTACAATTTATTTTTCATTTAATTTTCACCATCCATTTCCTCTGCTGTCTCAGATGAAAATTCTTTTAGGTTTTTTCAATATCTCTAGTTTTTTCTTCATATAAATATCCCTTTTTACTAAAAAAGATGTTTTAAGCTCCCCTATAGGAATATATTTCTCCAATACTATTTGTCATCATAGAGTGTAAATGAATTAGCGGGGAGTTGTTGTGTAAAATTAGAAGTATTGAGTTGTTCTATTGGTTCTTGAGATGTTTGTTTCATGTGTCGTTTTTCAAATGCTAATTGTATCCTTTGTAGCATAATATGTGCTGTAATAATAGTCAGGATGAAAAATGTAATAGGAACCATTGGAATCCACGGTTGAACAGAGAGGGAACGAAAATAGAGACCAATTAAACCTGACCATTCATTGCTAACTGACTCAACTTCATTTCCGTAGAAAAGAATTGTACCACCAAAAAATAATTCTAAAATACCAAAATGAGAGAAAATGATTAAAGTTTGTACAAATTGTTGCATCATGACAATGATTAGAATAGGAAATATATTCGGAAATATGTGTTTTATAGCGAGATGAAATTTGCTTCCTCCTAATATTGTAGCAGCTTCTATAAATTCTTCATTCAGTATCTTTTTTGTCTCTTTTGCAAAATAAAATATAAGAACGGGTAAAGCGAGAATGACTAAGACTATGATTTCAAAGGATGCTCGTTCAAAGAAAGAGGGAACTGGAGACCCGTTTTGAAAACGCAATACTGTATCAAGAATAAAGTAACCAATGAGGGTCATTGGAACAACTGTAAAACAATCAAAGAGAGCTTCAAGTGTCTTAAAACTTTTTCTTACATAAAAAGCGAAGAATAATCCAATTGCTAGCCCGATAAATGTTCGTAGAAATGCTATCAATAGCGATATACCAATGGTCCATTTCGCTCCATCTACTACTCTATGTAATAAATCAAATCCCTTCATATCCGTACCTAACAGAAAAGTGAAAGAAGGGGGAAATGGTGCTGCTTGTACATTACCACTTTCATCATATAGAATAGATGTTTGGCGAACTTTCCCATCAAAGAATATGGAATTTCCGATGCTTACTATGATTAATAGAAGCAAAAAGGATATACAAATTATGAAATACTTATCTCTTTTTAAATGGGCCCACATGTTAAGATTCTCCTTTCAGTTCATCAGGTATGAAAATATTGAAAAGCTTAAAGACAATAAAGATAGGAATGTAAATTAAAAACAATGTAACGCAAAATATTTCAGGTGCTGGTTCTAATTCAGTATTATACGTTTTTAAAAATGTGAAAATACCTTGAACATTGAGTAAATATTCAATAATGTATAAATTAGATAACATATACCAAATATTTGTTTTTGAGAAGTAGAGAGTACTTAAAAAGACGTTTCTTAGAACGTGATGATTGAGAATATAAAACGTGTCAAATCCTTTGGCGCGTGCTAGCAAGGTATAATCTTTTTGTAATTCATTTTCAAAACGTAGCAATAGTAGCTTGTTAAACATAAGAATAGTTGGCAAACTTAAGCAAATAATCGGAAATAGTAAGATTGAGTTGTCTTTTGTACCAGCTATATTTGCGATTAAAAAGTTTGTCTGTTTATAAATCCAAACGACAAGTAATTGGAGACACAAAATAATAAAAATATCGGGAATTGCTTCTAATAGTAAAAAAAATGATTTTATTCTTTCTCTTTTTTTTACAGGGAGTAGCAACAAGGCATAAACAGTCATAAAAGAAACTAATACGGAAATAAAAAGAGCAGCTAAAAAGATAATAACCGTGTTTCCATATTGAATTAGAATTTGAGGAAATAGGGGTTTTGCAAATTTCGTGTAAGTTAATGGATCCGCCCCTATTAATTTAGAGGTGACGTCCATAAGTGTGTGCAGGTAATTGTTAAAGTCGATCTTCATCCCAATAAATAAGTGCGGTAATGTGCCGATAAATATAATGATAATAAACGATAAGAATAGGTGGAACGGTATCGTTAAATATGTTTGTGCAGAAATTTTTTTCATGTTAGCCTAACCTTTCCTATAAAGTGAAGCTACCATCAGTAGAGAATCTCTACTGATGGTAGCCTAATGAACCAGTTTTTACAACAAATTCAGGAAAAGGGAACAAATTTTTATTCCTTATTTATTAGGGGGTGCTAAATGTTTTTTATAAACAAATTGCATCGCTGAACCCTTTAAAGTGAACTGTTCTATAAAAGAAATTTAAGTAACTACTTTGCTTTCTAAATGTCAAGATATGAAGTTTAGTTTATGTAGACTCAAAGGTTAAAAAATTTTATTTATTAGCTTTTCATTAACTCTTCTTTGTTTATCTCTATATTTGTCTTAGTAGAATTTTTAACTTCGATTATATTTACTTGATTTTGGAATTTATTCAAGAAGTCTGTTACTAACCTAATTAACAAAAAGAAAATAATCATTTGGATAATCATACAAGCCCAAAGTAAATAATCAGTCCAGTTCATATCTTTCGCTCCTTTATTTGTTTTGTAAGGTATAAAAAATGATTCATACTACGATAAATTGTGAATGTTGAGTTTAAAATTGCTATTAATAAAACTAAGAATGTTGATAAAAGTATAGAGAAGATTCCATTATGATTGAAAATTAGTGATATATCCTTTTCATATATAAGGAGAGATTGCAAGCTGAAAAAATCTGTTTCATTTTTAATAAGGAAAATAATTAATCCTATTAAAAAAATATTGCGAAACACTAAAGTCCAAGATAAATTATGATCTCCTACAATTCCACCACATCCACAAGAAATATTGGTTCTCTTCCTATATAAATTAACAATGATTCCTATTGTATACATAATTAATAAAAGTAAAAGTATAGCGCCTACCCAAAACTGTAATAGTCCTAGAATGAGTGAAATGGAACAAATTAACGCAAAGCTTACTTCCATCCTAGAAAAGAATTTTATGAATTTTTTGGGGAGGATTTTATATTCCCCTACAATGACAACGTGTTTGCTAAAATGTAATAGTTTACTAATAGAGGACGATAGAAAAAGAGTACCTATTAATATCCTTAAAATTAAGATAATTTCATTCATATTAAAACCTCATCAAGTTTATTTTGATATAGAGTTGCTTGGGTTGTGTATAATTCATAGTATTTCCCTTTTTTTAGGAAGAGCTCTTCATGAGTGCCGAACTCAACTAATTCACCATTGTCTAATACAACAATTTTATCTGCTAATTTAGCTGCAGACATTTTATGAGAAATCATAATTGTAGTTTTCTGGTTGGTCAGTAATTCAAATTTATCAAAAATTTCTCTTTCTGAAATAGGATCTAACGCAGCAGTTGGCTCATCTAAAATCATGATATTACCATTTTTAAATAACGATCGAGAGATTGCTAATTTTTGCCATTGCCCTCCAGAGAGCTCTTCCCCCTCTTGTAAAAACCTCCCTAATGGAGTGTTGTATGCATTCGGGAATAGTTGGATATCTTCATGGATTCCTGACTGCATAGCTACATTTTTTAATTTTTCATCATTATTTATTTCGGAAACATTACCAAGAGCAATATTTTCTCTTATGGTTAAATGGTACTGAATAAAATCTTGAAACATTACTGTCGTGTGCTCTCTTAAAGAATGTAATTGAATTTTGTTAATAGGTATATTATCAAAATATATATTTCCAGATGTAAGTGGATATAGTCCAAGCAGGCATTTTATTAATGTAGTTTTTCCAGATCCATTATGACCGACTATTGCTATCTTTTCATTAGGTAATATAGAAAAAGATACATTTTGTAAAATTTTATTTTTATTATTAGGATATGAAAAAGATACATTTTCAAATCGTATGCCATATTGTAAAACACTAGGAAATGGTACTTGTTCATCGGTATTTATTTCATCCTCATCTAGTGAATCGATATAATGGAAATAGTCATATATATATAATACATCCTCATATAATTGAGCCAAATTAGCTGAAATGTTATGTAATGCATTTTGTGTACTATGTACTGCTTGTCCTATAGAAACGAAGTCACCAATTTTAACAGCAGATTTTTTAATGAGCCAAATAATAATTCCGGCCGAACCACAATATGAAAGAGCTACTAGCAAATCTAAAAATATTTCCGCTTTACTTTTGGTTTTTAAGAAATTTAAAGAATAACTCATATTTTTATTATATTTTTTTTCCCATCTTTGTATGAAGTACGTATGTAAGTTAAAAATTCTAATTTCCTTAATCGTATCTTTTTGCATTAACAAGTTCTCTATATAATTTGTCTCCCTTAAGAGAGGAGTGGTTTTTTTTGTAAGTTCAAACCCTTGTTTACCGAGATATGATTTTATGAAAAGAGCTGGAAAAAAGGTAATACTAGCAACTACAGCTAAACTCCAATGAATAGAGAGTAAAAAAATAATTAAAGATGAAATGGTTATTAAAGATTGTGCAATTAAAAACAAATTGTTAATTGGTGATAGTAGACGTCTACCGGTATTTGATTTTATTCGATTGGTATAGTTATAAAAATCAGGATTATCAAAATATGAATACGGTATTTTAAATGTCTTATAAGCAATCTCTTCAGTTAAAAATTTAGTGAGCTTAAAGCGCATATTTTCGTCAATATAATACTGGAATTGTTTAATGATAGTTTCAATTAATAATAGCAAAAATTGTAGTACAAGCAGAGTAATAGCTAATGTATAATTTTTATTTTCACTTGTAATTATGGTGGATACATTGTTAACAAGTTCTTTTGTAGTCCATATTGTAGCCACAGGTAACATCCCTAAAATAATCATGAATATGCTAGAAAAGCAAAACCAAATCTTATTGAGTTTCCAAATTAGTTTAATAGTTCTTAGTATGTAAGTAATGAACATATAAAAAACCCTCACTTTTTTTCTTTTAGAGGACATTGTCAGATATTGGAGAAAACTTAGTAATAGTAGCTTTAGAATTGATACGTATAAATGTCGGGAAAACAAATATTTGTAATTGTTTTTTTTGAATCTCAGATAAAGGAAATATCGGAATCTTACAATGCGCCGGAATACTATTATTAAATTGATTGTATAAATCTGGGGTTTCGGAATATAAATATATTATTAGGTTATGTGATTTGTGCTTATTTTTATGAATAATTTCATTTAATTTTTCATGACATATTTTACATGATGCGGCCATTAACAAGATAATAGATTCATCATGGGTCGAGTAGGAATTTGGTAATTGTAATATATTGCTAATATCTTTTTTTATTAAGGAGTTTGATTTGTTCTGAATAAATTTTGTTTTGGGCAATAGAGCGAGCACCTTTTTTAACTTACTAATTTGTATAAGTAGAACTAATAGAAAAAGTAACCATATGAAAAATAATAGAAGATATACAATCATATTAAACGCCTTTCTATCTTTAATTTAATAGGATTCAAAGCTAAGAATTTTATATTCTTAGCTTTGAATTTTACACTTTTAGCAACAACCAACAGCAACAAAACGTCCGTTACCATAATGACGAAGTAGTGTGCGACTTCTTGTGCCACAATAACTATCATAGTCACAACCTTCTTCATAATATTGTGGACCAACAACCTCATTTTTTACCCCAAATAATTTTGCTAAAACATTACTCATACTAACAACCCCTTTTCAAATTATTGGTAATACATTACAAATTTTAACAATAAAAGACAGAATATTCAATATAAATAAAATTTTATCAAGTTTTTTAGTTTATAGCACATTAATTATAAAAAGAACCCATTTCACAATTGTTTCTTTTCCTGTTTGCCAGTTTTTCTAGTAGAGAAGACGTTAAATTACAGCGCCGTTCTTCAAAAAATAGTTATAATTTATTTTGAATAGAAAGATTTATAAATTTTCTCAAGTTTTTTCAGTTTATAGCAAATTAATTATAAAAAAGAACCTGGTTCACAATTGTTCTTTTCTCATTTGTTAATTTCCATCAATAAAAGCATTAAATTACAGTTGTAATTCATTTTGAATAGAAGGATTCATAATCTATCATATTTAACCCCTTATATCATTCCATGTATACTTGTATTTTCCATCTGATGTACGATTTCCACATCCAACGCCCGCATTATCTACACATTTTAGTACTCAAACCCTCCTGTAAACAATAGATACAAGAATATAGCTCCTAACCCTATCATAAATATTCTAAACAAATAATAGCTGATAGTTAGAAGGAACGGGAATACACCCGTGAAACTGAAAAGTGACATAAACATTCGGTTTTCTTTATAACTCTCTGTATCTATTTTAAATCCCAACCATATAAAGAGAATACTCATTACAAAAATATATAAATCAAGTATAAAATCTATTATCATCATTAACTCCCTTGTATATGTATGTAACAACCTCTCCGATATTTTGCTCATTCTTATATGATTTCGGTAATTCAAAGACATCTACTTTCTTCTCACCTAAAAATTTAATGAATTTTAGAAAGAAACTCAATTAAAAAAATGTAAGACTTTAAGGAAAGATAGCAATTCTGACTCTTTATCGACAATTTCCCGTTTTCTATTCCATAATTCATTACAACGAACTAAAATATTTTTATATAAGGATAATCATTAAATAAGATGTAATATCTATCTTATTTACGATGAATAAATAGTGGAAAGAAAAGAAATTAAATCCATCCCTCAAAAACAAAAATACGGTCTTACATAAGCTACTCCGTCTACGTTTGAAACGTGCTTATACTCTGGTGCTTCTAGTTCCACGGTTTCATATATAAAGGCCCCTTAGTTTGTATAATAGAAAAAAGGCACACAATCCATTCACAAAAGTGAACGTTGTGCGCCTTTATTTCTCACTCTATTTCATTTATTTCTTCAACTTATCCGTCTTCGCAATAAATTTTGCTGCTTCTGCGCGGCTTACCGCTTTATCTGGAGCCCAGCCATTATCTGTTCCAACTGAAATGTTTTCTTGGATTAAAATATTGGCATACTTCGCACCCCAATGATTGTTTAAGTCAGCAAATTCTTTTGGTAGTTTCATATTTTCATTTGTTTGCTCTTTATAAGTTTTAAAAATAACATCGTATGTATCAGCTACTTTTATATGAATATACGCAACACAACCACGTTATCGATAATAATTATCAATAGCGCACAAAAAATATCATTTCCTACACAAATACGCCTTTCGTTCATTTTTAAACAGTAAATAATGTGCCGTATGAACTTTCCGTTCTAAATAATCGATAGAATACGAGCTTGATGGATCAACTAAATCACCTATCGCACCTGAAAGATGATCAATTACTTGCTGCAAAATTTCTAAGTTTTTCTTTTCACTTTCCGCGTTCATTTCATCCATAATGTCACAAATAAGGTATTGAACTCTCCGTAAACGTAATTCCTTTTGCTCCACGTATATCTCCTCCTTATTAGTCATATTACGGTTTAAATATATGGGGCTATAGCTTAACCAATTCTAAAAAATACAAAGGCAACCACCTTCGTAAAGATGGTTGCCCCTATTTTTAAACTTGCATCGCTTTTTCTTTTAACGCTCTTCTTAACAATTTACCCGTCGTATTCTTCGGCAATTCTGTTAAAAATTCGATACTCATTGGCACTTTATATTTTGCTAAATGTAACGTGCAATAGTGCATCAGTTCCTCTTCTGTTACGTGAGCTTGTTTCAAAACGACGTAAGCTCGCACTGCTTCTCCTAAGTTTTCATCAGGAACACCGATTACGACAACTTCTGCTACAGATTCGTGTGTATATAATACTTCCTCTACTTCACGAGGGTATACGTTATAACCGCCAACTAGGACGATATCTTTTTTACGATCAACGATATAGAAGTAACCTTCTTCATCCATTTTCGCTAAGTCACCTGTATACAGCCAACCATCTTTCAATGTCGCTGCTGTATCTTCTGGTGCGTTATAGTATCCTTTCATAACGTTAGGCCCGCGAACAATTAATTCACCGACTGCGCCAACAGGTACTTCTTCCCCAAGTTCGTTCACAATTTTATTTTCTACATGCCAAATATTTGTACCGATTGATCCTGGTTTACGCGGACGATCTAGCGGGTTAAAACAAGTAACTGGTGATGCTTCCGATAAACCGTATCCTTCTGAAACGATTACGTCAAAACGTTTTTCAAAGTTTTGCAGAAGAGCAACAGGCATTGATGCACCACCTGAAATACAAAGGCGAAGCGTCTTCACATCTTCTGCGCTTGCTTCTTCAAATAAATATAAATAATTGTACATTGTCGGTACACCAGCAAAAATCGTTGGCTCGTACGTGCGACAAATACGGAATACTTCTTTCGGACTAAATTTCGGTAACATTAAAATAGTTGCTCCGTTCACAATCGGCGCATTTACTGCTACTGTTAAGCAAAATACATGGAACATCGGCAAAGCCGCAACGACGCGATCATCAGCCGTATATTGTAAATACGACGCCACATCGCTCGCATTACTATATAAATTTTTATGTGTTAACATAGCGCCTTTCGGTTTTCCAGTTGTGCCTGAAGTGTATAGAATAACCGCTACATCTTCTTCATCTAGATCTGGGCCTTCGTAAGTTAAATCTCCAGCCCCTATCATTCTCGTAAACGTTTTCATTTTTTCGGTTTCTGTATGGTTAAAATCTGATGAGGTTTCGCATATGATGATGTTTTCAAGTGAAGGAAGTCTTGTTGTAAGAGATTGTATAACAGGTAGAAGGACGTCGAGTACGATGATTGTTTTTACATCTCCATTTTGTAAAATATAATGCATTTCGTCTGCTGTATAAATTGGATTAACTGGAATGACAGTTGCTCCAGCTTTCATTGTTCCGTATAAACCGACCAAAAAATGTGGTGAGTTTCCAACAACTAATGCGACATTGTCCCCTTTTCCAATGCCCATTTCTGCTAAATTGCTAGAAAACCTTGTGACCATTTTGTTTAATTGGTCATACGAGACCGACTGATCCATAAATATATAAGCCGGTTTATCCCCCTTCTTTTTCGCCGTTTCAGCCAAAGATTGAACGAGATTCACACAAACCCCACCTTTATAAAATTTAGAATATTTAAAAATTCTAAATTAATTATATTAAAAGAAAATTAAAGTAGCAAGTGATATTCCATTAACTGCATATACAACGATCACCTCCTATTGACTTTCTTTGGAAGGATAAGGGAATTTCATTTGTTAGCAAATGATGAAACGAAGGCTAAAATCATTTCAGGATAATATGCACTCATCTTTTCACTAAGTTTTTCTAGTTCCTCTTTATTCAAGCTCGTATGCTCCCCATATAAGTTGATTGCATCCGCTCCGTTTTCATGAAAAAACAATGTAACATATAATGTCGGTAACCCGGTATTGGCCTCATCTATCGACAAGACAAGATCTGGCGTTTTATTCACCGTACTAAACGTTTCATTTCTTTTCCATTTCTTATTTTGAAACATAGTTTGTATATCATCTATCTTTCGTCTGTTATCTGTGTGCGTAAAATATATGACATTATCCTTCGCTGGCTTTCCAATAGATAAAAGTGTGCGACTTGAGGGCGTTTCATCGTTACAGGCTGTCATTCCGATAACGAAGCTAAGCAATAATACGACGTACATTACCCTTTTCATTTCGAACCGCCTCCTTTTGAATATATATATTCCTTTATGAGGAGCAAATGTCCTGTGATTTTATGGTGAGTGAAATTATATCGGCGATTTTTAAAATATATCGACTTACCGACAAAACGTGACAATTTATGCAAAAAGAAAGAGGCTGCCCGTTACGGCAGCCTCCCTTATTTTTAGAAGAATAAATGTAAGAAATCTTCTGTTGTAATATTACCGAAGTAACGTACGATATCTACGCCTTCTAAAGCTACAGTGAATGCATCTTTATCAAATTGTACACCTGTTAGACGCTCTTCAATGTCATGCACATCTAGTGATCCGAAGAAATCACCGTAAATTTTACATTCTGTTACTGTTCCTTTTTTCACTTCAAGACGAACGTCAACTTGTCCAACTGGGAAGCGGTGTGAATGTTGTAAGTTGAACTTCGGAGATTTTCCGTAGTTCCAGTCCCAATTTTGGTAGCGTTCTTCAGAAAGTTTATGGATCTCTTTCCAATCATTTTCTGTTAATTCGTACGTTGGAATTTCTGTTTCCCCTTCGAAAATTGTTTCTAGAAGAAGTTGTCTAAACTCTTCTGTCGTCATTTTTTCGTTTAAGAATTCTGTAATGTTCGCAACGCGGCTACGGATTGATTTAATGCCTTTTGATTGAATCTTATCCATTTTTACTTTTAACGCTGATACGACGTGATCGATTTCAGAATCAAATAGTAACGTACCGTGACTGAACATACGACCTTTCGTTGAGAACTGCGCGTTACCTGAAATTTTTCTACCTTCAGCTAAAATGTCGTTACGACCACTTAGTTCTGCATTTACACCTAATTTACCAAGCGCTTTCGTTACAGGTTCTGTGAATTTTTTGAAGTTGCTGAAACTGTCTCCATCATCTTTCGTAATAAAGCTGAAGTTTAAGTTTCCTAAATCATGATATACTGCGCCTCCGCCTGATAGACGACGAACGACATGAATTCCTTGTTCTTTTACGTAATCTGCATTAATTTCTTCTACTGTGTTTTGGTTTTTACCAATGATAATCGAAGGTTCGTTAATGTAGAACAGTAAATATGTTTCGTTAATATCTAAATTCTTCACACAATATTCTTCAATTGCTAAGTTTATTCTAGGATCTGTAATCCCTTTATTATCAATAAATAACATCGTATCACCTCATGAGTTCCAAATGTAACCACTATGTGCTAGCGTAATGTGGCCACTGAAAATTTGTTTTACTTCTGTTACTAAATCAGATGTGTTTCCTGTATGTGGTAAATGCGTTAATAAAAGTTCTTTTACATTCGCATCTTTCGCAATACTTGCTACTTCTGTACTATTCATATGCCCTGCTTTTGCAGCTTCTTGATGTGCATACATATTACACTCACAAATGAAAAGATCAGCATCTTTTGTGAATGGAATAAATTCAGGAATATAACTGGAATCCGCGCTATATACTACAGCGTCACTACCAGCTGTAATACGCATCGCAAAACATGTAACAGGATGAACAGTTTTTAAGAATGAAATCGAGAACGGTCCAACTTGAAGTGTTTCTTCTGGATTGTACGCGATTCCTTTCGTATGCGGTTCATGCGTTAAAGAATGGAATCCATTCTCGTCAAACGTATGACCGTATATTGGTAATTCCGGTAGTTGCCTTGTTGTCGCACTCGTAATTAATCTCGCATATTGCAATACCCCAATATCTGCAACATGATCATGATGATAGTGTGACAGTACAACTGCATCTATATCAGATGGTGTTATATATTTTTGAAGCTGTGCTAGTACACCACTACCACAGTCGACAAGTAAACGAAAACCATCGTGTTCAAACAAATACCCCGACGTTGCTTCTCCCGCTTCTGGAAAGCCGCCCCAAAAGCCGACAACAGTCATTTTCATATGTATCCATCCTTTCTAAAACCGAGTAGGAATGCATGTTTCACTTACATTCTACATTGTTAACTATAATCCATTTCCTAAACTTTTTCATTATTTTTCAATTTTGTTATAAAACAGTTGTTGACTTTTATTTTTTGTACTAATACAATGATAGTAAGAAATGGAAATGGAGGGATTGACATGATCGATCAACCAATGGAGTTTTTCAGAAATTTACCGACGAAAACTTGTGCGCACTGTGGGAAAGAAATTGATGAGCAGCACGAAGCATACCATAACAAATGTGATGACTGCGTTCACGAAGAATAGTAGTTTATGAACATAAAAAAACCTAGCAGACATAGTCTACTAGGCTAATAACATCGTATCCTTCTTCATCGTTGAACCTTTCACCAAGAGCTCCAATTCAAACTCATACAATTCTTTTTGTCGATAATTTTTCGTATGGATTTTATCCATCATCAGGTCGACAACTTTTCGGGCCATCTCATCGATTGGCTGTTCAATTGTCGTAATACCTGGCTCAGTAATCTGTGATAATATTTGATTATCAAAACCGATAACAGCGAGATCATCTGGAATACTCCAGTCATGGCGTTTTGCCTCTGAAATGATTCCAGCTGCAACCTCGTCACCTCCTGCCAAAATCGCGGTAGGATTTTTTTTGTCCTTTAATACTTCATGGAATATTCTCTTTCCATCATCCCAAGAGAAAGCGTTTTCAAGAAAATCGATCGCTTCTACTTGGCGGCTCTTCTCAGTTATGGCACGTAAAAAGCCCATTTTTCGCTGCTGGCTAACCACTTTGGTTTCGTTACCACGGCAAAAAATAAGATTACGATATCCTTGTTCTAACACATGCTTAGCAGCTATGTATGCTCCTTGCGCATGATCAAACTTCACTGTTGGAACATTTGCTTCCTCAATATATTCATTACATAACACGATTGGACCGTGCTGTAAGTATGGCTCTACATCTTCCCACGGATTTTCTAGTGAACATAGAATAATCCCATCTACTTGTTTCGTAGATAATAATTGTAAATACTCCATCTCTTTTTCCGGTAAATATCTTGTTTGACAAATAATCAGTTTATATTTATGTTCAGAAGCAGCAATCTCAATTGCTTCGATAAATCTACTGAAGAAAGGATTTGTAATCCTTGGAACTAGCACCGCAATTGTTTCCGTCTTTTGTTTACGAAGCCTTCTCGCCGCAGAATTAGGAACGAAACCTAAATGCTTCATTGCTAATTGAACCCTTTTTTTCTTCTCATCTGAAACATATGGATGATTATTAATCACCCTAGAAACCGTTGTCCTTGATAACCCCGCTAATTTCGCCACGTCCTCTATAGTCGACACGAAATTCTCCCCCTTTGCATGAAAACGTTTTCTTAAATTGATTATATAGTATATTATTGGAAACTGCAATATGGGTTGTTATGATTTTACTATATTAATATTATACATAGGGAAAAGTCTGTTAATGGGAGGGGATTTATATTAGTTTTAGAAGTTTACAGTAGGCATATTTATTAAAGATAAAAGGAGATATTTCATGAATCGGACGGATCGTTTATTAACTATATTAATTGAATTACAAAGAAGACAAACTGTTACAGCACAAAGCTTAGCTGAAAAATTTGAGACAAGTATAAGAACAATTTATAGAGACATGGGTGCACTTAGTGAATCTGGCGTCCCACTCTTCGCCATGCCCGGCCACGGCTATTCATTAATGGATGGTTATTTCTTACCACCCATTCAACTTACGCCTGAAGAGGCTGTTACTCTTTTATTAGGCGGTGATTATATCGAGAAAACTTTCACTTCTTCTTTTTCTGTACACGCACAATCAGCAAAAGAGAAACTTGAGGTTGTTCTCCCTACTGATCAACAAAAGAAAGTGAAAGAGTTACGAGGAACTTTCCGTTTTCTTTCTCCTATATTTTCACACAAACAATCTGAACAAGAAAAACTTGAAAAACAACTTATCCTGTTGCAAGAATCTATCCAAAAAGAACAGGCTATCTCTTTTTCTTATCGTAAACCAAGAGAAACTACAAAAATAAAACGGACCGTTCACCCTTACGGCTTAGTCAATATTTCAGGAATTTGGTACGTCGTTTCCCATTGTTTACTTCGAAAACAAATACGTAATTTCCGCTTAGATCGAATGGAGGAATTACAGCGAGAACAAGAATTCTTTACAAAACCTGAAGACTTTTCTTTGCAAGAATATCAGCCTGAAAGCAACCGTACTGTGATGATTCATTTGTTATTCCCAGCCCATATTGCACATAAAATTATTGAATCACGATACTTCTTTATAGAGTCATACGAGCATAGAGACAATGGTTTTCACGTCTTTTTGAAATCAAGAAACATAGACGAAGTATTTCAATGGGTATTAAGCTGGGGAAGCCAAGTGCAAGTACTTGAGCCAAAAATTCTTTCTGAGAAAATTCGTAATGAAGCAAAAAAAATGTTAAAACTTTAATTTTTGTATTTCACTACTGACATAATGTTGTCAGCATTACTTCTTTATAGTAGGTATTAACAAATACATTTTCATAAAAGGAGTTAGCGATATGAAGAAATTTGAAGAGTTAGCAACGTACTACATAGAGGAATTAGAAAAGTACTCTATAGAACAATTTAGGATGAAGCCTTCTAATGAGGAATGGTCCCTCGGTCAAATGTATAATCACTTAATTTCAGCTACACGCATGCAGTTAGATGCAATCGTGAAATGCAGAACTGAAGTGCCTTCTGTAGCTAAAAAGAAAACAGATATGGGGGAAAAGGTATATATGATGGGAGCTTTCCCAGACATAAAAATCAAATTACCAGATCATCCTGGATATACGCCTGAAAACCCAGCTAATAAAGAAGACGTACAGAAACAGCTTCTAGAATTAATTACAATTGTTAAAGACATTGAGCCAACACTTTCTTCTATCCCTAGTGATTGTAAAGTCGAACACCCTGGGCTTGGTTACTTACATGCCGCAGAATGGTTCCAGCTTATTTCTATGCATTTTGCACATCATCTGCGCCAGAAAGAGCGACTGGAACTTAAGGTTCGCTAAGCACCTCCACTAAAAAGAGACTGCCAATATCGGCAGTCTTTTCACTACAATATGCACCGACTATACAATTACTCATAGAATCCCACTTTCTATCAATAGAAAACTCCTTTATTTCATTCAATGTAAAAACCCATCAATACATCATCTCCAAATGATCCATCTTCATACTTTATTTGCTTTCTTTGCCTTCCTTCTTCTACAAATCCCATACGTTTGTATACTCTAATCGCCCTATCATTAATAGAAACTACGCCTAAGCAAATTTTCTCCAAACCTTTCTGCCCTCTAGCCCAACTAATAAGAAATTCAATTAGTTCTGTACCAATGCCTTGATTACAGTACGCCTCTCTAATTCCCATTCCCATTGTGCCTACATGTCGTAAGCGGTCTAATTCATATCGATTGAAAATTAAAAAGCCAACCACTTTTTTATCCACTTCATAAACTATGTAAAGATTACCTTTCTCATTACTTTTCCGTATCTTTTCTCTTTCTGCATTAATATCATTTGGTACATTATTTGGAGATACTATAAAAAACTTTGTAGTAGTTTCCGATAATATAATTTCTTTTCTAATATTCGTAATGGATTCTGCATCAATCTCTTTTGCAAATCGTATCACTAAATCACCTCGTACCTTTTTCTTTAAAAAATAATATTAAAACTATATAACGCTCAAAATGCAACATTACATATTGAGAATTTTTCCACTTTTGATACAATATCCTTACATCTATATAAAAGGAATGTATACAATGAATCCAATTTTAACAGCTGCAAAACAACTATTACATAAAGAAGAAACAATTTTATCTACTTTAAATTGTTCACTTACTGGCTATATGATTACGCATAAAGTTCCGCATCCAGGCATGCTACTTGCTACTAATGGAAGACTTCTCTTTTTTAGCCAATATAAAAGCACATTCATTGCCGAATTTGATTATGAAAAAATTCTATCCATAGAAACGAAGAGACGGATCTTTGATAAAAAAATAATATTTTACTATGAAGATGAATATATCACGCTGGGATACATTACAAGTTCAAATATTGAAGAATTCATAGACTTACTACGCAGAAAGTGCAAGACTAGCACAGACTTATAATCAGTGAGGATCCCCTCACTGATTCATTATTTTAACTCCTCCCACTTCGTCCAAACTTCTCTCCCGTTTATACGGTACATATTATCCTCTCGATCCATAAATCCGTGCACAATAAACTCACGTCTAATCGTACAAAAATCATCATGATATTGTTTTATGAATGTATTCATTTCCTTTTCCGTATATTGATTTTCAGCGTTTAACTTGCTAATTAAATGCTCTAACAATACTAGTTTCTTCTTCTTTTGACCTGGAATCGATTTTAGGCGGTCCTCTTTATCGAAAAAGTTACGAATCGTCGTATCTCTGAATTTCATTTCATTTTCGGTCATTTTGTTATCCTCCATCTGTTTTTATGTACTAAAACTTTTTATTTGTCTTTACCGTTTTTCTTCATTCTTTCACTTATAACATCCATAAGGTAATACCCGCTAATTAGCACATAGTAAACTAAAAGTATTCCTAGTGCATCTTTCATATTTATATATTTTTCTTTGTGAAACAAGATAGGTGAAAGGGCGTAAACAAGAAAGATGATTAGCGGATTTACGATAAAATAATAAGTAAGATTTCCTCTCATCATATCAGCTCCTCTACCCTATGTTTCTCTGTAAATTGTTGTAAATCCTTTTCTTTCGTCTCTATATCTTGTAAAAAGGTTTATATAAACTACAGAAAAGACCCCTCCATTAAAATAAAAAAAGCACCGAAAAGGTGCTTTTTTCTATGCTTCAATCGATTGGTTTTCCGCAATATTTCTAAATTGTCGTTTGTGCATCCAAGTTAAGGATGCGATCGTTCCAAGTGATAATACAACGATGAAAATCATGAGTATTCCTATGTTTTGCCACATGAAGTCAAAGTCTCCACTTGATACGACTGCTTTCAATCCTGATACAGAGTATGTCATCGGTAACCAAGCATTGAATGGTTGTAAAAACTTCGGAATCAATTCTAGTGGGAATGTTCCAGCACTTGTTGTAAGCTGAATAATTAATGTGATGATGGCGATGAAACGCCCTGCATCACCGAATGCTGTTACTAAACATTGAATTAATGCGATAAACGCTAAACTTGTAACGATGCTAAAGAGTATGAAATACGGAATACTTTGTACTTCTACACCTAATCCGAATAGCAATATAACATCTGCTACTATCGCTTGAATAATACCGACTGATAATAACACGCCGAACTTACTAATAAACCAGCTAAATCCTGATTTCGGAACGCCAACTGTATCGCGTAATGGGTATACGATAGATAGTAGTAATGCCCCAACGAATAAACCAAGTGATAAGAAATATGGTGTAAATCCAGTTCCGTAGTTAGGAACTTCCGCCATTTTCTCCGTCTTCACTTTTACAGGACTTGCAAACATATCATACGTTTTATCTGTTCCTTTTACTTCACCAGTTTTCTCTGCCCCTTCACCAAGCTTCTCAGCAAGTTCACCTGAACCGTCGTTTACTTTTACAAGACCATCCGTTACTTTTCCGGATCCGTCTGCTAGTTTATTTACGCCGTCGATTAGCTGGGTTGAGCCAGTGGACATTTTATTTAGACCACCATTTAGAGTACCTAAACCAGTTGTTACTTGACTTGAACCGTCCGCTAATTGCGTTATACCACCTGTCATTTGGTTTGCTCCTACAGATAATGTACCTAAACCGCCTGTTACTTGGCTTGAGCCATCTGCTAGTTGATTTACACCACCTGCCATTTGGTTTGCCCCTGCAGATACTGTGCCTAAACCGCCTGTTACTTGGCTTGAGCCATCTGCTAATTGAGTTACTACTACAGATACTGCGCCTAAACCGCCTGTTACTTGACCAGACCCATCTGCTAATTTGGATACTCCTGCAGATACTGTGCCTAAACCGCCTGTTACTTGGCTTGAGCCGTCCGCTAATTGATTTACACCACCTGCCATTTGATTTGCTCCTGCAGATAGTGTACCTAATCCGCCTGTTACTTGGTTTGAGCCATCTGCTAATTGATTTACTCCTGCAGATAATTGACCTAATCCTGCTGTCACTTTTCCGGATCCGCTTTGTAATTGCGTTACTCCGTCAATTAATTGAACTGATCCATCTTTTAATTTATCGGCACCTATTTTTGCATTATCTAATCCCTCACCAAATCCATGAAACTTACTAACAAATTCGTTTTGTGCGTTCGTTAGTTTCTCAATGCCACCTGCTAGAGTTTTCACCCCTTCTGGATTTGGTAATTTGTTTTGCAATCCATTTGTTGTTTGATGTATTTCGCCTTTTAATTGTTTTACTTCTTCATTCAATTTATTTGTTCCACCTGCTACCCCAGTAGCTTTTTGCTGAACTGTCGCTGTACTTTTTGCCGCATTTGTTATATATGGCTGTAACTGCTCTTGATATTCTTTCGGTAAACTCTCAATTTGCTTTTGTAAATTCGCTATTTCTTGCGCTGCATTTTTAGCATCTCCTGCTGTTGATTGCGTAAGTTCATTTAACTGATTTACATTCGCCCCAGCTCCATCTATTTTCTCATTTACTGTATTCAATATAGAAGGAATTTTCGACTGCATTTCCTCTAAGCCTGCAGCAGACTTTTGTACGTTACTATTTAAATCTTGCAATCCCTTTTGGATTTCTTGAGACCCTTTTTCTAATTGACTTTGCCCTTCAGCAAGTTTTCCCATACCATTTGATAGATCAGTTGTTCCTGCTTTTAATTCACCGGATTTACTTACTAATTGGTTCAAGCCACCGGTCACTTTCTCAGATCCATCACGCAATTCACCCGTTTTGCTATTTAACGTAATTAAACCGTCTGTTACTTTTCCTGACCCATCTACTAATTTTCCGATACCTGTTTGCATCTCACTTGTTTTACTATTTAACGTAATTAAACCGTTCGTTAATTTTCCTGATCCGTCTACTAATTTCCCAATACCTGCATTGCTATTTAATACATGTAAACCGTCTGTTACTTTTCCTGACCCATCTACTAATTTTCCGATACCTGCATTGCTATTTAATACATGTAAACCGTCTGTTACTTTTCCTGACCCATCTACTAATTTCCCTATACCTTTCTGCATCTCACCCGTTTTGCTATTTAACGTATTTAAACCTACTGTCACTTTGCCTGACCCATCTACTAATTTCCCTATACCTTTCTGCATTTCACCTGTTTTGCTATTTAGCGTATTTAAACCATTTGTTACTTTGCCGGAGCCATCTACTAATTTATTAGAACCATCCGCTAATTTCTGAACTCCATCCTTCATCTCCCCAGACTTCCCTTGAAGTGTATGAAGGCCATCCGTCACTTTACTTGAACCATCATGCAATTCACTTGATCCGTCGTGTAGTTTATTTGCTCCTTCTGCCCCATCTGCTAATCCTTTTGAGACGTCTTGAATGGAATCAAACATTTTCTCTGCATATGTTTTCGTTAACGTACTTGATACTTCAGTTTTAATCTTTTCAATGGCTGTTCCGCCAATTTGTGAAGATAAGAAGTTTAAACTCTCGTTTGGAATGTATTCTAAGTTTAATGGTTTTGGATCATCTTTTAATAACGTTGTAGCGTTACTTGAGAAGTCATCTGGAATGCGTACTAACATGTAATACTTTCTACCTTCCATTCCTTTTTTCGCTTCTTTTTCACTTACAAATTCCCATTTAAAACTTGTATTATCTTTTAAGTTATCAACGAGCCCTTTTCCGACCTCTATTGGTTTCCCATCAAATACTGCACCTTTATCTAAATTCACTACCGCAACTGGTAAATCATCTAACTGTTTATACGGATCCCAAAAGGCCCATAAAAACATACCTGCATATAAAATCGGTACGAATAAAACCGCGATAATTGGAATTAATATTTTTTTACTTTTTATGATTTCAGTAAACTCTTTACGAAGTAACTGATTCCATTTCATCTTTACTCCCCCTTTTTCGAATGACTATTTTGTTCATCTGGTCATTTTTACCCAAATAAAAAGGCTATACCTTTTCATACATATGCCTTATCCCCGAATTTATACTATGCAACTGTTCCTTACTATGAAGTAAATATGTCTATTATCCCTCCTAAAATAAATATATGACCATTTTGTTCAAGTGGTCACTTTTTATAATAATAAAAGGATTATCTTAATTTGACAATCCTTTTAATAAATAAAGTTCAAATAATTCTGCGATTTTTTCTTTTTCTAGCGGTTCATGATTTTTTTCCCAATCAAAAATAAGCGATACGTATAAGCGAAGCATAATAAATGCTGTAATTTCTGGATCACATTTGCTAATCTCACCTTTTTCAATCGCAATCTTTAAATACGATTGAATGACAGAAACGATTTCCACATCTACTTGTTGCATCACTTCTTGTACTTCTTTCGTTCCCATATCACGCTCTTCTTGAATTAACTTAATCATGAGCTGATGTTCTTTTCTGAATTCTAATATGCTATATAATGCTCTATGTACATTTTCAAAAAATGAAACATCTGAACGAATTGCATTTTCTGCAACTTGCTTCATTTCTGTAATTAAATTAGAAATAATTTCACCAAATAGCTCTTCTTTATTTTTGAAAAAAGTATAAATCGTTCCTTTTCCTACATTCGCTAACTTCGCTACTTGATCCATCGTTGTTGCTTTATAACCGAACGCTGAAAAAGACTTTGTTGCAGCTTCAATAATAGAACGTTTTCGATCTATCGCCACATCGTCACCTCCAAAAATGACCAATTGGATAATACAGTCAATCAGTACATCTTTGATATTACCACACGCTTACATTCTATACAAGTTCTCTTTTTTATTATTTCCAGTATAAAAAATTCCAGTCAAGTTATATCATACTGTCCATAGTGTATCAAAAAGTATACATGTATGGAAAGCTAGAATATATTCATAATAATTGGTGGCTAGATCCCACTAGAAATTTAATAAAATAGACAGTGTTCTTAAAATCAAAAGTTTAAGAACACTGTCTTTTATTTTGACATAGAAAGTAAAATCTTCTCCATCTCTTTCTTAGTTAGCTCATCATCGATTATCTCTTCGTATATCTTTGTATCTCTTGTAAACATATCATTCACTATGACAATTTGATACTCACTATTCTTACCTTGTGCTGGTACAAACATTTTGAGCCCTTTTAACTTACCCTCTCCATGAGAAGATTTATTATAGACCATTCCTTTCCCGTCTAAACTATAACTTTCTAGATTCTCTTCTCCAGGCATCATATAGTGTAGTGGATCCTTATTACCATTACCATCCATATACATCCTTGACTGATAAATTGTAAAACCATATTTCCCTTTTGTATATTCTGATTTAGTAACTAATTCTACATCTCTTCCAAAATATGAGTCAGCCCATTCTCTCTTTAATTCATAACCTTCAGGTATATAAGTCGGCTGCTTAATTTGAAACGGTACATGTTCTTTTGCTTCTTCCATAGTATATGTTAAAGACTTCTCCAGCTTATCTCCAAGCGGTTTTAATGTCTTCTCAATAGTAGCTAGTCTTTCTTGATCAGCTTTCTTCAAGCGTTCAGGTTTATATTCCTTTGTATCTCCATCATAATTCTCAGGCACATTTTTCTTAACCATTGCTTTCTTATGAATTTCTTGCGCTTCCTTAAATAATTGAACATACTGCTCAAATTCTTCTTTCGTAAAATTCTTTTCTGCCAAATACAAAAAATCTGTATTCATTTTATATGACTTTATTGACATCCCCCATTCTCTACTTGCATTCTCCGGTGTACCTAATACTGTTTCTATTGCTTCTTCAAAAGCCGCTTTAGATTGCTTTTTTTCTACAACCTTTTCTTTCTGTCTTTCATCCCCCTCAGTTATCCTTGCATTTAATAAAAATCCGCCTGCTATAGCTGCTATAGCAATAACTCCAAGTAAAGACAGACGATACGATTTCTTTTGGAAATTTTTAATCATAACGATTCTCCTTTTTAATGTTCGTTTATTTCTACTTAAATTTGCTAGGCTTGGTACTTGATAGGAATAATGTTCTAAAAGGGTAATGATTGTATGACCGTATGCAATTTGCTCCTCTTTATCTATAAACGTAAGCGCATATGCATCACAGGCTAATTCTTGATCTTCTCGCATACAGAAATAGGCGTACCAAAGAATCGGATTGAACCAATTTAATAGGATTAAACTGTACATAATCCAATTTACAGCTACATCGCTTCTTTTAATATGAGCTAACTCATGATAAAAGACATATTGTAATTGTTGCTCATTTAATGCTTTCATATGTTTTTTTGATAGTAATACTTTCGGGCGAAAGAAGCTAAAAACAGTTGGGCTCGCAATCTTTCCCGCTAGACGTAATGAAACTGCCTTCTTCATTTTCATAGACTGCTTACAGCGATTAAACACTGTAACGACCTGTTCATCCGTAATATCTGGTTGTTTCTTTATGTAAGAATATAACCGTCTATTTGCAATAAACGTGATGACTGCTAATACGATTACCCCAGCTAACCAAACATATATCGCAACTTTGTATAAAGAAAATGTAGTCTGTTGTTCCGCACTCACGTTTACTTCAGGTTCACTATTCTTTGTCACAGTTTCAGAATTTGATTCTAATTCCACTGTCTGTTTCATCTCGTTATTCACTGTATTCTCACGTGAAGGTGCATTTTTTTGAATAACTTCCGATACACTAGAACTATAGGAAAATAATGAATAAATGCTATAAGAGCTATCTGGTGACCAAGGTAAAAGGAGTCTTATCATTAGTACGATCCACAGCATATATTGCCATCGGGGCGTTAATTTATTTCTAAATAGTACTTTTATACATAAAATAAATCCAACTAATATGCTAGCCATAAGTGACGTTTCTATAAGCCAATCAAAAAAATGAGGAAGGTATACATTTATAAGCGTGTCTATCATTGTTATCTATCCTTCCTCTTGTTCTCCTCTGTCTTCTCATCTAAAATGCGTTTCAGTTCATTAATATCTTCTGAAGACAATTTTTCCTCTTTTAAGAAATTAACAAGTAATGGCTTAAACGCTGCGCCGCAAAAACGCTTTAGCAAAGATTTTGTTTCAACTTGCAAATAATTATCTTGTGATACTAACGGATAATAAGCATACATGCGCCCTTTATCTTGATGGTAAGAAACAGCTTCCTTTTGTACTAACCGATTAATTAATGTACGGATTGTTTTCGGTTTCCAGTCCATTGCATCTTCTAGTTCTTCTATAATTTCATTCGCTGTTTGTGGAGAGTTAGACCAAAGTACTTTCATAATTTCTAATTCAGCTTCAGATATTTTAGGTAATTGATTTGTCATAAACATTTCACTCCTTCATATTACATTTGTAATCTACAATTAAGATTACAAATGTAATACTAAATTGTCAACCATATTTTAGAAAATAAAGTTTCAGTTAAACCTTACTTAACAACAACAAATTTCCCTTTTTTCAAATAATCAAATAAAAAAACAAGAAAATCCTTACATTTAATAGTAATATAGAAAATAGACAAGTTTATCAAAATAGTGGAGGCTTTTTCAGTCATGATGCGTGCGCTTCGTTTAAATATAAAGCAAGCTTTTTGTAGTCGTATTTCTTTAATTATGATGCTTAGTGGATTCGTTCTTATTTGCATTTATCACTATTATTATGTACTTCGTTATTTAGGAGACGCTGCGAGTGGACCTATTTCAACAGATATAAAATGGATCGGATTTCGCGACAATGAAATGGATGTTTATTTATTATTAATGCCAGTTATTGCGAGTTTTCCCTTTAGTACAAGTTACAATTCGGATAAGTCAGATGGTTTTAAACCGTTTGTGAGTAAGGGGATTTCTTTATTTCCTTATTCAGTAATGAAATATATCGTTACGTTTTTTTGCGGAGGATTTCTTTATACATTTCCATTCATCTTATCGTTATTATTTTGCAAATTAACTATTCCAGACGGAGAACCTACGGCAGGTTCAGGCATCATAAATGATGACGGAATGTTTGCAAACCTATATTTCGATGCACCTCTCGCTTACATTACTGTATATATCGGAATTAATTTTTTATTTGCAGGTTTAATGGCTCTTTTAGGACTTGCTGCATCTGTATGGTCACAAAAGGACTATATGGCAATTCTCTTTCCATTTGCAGTTGCCTCCATTCCTTACGTCCTGCTAAATACAATATTCCCTACAATAGGCGGAGCACCTTTTCATTTATATGATCCAAAGCAACCATTGCAAGGCATGTCACCGTACATTTTAACGATGCAATGTACTTTCTTCCTTCTCGTTAGCTTATTTATGTATATACAAGGAGTAAAGCGAGATAGAAAAAAATATAGAAGAAGATTGCAAAAAAGAGATCGATGTAGAAAAGCGTTTCAAGCAATTTCAGACTAAATCATTGAACGAATAAGAGCGTAATTCCCTAAGCTAGCTTAGAGAATTACGCTCTTATTATCATTACTCATATAATCATCTCCCCTTTACGGCGTACCTGCCAATCCCCATAAAATAACGACCGCCGCAAAATAAATCGCTTTAATACCTACAACTGAACATAATAAAATAATTGCATATGTACTTAATTCTCTTCTTGCACCTATTAAAGTAAAAATGACTGCCAAACTAAATGTTACATAGGACGATGCTGTATGTATTAAGTTATATGTAATATCCAAATTTTGAGTAAGTCCTGTTACCTCTGCTACAAATTGGAGCATGACGATTGTACTGAAAAAAATTGCAAGCTGATTCATTAATTTTCCATTTAACCACACTTGCATTTTTAACCTCCTCATTATAAAAAGCTGAATTTTTAATTAATTTTAACATGATTTTTACAGAAAAAGAACGCTCAGTATATCTCTAAGCGTTCTTTCATGACTATTTAAGAAGCTTTCTTCAAATCAATTTGAGCAAGTACTGGGTCGTGGTCACTTACACGTCCATGTTCTTTCATAATGTTTGAGTTTAAGTGTACTGGATCTACAATTGTGTGCGGTGCGATGTTGTTTGTTACTAAAATATGATCTAACACTTGTGCATTTCCTTCATGAATGTACGTGTAGCGGTTGTCTTTCGGCACTGTGTTTAACATATTTTTTAAGTTTGTTCCTTCTAGTGTTTTTAGTGGTTTAGCGAACTCAAAATCGTTCATATCCCCTAACACAACAACTGGTGCATTCGTGTTCTTTTTCTGAATTCCTTGTACGAATTGATTTACTTCTTGCGCTAATTGAATTCGTTTTTCTTCACTCTTTAATACGAGCGGCTGCACTTTTCCAAATGGCGTTGCATCTCCTATTTTTGAGTTTAAGTGATTTGCAACGACAACAACGTTTTGTCCTTGGAACGTAAATTCTGCTGCAAGCGGTTTACGTGTACTTTCAAATAATGAACTTTCGTCTCCAATGCGAATGACATTTTTATCAAGTAACTTCGGTACTGCTGCTAATTTCACGCGTGATGGGTTGTAGAAGAAACCGACGCGAATATTCGCTCCTGGTGCTCCTCCGTCTAGATTATTATTGGGAGCAATTTCTACATACTCATACTTCGGTCCACGAATTTCTAGAACTGCATCAATGATACGTTTTGCGCTTAATGAAGCATCTGTTGTACCGTCATTAATCGTTCCGTTATTATCTTGCATTTCCTCTACACCGATAATATCTGGCATTTTTAAATTGTATTTAATAGAATACGCTAACGCTTTTACTTTTTCATCTGTTGTTTCTTTTTTATTCGCCGAGAAGTTTTCAATGTTATATGTAGCAACTGTTAACTTATCAAGACGAGGCTGAATATTCGCGCCTACTTGCTTAAATCCACCGTCCACTACAGATGGTAATTCCGTTATTGGCGAAATGCGGAACGAACCGTAATCATATCCGACTACCCCTGTTATATCTCCAGTGAAAGTATCTCCTACTTTTGCTACATAATCACGAGGTACTTTTACAGAAAGACGCTCTGGGTTTAATTGATTTTCATCTAATACAGGTGTGCCGTATTTCGTTACGACTTTATTTCCGCCATTTTCTACTGTTACATATAAATTTCCGTTTTTCTGAGGTGCAATAATTTTTGGCGTTGGCATCGTAACGCGCATACCTTCTATACTTTCATAAAAGTCGATTGCATCTTCATTTGGATCAAATAAACCGAATGCATCATTATCGATAATTTGATCAGGGATTTTCACACCGTTTTCTCCAAGTACAATCGGTGCTGGTAAAGGTTGATCTTTTGCGATTACAGCAACGCGGCTCGCTTTAATTTCCGTCGTCGTTAAATCTGTGTCAAACCTTTCTGCATACCCAGGTCCAACATATTCTTCTACTTCTCCATCAACTTGAATAAGATCTCCTACCGCTACATTCGCATCTTTTTTGTATACGTACATACCTTCTGACGTAGCTGGATCATTATCCGGCTGGTTATCTTCTATATAAAAACCATTTTTATCAAGTGCTGTTACAACGCCTTCCACATTGTATACTTTCTTCCCTTTGTAAGGAGAAACATGTGATTTCCCTTGAATATCATGAATACGAACTGGTTCATTATTTACGATAATAAATGAAAATGTTGAAACCGCTGAAGAAGTAAGCCCTTCTTTCTCTGCGATTGCTTTAATCACACTATTTTCATTCACTACAATTTGTCCGTTATAACGAACACTCTTATTTGTAGGGTTAGAGCCATCTAACGTATAGTAGATTGTTGCTCCTTCTGTATTCGTTGTTAATGTTACCGCTGTTCCCTTCGCAACTTCTCCACTACCAGGCGAAGCCACTACATCGCTAACACGGTTTTGTCCTTCCCCTTGAAACTTATGAGCCGTTACCGATTTTAAACCTGGGCTACTAAAATATAATTCAAGCGTCCCTGTTAAACTAACTTTCTTCCCGATATTTTCAGGATGATCTTTCACATTTACTGCCGCTCTCACATCACCCTTTGGCAACTGAACAGGCATGATTTTGTCTGGATTCGTTTCATTTGGCGAATCCGCAATTGCTACGTTTGTATCATCAAACTTAGCTGGATCTTTCGTGTATTTAGAAGGACTTTGCGTATATCCAACGATATATCCTTCCACTATCCCCTTCGTTTTCCCTTGCTGCTTAAATACTTGAATTGCTTTTTCTACTGACATAGAAGCCGTTTCTTCTGCTTGTACTAAAGTTCCAGTAAATGAAAGCAATAGTATGAATGATAAAAAGACACTTAACAATTTCTTCACAGTCATTTTCCTCTCCCTATTTCATATTTTCTCAGCATTTCTATCATATCAAATGATTCGTTATATAGAACTATATTTCGACAAGTTTTACAAAAAATTTATTTAATTTACAAGCTTTCAAACTATAATACAAAATAATAATTTTACACCTTCTACGAATGCGCTCTATAATGTTAGAGAGAGAAAACAGAAAATATCGAAATTTCATTGGCATGTACAATGTAGTCATTTGAATAGGAGTGATTGGATGGAAGTGCAAACAGAAACATACCGCGCAGCTATGAATGGAACATTAGAACGTCATTTTTCAGATATGATTGCTGTTATACCAACTAGAATTACGATTGAACAGTTAAAACAGCGGCTAGAGACTATCTCTACTAAAGTGGATGAATTAAAAATTGTTTACAGTGATGAGACAAGCCTTATTGTTGAGTTACATATGGATGAAACAATCATACCGTATGAACTGCATATTGATGAAACGAGCAATCCAGAAGAATATAAAATGTACAATAGACAAGATTCTACAATCGTAGATCGTAATTTTGAAGATGCTGCTTATGGCACTGAAATTTTCACTCGTACACTATTTGTAGGCGATGTGCTGGACTGCTTTTTCCAGCAGTTACAGTTTTTATGGAACCTCGCTCCAGACTTGTTATTTGTAATTGATTCAAGTGCAGCGATGAAAGTAATATCTAGAAGTTATATTGAATATCACGTTGAAAATGAATTATTACCTGACATTCCTGACTTGTACGTTATTCATTCTGTTTATGAAGACGATAAAGAAGGTGAGCCTACGCAATATTGGTTTCATACACATGGTCTTTTAAGAGCAGGTGTAACAGAAATAGAATTAATTATTCCAAATCGTATTTCTTCCTATTACGGCATTGGCGATCTTTTTCAAACATTTGCTAATAATGCCGTTGAGAATGGACAAGTCCCTATGAATGAGCCTATCGTGATCGCGCATAGTCAACAAGGTTCTATACATACAGTAGCTGTTCCATGGGAAAAAGGATTATCTTATATTGGGCATAAAACGAGTATGGATCAATTATCTTCAATCGAGGATGAAGAAGTGAAACTACAACCAATAGATGCACAAAATATATTTCTTGGCGGAATGGATGACCGAGATGAATACCATCAATCTCCATCCGTTCTCTTATTCAAATTAAATGCTTCAGAAGAATATATTGAAAGTTTTTTCAAAGAACACGAGGAAGCTACAGGGCTCATGTTCTATAAAACAAATAGTGAAACCGATCGTATGGCTTACAATGCGGAAAATACTTTCGGGTATTTCAGCAACATTTTTCACATTGAACAATCGAATGAAGATTTTCGTTTCCTCGCTAAGTTTGGTGTCTCCTACGAAGAAGGAAAAAGTGAACATATGTGGTTTGAAATGCAAAACATTACGGAAGATTTTATTCAAGGAATACTCATTAATGAACCATATTTTATAAAAGATATGAGTGAAGGAAATAGTTATCAGTTAGATTTTGCTAACTTAACAGAGTGGGTTATTTATGCAGGGGATACCGTTATAAAGCCAAATAATTTATATATGTTTATTGGTGAATAAGTAACGAAACGCCTTCAATGTGATTGAAGGCGTTTCACTTTACTGTGCAATTAATTCGGTATCCATTACTTTCTCCAAATGAGATAGTACACGCTTTGCAGCTTTCTCACCTTGATCAATACAGTCCGGAAGACCAGAACCAGCGTAAGAACTACCTGCCAAGTATATTCCTGGCAACTCTTTTTCCATAAATGTTGTGAGTTTCTTCATTCGCTCGTTATGACCTACTGTATATTGGGGCATTGCTTCTTTCCAGCGGCTTACGACTGTAAACTCTGGATCCTCTGTAATATCCATCGTCTTTCGTAAGTCTTCTAGTACAAGCCTAACAAGTTCCTCTTCTGTTTGTTCTACAACTGCTTCATCACCAGGTCGTCCAACGTAACACCTAAGAAGCGTTTTTCCTTCTGGCGTTGTATGTGGCCATTTTTTATGTGTCCACGTACATGCTGTAATTGTGTAGTCGCTATTTCGAGATACGACAAATCCTGTACCATCAATATCGCGCTGAATGGCTGATTTCGGGAAAGCCATTGCCACATTCGCAACTGATGTGGACGGAATGTTGCGGAAGAAACGAAACTGCTTGTACTGCGCGAACATAGATGGCAATACTTTATGTGATGTTGCCACTACGACCGCGTCCGCTTCTATTTCTTTTCCGTTACTAAGAGTAATCGTATAACCATCACCAAGTTTTGCAATTTTTTCAATGCGTGTTCCCTTTATTATCGTACCTTCATGCATCTTCATTTCGAGAGATTCTACGATAGATTCTAAGCCTGTTTTCACTGTTTGGAAGATTCCTTTTTTCGGTTCAGATGTCTCTTTTTTCGGGGCAAGTGTACGCATACCGAGTGAAATACTGCGATGCTTCTGCTCAATTTGATACATTTGCGGGAATGTTGACATTAAGCTCATTTCATCAATATCCCCTGCATAAATACCCGATAGTAATGGTTCTATTAAATTTTCAACCACTTCGTTTCCGAGGCGATGTCTGAAAAACTGCCCGAGTGATTGATCAGATACTGGTTTTGATCTCGGCATTAACAGATCAAAACCAGCTCTTAGTTTACCAATTGGGGAGAACAGCTTGGAAAATAGAAACGGCGTAATTTGCGTTGGAATTCCCATCATCGATCCGCTCGGCATTTTATGTAACCGATTGTTTACGAGGATAAATGATTGACCGGCCTTATTATTTACAAGTTCATCGCCAAGACCTAATTCTCGCGCTAATCTAGCTGCACTTTCTTTTCGTGCTAAGAAAGAATCCGGCCCGCGTTCAATTGTAAATCCACCTTTTCGAACGGTTTGAATTTTCCCGCCAAGTTTACCCGATGCTTCTATCAGTAATGTATCGATCGGCAAGTTCTTGTCATGAATTTCTTTTTGCAAGTTATACATTGTTGTTAATCCTGTGATGCCACCGCCGATGACTACAACTTTTTTCCTCAAGCATGCTCCCCCTTTCTTTTTACAATACAGATTCTTTTTTCTTTAATACAACATCTGTTAAGCAATCAATAAATGCGTCCGATGCATTTGGCATTTCTGGACGATAATATTTCGCGCCAATTTCATCTGTCACAACTTTACACTCAAAGTCGTTGTCATATAAAACTTCTAAATGTTCCGCAACAAATCCAACTGGTGCGTATACGAATGAAGTATAACCGTACTTTTCATTTAGTTCTCTCGTTAAATCTTGTACATCTGGACCAATCCAAGGATCTGGCGTGTTTCCTGCACTTTGCCAACCTACTGCATAGTTTGCTACTTCAGCACCTCTTGCAATATAGTCAGCTGTTTCATTTAATTGGTCTGGATATGGATCGCCAAGTGCGATAATTTTTTCTGGTAAGCTATGTGCAGATACGATTAATACTGCTTTTTCACGCTCTGCTTCTGCCATACCGTTATATATACCTTTCACTGCATCAACCCAGTACTGGATGAATTTCGGTTCTTTATACCAGCTATCAATGCCGTGAATTGTTAAGTTTCCAAGTTTCTCAGCTTCTTCTTGTGCTCGTCCTACATACGATTTCACGCTAAATGTAGAATAGTGCGGCGCAAGAACAAGTGCGATTGCATCTTGTATACCGTCGTTATGCATATCTTTCACTGCATCTTCAATGAACGGTTCGATATGTTTTAAGCCAAGATACATATGGTACTCTACTTCATCTTGTACTTCATTTAAACGCTGTTCTAACTTTTTAGCTTGCTCTAATGTAATAGTAGCTAAAGGAGAAATACCACCAATTGCACGGTAACGCTCTGTTAAATCTTCTAGCATTTCAGGACTTGGCTTTCTTCCTCTGCGAATATGTGTATAGTAACGTTCAATATCTTCTTCTTTATATGGCGTTCCGTATGCCATTACAAGCAAACCAATTTTCTTTTTCATACAGCAATTCTCCTTTACTTCGCTAACTGCCCTTTAGAGTATTCATGAATAAATGTAGTTAAACGTTTTAATGTATCTGGATTTACTTCTGGGAATACACCGTGTCCTAAGTTAAAGATATAACCAGGCTGTTTCATCCCTTGATCTAAAATACCTTTTACATGTTCTTCAATAACAGACCATGGTGCAAGTAAGAATGAAGGGTCCATATTTCCTTGTACCGCCTTATGAACGCCGCGTGCGCGTGCCTCTTCGATCGGTAAGCGCCAATCTAAGCCTACTACATCAAGCGGTAAATCGTGCCATTCATTTACTAAGTGTGCAGCTCCTACGCCGTGCATAATCATCGGTACACCCATCGGACGAACTTCTGCAAAAATACGCTCCATTGCCGGTTTAATAAATACGCGGTAATCTGCTACATTTACTGTTCCAACCCAAGAATCGAAAATTTGAACAGCTTTTGCTCCTGCGTTAATTTGTGCTTTTAAATATGTAATAACCATATCTGCTAGCTTATCCATTAAAGCGAACCAAGCTTTCGGCTCTGCATACATGAACGCTTTCGTATTATGATAATTACGAGATGGACCGCCTTCAATCATATAGCTCGCTAGTGTAAATGGAGCTCCTGAAAAACCGATTAACGGTACGTCTAACATTTCTGTCGTTAATAAACGAATCGTATCTAATATGTACGGTACGTCATCTTCTGGATTGATTTCCCCTAGTTTTTCTACGTCTTGTAAAGAACGGATTGGATTATCAATAACTGGGCCAATACCTGATTTAATTTCTACATCCACACCAATTGCAGGTAGTGGTGACATAATATCTTTATAAAGAATTGCTGCGTCTACGTTATATTGATCAACCGGCAACTTTGTAACGTAAGCACATAACTCTGGATTATGTGTAATTTCAAATAAAGAATACTTTTCTTTTATCTTTCTATATTCCGGCTGCGAACGACCTGCTTGACGCATATACCATGCTGGTACATAATCAGTACGTTCCCCCCTACATGCTTTTAAAAATGTCTCATTTATAGTTCTTACCAAGACCCTTGCTCCCTTCCTTGCCAATGCTTTTGCTCTAAATACGTTCTATTCCGATATTTATCTTTTTTTACTATACAGCTTGTAAAAACAAAATGCATAACATTATGTACGTTGTTCATGAAATTGACACAAACATTCGTAAAACCGCTTACTATTTTCACAACATTCTTATTATAGCACAGAGAAAAACTATGGTTTAGCTACTTTTGACTTTTCCCCTTCGCGATTCGTTTGTGTGTTATATGGTACAACGTAAAAACTCGGTTTTGAAAAGATGTTAACGAACTTTTCCTCATATTCCCCGGCACCATTTACAGTACCTACATGCGTATGGATCCCGTTTTCCACTCTATAGATGCGATACATAATTCTTTCATCTGGAAGTGGTGTCCAGCTTAATTTTGCTTTAAATAAACCGAAAGGGCTAAACGCTAATTTCACTTTCACATCTTCAATCTTGCGCAAACGAATCGGAGCACCGATTGTTTCCACACCTTCTGGTTTCATAAACTGCTCTTTCTGTTCTACTTTTGCCTTCGTTAAAATTTTCTTAAACAATTTCGTTGCTGACGCACTTTCTCCTTGCAACTGATGCTCTTTATCCGTACGGTCATAACCAATCCAAACAGCGCCTACTAAATTTGGCGTATAGCCAACGAACCACATATCTCTAGCTCCATTATCGTCATTTGGTAAGGAAGTTGTACCTGTTTTCCCAGCTAATGCACCGCTATATATGCCTGCTTTCGCTGTCCCTTCCTTCACAACCCCTTCTAACATTTTCGTCATATACCATGCCGTTTGTTTCGAGAAAATTTTCGTTTCTACTTTTGGCGATTCTCCAATGACTGCGCCGTGTCTATTTAACACTTTATCAATCACGTGCGGCTCAATAATAGCGCCATTTGCTAAAAATGCACGATACATTTTCACAAGATCAAATGTTGAAACACCATTTTTCAGCCCGCCAAGTGCTGTACTTAAACCAGCATCGGCAATAGGAACATTTCCTTTCTCTAAATATTGCTTTCCTTCTTCTACCCCTAACTCATTTAATAAAGAAACTGCCGGTACATTTGCTGACTCTAAAATCGCATCATACATCGTCATTTCTTTCGTATATTGACGATTGTAATTTCGAGGTTCATAACCTTCAAAAGAAGTTTTTTCATTCGTTAATAAAGAATACGGATTATATTTTTTCGTTTCGAGTGCTGGTGCATAGACAATAAGTGGTTTTAGCACAGATCCCGGCTGTCTTTTTGCAAAAACACGATTAAAGCCTCTCGGGACATACTTTCTTCCGCCAATCGCCGCTTTAATTCCGCCCGTACGATTATCCATTAATAAAAAAGCACCTTGCGCCCCCTCTTCTTTACCAGGGAAATTCCTCGCATCTTGAAACTGGTTATACGCTACCTTTTGAACTTTTTCATCCATCGGAACGACAAACGTATATCCTCCGCGAAGTACTTCTTGATGAGACAATCCGTATAAACGAGCTGCTTCATCTATAACCATATCAATATACGGCATATATGCGAGTTCATTCTCATCTAAGTTTTTGTAAAGAGCAATGGTCTTTCCTTGATAACGTACGCTCTCTTCGGCAGTCAAATAGCCTTGTTTATGCATCAGTGACAATACGAGATCACGGCGCTCCTTGCTCTTCTCTGGAGAGAAATAAGGTGAATATCCGTTTGGTGACTTCGGAAGACCTGCAAGCATTGCACCTTCTTCTACTGTTAAATCTTCTACATTTTTATTAAAATACAACTTTGCTGCTGCTTGAATACCGTAAGCCCCATGCCCAAAATAAATATGATTCATATACATTTCAAGAATTTGTTGCTTCGTATATTTTTGCTCTAATTGAAGGGAAATTGCGACTTCCTTCAATTTACGCGTAACTGTTTTTTCACGAGTTAAAAAGACGTTTTTCGCTAGTTGCTGCGTAATCGTACTACCGCCCTCTACCTTTTCTCCAGCTAACGTATCTTTATAAAGAGCCCGGAATATAGACGGGTAATCAATTCCTTGATGCTCATAAAAGCGAGAATCTTCCACCGCAATAAATGACTGCTGCACGTATTTTGGAATTTGCTCGATTGGTACGAGGTCTCTATTTTCTACGTATAATTTCGTAATTTCTTTCCCTTTCTGGTCAACGATACGTGATGAAGAGTGGAAAACGAGCTGCTTTTCATCCATCATATAGCCACCAGCTAACACAATAAGTTTATAAAGTACAATCGCTAATACAAGCGTTGCTAATCCACCTAATAAAGTCCACTTTACTTTCTTCATACATCGGCCTTCTTTCCAAATGATGGTACATTTATTATTTGAAAAAGAAGTATCTTTATGTATATAATCTTCGAAGTTTTTTAAGAGAGTTGATATAATAGAAACAAACAATTAAGGGGGCATTAAAATGAAGGCTATTATTTCATACGAAACACCTCTAGAACAAGCACATTTCACTGCAAAAAATAATGAAAAAGATATGTTTTATAAAGAAAATACAGAAGAATCTGTAGAAGGATCACTTAAGTATGACGTATTAGACGCTGTTGGTGAATTTAAAGGACAACCTGGCTACATCGTTTGTAACAACATTTCTGTAACAGACGAAGGTCGCCCAGTATTTGAAAACCGTTTTAAAAACCGCGCAGGCCTTATCGAAAACGAACCAGGATTCCAAGCGATCCGCGTTCTACGCCCATTAAGTAACGATACATATGTCATCTTAACGATGTGGGAAACGGAACAAAACTTTAAAGACTGGACAGAATCACGTTCATTCGAAAATGCTCATAAAAAACGCCCTGCACAAGCAGAAGGACAAACTCAGGCTCAAGCACATCCACATGCAGAACAGCAGAAAAGTATTTTCTCTCGTCCGTCATTTGTGACTACTTTTGATGTGTTAGTTTAAGGGGTTTTTGTACTGTAGTTCCTCCAGAGATGCGGTACATGAAATTACATAAGCGATTTTTGAGATATATCGACTTATCGACAAATCACGACAGAAAAAAGGAAACACCATTACGCACCGGTGTTTCCTTTTTCTTTGTACCAATTATATATACAAAGTGCATCTTCTTTTCGCATATGCTTCACTTCATATCTATGCCCCGCCACTGATACGACAGCTATACATAGCTCGTCTTTCTTTTGAAAATATGATTGATTGTATCCTACTGCTTGAACATGCCTTCTTCGCATGATTCCTGTATATTTGGCAAGGCCGCGGTATACCATGACTAACTGATTGTCTCGTATTATATATCCACCACTTTTATACCGGGCATATGCAAGTAGCGTAAATGCGATAAATAGTGGTATTAAAGTGAATAACGCCATATTTTGCTTAAAATATATACTCGCACCGACGATCGGCACAGCGAGTATGGCACTTGTAATCCAGCCCATTATTACGTAACGACGTAATGCGGCCTTCGTTAAATGAACGATTTCCTCTTCCGTTTCATACGGCAACTGCAAATATGTAAGTAACTGCTGGACATCTTTTTTCTTCATAAAAGGATGTAACATTACTTCATGCCCTGCTGCTTCTATACTTTGAATAACTTCCACTTCGACAGAGCAATAACCGAAAGGCTGGCGAAGAATTCCTTCTTTCACTGTAATTGCTTGAATGCGGTGTAGTTTTAAAACAAACTCTTTCTTATCAAATAACCCTTGCACGATGCGAATTTCATTTCTGTTTCGCTCAATTTTAAAGTTCGCATATTTTAACGCATAACCAGCTGTTGAAATGACCCACGAAACCGCCATTAAAATCGCGGCCATAATGATTAATTCATATACACCGTTATCCATCACATACGCTTCTACTTTATTGATGAGCCATTCTGGAAGAAATTGATTAAACTCTGTGTAAATAAGAAGTAATCCTGAAAACACTAATCCGAATCTACCAGACGTAATGGAAGCTGCTAAAATCTCTTTCATCGTTAACTGATAAATCGTCTTACTTTCTTCTGCCATGGGTACTTCTTCAGTCACAACACTTCTTTCTTTATGTAATAAGGCAATCAGTTCCTTCGCTTCCTCTTCTCTAATGCCAGCTAACATCACTTCTGGATCACTACCGCCGCCCGCTACTTCTATGTTTAACTTCGTAAGCCCAAGTATTTGATAAATGATGTTAGAAGATGTACTAATATTTTGCACACGTTCTTTATTTAAGTAACTTTCTTTCTTTACAAAAACGCCGTGTTTAATATGTAAAATATTATTTTCAACCCAGTACACTTTGAAATACCATTTTATCGCTGAGAAAATTGCCATAATAAATAATACAAATAAAAGAACAAGATGTAAGAGATACCAAGGTTTCACTTGACCATCAGATCGAAATAAAACAAGAAAAATAAAAGGCAACAAAGTCGCAATTCGAATACCTAACAATATCGTGATTGGATGTTGCCTCTTATACATCCTCATCACTCACTTTCGCAAGTTCTCCAATTTGTCTTTTCAGCTGCTCTGCTTCTTCCTTCGTTAAGCCTGGAATACTATGAGAAGTTGCCGCTGTTGAAATATGTAATTCTGCTAAATTATACTTTCTCATAATCGGGCCCTGTTCAATCGTTACGTGCTGCACACGCATCATCGGAATGAGTACGCGTTTTACAACGAACATTCCCTTTTGAATCTCAATCTCTTCTTCATTTAATCTGTAACTATAATAACGTTGACGTAAATTTGGAAACACAAAATAATCAAGCGGGATAAATGTAATAGCTCCTGTTACTAGCAAGCCAAACAACCAGCCCCACCAGTTAAAATTGATCATAAAAAAGAAATACGCAATTACGACTGCTAGTATAACCGCTGCCCCAATTAAAGCGTGGATTCGCCACACTTTCAGCATATTAGAATGAATCTCCCTTTCTAACGGTTGCATTTCATCACTCCAATTATATGAATTTATTAATTATATATTAGTTTGTTTATACATATTTGTAAAATTATCCCGCGTTAACGAGCAGTAAAACTCCCCAAAAATTTCAGCTGGAGCAAAGAAGTTAGGTGGGCGTCGGGCTGCCCGTAAACGTCCGATTGGTGAGGGCTAATAATCAGTGGGGATGAATCCCCCACTGATTAAAGTTTCACTTTATAGTTTTCTACATCGTATCAATCATTTCTTTAAAATTCCCTTCATTAATCGCATACACTTGAAACTGAATGTAATCTATTTCATTCGTATTCGGACGGGCATATGGCAAAATGTTAAATTTAGATGCAGATCTTCCTAACATATCTACAATCATTAGAGAAACGTCAATATATTCGAAATCTACACGGAATACTACTGCTTCTCCCGTAAATTCATAATCTTTAATCGCATCATAAGACTTATTCGCACTAATTAACATTATTTTTAATAGTTGGTTCAAATTTTCTGGTTTAAAATTAATCATATACGCAGCTCCTTTTTTAATAAAACACTATAAAAATAGTGTAATCTTATACTTTCATAGCTTTACACTTCAATTATATAAAAAATAAAGCTAGTTTTTTATAAATTTTTTGATATAATTACTTACGGGAAACGGGAAGATATTTATCTTCCCTTGTGTTTTTATTTGCATCTAGTACTTTTGCTAGATGCCTTTTTTTATGCTAAAAAAGGTACCCTCATATACTTTGAGGATACCTTTGTCATCAATTTAGTGCATTTCAATAATTGTACCGTCTTCGAATACTTTGAATACGCCAGTAAATCCTGATCCGGCTGCGCCTTCTATTTTATATGTTGTACGCACTCTAATTTGATAATATTTCTTTCCATTCTCTACTTGCGTATTCTCTAGCGTGTAATCATAGTCTTCTTTATATTCATTTTTGATATATTCTTTCGCTTTCTCAAAAGTAAATGCATTTTGATTCTTTCCTGTCTCTACTTTTTGGTTCTTTTCTGCTTCTACCTTTTGGTTCTTCTCTGTCTCAGCTTTTTGGTTCTTTTCTGTTACTACCTTCTGATTCTTTTCTGTCTCAGTTTTTTGGTTCTTTTCTGTTGCTACCTTTTGATTTTTTTCTGCCTCAGCTTTTTGAGTCTTTTCTGTTGCTACCTTTTGATTCGTTACTGCATTTGTTTTTTGTGCCTTCGCTGCTGCTTCATTCTTTGCAGTTTTTTCTTCTTCATTCATTTTAGTAACTAATCCTACCGCTTTTTTATTATATTCTTCAAGATTCTTGTTATCTTTTGTTTCTGTAACTAGCTTATTTAATATTTCTTTCGCTTCTGCATAATTTTTCTTACTTATTAACTCTTCACTTTTCGTCAGTTGCTCACTATACTTCTTTTTTTGCTCTAAGATGGCTAGTAATGCTGTTCGTTCTTCCTTCGCTTGTTTTACAAGCGTAGCATTTCCATTCTTCATGTTCTCTACTTTTTCAAATGACTTGATTGATTCTTCTACCTTTGTTTCTTCTTTTAACTTCACTGCTTCAATCATTACTTTTGTTTGTTCTACAAGCATCTTTGCATCTGAATCGTCTTTTTTCTCATCTAGCGCTTTTTCAAATGATGATAATGCATTTTTATATTCTTTATTCGTTAACGCGGTCTTTCCTTCATCCATTGCTTTGTCAAAATTCCCATTACTACATCCAGCTAACATTAAAAACGTAAGTCCAATTACCATTAATAACTTTTTCATTTTTTCTCCTCCTATATATCCCTAAAACAATAACAGCATATGTATAAAAGTCTGTGTAGTAATTAGACTGAAAATAAAGATGTACTTTGTGTGTGGGAAAGGAAGTACATTTCATTTACTATCATTACTTAAAACTCCTAAATAGTTGGTAGTTGGTTTTCTTCTTTTAAAGACAGAAAGGAATTTTAATAATGTGCGTAAAGCTCTCACCAGGCTCTTTACTACACACACTCTTATACACATAGAAAAACTATTTTTAGGTTGCTATTTTTTTAACTTTACATATTATCGGTTGATTGGATACGACCTCAATTCGTAACATACCGAAAGGCAAAAGAAAACAAACCGTAATATAAGTCACGTTTTGTAACTTCACTGTAACACAAATGTAACATAAGGGTTTTGAATATACAATAGTTTTTTTACATTATTTTCCCCTATCTACATTTTAAGGCGCTAATACAGTGCCAAAACGAATTTCATCTCCACCTGCTATTGGACTATCATCCTTTGAATACTTTAGGAAATAGACCTCTTTTCTAAAGTACTCAAATTAATTACATAGATAACTCTTTTTTCACCCAAATATTACGAAGACCTTTAACCTTTTATTTTCACATTATATATATATCCATTTTTAAATATAACAATATTAAAAATAGGACGAAATTTTTCTTCCTTTTTGTTTCTATTTGCATCGAGTTCTTTTGGTGCTACCCCTTATTGAAGAATTAGATTTTACACATCTGATATAGTACGTGAAATTATATAATAGGGGCACTATACCTAAAAAAGAAAATTGTATGTTTAGACATAAAATTGACACCTTTTGATTTGTTCCCTGTAAGTTAAGGAATTAGTTTGTATATTTGAGGAGATGTACGAGACAGGTGTGAATTTAAGGGAATCCAATATTTTCTATTCAAATATGATAGAATAGAAGTATATCCAAAACGGAGGAACAACAAATGAACTCAAACACAAAACAGTTTATTTATGATATCCAGCAAAGAAAAAACAATTATATGGAAAATGTATTAAAGGCAATACAACACCCTAAAAAAGAGCATTCTGAACAGGTCATTCAAAATATAGTAGACAAGATGGATATGATGATCAGTTTAGTTATTACTTACATGGCTATTGAATCAGAATCTATAAAAGAATTAAAAGAGCTTCAGGAAGAAATTATTCATGCCCAAGCATATATTCAAAAACGAAAATTTGAAGAAACACAGAGATAAAACACTGTGTTTTTATTTGGTCTTCTATGACGCCAATCTGTTATAAATCAAATTAAGGGATTGGGTACACTTACCATATTTTGTTCACTAAAGTCATTTCCCTCCAAATAACTCATTCTATAAGACTTCTTTCTAGCTTACATTCTTTCTCTTACTATATGATATAAATCCTATAAATATGCTAGAAGGATAATTCATTATATGAACGAAAATAACATTTTAATAAGTTACGTTTTCTATTCCTAAATTATTTATATACGATTCTTTTTTTACTAGTTAATAGGTAATGATATAGGGATACTTTGCATGTACATCTAGGTTGTTCCTTTCAGGCTATGTATCATTTTAAATACGCCCTTTATTAGAATAGTGCTCATACTTTTTTTGAGATTCTTTCGTAATACGTGCGTTAAGTAAAATTGCTAACAACAAAAACACTCCATATGTTCCCCCTGTCGCTCCTATGATAACCACACTACTACAAACAAGTACAATTAGTAGTAGTAACGAAACTAAATAAATATGTTCATAGTTCTTTGACATCTTCTTGTATTTTATGCGTTCTTTCCTTGCATCCATCTAAATTCCTCCTTTACATTATCCATTTCACTATCAAATAAATCTCGCCCTTAAAAGGGAAAGAATATATCTTTTTAAATAATCAGCTTATTTTTTTATCAACTAATTTATATAACGTAAAAAGAAATCCTACCAATATTAAGCTTTCCACCATGATAATCCCGACCCTCTCCTTCCGTTTTAACTCCAACACATCAGATAAAAGTAGCAAACAAAAAGGATCCTCCCTTCTTTTAAAGGTTGATCCTTTTCTTCATGCATTCAACTATTCTTGATTAATTAGAATAACAGCTGGTCCATCTACACGAATGCCACCAACTTCGATTTTTTCATAAGGCTCAACTGTAATAGAAATGATCCCTTCCCGCTTCTTTAATTCATTACTTAATTCTTTTGTTAACATTTTTTTCATGTGTGTACTCCTTTTTACTGCTTAATTTATTATTGTTATGTAAATGAAGTTAAAAATGGTTTCCTGGTCTGGAAACCATTTTTTTGTAGTTGACCATATGGTGTTACCAGTTCGTTTATCAATTTTACGTAAAGAAGAGATAAACAATTACCTATTCACTGTCTCAGTAGATATAAGGAATTCTTAAAGAGATAGCGGTGAGATCGATTGTTTTTTCTTCTAGAAATAATGACCTAGATAATATATTACCTAAAACAATGAAAGCCCTACCTCTCTTTCATCCTTACGGATCCTTGTCCGTGCCAGTGTGAATCAGGATTGCAAAAATCAAGTGACTATTTAATCGAGTTATTTGATGAAACTTCGAACGTTCGTAAAAGAAATTTAAAAATAAAAATGGATTAGATTGAAGTAATAACAAAAGAGGTTCCTACTCTAAAAGTGAGTTGAAGAAGTTGAATGTCTTTGAAATGATTTACTTTTAATAATCATCATATTCCCGAAAAATTCAGGATATTTTCGGGGGATGTAATACATTATCTATAATGAATCCTAACAGAAACTTTTTATTTGATTTTCAGTGATCCCTTTAATTAATCCTAGTTCACTAATCAAAAATTCATGTGCGTTATCCAACATTGTTTTTTCGCTTGTATTAAGTGCCTTTTCTTTCTTCATACGCATTAAATCACGTACAACTTCAGCACCTTCTTGTATTTCACCCGTTTTTATTTTGTCCGTGTTCACTTTATACCTTTGTTTCCACGTTAATAATCTATCTGATTCTCCATGCTGAAAAATGTGTATAATGTGTTTTAATGCAAGTATATCAGTAACCGGGCGTATACTCGAACTTAATATTTTCCCCATAGGAATCATGACTTTCATATTACTGATTGACATTTTTATAACATAATACTGTTGTTTTTTTCCTGAGAATTCTTTTTCTTCTATGGCTTCAATTATACCTGCTCCGTGCATTGGATAAACAATGTTATCGCCAATTTGAAACATATAATCCACCTCCATATATGGTAACCTTCTTAACCTTAACATATGTGTGTTTTTTTATCAAATATTTTATAATATCATAAAAATATTTTTGTAGTCAACTTATTTTTTGAAAAAAATTAAATTAAGTAAAAAAGACCCCCAAAAAACGATAGGGAGTGTGTCAGATTCCGCATAAAGGGAAGGGAAATTTCCCTGCTTATATTCTGAAATCTCTACATTTTATGTAGGGATTTTTCCAATAGTTTTTTAGCAGAAGCAACTGCATCCGATAATGATTAATAAAATAAATAATACAACTAATAAAGCAAATCCTCCAGCGAAACCGCAGCCTTCGCCGCAACTACCACCATATCCCATAATAATAGTGCACCCTTTAGATCAGAGGGTAAAACTAGGGTTCATTCCATACGTTTAATGGGTTCACTTTACCTTATGTTTTGAAGAATGGATTGAGCAGGTCCTTTTGAAAATAAAGAAAAGACACCCAAAGGTGCCTTTTCCAAAATGCTGGAGATACCCCATGCCCATCAAGCGAAGTTAAAATCATATCCTCAAAATAAAAAAACGCTATGCTTATCGTAAGAAGTTTATGAGAAAGGATGGTGTTTTTAATGAATCCTATTATTTCAAATGAGCTGAATCTTTTCGCACAAGAGCTACAATACTTTTTATCTTCAGTAGTCCTACAAGATATCGCCAAACAAGTTGGCTTTGTACAGCGATCTAGTAAGTATCAAGCGAACGAACTCATTGCCCTTTGCGTATGGATCAGTCAAGAAGTAGCCAGCGCATCACTTACACATTTGTGCAGTCAGTTAGAAGCTTCAACTGGAGTACTGATGAGATCAGAAGGATTTAATCAACGCTTTAATCCAGCAGCTGTCGCATTTCTTCGAGAAGTCTTTACTTCTCTTCTCACACAAAAACTCTGTTCAAATCACTCACTGTATTCACTTCGTTGGCAGATTGAAATTTTGTTTAAAACGTGGAAGTCATTTTTTGAAATTGATGAATGTAAAAACATTAAAAGAGAGCGCCTAGAGTGCCATTTATATGGACAACTAATCGGTATTCTCCTCTGTTCTTCTACGATGTTTCAAATGCGACAGTTTCTGCTTGAAAAAACAAATCAGGAGCTAAGTGAATACAAGGCGATTTATATGATTAAAGATTACTTTCCGTTACTGTTTCAAGCGATAGCCATTGGCACAAAACAACTTTTGAAAATTTTGCATCGTCTTTATCTATTGCTCAAAAAGAACGGTCGTAAATGTCATCGGTATAAAAAAATGACCGTCTTTGATATTCTAGGGATTGTGTATAAAACGACGGTGAAGCATAGACAAACTGCCTAGCGAAAAAATCAGATTTTAATAGGCTTCTTTAGTATGCCTACTTTTCTATCAATTGTTAGTTTTGAACCAAGGATCGTTTCATATCTAGTAAATTACTTGATTAGCTTGATGGGCATGTGCTGCTACCCCTTTTGCTAAATGTTTTTTTATGCCAAATAAAAAAGGTATCCTCCAATACTTTGAGGATACCTTTTTCATTTTTATTATCTCTGCTGTTTTCTACCTAATACGAGCAATCCAAAACTCATCATAATAAGAAGTGCTCCCATATATGGTTCCACAGGCATTTTCTGTCCTGTCTTCGGTAATTCTTTTTCAGGCTTCTCTGGATTCATTGTTCCAGGTTTCTCTGAATCCGTTGTTCCTGGTTTCTCTGAATCCATTGTTCCTGGTTTCTCTGGATCCGTTGTTTCTGGTTTCTCTGAATCCGTTGTTCCTGGTTTCTCTGAATCCATTGTTTCTGGTTTCTCTGGATCCGTTGTTCCTGGTTTCTCTGGATCCGTTGTTCCTGGTTTCTCTGGATCCGTCGTTTCTGGTTTCTCTGGATCCGTCGTTTCTGGTTTCTCTGGATCCGTCGTTTCTGGTTTCTCTGGATCCGTCGTTTCTGGTT
>NZ_JBYTDP010000003.1:0-137518 GCF_058791555.1 Bacillus sp. EB106-07-01-XG149 | reverse complement strand
TTTTCTGGATCCGTTGTTTCTGGTTTCTCTGGATCCGTTGTTTCTGGTTTCTCTGGATCCGTTGTTTCTGGTTTTTCTGGATCCGTTGTTTCTGGTTCTTCTGGACCTGGTGGTGCTAAAGAAGTCAATTTATTCAATACTTCTAATTGAACTGGACTTATCATTCCTTTTGTAATTTCAAATGGAATTGGATGAGTTAATTTTTCATAACCTTTTGGTGCTTCTACTTCTACAAGTGTGTAGTGACCTACAGATAAGTCTGAGACTTTCGCTTTTCCTTCTTTATCTGTTGCTACTTTCGTTACTACTTTGCCTTTTTCGTCATGAACTTCAAATACTGCTCCTGATAATACATTCTTACTTTCAGCAGCCATTTTTGTAATTTCTACTGAACCTTTATCTAACTGTTCATTCTCTACTTTTAGTGATAAAACTTCTGTCATACCTTTTTTGATTTCGAATGATACTGGCTCTGTTAGTTTTTTGTAGCCTGGTAAATTTTCTACTTCTACTAATTTGTAACTCCCTACAGATAGGTCTGAAATGTTTGCTTTTCCTTCTTTATCTGTTTTTACTTTCGTTACTACTTTTCCTTTTTCATCTTGCACTTCGAAAGTTACGCCCGCTAACACTGTTCCACTGTCTTTATCCACTTTTGTAACTTCTACATTACCTTTGTCTACCAATTCATTCTCTATTTTCAATGATAAGACTTTCGTCATACCTTTTGTAATTTCAAATGATACTGGTTTTTCTAGCTTTTTATAACCTGGTAAACTTTCTACCTCTACTAATTTGTAACTTCCTACAGATAGATCTGAAATGTTTGCTTTTCCTTCTTTATCTGTTGTCACTTTCGCTACTACTTTGCCTTGCTCATCTTGTACTTCGAAGACTACGCCTGCTAATGCTTTTTGACTATCTTTATCTACTTTTGTACTTTCTACTGAGCCTTTGTCTAACTGTTCATTCTCTACTTTCAATGATAAGACTTTTGTCATACCTTTTTTAATTTCGAATGATACTGGCTCTGTTAATTTTTTGTAGCCTGGTAAATTCTCTACTTCTACTAGTTTGTAACTTCCTACAGATAGATCTGAAATTTTCGCTTTTCCTTCTTTATCTGTTTTTACTTTCGTTACTACTTTTCCTTTTTCATCTTGCACTTCGAATGTTACGCCTTCTAATAACGCGCCACTTTCTTTGTCTACTTTTATAATTTCTACTGAACCTTTATCTACTAATTCGTTCTCTACTTTTAGTGATAAAACTTCTGTCATACCTTTTTTGATTTCAAACGATACTGGTTTCGCTAGTTTTTTATATCCTGGTAAGCTCTCTACCTCTACTAGCTTATATTTCCCTACTGATAAATCTGAAACGTTTGCTTTTCCTTCTTTATCTGTCGTTACTTTTGTTACTACTTTATCCTTTTCATCTTGCACTTCGAATGTTACGCCCGCTAATACTGCGCCACTTTCTTTATCCACTTTTGTAATCTCTACTGTTCCTTTATCTAACAGTTCGTTCTCTACTTTTAGTGATAAAACTTTCGTCATACCTTTTTTGATTTCAAATGATACTGGTTCTGTTAATTGTTTGTAACCTGGTAAGCTTTCTTTCTCTACTAATTTGTATTTTCCTACAGATAAATCTGCAATTGTTGCTTTTCCTTCTTTATCTGTTGTTACTGTCGTTACTACTTTTCCTTGTTCATCTTGTACTTCGAAGACTACGCCTGCTAATGCTTTTTGACTGTCTTTATCTACTTTTGTAATTTCTACGTTACCCTTGTCTAACATTTCATTTTCTACTGTTAAAGCAAGAGATTTTGTCATACCTTTTTCAATTTGGAAAGCAATCGGATCTACTAATTGCTTATATCCTTTTGGTGCTTTCACTTCTACTAGCTTATATGTTCCAACTGATAAATTAGTGACTTGTGCTTGTCCTTTTTTATCTGTCGTTATTTTAGCGACTACTTGTCCTGCTTCATCTTGAATATCAAATACTGCATCAGCTAAAGCATCTTTATTTTCTTTGTCTACTTTTGTAATTTCTACATTTCCTGTATCTACTAATTCATTTTCGACTGTTAGCTTTAATGCTGTTACTCTGCCCTTTTCAATTTCGAATGAAATTGGCTTTTCAAGTGGTTTGTATCCTACTGGTGTTCCTACTTCCACCAACTCATACTTTCCAATAGATAAATCTGAAACGTTTGCTTTTCCTTCTTTATCTGTTGTTACTTTTCTTACTACTTTTCCTTTTGAATCACGTACTTCAAATACAACATCTTTTAATGGTGCTTTACTATCTTTATCTATTTTTATTATCTCTACATTTCCAGTATCCATCATTTCATTTTCTACTTTTAATGATAGTATCTTGGTCATGCCCTTTGTAATTTCAAATGATACTGGTTTTTCTAGCTTTTTATAACCTGGTAAACTTTCTATCTCTACTAATTCATACTTGCCTACAGGTAAATCTGCAACATTTGCTTTTCCTTCTTTATCTGTCGTTACTTTTTTAACTTCGTTACCTTTTTCATCTTGGACAACGAACGTTACTCCCGCTAGCAGTGCTTTATTATCTTTGTCTATCTTTGTTATCTCTACATTCCCCGTATCTACCATTTCATTTTCTATTTTTAATGATAAGATCTCGGTCATGCCTTTTGTAATTTCAAACAATACTGGCTCTATTAATTTCTTATATCCTGGTAAGCTTTCTTTTTCTACTAATTTGTACTTTCCTACTGATAAATCTGAAATTGTTGCTTTTCCATCTTTATCTGTTGTTACTTCTTTTACTACTTTATCTTTTTCATCTTGTACTTCGAAGACTACACCTTTTAATACTTTCTGGCTGTCTTTATCTACTTTTGTAATTTCTATTGAACCTTTATCTAACTGTTCATTCTCTACTTTCAATGATAGGACTTTCTTCATACCTTTTGTAATTTCAAATGATACTGGTTCTTTTAGTTTCTTATAACCTGGTAAGCTTTTCGTCTCTACTAATTTGTACTTTCCTACTGAAAGATCTGAAACGTTCGCTTTTCCTTCTTTATCTGTTGTTACTTCTTTTACTACTTTATCTTTTTCATCTCGTACTTCGAAAACTACGCCTTTTAATACTTTCTGGCTGTCTTTATCTATTTTTGTAATTTCTACTGAACCTTTATCTAACTGTTCATTCTCTACTTTCAATGATAGGACTTTCGTCATACCTTTTGTAATTTCAAACGATACTGGCTCTGTTAGTTTCTTGTAACCTAGTAAGCTTTTCGTCTCTACTAATTTGTACTTTCCTACTGAAAGATCTGAAACGTTTGCCATTCCTTCTTTATCCGTCGTTACTTTTTTTACTACTTCACCTTTCTCATCTTGAACTTCAAATTCGACACCCGCTAATACTGAACCGTTTTCTTTGTCCACCTTTGTAATTTCTACATTACCTTTGTCTGTCATTGCATTTTTTACTGTTATTGGGAATATGCCGTCCCCTGTTACATTTACTTCGAACTCTGTTTCTTTTAATTGGTATCCTTCAGGCGCTTTCGTTTCTTTTAAAATATATTTCCCTGGCGCTAACGGTTTAGAGATTGCCTTACCATCTTTATCTGTAACAATATGCTCAACTACTACACTGTCTTTTACTATATCAAACTCTGCATTTGCTAATGGTTTTTCACCATTTTCCGAATCAATTTTCTTTAATTCGATTTGACCCTTTTGCAAAGTATTTTTGACTTCAATGGCTTTTGTTTCACCAGCTTGAAGCGTAACCTCTACTGGAATTGTTAATTTTTGATATCCTTCTGGTGCTACTGTTTCATAAATTTTATACGTCCCAGGAGCTAAAGTTTGAGGTATTGAAAAGCCGTTTTCGTCCGTTATCAGTTTTGCAACAACTTCATTTGCACTATTTCGAACTTCAAATTCAGCACCTTTCAACCCTTTGTTCGGATTCTCAGCATCTATTTTATGAATCGATACTGTACCTTCTTTTGGAGCTTCAGGCGGCGTAACAATTACTTCTTTCGATGTTAATGTTTTATCATCAAAATGTAATTCCGCTTTATTAGGAATCTTCTTATCTACGTAAGAAGATAAATCTGCATTAGCTTTAATTTTCGCCTTAATGCTGAGGTTAATTACCTGGTCTTCATATGACTTATAGTCAAAATTCTCACCAAACGCAAATGTTACTTCACTTCTTTGTTTATCTATATTTAACGTTCCTTTAGAAGTAATATCTTGACCATTTTGATCATATACTTTTGCCTCTAATACTTCTAAAACATCTTCTAAATCATCACTAATTACCATTGACGTATAATTAGGTGAATTTTTCGGTATATGTGTACCAACTTGGTATTGAATAGCTTGATCCATTTGTGTTAACTGCTGATTCTCTACAAGCTTACCATTCTCATCTACTATATTTTTTTCAATGCTAGGTGGATTATCGTCACCTGAACCGGTTCCTCCCCCACCACTTACGAATACTTCTCCCACTTTTTCTTCAGTTACAATATTTTTACCTTCTAATTTCACTGTATTTTTATGAGGCTTTGCAGCAGGATTAGTAATCTTTGTTTTATATCTTAAAATATAACCTTTTGAGCTGTCTGGAAATTCAATTGTAAATCCAGTTTTCATTGCATTAATTTTAATTTTAGATAAATCTGCTGGCTTAACATTTGTTGGTGCATAGCCATCTTCAAATACAGCCTCTTCTAATACTAAACTATTTGTAATTAATTCATGCCCAGGTCCTAATGTGTCTGTTAATTTAAGATCTTGCATTTCTGTTCCAGTTGCATTTACATATACCGTCCAGTCTGCAATTGAAGGGTCTTCCTGATTATAAGAACCCCATTTCAATAGATTATCTGTATTGGGCTGTGGCTTCGGTCTCTCTGTCGTATTATTTACACTTACTTCTTTATTTACGATTTGACCATCAACGTTAAATTCTAATGGGATTTTTTTAATACCATCATATGCTTCTAGACCAAAATAAAATTCTACGAATAAAGAACCTTTAATGTTATTCTTTCCTTCTACGTAATCACCCATAGTACATGTCAATAGACCCTTTTTCATCTCACATGTACCAACTGTTTTTCCTTCAGCATCTTTTAAAGGAAAACTCATATTCATAAGATCTTTTCTGAATTCTTTTGGCATATCAATTGTGAATTGATCTCCACTTTTTATTTTTTCTTTAGCTGACCACTTCACTTCTACTTTCATACCATCTGAGGCTTGATATGGTTCAGACGTTGTACCATCAGTACGGGAGATATTAATCTCGTCCACTGGATTTTTTATCACAGCGGCTTGAATAACTGGAGCCCACACATTTAGTACTGAAAATAATACTAGAAAAACTAATGAAACCATCGAAATATGCCTTTTAGTACTTTTCATTTGCATAATCCCCTCCTATTTTTTATATTTATATAACAAAAAAAAGACCGTCCGGTTGCATCAAAAATGTGCAACCAGACGATCTTAGTAACCAATATGTATTACCGTAGACTCTAAGCTTTGCGGCCTATCCTTTCGAATAGTGTGCTAAAAATATTTTTTATTCTTTTTTTGTTTCATTTTCCTCTTAAACCAAATATTACTATACCGTCTGGACGGTTATAATTCAATACTCTGTAAAATTGTTCTATTTTTCTAATAAAAAAAATAATTCACCAGTGCATTAAATAAGCAATGGTGAATTATTTTACATTATATAGTTCGTATATTCTATTTATATGAATTATAAATAAGAGCTTGAATCACTTTTTCTCTTAATTCAGGGCTTAGTCTTCCAACCCCTAAATATTCCGAATACCATAATCCATCTGCCGCTAATCTAATAATTGTGGCACAAACTGAATCTATCTCATCATTTTCTATTTTATTTTGCAGTTGCTGAAATGATTGTTGTAACGGTTCAAGTAATTCAGGTTTTAGCATTAATGCTGCCATCATACTACTCCCCAGCTCTTCTACTCTTCTCTCATTACTTAATCTTTCCTCTACAAAAGAACGTACCCACCTTCCTTTCTTCTCTAAGTCTTCCGCAACTTTATTGTGAATAGCGTCTTGATACTCCTCCGTCCCTTTGAGTATCATGCCCTCTATTAAAGCTTCTTTAGTTGAAAAGTGATACAACAATCCACCTTTACTTATCCCCGCCTCTTTTGCTACCGCTTCTAAAGTTAACTTAGCAACCCCTTTACATTGCACAATTTGAGAAGCGGCTGCTAAAATCTTTTGCCTTGTTATACTTATACTCATTCCTTTTTAACCCCCCCATTTCTACTAAATTTATATAAATGCGTATCTTATTTTTAATATTGCTGAGTAACAATAAATATTTTCTTTATACAACAAAGGCTCCATTACCTTTGAATTTTTCGTTGCTTCTTCTATTAAAAATTTCCATATCATTCAATATGATAACATTAAACACTCAAAGTTGACTATACATCTATACTTTTATATTCATTGAAAATATATCCATAAACACGAAATGTATAAAAATTAATTATCCTTATATATATAATCTGTAATTTAAAGAGGTTTATATTTTCATAAAAATAAAGTGGAATTTTATAAGGATGATTCCATTGAAAAAATTTTCTATTAGTTATTTAATATGCTTACTGGTTTTTTCTATCATTGTGAACGTTTTACAGTATACACTAGTTCCAAATTATGCTGACTCTCATTCACCTCGCTTTTCCTTCCACATATATTATTCATTATTTTCACATAAAAAAATAGCCCTCTATGCTAAAACATAGAGGGCGGAATTTCTATATAAAAACCTATAACTTATCCTAAAGTGCCTCCCCTAAACAGAACATCTAAACTATCTATGCCCTATATTCTTTAGGGGATAGGTGGTTATTAGAAAGTAGTGTCTTCTTTTTTATAATATTCTTTTGAAATCTCTTCATAAAATGCAGCTGATGTCGTGTAGAAATAAGGTACTAACCATAAGAAACCGATTCCTAAAGTAAGAATACTTAAAATGAACCAACCTAAGAAGCTTAAGCATAGTAAAAAGTAATCCATTTTATGTCCATTCATCATACGACGACTTTCAGTAATCGCTTGATTCGCTGTATATTCTGGATGATCATTCAAAATAAAATATGTCATAGAATAAGAAAATGATTTAATAATACCTGGAATAATAAGAAGTAATGTCCATAGAATCAAGTACACATTCATTAGTAAATATGTTAAAAACGATTTCATAAACTTACTTCCATCGTTAAACCATCTAAATATATGACCGATACGAGCATTAGTCCCACGAATTACATTTAAAACAAAATAAGAAGCACCCACTGTTAACGGACCGATAATAAACATTGCAATAATAGTTACTGTAAGTGACTCATTTGCTTCTTCCCAACCCCAAAACATTGAGAAAATACCTGTGGTTAGCATTTCAACAGCTCCAATAAGGATTCCGACTAATAAGGTTGCCCCTACCGCTAACCCCCATTTTCCTTTTAATGCATCAAGTGCTGCTCTTTTTAACTGACTTATCATATATAGCCTCCTAATACTTTTTCTATATTAGTATACCATTTATATGAAAAATCCCACAGATTTCCCTGAAATAGAAGTATACTACTTTTTCGATATATGTGCGCTGTAGCTGTACTAATATATGGATTAAGCCCCTCATTTTCCTATAACAAAAAAAGCCTGCCTTTCATAATAGGCAAGCTTTTTCAAGTTAATCTTCACTTAATCTCTTCTTATACCAATCCTGCATTCTCTTCGCATCTTCTACTCTCGTATGCTCTAATTTGTAATTCGATGATGCGTTAGAGAACTTATACGTACATAAATTTGCACGGCGCTGGAAATATGATTGTGTCTTTTCCATTGATTGGATGTGTCTTCTTCTAACAAGTCCTGTATATTTTCCGATGCTGCGATATACAAGCGTAATTTGCTCTCCGTTTACACTGTAACCATTCGTTTTAAATGTTGCGTATCCAAGTGTAAAGATGAGAATCGCGAGCGGAATTAATGCCCACATGATGAAGTGCTTTTCAGAGTATATACTTATTCCAATAAGCGGGATTGCTAGCATTGCGAAGAATATAAAACTATCAATTAAGTAACGACGTAATGCTGCTTTTGGTAATGAAATAATGTTTGTATTCAGTTCGTATGGTAATTGTAAATGTGCAAGTAACTGTTGTACGCGATCTTTTCGAATGATAGGATGCAGTGTAACTTTTTCTTTCTCGTCACCCAGTCCTTTACTTTGAATGACTTCTACTTGCACAGCACAATAACCGAATGGCTGACGTAAAATACTTTCTTTTATCGTAATACCTTGAATACGATGTAACTTTAGGACGAGTTCTTTTTTCTCAAGTAATCCTTGCGAAATGCGGACTTCATCATTTCTTCGATTCACTGTGAAATCTCCATGTTTTAACGCGTAACCAATTGTCGATATGATCCACGAAAGGACGATCAAAATGACTATCATGAAAATCCAGCCATATATATCATGTTCCATTACATACGACTTTACGCCATTCTCTATCCATTTCGGAATGTACTCATCTACTTGATGATACACGAAAAAGATTAATGAGAATAATAGTCCAAACTGACCAGATGTAACAGATGCTAATAAAATTTCTTTCCAAGTTAATTTGTATTCTGTCGCTTGTTTTTCTTCTGTAACGATTTCTTTTTCGACTACTTTTTCTGATGTATCTTCTGCTTTCACTTCTGGAGTTGGCTCATTTAGCATTGCAATAAGCTCTGTTGCCTCTTCTACTGTAATACCAGCTAAGCTAACTTCTGCATCATCGCCTCCGCCAGCTGTTTCAATCTGAATTTTCTTTAAGCCAAGCATTTGATATAACACGTTAGAACTTGTGTTAATCGTTTGAACACGTTCTTTATTTAAATAGCTCTCCTTCTTCACAAAGAGCCCTTGTTTCACATGCAATACGTTATTTTCAACCCAATATATTGTGTAATACCATTTTTCAAATGCTGAAAAAACGGTAAGTAAACCGAATGCAGCAGGAATTAAATACCAAAACGGGAATTTTCCGTTTAAGCTAAACATGAAAATAATGAGTGGTATAAAGTCTGTTATTTTTAATTCTAATAACATCGTGATTGGATGCTGCCTCTTATACATCCTCATCACTCACTTTCGCTAATTCTGCGATTTTCGTTTTCAACATTTCTGCTTCATACATCGTTAAGCCTGGGATGCTGTGAGAAGTTGCCGCTGTAGAAATATGTAATTCTGCTAAACCATATTTTCTCATAATCGGTCCTTGTTCAATTGTCACGTGCTGCACACGAATCATCGGTACTAATACGCGCTTTACGACGAAAAGACCATGCTGAATTTCAAGTTCTTCTTCATTTAGTTGATAGCTATAATAACGCTGACGAAGTTTCGGGAATACGAAGTACTCCAATGGCGCTAGTGCAACCGTTAACCCAATTAACACGTACAAAATCCATGCCCACCAATCAAACTTTATCATGAGTAAAAGGTAAGCTAAAATGACAAGAATACCGATCCCTTCTTCAATTACAGCACGAACTTTCCACACCTTGACCATGTCAGGGTGAATTTCATTTTTCAATGGATCCATGTAACCACTCCAAATCTAGTAATCTAATATATGAATACTCTCAATCTATATTTTACATAACTTTACATAAAATTGAAATTTAATCTTCTTTCTTCTCAGGAATAAAATATCCGAACCAAAGTAGCCAAATGAAACCGATTAGCTTCATCCAACTTCCATCCGCTTGAAAAGCTTCTATCATGCCTGGAATTTTATACACTCCAATGAACCCAAGAAAACCGAGCCACCAGTTTTTTTGCATTTTCACTTTTATTCCTCCTTCATTACGTTTTTCACATTTTGAATCCAAATTTCTTTATACTTTAACTGGAATCCCATCAGCATGTAATTACTCATATTATCGATCACAAGCGCTAACGTATGAGCATTTTCTTCCGTTGCATGTTGTGAAACAACGTCAAGTTCTACACCTTTCTTCAATAAATCGTGGAAACCATTTAAGAAATCTTCTTGTATTTCAAATAAGCGTTTCTGATACTTTTCATTTCGCGATGCAGTTACGATAAATTCATTTATAACACGTAATATTCCTTCTTGACCTTCATACTCAGAGAGCATATGTAAACCATCGGCAATTAACTTTTCTGCAAATTTTTCTTTCGTATATTTTTCTTTATCGAAATAACTAACGAAATGATAACCAGAAAAAATCTCTTCAAATAAAAAATCAACTAACGCTTCTTTAGAAGAAAAATGATAATAAATAGCCGGTTTTGAAATACCTACCTCTTTCGCAATCATGGAAAGGCTCATCTTCTCAATACCGTGCTCTGCCATGAGTTTAAATGATGCCTCGACAATGTTTTGCGATGTTTGTAAATTCTTTGTCATACTGTACCTCACTTATTTTTACTTACCGGTCGGTAAGTAAATTATAAAATGAAACGAAATGATTTGCAAGTTAGTTAGCGCTTCAGGAGGAATTTATTGGTAAATGCAGAAAAGTATAAAGTAAAAGCAACATATAACAATAAGGAGGATATTCCTATGGGACTTGGCGGTAAAGGTGGTAGTGGTGGCACTGGCGGCGGTGATGCTGGACAAGGTGGTAAAAGCGGATTTCCATTCATCGTTGTACTCTTCATCGTATTGATTATTGCCGGAGTTAGCTATATCGGCATTAACTTCTAAAAAAAGCATCCTAAATTACACATTTAGGATGCTTTCTTTTTAATTTCTATTAAGTAGTCGCATACGATAACAATTCATCGTCACTTCTCCGAGTCTTTGCAGTAATTGATAGTTCGCATATGCGCCAACCGGGGCACCGATTATTGGTACGAGCTGAAGCATTTTTGCTAAATCGATATAGTCTCGGTACTCTGTTTGGAACTTTTCCCAGTCCATATGATTTTCTTCTTCTGTATCCCACGTTTCGATTGCTTTCCATATTTCTTTTCGGTGATCGTCACTTGAAAAGGCAAGTTGAAAAACGTGAAGGATAAAAAGGCGCTCCTCTTTGTTACTCGTATCAAATCCGTACAATGTTGCGGCATCGAATAAAAATTTAATTTTAATGCCGAGTAAAAGCGGAAAATCAGCAAGGCCAAGGAGAATACCGCCAGCTCCCGTCCCTGCTCCTTCTGCCGCTGCTATTTTTTTGTACTCATCCATTTTTTTACGTACTTCGTCGTCTCTTCTTTGCAATGACCAGTTCGTCTCTTTTAATTTCGGCTTTATAAAGTTTGATCCGGCACTAATTGTTTGCACCATCATCCGAATCGTTTCCGTTAATACTTTTTGCACTTTCGCCGGAATAAGCTGTTGTACTTTCGTCTGCACTTTCTTAGAGAACCGCGTCATCATAGAAGAATCTTTCATGAATGTAGCTTTCCACTGCTCCAATTCTTTTATAACCTTCTCTTCGTATGTAATCATAGGTTCATTCCCTTCAATTTAAACGCTCAATACGTTTCGCCCCGTATTGATAAACGAAACCGATACTAAATATTATGCTTACGACTAGTAAAATTCCCGTCATCATGAAATCTTTCGTCGCAAGGGCGAATATAACTGTAAATACAACGCTGCCGGTAATAAGGATCGCATTTAATAAGACAAGAAAATCTTTCTTCTTCTCTTCTCCCCCTACCGGATACAAATCAAGCCAAATCTTCATGCGGTGATGTTTCCATAAAGTTAATAACTGATAACCGATTAAGTATAGGAAAATAAGGCTTACGATAAATCGTCCATATAAAAACGGAATGAAGTACAAAATAACTCCGCCAAGAGCGAGCAAACGCACATATAAGCCGAAATAGTTACTAGATCGTAAAAACGTTCTCGTATATAAGTATAAATATGTACGCTTCTCACCAATCATTGAAAGAATGAAATCAAGCCATTTTCTACGTGCTACTCTTTCTTTTAATGCAGGTACATCAACGAACATATTCGCGATGCGGTACAACATCATCATCTTCTTACCTTCTTCAGAAATTAAGTACTCCCAGTTTAGCGGCTTTCCCTTCACCATTTGATGCAGTACTACAAGGTATAACACCATGAGAAGGATGATTCCGCCAACAAAAATAACGGAAGTACGCTCTACAAGGAAGTACACAAATAAACCGTTTAAAATAAAACGAATGAACCAATCAGCTCTTTGTATATTTTGATCTGTTAAAAATGATTTTTCCCACGCGACGAATAAGTTCCACGCTTTTACAATGACAAACGCAAGTACAATCCATATGTAAGCCGCTCCTGTTTGCTTCATTTGCTGGAAGTATAACGGGGCAAGCGCTGCCGCTACGATTGCGATTATGTATAACTGAATCATAAACGTAAAGAGAAATGCCTTTGTAAAGTACGGTTTTAACTTTTCTTCAACTGGCAGCAAGTAAACGAGATCCGCTTCTTTTAATAACGTTTGAATAGATCCGGCCGTTAATACGAGTCCAAGCAACACTGCCATAACGAGCGCTGTCGGAAACGAAGAGGTTAACGTTTGTAACCATTGCTGGTAATAATACGCACCTGCGCCGATGATGAATACGAAAATAAATTTCAAATGATCATTAAATACGTATTTACTATATGTACGAACTTCTTTTAGAAAGTGACGAAATCGTTCTTTCCATAATGCTGTGCTATTCATAATCTTCTTCCTTCGTTAATGCAATATAAATATCATCTAACGTTGCACCTGGCATATTAAACTGTGATTGCAGTTCAGATAATGTTCCTTTCGCTCTTACTTCGCCTTGATGCAAAATAATAAATGAATCACAATAACGCTCTGCCGTCGCTAAAATATGTGTACTCATTAAGATTCCTGCACCGCTCTTTTTCATTTGATCCATCATTTGAAGAAGTGATTGAATCGCTAACGGATCAAGCCCAACGAAAGGTTCGTCCACAATATAAAGAGATGGTTCCACTAAAAACGCACTCATAATCATTACTTTTTGTTTCATCCCTTTTGAGAAATGAGATGGAAACCATTTTAAACGATTTTTCATGCGAAATTCTTGTAATAGTTGCCCTACACGTTCTTCATATTGTTTTTCCTCGACACCGTACGCCATCGCTGTTAACTTCAAATGTTCTTCTAGCGTTAGCTCGTCATATAATACTGGTGTTTCTGGGATGAACGAAAAACTAGAACGGTACGCTGTCATATCATCACGAATTGTTTTCCCATTAATTGTGACAGTTCCTTTTTTCGGTTCCATTAAACCGATAATATGTTTAATCGTCGTACTCTTCCCGGCTCCATTTAAACCGATTAAGCCGACAAGTTCGCCTTTATTCACAGAGAACGAAACATCTTTTAGTACAGGTCGTTTCGTATATCCTCCTGTAACATTTTCTACACGCAATAACTCGCTCATACGACACCACTTTCTTCATTAGTATTCATTCTATATTCATCTTACCAAAAATAACGCTGTACTACATAGTATCGATGCCCTCAAAAAAAATTTAAATTTGTTCGCATATATTTTTACGAAAGCGGACATCATAATTAGTGAAGAAGGAACACATTGAAAAAGCGACCACCAATTGATGAGTACAACAACATAGTGAAGTCATCATGAAATGGGGTGTCCATGTTGGACAAAGAAATTTACACATAACCAGATCATTTGTTTCATTTTAGAAACGGGGTGTCTCCGAAAGAGCATATACTGTTTTAAAAAATAAACAATTTCCTTTTATAAAGATTGCAATTCATTTCACTTGAAAATGGGGTGTCTACGGCAGAAACTTTAGCCGATTTACCGTGCATTTCTTAAATAAATGAGGTGTCTGCGAAACGTAAATTACGATAATGCTTTTTCAATCCCTCTTCAGAAAACAGGAAGCTGAGTCAGCTTCCTGTTTTTCGTGTTTGTTCTCTTATATAATTATGGTAAAATACGGCTAAGGCTACTTGAAAGGATGAGATCAATGAACCATACAGCGGACAATTGTATTTTTTGTAAAATTATTGACGGGCAAATCCCTTGCTCAAAAGTATACGAAGATGAACATGTGCTTGCATTTTTAGATATTAGTCAAGTAACAAAAGGACATACTCTTGTTATTCCAAAAGTTCACAAACAAGACATTTTTGCGTTAACGCCAGAAATCGCATCACACATTTTTTCTGTCGTTCCGAAAATCGCAAATGCGATTAAAGCAGAGTTTAATCCAGTTGGCTTTAACCTACTTAACAATAACGGTGAAAAAGCTGGACAAACTGTGTTCCACTTCCACCTTCATTTAATTCCACGCTACGGTGAAAACGATGGTTTCGGTGCTGTTTGGAAATCACATCAAAATGAATACACAATGGAAAATTTACAAAACATCGCAAGTACAATTGCAAATAGTGTGAAATAATGACACTATAATAAGAAGTAATACATAACAAGCCACTTTCCTAAAGTGATTACATATTGCATGGCTTGTTTCTCCATTCAAGATGCCAGGGAATGTGCATTGCACACTTTTCTTTCCCTTGTCTTAAAGATATGCATATTTTTTCACATCATGAATACGAACAAAAAATAAGGAGGTTTCCTTTTATGTCAAAAGCTAAATCCTTTATTACAGGTGTCATTTGCGGCGGGGCAGTTGCTGGATTAGCCGTTCTTTTCTCTACTCCTTCTTCTGGTAAAGCTATGCGCGGTAAGCTGAAAGAAAAAGGAACTGATATTAAAAAGACTTTAGCTGATATTACAGCTGATACAAAATTATTAAAACGTCAAATCGTTGAAACTGCTTCGGAAGGTAAAGAAGTGTTTCAAGAATTAAAAGAAGATATGCAAGACACGCTTTCTAACTGGAAGCAAGATATTTCTCAAAACAAACGACATATTGAGCAAGAAATTTTGGACATTCAAAAATCAATTGAGAAACTACAAGAAGCTGTTCCGGAAAAAGCGTAAACAAATTCCTGCTTAGTTTTTTGCATATAACAAATATTTTTTATATAAATTGACCTTAACACGGCATATCACACAGATATGCCGTGTTTTTATGCATTTACAATATATGTTATCACTTAACATGTAAGGACAACACATGTATTCACGACTCATAAAACGCTTCCATGCTTATGCATAATTTGTATAGAATGTCATTTTTCCGAAAAATTTTCACAATTCTCACAAAAAGACTTTATTAATTTTTACTTTACTGGCATAATAGATAGTAATGAAAAAGAATGTTAAAGTGGGTGAGTAAATGAAAAGTGGAGAAAAAGATTACTCGGTAAAAGAAGCGATGATTTTCAGCCAACGCATTGCTCAATTATCGAAAGCGTTATGGAAATGTGTAGAGAAAGATTGGCAACAGTGGATTAAGCCTTACGATTTAAACATTAATGAGCATCATATTTTGTCAATCGCTTATCATTTAAAAGGGGCTTCTATTTCTGAGATTGCTAAGTTTGGAGTTATGCACGTATCAACGGCGTTTAACTTCTCGAAAAAGCTAGAAGAACGCGGCTATCTTGTGTTCTCGAAAAAAGAAGATGATAAACGAAATACGTACATTGAGATTACAGACAAAGGGGAAGAATTACTACTTCGCTTAATGGAGGAGTATGATCCTGAAAATAACTCTGTATTCAATGGGGCTCTTGCACTTCGTAATTTCTATGGTAAGTTCCCAGAAAATATCGAACTTATCGCTATCTTGCGCAACATTTACGGACAAGACTTCATCGATATTTTTGAGAAATCATTAGAGAATATTGAGGAGAATTTTACGGAATCCGATCAGAAGTTAGTTAAGAAGTAATCTATTTATTGTTTCGCAATCATGCTTAAGAATTCATTCATAAGCGGCTTAAATAAACCTTGTTTTGCTAGCGCTTCCGCAGTTTCGTGTACTTCGAGCTGATGTGGAAGCGCTTTTTCAAATTGATCTAACAGCGCATCGAACAAAAGAAGCCCTTCTGCTTTCTCCACTACATATTGCTCGTTCAATATTTCACAAAGATTTAGTATACGTTCAATATCTTTTTTACGAGCTTTTTTCTTTATGATCAAAGAATAAAATGGACACTTTTCTTCATCAATCATTTTAAATAGTAGGTCTACGTAGTATTCAGCTTGTTCTAATCTTCTAACAACGTCCATTTTCTCCCTCTCTTTCTAACACAAAGTCTTCTATTTCTGAATTTTATAACACGAACAAAATATCGTATGATACAATATATAAAGTATATGTATTTTACCAAAAGGAGGTCTCGCCTCATGACACTTATAACAGTTGTTTTTGTCGCATTCGCACTTCTTGTTATATTTTACACGAATTTCATGACACATACACTGTGTGAACGAAAACAAATAGCTGCGAGCCGCCAACCCAGTGTCTTTCGGGTTATTAATGTATGTATAACAATTTTATTAATTTCTAGTTATATAGAAATTATATTTCATGGAAAGTGAGGAAGGAAGCCCCTTCCTCACTTTTTTCCTCTATAAGCAAATTATACCTACTATAACCAATAAAATAAACAGTACAAGTAATAAAATAAGTTGAGAATTCATCCCCATCCCCTCCTCTTTTCTGTATATGCGGCATGCGCCCAATAGGCTACACCTTCAAAATCTGACACGTACTGGTTAAATTTTCTTTATCAATATGAAATCGAGTCGAAATATGATATATTAAATTTTGTACATATTGCTTATACTATGAAATAAATGACACGCATCTTAACTTTATCCTCAGCCTCGGTAAGCCCTGTTAAGCGCGCTTTACCAACGAAAAAAGCAAAAGTATCAGTGAGACTTAATCGGGCTCTTATGAACCAAAATTCATTGGTGTAGGATAAATTAAAAATACATAATAGTAGGAGTGTTTATCGAATGAAGAAAGCTATGCTTGCCTTAGCCGCAACAAGTGTAATCGCATTATCAGCATGTGGAACAGGATCATCATCAGACAAAATCGTTACATCTAAAGCTGGTGACATTACAAAAGACGAGTTCTACAATCAAATGAAGACACAAGCTGGTAAACAAGTACTAAACAACATGGTTATGGAAAAAGTACTTATTAAAAACTACAAAGTTGAAGACAAAGAAGTAGACAAAAAGTTCGATGAAATGAAAAAACAATACGGTGATCAATTCGATACACTATTAAAACAACAAGGTATTAAAGAAGAAACTTTAAAAACTGGTGTGCGTGCTCAATTAGCTCAAGAAAAAGCTATCGAGAAAACAATCACTGATAAAGAATTAAAAGATAACTACAAGCCTGAAGTTAAAGCAAGCCACATTCTTGTAAAAGATGAAGCGACTGCGAAAAAAGTTAAAGAGGAACTTGGACAAGGTAAATCTTTCGAAGAGTTAGCGAAACAATACTCTGAAGATACTGGTTCAAAAGAAAAAGGTGGCGACTTAGGATTCTTCGAACATGGTAAAATGGTTAAAGAATTCGAAGATGCTGCTTATAAACTGAAAAAAGATGAAGTAAGCGAACCTGTAAAAACACAATTCGGTTACCACATCATTAAAGTTACAGACATTAAAGAGCCAGAAAAATCATTCGAGCAATCAAAAGCTGACATCAAAAAAGAAGTCGTTCAGAAGAAAGCACAAGACGGCGAATTCATGAACGATCTTATGATGAAAGAAATTAAAAAAGCTGACGTAAAAGTTGACGATAAAGATTTAAAAGATCTTTTCGAAGAGAAGAAAACTGACGCAAAAAAAGAAGACAAGAAATAATGAAATAAAAAGCTCGGGCTTAGGCCCGAGCTTTTTATGTATCCTCTTCGTTAACTAAAGTTTATTTTTTTCATTCGTTTAACTAAAACCATCTTTTATGCATTTCACTTAAAAACATTTCTGTAATTTTAAATCCAGAACTTTCTCCTATAATAGAGTCAATCCCGCAATGCGGACAAACTGCTGTGTTATCATCATCCCACCACTCTGTAATTTTTTCTGGATGGAAAATTTCTAAACAATAGAAACAACCACATATAACATCCTTTTCTAAGTGCTTTCTATTACGAGAACAAAAACGATGTGCTTCCTCAAAATATTTTTGCATCAGTATCCCCCTATTCCTGATTCTCTTCTTTGCTTTACTTACATTCTCCTCAATAAAATTGCAATTCTTCCTTAAAGAAAAACACAAAAAAACCTCGATTCACGCCACACGGAACCAAGGTTTATCTTATTATCATTGATTAAATGAAAAAACTATGTTAAATTAGTACAGAAACACGTTTTATAAAAAGATAATAACGTATTTATCCGTATCTTAATTGTACACCAAAACACATCTTCAGTCAACCTCTATTTTTCACTTTTAAAGGAGTGCTTACCGTATGAATAAAAAACTTGATCTAGAGCAAAAAAGATTGGATACCGTAATAGAAACGATTACGGAGCAAATTGATAAACTGGAAAACGAAACTGGCAGACGCCGGGCGGAAGTAATCCATATTCGTAAACACTTTTGGGATGACGTGAAAGTGAATACTGATACTTTTGATGATTATCTTGAAACAGTTATCAACTTAAGACAACAAGCTCAGTCACTAGCTGTCACACAAATTACCCATAAGCACACCTTTAATCGACTTGCCGCATTAAGACGTATGCATAAAGCACCTTATTTCGGACGAATTGATTTCAAAGAAGAAGGAGAATCTGCTGCGAAGAAAATTTATATCGGCGTAGCTACACTTACTGATGCAAGCGGAGAAAACTTTCTTATATATGACTGGCGCGCACCTATTTCGAGTGTGTACTACGATTATCCGCCAGGACCGGCTGAATACAGTACTCCAGGCGGCGTAATTCACGGTAATGTGGAGAAAAAATTACAATACATTATTCAAAATGGCGAGATTGATTCTATGTTCGATACGAGCCTTACAATTGGCGATGAAATCTTGCAACAAGCGCTCGGAAAAGGTACGAACAAACATATGCAAAGTATCGTCGCTACGATTCAGCGCGAGCAAAATGAAATTATTCGTCACGATGAAGGCCGACTCCTTATCGTGCAAGGAGCTGCTGGTAGCGGTAAAACGTCAGCTGCCCTGCAACGAATCGCCTACTTACTATATAAATATCGCGAATGGTTAAAAGCAGATCAAATTATTCTCTTCTCCCCTAACTCTATGTTCAACAGCTACGTATCTAACGTACTACCTGAACTCGGTGAAGAAAATATGCAGCAAGTTACATTCCAAGAATATTTAAACCATAGACTCAGTAAGGCATTTGACGTTGAAGACCCTTATGAGCAATTAGAATATATGTTAACTGAAACGAATAGCCCTACCTATAAAACGAGAAATGCGAGTATTCGATTTAAAGCATCCACTCAATTTTTCGAGATGATTAGAGCGTACAGACAATCTCTTGAATCTTCAGGCATGCTATTTAGAGGAATGAAATTTAGAGGAAAGTTAATTGCTTCTGCTAAAGAAATTACAGAACAATTTTACAACACTGACTCCTCCCTCCGCTTCCATAATCGAATTGAAAAGTTAACAGATTGGCTAAATAAACAAATAGATGCAATTGAAAAAGCGGAACTGAAAAAGCCTTGGGTAGAAGAAGAAATTGAATTACTGAGTAAAGATGAATACCAAAAGGCTTATAAATATTTACAGAAAAAAGGCGAGTTTGACGACAACTCCTTTCATGATTATGAAAAAGAAACGAAAGTACTCGGACGTATGATTGTCCGTAAAAAATTGAAGCCGCTTCGTAAAGGTGTTCAAACATTACGTTTCATCAATTTCACAGGCATATATAAACAACTCTTCACAGATGCATCATGGGTTACTGGGGAGAAACCGACAGAATGGGATGACATTTGCTCATTAACAGTAAACATGCTTGATGAAGGAAAGCTATATTACGAGGATGCCACTCCATTTTTACTTTTAAAAGAGTTAATCGAAGGCTTCCAAACGAATAGATCGATTAAACACGTACTTGTAGACGAAGCGCAAGATTATTCGCCGTTTCAGTTCGAGTTTTTAAAACGTCTCTTCCCTGCTGCAAGAATGACTGTACTCGGAGACTTTAACCAAGCGATATTTGCCCATGCGAGTGAAGCAGTGAACTTCAATACACTTACTAGCTTATACGGACCAGATGAAACGAACGGCATCAACTTAACTCGTAGCTATCGCTCAACAAAACCGATCATTGAATTTACACGTGCTCTCGTACCAGAAGGAAAGAACATTCACGCCTTTGAACGTGACGGTGAGAAACCTACAGTGACGAAAGTATCGAATGACAGCGAACTGCATAAACATATTACTGCCAAAGTTGCTGAACTACAAAAACAACAGCACAATACGATCGCAATTATATGTAAATCTGCAGCTGAAAGCGCCGCTGCCTACGAAGCACTTAGTCATATCGAAAATATTAAACTTGTGAAAAGTAACTCAGCCGAGTATGAGCAAGGCATTGTCGTGATCCCCGCTTACTTAGCGAAAGGTATCGAATTTGATGCTGTTATTATTTACGACGCTTCTAAAGATGTGTACAGTGATGAGAGCGTTCGTAGATTGTTCTACACTGCTTGTACACGCGCAATGCATGAGCTACAACTTTATAGCGTTGGCGAGGTTAGTCCTTTTATACTTGGGGCTGATTCGGAGAGTTTTGAAGTTATTACACCTTGATTTGAATCAAGGTGTTTCTTTTTAAAACAAGTATGACCTCATCTAATATTTAGATGAGGTCATACTTGTTTTATTTTGACGCAATATATTTACATATACTTTCGTTAACACTAAACTCGAATTTTTATTTTAGAAAAAATTGTATAAATGCTAAACTATCATAAATATAATGGCAAATCCAACTTACCCAAACACTATTGGATTTTTTCCATACATAATTTAGTGCCAATCTAATTGGAATTATAGTTATTAATAACTGCATTGGCACAAAACCATAAGCCGGAATATGCCACAAAGCGAACAAGACACTACATATGATTGATGCCGTGCCAAATTTCAACCCTAGTTTTTGTAATGCAAGAATTCCATTCGTACAAAGCAACTCTTCACCCATGAGCATAAATGGTACACGGAATAAAATCATAGAAATACTTATTACTTCTGCAACAGAATTTTTAGTTGCTGGTTCAAAAATGTAATTGAATATAGCACCGGAACTTACACCTACGATAACTACTAAAGGTAAACCCCAAAGTAATGTCTTAAATTTAAAATGTTTAAATTGGTCTAACGATATTTTCCCTAAAAAATAGTATCCAATAATTCCACATAATACAAGATTCCATAAAGCTTCAAGAATCATTCCTAATAAATTAGGTATAGCATCTCCCAAAACATTTCCTAAGAACTGATATGTAATTCCGGTAATCATCAATAACCCCAAAGCCAAGAGAGACTTCGAATCAATTTTTTTCTCTGTTTCTAAAAGCTTTGTTTCCACAACAACCCCTTCTTTCTTATTATTTCGTTAATTACGAATATATCATAGCACAATGACCTAATATCTATATAGAGACTGAATGGTAATTTTTTGAAAATAGTATGAATTTTATCGCTAAGTTAGAACCGTTACATTATAGGTATAGAAAAGCTGTGCGAATGCAAGAAAAATTAAACCACCTATCCCCTAAAAAATATAGGGAACGGGTGGTTTGTTTTTTAAGCTGATTTTCTCACTAAAAGATCTTTACGCCGATATACACTTAACACGATCCCCATTATAAATGCATGAAACAGAGTTGGTACTAATCCATAACTAATAAAAGGTAATGATATAGAAACACGTGGTAATATTCCAAGGATCATGCCAACGTTACAAATGAAATGGATTGCAAAAAGAGTCACTCCACCAACGAGAAGCAATTTACCATAACCATCATTTATTTTATAAGCTATGTTCATTATTCTCACTGCAAAAAGAGAAAGAATAATGACAAGAACTAGCGCAAGCACATATCCATAATAGTAAGTCAAACTCGCGAATACAAAATCAGTATGGGCAGCAGGGATAGACTTTATATTTCCATATGTACCGAACCAACCTGCTGAAGACATCGCCTCTTGTAAACGTAAATCCCATTGATCATGCGCTGGGTTTATAAATCCTAAAATTCTCGCTATCCGGTATTCTTTTACAGCCGACCAGGAAAATAGATCCCTAATAATAAAGGGTAAAATTGGTAACATTGTAATGAGCCATGCCGTTTTCTTTCCTAACTTACTCCACCAAAGCATAACGAATACCATCGTAATATAGATGAAAATTGGTAGAAGAATTGATATAGTCGAAAATAGATATAAAGAAAATACGTACAATATGAGAAGATGCATAAACTTTAACCTACTATTATTGAAAAAAGAAGCCCAAGCTAGAAAGAAAAATGGTATCGTCATTAAACAGTCAATTTTGATGGGGCCAATTTTTATTATTGCTTCCCCAATCACGTAACCAGTCGGAAAACATTTTATCATTAACAAGATAAGTACACCGATTGTATAAAACAGCCACCCGAGCCTCTCTAACTTCCGATAATCAAGTAGCATCATCCCAATAGCTGTTACAACACCGAGAATAACAAATATCACCTTATTCATGAATAAGTCAGCATGTCCAAAAGTTATAACCGGCAAAAAGCCTAACCCCATAGCAGCCACTAATAAAATAAGTAAAAACCAATCCACCTTTGGCTTATGTAGTTTGTTAAGTTCTTGCCCTAGTTTAATTGGGCTTCCCATTTGTTCTACAGCTTTATTTTCAGCAACTTCCTCACTTAATCCTTTTTCTATCCACGTGTTCTTCGCCTGTTTTAAGTGAAAATCTAGTTCAGTTGCTACAAAGCTCTTTGCTTCTTTTGATTTAATATGGTTCGTAACTTCGCTTACAAAACGCTCCCCTTTTTTATTCAATTTCGCCTCACTCCTGTACTAAGCCTTTTAATATAAATTGTACCTTCGTAGCATTTTTCTCTGCCTTTCGCAGCATCTTTCTTCCTTTATCATTTAATTGATAATATTTCGCTCCTTCATGATACCAACTTGATTGAATAAAACGATTCTGTTCTAGACGATGTAATACGGTATATAAAAACCCTTCATTTCCTTCGAATTTCCGAATCCCTCTCCCTCGTAGTAGCTGTGACAATTCGTATCCTGTTTTTTCATTACTGAGGAGTTGTAAAATCGCTAAAGAGATGTCCTCTTCCTTTTCGTTTGAAGCATTGATTTTTTCGCGCACCTGCTTTCGATGTTGATCGGAAAAACTCAAATGTTTAAACGTTGTATTCTCCATTGATTTTCGCAGGCCTTTTAATCGATCTTCCATTTGATTGCTCCTCCAATCCTTTCTTCAAAAGCTCCTTCGCTTTTTTCAGTCTCGTTTTTATCGTGTTTTCTTTCACGTCTATTACAATGGCAATATCTTTAATTGGTAATTCTTCATAATAAAATAGATAAATGACTTCTCGATATTTTATCGGTAAATTCATTACCGTAGAAGCGAGCTCACGGTCCTCCGCATTTTGAATGACAGTTTGTTCGACACTAGCATTTTGAATCTCCATATAAGCAGATTCATCCTCTGTCACGATCACCTTTTTGTTATACCAACTTTTTATGTAGTCCTTACATTGATTAATCGCAATTCTCCACAACCACGTTTTCACATTCGACTTCCCTTTGTATGTATGAAGAGATTTATAACACTTCACAAATATATCTTGCGTTACATCCTCAGCAACCTCTTTATTATTCACATATGAATACACAAGCTGTAAGACTTCTTGTCCATACTTATTCATGATTTCATCGATAAGGAGTTCCTTATCTTCTATTTCAAACGCTTCTACCGTTAATTCATCCACACCATTTCCTCCTCCCCATATATTAGACGACGCACCGTATGGAAAAGTTTTATTAATTTATAAAAAAATACGGATGATAGTGTCCGTATCGTTTTTTAACTTTAATTTTTCTTCACTAAGAGTAAACCTTTTATTGTGATACAACACTTTAATCGAGAATTTAGCACATTCATAATAAAACAAAAAACCACCTAAAGGCTCCCCTTCAGGTGGTTCTCTCTTTTACGCTAACGCAGCCGCCTGCTCTTGTTGATCTACAGGAATTACAGCGTCTGTTAATGCTTTTTCTAGTTCAGCTGTGTATTTCATTTGCTCTTCTTTGCTCCAGCCTAGTTTCGCAGCCATGTAGTTGATTACTGCTTCTTTCCACTCATATACCCAGTGGATGTTGAAGAATACAGCGCCTCTACGGCGTACGAAGAAGTCAACTGGTTTTGCTGTCATTTCGTAATCCATTGCGTATACAAGTGGGATTAGAACGTCTAGCGGCATGTTGTATTCTTTCGCTTCGTCTTTATGTTTTTTCGCTAAGTCGAACAGTACGTCTACGTTAGAGCCGTAGAATTTCGCGAATTCTTCTGCTTGTGCTTTCGTTAAACCAGATTTCGTGCCTTCGTCTGCTTTTTTCGCAACGAATGCTGGGAATCCGTGTGAACCACTTACATGTCCACCAGAGATTGGCATATGTTTCGTGTCGCTCTTCGGATATGCACTATGACCTTCTTTTTGTAATAGGTTTGTTACGTAGTCTACTACCATTTCAGCCATTTTACGGTATCCTGTTAATTTACCACCTGCGATTGTAATTAAACCAGATTCAGAAGTCCAAATTTCATCTTTACGAGAAATTTCAGATGCATTCTTACCTTCTTCGTAAATTAACGGACGTACACCAGCCCAGCTTGACTCCACATCTTTTTCTGTAATTTTCACACTTGGGAACATGTAGTTAATCGCATTAATGATATATGTGCGATCTTCTGTTGTCATGTGCGGTACAGCTGCGTCTTTATCATAGAACGTATCTGTTGTACCTACGTATGTTTTTCCGCCGCGAGGAATCGCGAACACCATACGTTTATCTGGTGTATCGAAGTAAATAGCTTGCCCTAACGGGAACCGTTTTTGGTCAATTACTAAATGCACACCTTTTGATAACTGAAGTACTTTCCCTTTTTTCGAGTTATCTTTTTCACGAAGTGTATCTACCCAAGGGCCAGCTGCATTTACAATTTTCTTACCGTACACTTCATACACTTCTCCATCTAGTAAATCGATTACACGTACACCACATACTTTTCCATCTTTATATAAGAAACTGTCTACTTTTGCGTAGTTAACAGCTTTCGCACCGTGTTCAATTGCTTCTTTCATTACTTCAATTGTAAGACGCGCATCGTCTGTACGATATTCTACGTAGTAACCGCCGCCTTTTAATCCTTCTTTTTTTACAAGTGGCTCTTTGTTTAATGTTTCTTCACGGTTAAACATTTTTCTGCGCTCGCTTCGTTTTACGCCTGCTAAGAAGTCGTATACACGAAGACCAATTGATGTACTGAATGATCCGAACGTACCGCCTGTATGGAACGGAAGTAACATCCACTCTGGTGTTGTTACATGGGGACCGTTCTCATATACGATCGCACGCTCTTTCCCCACCTCTGCTACCATTTTCACTTCAAGTTGTTTTAAATAACGTAGACCACCGTGTACAAGCTTCGTTGAACGACTTGATGTACCTGCTGCAAAGTCCTGCATTTCAAACACAATTGTTGATAACCCGCGTGTTGCTCCATCTAATGCAATACCAGAACCAGTAATACCTCCACCAATTACGATCACATCTAACTCTTGTTTATTTACTCCGTTTAATACGTCTTTACGTTGTTTACTTGAAAATTTCATGGTAATTCCTCCCTTTGATAACGAAAAAAGAGACCACGAACTCCGCTATAGATTTCGCCTCTATAGCGTGTTGTGGTCTCTCCAAATCTCCTACCGAATTATTAACTTGTCACCATTATAACACTGTTTATGATTATTTGAAAGCTTTTGTTGCTTCAATTGCTTTTTTCCATCCAGCATATAGCTCTTCGCTTGTTTCCGCTTCCATCGTTGGTTCAAAGCGTTTGTCCATATGCCACTGTTCTTTAATTTCATCTTGGTTTTTCCAATATCCAACCGCAAGACCAGCTAAGTACGCTGCACCTAAAGCTGTCGTTTCGTTGATCACTGGACGCTCTACAGGAACAGCTAAAATATCACTTTGGAACTTCATTAAGAAGTTATTTTTAACTGCTCCACCATCAACGCGTAATGTTTTTAGTTCAATACCTGAATCTGCTTCCATTGCGCATAATACATCTTTCGTTTGGTACGCTAAAGATTCTAGTGTTGCACGAATGAAATGCTCTTTCGTCGTACCGCGCGTTACACCAAACATAGCGCCGCGTACTTCACTATCCCAGTACGGTGTACCTAAACCTACGAATGCTGGTACAACGTATACACCTTCAGTTGATGCAACGCGTGATGCGTACACTTCACTTTCGCTTGCATCTTTAAACATGCGCATTCCGTCACGTAACCACTGAATTGCAGAACCTGCTACGAAAATACTTCCTTCTAATGCATAGTTCACTTTACCATCTATTCCCCATGCAATTGTTGTTAATAGACCATGCTCAGAAGCTACTGCTTTTTCACCTGTGTTCATTAACATGAAACAACCAGTTCCGTACGTGTTCTTCGCCATACCTTCACCGAAACAAGCTTGTCCAAATAATGCTGCTTGCTGGTCACCAGCTACACCTGCAATCGGTATATTTTGACCGAAGAAGTGATAATCAATTGTTTCTCCATATATTTCAGATGATGGACGTACTTCTGGAAGCATGCTCTTTGGCACTGTTAACATGTCTAGAAGCTCATCATCCCACTGTAAGTCGTGAATGTTAAACATTAATGTACGTGATGCATTTGAGTAATCCGTTACGTGCGCTTTACCGCCAGACAATTTCCATACAAGCCACGTATCAATCGTTCCGAATAATAGATCGCCGTTTTCTGCTTTTTCTCTTGCACCTTCAACGTTATCTAAAATCCATTTTACTTTCGTACCAGAGAAGTATGCGTCAATTAAAAGACCTGTTTTTTCGCGAACCATTTCGCTATACCCTTTTTCTTTTAACTCATCACAAATTTCAACTGTTTGACGAGATTGCCATACGATTGCGTTGTAAATTGGTTTTCCAGTCGTTTTATCCCAAACAACCGCTGTTTCACGTTGGTTCGTAATACCGATACCAGCGATTTGTTCTGGTTTTACATCTGCTTCGCTTAAGCAAGTTGCGATAACTGCTAAAATAGATCCCCAAATTTCTTGTGCATTATGCTCTACCCAACCTGGCTTTGGAAAATGTTGTGTAAACTCTTTTTGAGCTGAATGAACAATTTCACCTTTTTTATTGAACAGAATTGCGCGTGAGCTAGTTGTTCCTTGGTCTAAAGAAAGAATATATTTTTTCATATCGGTTTCCCCCTATGCTACTTTTCTACTATTTGTATTGCTTTCACTTTTTTTACTTGTCATATAAGAGATTGCTAGTACAATCACAGTTGCAATAATCACATAAATAAGTGCTGCATTTTGTTTTCCTTCAAATACAACTTGATGGAATAATCCTGCAAGTGATCCACCTAGAATTGGACCAACTACTGGAATCCATGCATACTTCCAGTTCGAACCGCCTTTTCCTGCAATCGGAAGGAAGAAGTGTGCGATACGCGGACCTAAATCACGAGCCGGGTTGATCGCGTATCCTGTCGTTCCACCTAATGATAAACCAATACTTACAATTAAGAAACCTACGATAAATGGATTTAATCCATCTGCAAATTTATTTGCTCCAATTGCTAATATACCAAATACTAAAACGAATGTTCCAATCATTTCACTTAAAAGGTTTGTAAATGTGTTCGGAATTGCTGGGCCTGTTGCAAATACACCTAATTTTGTTCCTGGATCTTCTGTTTCTTTCCAGTGTGGTAAGTAATGTAAATATACAAGAACTGCCCCGATAATTGCCCCAATCATTTGTGCTGCGATATAACCTGGTACGTCACTCCATGGGAACGCTCCCTTAAATGCTAATCCTATCGTTAAAGCCGGATTCAAATGTGCCCCACTAATTGATCCAACTGCATACGCTGCCATAGCAACTGCTAAGCCCCAGCCCATTGTAATAACAATCCAACCAGAATCTTTCGCAAACGATTTCTTTAAACTTACACCAGCGCAAACGCCGCCACCAAGTAAGATTAACAACGCAGTCCCTACTAACTCTCCTAAAAATGCTGACATAGTATCCCTCCACAATCAATTTAAACGCTTCCAAATGTGATAGAGGTAAAATGAATGGCCATTCGTTTTTGTCAAAAGAAAAAGACCCACAGCTTTGCACGCTTCTATATAAATTTATATAGAAACAATGAAATGTGGATCTCTTCTTTTCTCCGTCACGTTTATTAACTTGTCTATAATGTTAACCTTTCATGAAAGCGGTGTCAACAGAATTTTTTCACATTTTCGTCACTTTTTTTGGTAATGTTTCCATAGTTCTTTTTTTGATGTCGTAATTGCTGTCGCACCAGCACTTAAAGCTCTTTCAACATCTTGCACAGTACGAATGAAACCACCCGCTAAAATCGGGACACCAGTACGCTCTTTCACTTCAGCAATCACATCCGTTAGCGCACCAGGAAGCACCTCTATATAATCCGGCTTCGTCTTTTCTAGCAAATTACAGCTCTTTTCCATCGCGCTAGAATCAATTAAAAAGATGCGTTGAATTGAGACGACACCCTTTTGCTTCGCCTTCATAATCACGCTCGCCTTTGTCGACAGTAACCCGTACGGTTTATATTCTTGGCATAAAAACTCCGTCGCATGCCCATCACTTTGTAATCCATGAATCAAATCAACATGTAAAAACACCTTTTTACTATGCTGCTTCGCAAGTGACACAACACTCTTCAATTGACCAACATGAATATCTAAAATAACAATATACTCATACGAACTATGTAATAGCTTCTCCAAATCTTTAATTTGCCTCACTGCCGGCAAAATCTTCTGTTCATGAAATTCCATTCTAAATGTCCCCTTCTTTATGTCATCCTATCCTTTATAGTACACAATTTAAGTGAAAAGAACAGCTAGTGTAGGGGATTTCTTTCAAATCTTTCCTCTATCTATATATTTTCTTCAACTTATCAGAAGCCGTGCCACCTATAACCATTAATATGAGGGGTAAAAAATTCATTACATACGGTGCATCTGCTACAAGTGTGATGCTCGCTCCGGCAAACTTATTTAGCATCCATACAACGATTTTTGTAATAAATAAAAATACGCCCATCATAAATAAACTATCGAAAAACACCTTCCATTTTGGATATGCTAACTGTTTACTATCATTAATTACTTTTTGCGTCAACTCTTCATCACTCCTTAGCAACTCATCAATCGTAATACCGAACAGATCACTTAGATGAATAATAATTTCAATGCTCGGATAGTTCTTTCCCGTCTCCCATTTCGAAACAGATTGTCTACTTACATGAATTTTTTCAGCCAAATCATGTTGCGACCAATTTCGTTTTTCTCGTTCTCGTTTCAAGCGTTCACTAAAAATCATACTGTGTTTATCACCTCTCTACGTCTAGTATGGTCAAATAACTGATGAAGAGTAAAGCGAGTTGTCGTTGCGTTAGCTGTGCAACTTTTACGTTACAGGTTGTAATGGTGCTATGTAGTGTGTATATTTCATATGCTATGCTCCTATAATAATTTCCCGAACAATAATCGTGCTTCTTAACATTGTCGCTTTGTGTCGGTAAGTCGATATATTGAAAAAATCGTTGATATATTTTAGGAAATAAAAAGTGGATAACAAGACGTTATCCACTCTTCTCAAATTATAATAAAACCGAATCTTTATCACTATCCTGATTACCCTCCTTATCATTCTCCAAAAAGAAAATCGTTTTGTTGATTTCTCAACTTATACTAATATGGATAGCGCCAGGGAAATTAATGAAGAAATACAATTAGAACGAACAAAAAACCCTGTAAAATTTATTACAGAGTTTTTTGCTAAGTATTTATTGTTTTGCATAACGAATACGAACATTATCATCCATATGATAAATTTGTAATGTGTTTCCATCATAGTTTTGTAATTTATATATCATACTATCGTTTGTTAACTTTACTTCTTGACCGTCTTTAACTGCTTTTGTTACTTTTAAGGACAACTGGAATGACGGAACATCTACCGCATATGTTCCTGTTAAGTAGTTATCTTTATTCGGATAAGAACCATTCGCATAGGACTCAAATGTTTTATCACCTTTTAGTACTAACGTAGTTTTTATACCACTACCGTAATCAATACCCCAATTACCAATAATCTCAGTACCATCTTTGATGTTCTTCTCCATGTTTCCATAATTAATTCCTAACTCTTCACTTGTACCAACTGTACCTACAAATACCCCCGTTTTAGCTTGGCTTTTATCTGTTTGAGCCTGACTACCCGTAGTTGGGTTTGTCGGTGTAGAAGTACTTGTTGTACTAGTAGATTTTTCTGTGGCTGTATCACCTTTTATTTCGGATCTTAACTTATCGAATGTAGGTTTCCAAATACGTTTTGCTTCCTCTAGTTTTGCATTTGCTTTATTTAAGATTTCCTTATCGGTCTCTAAGCTGAAGCCTTTATCGTTAAATAACTTCTCTATTTCACCGAATGTTTCTCTTAGTTTACCTGTCGCTTTTTCAATCTCTTTTTGTTCTTCTTTATGTTTTTGCGGTGCGTAAATCTTCTCTATCTTATCAAATACTTTATAGATGTCTTTAATACTATCTAATACCTCAGCTTTTGATTTACTTCCATTTCTCAAATCTCTTACAGAAGCATCATAGTAATCAAATCGTCTTAACATATCCTGTTCAATGTCTAATAAATATTGTGCATAATCTTCATCTAAAACTCGAACCTTTTGAACATCTTTACTTTCTTCTTTCGAATTAGTTGATTTTTCTTTCGTTTCAGCAGCCTTAGATTTACTCGTTTCTTCTGTCTTCTCTTCTTTATTTGCCGAATCTTTTACTGTAACACAACCACTTAATAATATGGCAACTGGAACTGCAGCAGCTATTAGTTTTTTCACTTTCATACCTCATACCCCTTTAAGTAATTTATTCTTAGTTAGTTTTGCTACCGATACTCTTCGCTGCTTCTTCAAACAGTTTTGAGCCTTCTTGTGCTTTACTTAATGATTGATGCATTTTACTCTCGTCTTCTTGGTCTAATGCATCAAAGAGAAGTTGAAAACAATCCGCATACAGTTCCATCGATTGCTTTATCTTCGCTTGTTCTCCCTGTAATTCAGGAGGCGCTTGTAGATTCTTCAGTTTCGTTGCAGTTGCCTTTGCTCCACCTAAACTCAGTTGTACTTCACTTTTCTTTTGTTTGTATGATTTTACGTCTGAATCTGCTATTCCTTCAATTAATTTCATTGTATCTTCAATTTGAGTGGCACTGTTTATAATATCTGCCTTGTATCTTTCAACATCTGAACCAGTTACCTTACCAGTTGAAGAATTAGAAGAAGTAGAATTATTTGAAGAAGAACTTTGTTGACTACTTGAGGAACTACTGTTTGTATCTTCACCTTTCGCTACAGATAAGCTATCCTCTTTCTTGCTATCAGTTGACTTACTCTCTTTTTCAGCAGCCTTACTCTCTTTCTCTACCTTTTGCGTTTCTTCTTTCTTTGGTTCGGCTTTCTTACCATCAGTTTCAATTGTAATACAACCACTCAATAACATAACTGGTAACGCTAAACTTACTAATTTCTTTGCTTTCATGATTACTAATACCCCTTTATATGTAAAATTCAGTGCAAACAAGTTAATATACTTAACTAATAAATCCCCCCGAATAATTTATTAGAATCTACTATCCATAGATTTCCTGTATATTCATAATCTTTCCATATATATTATTTTACAGAGAATTACATATTTGGTCAAAGGGATTTATGTAGTCTTCACAGGGAAATTTACTAAACGAAAAGAAATTTTAATCACAAAGAAAAGAAGCTAACAATAAATTGTTAACTTCTCAGCCGAAAGTAAAATATTATCTTTCCTTATCTTCTAATATCTAGGTTGGGATTGAATATTTGTAAGATGAACATCAAACATATCAATTATTTCAAGAAATCTATCAGCTTCACGGAAAACATGGTCTGCTAATAATGGATGAATGATACTCTTTATTTTACATTGCTCAATTAAATCACGTGCTGTTTTCTTAAAATCCCGAAGAGATGTAACCGACACACGATTTTGATCTAAAAATTGATCTAAAAGTGGGACTGTTTGGGATTGTGGTTTCATAGATTCTAAGTCAATTGCTTGATACATCAATTCATCAAAATCATTGCTAAAATTCCGCGCTGTATCTACAAGCTTTCTTTCCGATGGATCAAGAAGATGACCAATAAATTTAGCATGGTCTGCCATAATCCTTAAAAAGAAAACATTTTCTTTAATAATAGCATCAGGAAGAGCATCTAATTTACCTTCATTTAATTGTATTAAACGTTTTCTAAAATAATCAGCTTCCCTACTCGTATGGTCAACTAACAATGGAAAGTTATTTTGTCCTGGCAATTTACATGTGAGAATTAATCCTAAAATTTTTCTTTTAAATCCCCAAATATTAGTTGCGGCTTGTTGTACTTCTGAATTAAATCTTTTTATTTGCTCAGGATCTGTTTCATTTGTATAGGAATGCGCTATTTGTTCGATATGTTCAAACAATCGATAAAATTGATTAGCCTCTTCGATTAGTTGCGTATCCTCACATCTAAACCCTAAGCGAAGAAAAAAAGAATGCTCCTTCATGATTCTAGACCAAAAACGAATTTCATTTAATGAACGCTCAACAAACATTACAGATGTAACACCTGTATCAGGATGTAATGATGTTTCATCCCTATGCATTGTTAATCCCCCCCAGTAAATACTGCGCTAGTTCCATTCTTATGAGTAGAAATATATATAAATACCACTTATAAAAGTCCATGATAAATTTCGTATACATGCTCCCCAAAAAGAAAAAAGGCTATCACCTAGATATAAAGTTCTCCTAGTTGGTAGCCTTTCAAAATGTCTATTAAAGCAGCACCGAATCCTTATCACTATCCTGATTGCGCTTCTCTCGCTCTTCTTCTAAACGCTTCATATACACTTCGCCTTCTTTTTCAATAAACTCATTATCCATTTCTTGCTCTTTTTTTGAAGTATATAAAACCATGTAGCCACTTAATACGATCCCAACGATTACAAGATACACCCACCATGGTAAAGTTTCCACTGTACTTCATTCCTTTCCTTAGACAAGCCTTATTAGTTTCACTGTATGAGGAAAGAAGTGGATTTATGCTTTAAATTTTTATTGTGGATTCTTCGCGAAGAACGCTTGTACATATTCCATAAACTCTATTGGTTCCTGACGAAACGGTGCGTGGTATCCTTTTTCAATGATATGGAACGTACTATTTGCAAATAGCTCATGATACAGTTCACCATTTTTCCAAGAAACGCTCTTATCGTGTCGTCCCCATATAATTAAAGTCGGCACCTTAATTTTGTCTGCTTCCATCGCGATGCGGCGCTCTCTCATTTTCGTCAACTGATCATAATGCTCTTTATCGTCGCGACTATTTTTTACTGCATTTTTATTATAATCTGTAATCTCTGTTACAGTTTGTAAGTCCGTTGATAGCGGCGGCACTTCATAACTTTCTTTTTGCTGGAAAGACTCAATCCCTGTAGAATCCGCTAAAACGAGATGCGTTACTGCATCCGGATATAAATACGCTAAATTTAGAGACATCTCTCCGCCCATCGAATGACCAAGTACTGCGAATTGATCGTACCCGAGTCTCTTCATTAACTTATAATATAAATTCACTTGCGCAGGAAACGAATACTGAAAATCAACCGGCTTCGAAGAACGTCCAAATCCTAAAATATCAACCGCGATAATCGTATGGTCCTTTACAAGTTCCGGATAAATATCACTAAACCCATCTGAAGAACCACCAAACCCGTGAAGCATAAGTAAAGGCGGCTTCCCCTCACCAATTTGCTTAAAATAAATCGTCTGCCCATCAATCTGTGCCATACTCTCTTTCGTATTCAGCTTCATCATAACAGTATTTTTCACTTCTCCAACCTTCGCAATCGGCTTATCAACGAAGTTACATACGATTAACAAAACGAGCACAATACCGCTAATGAAATAAAATTTAAACCGTTTCAACATTCCCGTCTCCTTTCTCTTGTTGCTATTTAAAGTTTTTACATTATTTGGTTGTTTTATGATTAATTTTAATTGTAACCATGATAGTTACAATTATACTAAAAAAATATTACTCATTGCCACTAGTGATGGTTACTTTGTAACTATTATAGTTACACATTTAAAGTAAGTCAATTCTTTTTATGACCAAAAAGAAAAGGGACCTCGTTATGAGGTCCCTTCACTTTATTATTTAATTTAAAAATGGTCAGCGTGTGAGTCTTGCTTGCTAATACCGCCACCGTCACCTTTATTGAAGTTGGCCGGTGCTCCTCCATCGCCTCTATTATCTGCTGGTGCTCCACCAGTATCTCCAATGTTAACGTAGTCTGGTCTTGCTGGTGCTCCGCCTGTTTCGCCAATGTTAACGTAGTCTGGTCTTGCTGGTGCTGGAACATCACCGTGCTCCGCTTGTTGTACAAAAGAACTATTTAAACCGACAGATACAATACCAACTAACACTATACCAGTTACAGCCATACCTATTTTTTTAAACATTATTTTAATGCTCCTCTCTCTATCTTCTTCTCTTTTGCCTGTAATGCTTTGTAAAAATAATCACTTGCTTTCATGTAATTAGCATCCTCACGAAACTTTATTGCAAGTTTTTCCACATATTCCTGAGTGTAACTATATAAAGATTCTTTATCAAAATAAGTAATTCCTTTAAGGATAATCTGCTCTAATTCTTTAATAGGAACATTACCATTTACTGCTTTTAAAATACTAAAATGATGTATATACTCTTCATTTTCTAACTCCATACAAATATTTAATCCTCTATCAATTAATTCTTCAGCAATGTTTGTTTCTCCCAGTTTAAAATGTTCCCTAGCTTGTAGGAAAATCGCTTTGAAATGTGCTGGGAATTTCTCTGTTACTTCCGAAAGATGTCGAATAGCTAGTGCAGAAAGGTTTTGACTTGCGTATAGCCATCCTAAATTATGACGTACCCTTAAAAGCAATATAGCGTTATCCTGTTTTTGTAGAATATCTATCGCTGAATTTAGACACTCTTCTGCTTGTTCATATTGCTTTATTTGTATGGCAGTTAGTCCTAAAAGATTTTGAGATAAAGCAATATTCATATCTTGTCCTGATTGTTTTGAAAAAATTTCTTTAGCTTTATTTATATATTTTATTGTATTCATTGGTTGCCTTGTATTGTAGAAAAATGCAGAAAGACGATAACAGAATTCCCCATATTCTAATTCATCAGGAATATATTTTATTAGTGTTTTGGCCTTCTCATAACATCTACTTGCATCATTGTAATTTGATATTAGAGTTGCATGCATTGCCTTAAAAAAATAATAGTAATATGACAAACGATTTTCAGACGTTTTATAAATTTCATCAATTTTATCAATTTTATCAAAACTATTTTTAGTAATTTGTAAGCCATCCGCCAGCACTTTATATCTAAAATCTAATAAAGAGTAATATAGCCATAAATCCCGATCCTCTTTTACATTAGAAAATTCACTCTCAATATCTTCCTTCATTTCCCTAGCTTTCTCTATATCTTGCTGCAACATTACACGATACCAATCATCTAAAGAATGTTTCATTTGCTCCCGTGTTACTACATCTGCTCCCATACACCCGCATCTCCTTTTCTCCAAACTTACAAAATTAGGATATTTATACAATTATTCAAATTGTATATCACCACCTCTTTTCTATGTATTGAAAAACAATTGTCAGAAAATTTATAATTTAAATGAATTATACCAAATATTTCTATTTGAAAAACTTGAGAAACATTTTTCAGAAAATTTTATAGCCCAAATAAAAAAGCAAGTAGTTCCAGCGATTTGCTAGAACTACCTGCTCTCCTACTTATTATCTCTATTTTACTCTTTAATAAATTCCTTCGTACTTCTCACTGTATCAATCGGACGAACTAATTTTTCGATTTCTTCACGTTTTGGCTCTAGGAATGGAGGTAAAGATAATTTTTCGCCAAGTGTTTCGTATGGCTCATCCCCCATAAATCCTGGGCCGTCTGTTGCAAATTCAAATAAAATTTGCGGTGCAACTCTTGCGTATAATGACTCGAAGAAGTGACGATTTACATAGCCAGATGAAGGAAGCCCTACGCTACCGATTCTCTCAATCCATTCTTCTAGTACAGCACGATCTTCTACGCGGAATGCGGCATGGTGCACTGTACCAAAGCCTTGTTGCGCTTCTGGAAGAACCGTATTATGTTCTACAATGACAGAAGCACCGTTTCCGCCTTCGTTTACTTCAAATAAATAGAATTCTCCTTCTTGAGCAATCTCTTTAAATAATAAAACTTTTTCTAACACTTCTTTGAAGAAACTAAAGTTTGCGATACGAATAAATACAGGTCCTAAGCCAGTAATTGCATATTCTAATGGAACTGGACCGTTTTGCCATGGTGTACCTGATTCGATCCCTTTATCTAATTCATCAGAGATTAATTGATAGTGTTGATCATCGAAATCAACGAAAGAAAGAGTTTTCTTACCAAATTGCTCTTTAATGCCTGTATGTTCTACTTCAAGACGGTCAAAGCGTTTTACCCAATATGCTAACGCTGCATCAGTTGGCACTCGGAATGAAGTTTTTGAAATTTCATTTGTACCGTGTACTCCTTTTGGAATACCTGGGAAGTCAAAGAATGTCATATCTGTTCCTGCACTACCTTTATCATCTGCAAAGAATAAATGATACGTTTGAATATCATCTTGGTTTACTGTTTTTTTAACTAAACGCATTCCTAAAACGTGAGTGAAAAATTCATAGTTCTTTTCTGCACTACTTGTAATTGCTGTAACGTGGTGAATTCCTTTTAATTGGTTCATTTTATATTCCTCCAATGGTTTTTAAATTTATATTTTCTCTTCTATTATTTCTCTTCAATAGGTGCTAATTTCGCTTCAATTTCTGCTCGCTGATTTTCTAAGAACGGCGGTAAATCAAGTTTTTCTCCTAAATGCTCTACATCTCCATCAACTGTAAATCCTGGTCCATCTGTCGCAATTTCAAATAGGATTCCGTTTGATTCGCGGAAGTATAAGCTTTTAAAATAGAAACGGTCGATAATGCCAGAAGAATGGAAACCTTTTTGTATTACCTGTTCTTCCCAGTAAGCAAGCTCTGCATCGTTCTTTACACGAATTGCTAAATGGTGAATGCTACCGCGGCCTGGTTTTTCAGTAGGACCATCCAAATATTTCACAACGATTTCTCCGAAGGCTTCTCCTTTAATGGACTGGAAAATCGCTTCTTCGTCGCTTCGGCTAACTTCTGTATAACCAAATATATCTGTTAATGTACTCGCCAGTTTATCAAGTCTACGCACCGTCATTTCCACTGAACCCATTCCTTGAATTTGATGCTGTGCAGGAACTTCGGATTTCTCCCACGTTTCCCAGTGCTCTACTTTTTCTCCATTTGAAACGAGTAGTACGAGACGAAGACCTTCAGCATCCTCAAATTGTAAAGCAGAACGATTTGCATATGTTGTCATTTCACTATGTTTCACATCAAATTTCTCAAATCGTTCTTTCCAGTAATGTAAGCTTTCCTCTGACGGAACGAGTAATCCAATTCGCGTAATTGCATTCGTACCACGGTACGTTTTCCCTACTAAAGGCATTTCAAAAAATGATAATTCCGTACCTGGACTTCCTGTTTTATCTCCGTAAAATAAGTGATACATAGACGGATCATCTTGGTTTACCGTCATTTTCACACGACGTAACCCAAGCACGTTTTTATAAAAATGGTTATTCTCACTTGCGTTTTTTGTAACCATTGAAATGTGATGATGCCCTTTAATTTCATACATTGTTTATTCCTCCGTTTCATTTTACTAGTCAAGTGATAACTAAAAAATAACATTTCCAACAAATAATATGGTTATTAACTTTTCAATTTATGCTTATTATGTTTTTGTAAATTCATCTTAGTTTTTACTGAATAAGTTACTTCGTTTTTTTAATCGAAAGCAATTGAGTGTATGTTTTTCATATGACTCAATCACTTTCGTTACTATCACTTTACAACTCAAGTGATTAAAAAGCAAGTTATTTATCTCAAATTCGAGATATTTTTTATTGCATAAAATTTTGGACTACAAACACAAGAAATTCTTGGTTTGGAGACATTATAAAATTCATAAGTTGATGGATGTAGGATATCGCCAGCATTAAAAAAACACGCTAAGAGTATGCAAGGTTTTATACAGTTTTTCAGCTAATTCAGTAACAAACAGAAATCTTAAAATCCCCTTCAGGATAGAAATGTATAAAAAAATGTATAGATCCATAGAACGTAAAAAGGAGGTTCCCTTGTGAGAGCAGGCTTCTCCTTTTTCCTTGCTACCGATAATGAGACATTATGTTAACCTCATATGTATAGAATATACAGTTAACTAAAAATGAAAAGTTTACATTTGAAAATGAACAATAAAAAACAGTAGTGTATAAAATCACTACTGATTTTTATTGTTTCTTATAAGTGAATTATTTGTATTCCTGTCTATATAATTTAAACGAATAAATAGCTCCAACGAAGAATACAAAGGCTTCAAATAATATAAAGATTTGACGGAAATTCTCGATATCTTTACCAACTAAAGAAATAAATATGCAATTCATTAGAATTTGAGTAGTAAACATACAAGAAATAATTTTAAAATAAATAGCATTTGTTCTTTCATCTGGTTTACCAATTTTTTTATAAATAATAATAAGTGCAATTACTGAACCCAAAAATAGAAGTGCTGTAAGTCCTACAACGATATTGAAATTGCCTGTACTTTCTAACATCCATTTGTTTAATAGATCAATCATTATTATCTTCCTTTCCTACATAAGAGAATATTTCGTTCTTCTTTTTCACTATAATAAAAAAAGAAAAAGGAAAACATCGAACTTTCTTACAAACATTCGTGTATTCTTACAGTTTTGTCATTTTGTAAATATATTCACCGCCTTGCCTTTCGCTAACTGGCGGTTCAGCTTGGCGAAAGCTAAAAACCCGCCGAAAATAAGAGCCAGCAAATGAAATTTATATTGCCTAATGCTTAAAACTACTTCCTATATCGATAATTATGTAAATAAGCTGCCCATATGGACAGCTTATTGTATTTTTTCTGAAATGCTGGCGCGTTACTCAACTAAAAAGTTGATATGCTCCCATTCTAGTGGCAAGATATGTTTTATTAGTTCTTCGTTACACCCATGCGTACTTCTTAACTATTTCATTTCATTTTCAATAAAAAACAGCCCCACTAAGCTTTTAACACTTAATGAGGCCATTTGATTCACATTATTAATTATGGAACGTCGGCTTATAGAACGAACGATTATCAAGTGCAAAGACACGCTCAGTGTATTCGCCTGGTTTTGTGCGTCCTAATGCACGGTCCATCATGTTCATTTTTGCATCTAAGTTATCGATGTAGTGCAGAATTTCTGCTTCTTTTACTAATGGTGGTTTTGGGCTACCCCATTCTGCTTTTCCGTGGTGAGAAAGCACGATGTGTTGAAGAATTAATACTTCTTCTGCATCGATTTGTAGCTCGTCTGCTGCTTTACCAATTTCGTTCACCATAATTGAAATGTGGCCAAGTAAATTCCCCTCTAACGTATAAGTTGTAGAGATTGGGCCAGATAGCTCAATTACTTTACCAAGATCGTGTAAAATAACGCCCGCATATAGTAAGTCTTTATCTAACGATGGGTATAAAGCCGCAATAGCTTTCGCTAAATCAAGCATCGATACGACATGATAAGCTAGTCCAGATACGAACTCATGATGATTTTTCGTCGCTGCTGGATATTCTAAAAATTCGTTTTGATGCTTATTTAACAAATGTCTTGTTAGACGTTGAATGTTTGGGTTTCTCATTTCAAATATGTATTGCGTAATTTTTTCAACCATATCTTCTTTTTTCACTGGTGCTTTTTCCACGAAATCCGAGATATCTGTTACTTCATTTTCATTCGCAACACGGATTTGTTTCACACGTAATTGAATACGTCCTTTGTAGTTTAAAATATCACCAGCTACTTTAACGATTGTTTCTGCTACATATTGTTTCTCAACTTCTGGCGATACGTCCCATAGCTTCGCTTCAATATCTCCACTTGGATCTTGTAAGATTACTGTTAAAAATGGTTTCCCATTGCTTGCTAAACCTTTTGTCGCTGTTTTAATTAACAAGAAAACATCGACTTGTTCACCAACTTCATATTCTGCAATTTTCTTTTTCATTCGAATTCCTCCACCATATCAATTACTTTTAGTATAGCATACTACAACTCATTTGCTTTACGCTTATGCGTTAATTTTATAATCTGTTTTTCTGTAAAATACGTTAATAAATGCGCATGACATGTAAAGAAGATCACTTGTCTATCTTGCGCAATTTCCTTTATTAGTTCAATTGTGCGATTCGTCCTTACCGCATCAAAATGTACGAAACTATCATCAATAATAAATGGATAATCATGCTCAAACGTTTTCGCTAACGCAAATCGTAACGATAAATATAACTGCTCTGCTGTCGCTTGGCTTAGTTCATGACTGTAAAAACGCATACCGTCGTTACGTTCCACAATAAAAGGTTCCGCCTCTGACGGTGAAAAGATTTTACTATATCGTCCGCCTGTTAAATAGACGAAATACTCTTCTGATTTTTGTAAAATACGAGGAAGATGTACCTCATGATAATATTGCTTCGTTTTCGTTAACACTGTCTTTGCGGCCGCATAAGCAGCCCATTTCTTCACTTGTTCACGCACTTGTGCTTTTTTCATTTCCCATTCGTGCATTAAATCACCGTACGTACTCCCTTCTTCTAAATTCGCGATTTCCATACGATGTTTCGCAATACGCTCTGTCAGTTCTTTTTCCTTTGTAAGACTGTTTTGCATGACTGCAATTTCTTGCTTTAATTTTTCATCATAACCGTCAGCCTCATAATGTTCAGCTAATGATAAACTCGTTAAACGCTGTTCTAACAAATCAATTTGCGGTAATAAACGCCCTACTTGCTTCTCAGCATCTTCACGTTTTTCTGCCAGCTTACCTGCTTCTAAAAACATCTCTTCATCTGTAGAATGTGCAATATGCCATAAACTATCTCGTTCTACTAACAGTTGTTTCAATTGCTCTTGCATGAACTCATACTCTTCTTGCCATTCCGCCAGCTTCTCTTTTCGCTGCTTACAAGTTTGGCGCTTTTCTTTCTCATTTTGCATACGACTTTGTGCCTCGTGCAACTTACTATACTCCGCACTGCCGATAACAGTTTCTAGTTTATGTTCAAATTGCGAAATCATTTCATACAATGAAGATTTCCGAGTGCCTTGTTTCTCTAACTCACGATATAATTGCTGCATTTTTTCCATACGCTCGAACGCCGGTAATATGTGTGCATACGTATAAAATTCAGGGAACATATAGCGCATTTTATACACATTTACTTGTTCGCTAATGCGGAACGTTTCTCTCTCCCATTCCTCATACGATGAAACGACTTTATCATACGCTCGTTCCATTTGCTGTAACTTATACGACTCACGCTCAAATAATTTACGTATCTCTTCATCTTTTTCTAATTGATAACGAACTGACATTGCTTCTTCACTTTGTCTCCCACCAGCACTTTGCTGAAGAGTAAGAAGCTCTTCTTGTAATCCACTTGACGGATCTTTATATAAAACGAGGGCAAGAACAATTCCTACAAAAATAATGACACTAATAAATAAAAGCAGGCGGTTATCTATAAATAAACTCGTGAATAAAACAACTGTGTTAATAAGAAGTAACAGAAGACAAACTCTTTGCCACTGCTTTTTCTTTTGCACTGCCGCTCCTGCTTTTTCCTCATACTTGCGCTTCATTCGCTCTGCGCCCATACCGATAAACGCCGCATCTTGGAATGACTTTTCTTTCTCAACTAGCGTATTTCGTTCTTCATCCGCTAACATTTGTTGCTTAACCTGTTTTATGTTTTCTTCTTGTTCTTCTAATTGCTCCTGTGCTACTTTAAAACGATCGTCAAGCTGTACTTTTTGCGTTTCTAGTTCGCGCGCCTTTTGCACCGTTTGCGTAATTAACTCTTTCGTCGCCAAACTCATATCAAACGAAAGAACTGTTTCTTTTTCAAAAGTAGCACCGATTTGTTGCTCTAGTTCTGCCAGTTCTTCTTTTATATTCGTAATTGTTCCTGTCATATCACGCATTTCTTGGCGTGCATTTTCGTAAGACATATGCTGCATACGAAGTTCTTCTACATAACTTTCTTTTTGTAAAAACGCTTCATCTATTTGAATCGATTCAATTTCCGATTGCACATTCTCTATTTTTTTATGAAGCGAATCAACTTGTAATTGGAGCGGCTCCAGCTTCGCCTTAATCGCTTCATAGCGCGCCATCCCGTTTACAGGAAATTGCCCGCTCTCGTTTTGTAACACTTTCTCATGCGCACGCTTTTCAATAACGAGAGGCTCAAGCGCTGCTAATATTTCATAATCCTGCTTTCGCTTTTCTGCATTCTCTTTTTCCGCACGAACAGAAGCAAGTTTCTCTTCACTTTCTTTTAACTGCTCCACTTGCTTTTCATATGTGCCAATTTTCCCTTGCCACTCTTTCATCTTCTCTTCAAGCTTCTTCATTTCTTGCAGTGATACGTTAATTTCTGGTTTACGACCGCTCGGCTTAAAGCGCTGATCCATTTCTTTCTCTAGCTTTTTATCTAGCTGTAATAACGCATCGCTTCCGACTGCACTTGCCGAAAACAAATAATTTCCGATATCCGCTTCGCCGAGCTGATGAATATTTTGAAGACCGTGCATATCAAATGAAAAGACCGATTCAAATAAACTTTCATTCATCCCGCTTAATATATCGTGTAAAATTTCCTCGCCGCCCGTTTTCCCGTCTTCAAAATAAACGGTCACCTCGCCAGCTGCCGTCTTTGGCAATCGTTCAATTTTCAAAAGGCCGTACTTCTCTGTTTGTACAGTCATCGCACCGCCATACTTGCCGCCTTCTTTCGGCTCATAACGGCGTTGTCCTCTCGTCGGAAAACCGAATAAAATACTTTTCATAAATGAGCGAATTGTCGATTTCCCCGCTTCATTTTCACCGTATAAAACAGTCAGCATTGACAGATCCATTTCCACATTTTCTAATTTTCCGTACCCATAAATATGGAGTTTTTCAATTCTCATTTCTTATCCCTCTCTTGCTGGAATAATTGCTCTAAAATAATATTTTCTGCTTCTTTTTGAATCTCTTTCTTCTCTTCTTCTGTAAAAGATTCAATACTATTACGCGCTACAGGAGATGTCCAAATCGTGCGTAATACGCCGTCCATATTGGTGAAAGCTTCTAACTCTTTTAGCACACTACCGACGAAATGATTTTCCTCTTTCAAACGCTCGATTTCCGCAAAAGAAACCGTCTCATTTTTCCACTTCATCGTATATACAAAATCTTTTCGTTCTTCTCCCGCTGCTAAAATATGAAAAATCTCTTCCACACGCTTTTCATCACGTAAATAAGGAGAAAGTGGTCCCTGCCCTGTAAATACGACAGTTAAAAGCGTTCCTTCCTCTTCTCTTCGGTACTCATTCATCGCACTTGATATAACAGTCATAAGTTCATCAACAGTTTCAATTCCATCAATATTCACTTCTATCTCATCCCACACAACATCCGCCGTATGGAAAAATGAACATTGCGTTCCTTGTTTCGTAAGTTCAATCACGTACGCACCCTTTTCGCCCGTTTCCTTACGATGACGCCCTTGTATATTACCTGGATAAATAATGTATGGCTCTTCAGATAAAATTTCACGTTTATGTATATGACCAAGAGCCCAATAATCAAACTGCTTTTCTTTCAGCTCACGAATTTGAAACGGTGCATAGCGATTATGCTCTGCATCACCTTCCACACTTCCGTGAAGCATACCAATATGAAAAGGCGCATCACTCATTTTCGTATACTGCGCTGTCATATTATCCGTTACCGCTTGCTGCAAATAACTAAACCCGTAAATAGAAGCGAATAGCTCACCATTTTTATAAAATGATTTCTCTTCTACATAAGGCTCCGTAAACACATGAACATTTTCCGGAAACTCAATTGCTGCCCAGCTTCCCCCTAAATGATCATGGTTACCATGAATAATAAAAACAGGGATATCGTACTGCGACAGTCTCTTCATTTGCTCGCGCACAAACACTTGCGCTCTCAAACTTCTCGTCTCCGCATTATACAAATCCCCGGCTAGTAATACGAAATCAACGCGCTCTTGAATCGCTTTATCAACAATACGTTCGAACGATTCAAACGTACTCTGCTTCATTCTCTCCCAAACAGACCGCGGTACACTCATTTCCATCCCTTTAAACGGACTATCCAAATGCAAATCAGCCGCATGTATAAACTTCACTTGTTTCACAAATAACGATCCTTTCTATCTTTCAAAAGTTTCATTTTATCAATATTAAAATTGCTGAAAACTTTAATAAGTAGGCATGAATAGACTCCCCACTAGTTAAAGTTTCACCTTACCCCGTATTAACGGGCAGTAGACAAAGAAGCTTATCTGAAAGTTAACTGCCCATAAATACCCGATTGGTTCAACTAATAATAAGCAGGGGATAAAAAACTCCCCTGCTTATTAAAGTTTCACTTTATTGTAACACGCAATGTCATATATTTCTTTGCATATTCTAGTGATTTATGCCAAAATAGTTATAAGATTCTGATTTTTATCATTGGAGGGAATTTTCATGGGAGTATACGTTCTAACAGTCTTTGAAAAAGATGGTTCAAAAGCATTAGATGAATCGTTCGAGGCGGCAACTGAAAAAGAAGCGAAAGCAAAAGGTGAATCTATTTTACAAGAAAAAGGATTGCACGAAAAAACACATCGCTGTACATCTTCTGCAGGTAAGCTCGTTTTATTCCAGCGCTAAAAAAAGAAGCGTCATCCGCTTCTTTTTACTCTACTATATCTTCGTCACACCACGTAAACACCACATCTAGAATGCGATTACCAATACGTACGCGCTTATTCCATTTTCCTGTTTGGATCTGATGTTGCAATTCTGCTTTCATCTTTTCCGTCCAGTCGTGAATCGTTTCACTACCGGCGTACGGATATACGCTCGGAAACTCTTCCTGCAGTAGATGCAAGCTCTCTGCATCAAAATGAAAATGGAAGAAGTAGTTTGCTGTAAGCGATGGTTCTTGTAATCGTAAAAAATGATCATCAACTTGCTTTCTATTCCTATAGAAAGTAAAGATATTCACTTTACCGCTCGTAATTTGGTCAATTTGAATTTCGTGCTTCTCTATAATCACGTCTTGCCCACCTCGTTATATACTATCCTTAGTATATATGTCTTTTGCAACAAAGTTAACCATTTTCGCGCGAAATTCATTTCCTTCATTATTATCCCGTACCTCCAAGTACAATCAGAACAACTAAAAACAAAGTTGAAGGGGAGCGATCACATGTATTTCGGAAGTAAAGGTTGGTATGTAAAAGAACTTAAAAAATTAGGTATTCGTACTTACGAAGGTAAAAAACTAGAATCATATCGTACGCATGTGTTATCTAGTTTACTTGAGAGAATGAAGAAAGCTTCGGCTTAATAGATGTAGGAAGCGACTGCGGTTGCTTCCTTTTTATATAGTGGATCCTATCTTAACATTCTACCTTTACCGTTATACTCTCTTGATAAAAACCACCCATTATTAACTGCATCTCTATTACCAAATACTCTTCCAGATAATCATTCGTATATATTTTAAATTCTCCATACTTATTAACCCGTCCACTTCCAACAAACGTATCGTCACTTGTTATGACAATTATTGAATGAGGTTCCGCACAGCCCGATACATAATTAGCACCACATTTTACAAAATCTATATTTATTCCCTTATGAATTTTAGTAACCGAATCTATATATTTCTTGTTACGCAAATTATCATCTTGCTCTTCAGCCCTCAAAAGTGCTTGATTCTTGCTAACCTTTTCTGAAGAGAAAGCAACATTCCCCAGCCAATTAAACCTATCAAATATAGTAATAGGTAAAAACATCTAAGTTAACTCCCCCCATTCTTCCATTACGTTCTTCTCATTTTTATGAACTTATAACAATACGTTCAAGGTTGTAATAAAAGAAAACAGCTTTGCTTTTCCATTCAATTTCGCACTGTTAATTTGTATTGAATACATAGAATACTGTTTTTCACCCCAGATACAATGACAACGCTACACAAAATAATCCACGATCCATTAAATGTAAATCCACCTTCAAATGTGTTAGTAATAATTATGTTGCCGATTATTAAAAGAATCCATGAAATGAAATACTGTTTTCCATTTGTAATATATAAAATTCCATCCTCATAACAGACTGTAATTCCCCCACCTTGCCAAACACCAATAGCGAAAGAAAAAAGCATAACTGCCAATAACTCTGCTTGTAAATCTCTAGTCATTGGTTGCGGCGCCGTATAAGTAATAATCCCTATCATCATGAGAAAAGTAATAATATGTATCCAGTTTAATTTTGTTTGTTTTCTTTGCAGCCAAATAAAGAAAATTACTACAGAAATTAAAAACAAAGTTGCCATTTAATTATTCTTCTTCCTTTCCCATATTAAAAACGTCTGTGTAATGCAATTAGAGCGTTCTTAAATCTCTCATACTTTCTAAAGCATAACATGAGAAAATAATAAAAAAATCGTACAAAAGGGCAAGCCTATAATGTACGATTGGGCATATATAATGTTTTAAAAATGAATTAACTTCCTTTCAATAGATACAGCTACTGCTTCTGACCTTGAATTAACACCTAATTTATTGTATATATTTGTTAAATACGCTTTTACTGTTCGCTCAGCTATTCCCATATCGAATGCAATTTCTTTATTCTTATTTCCACGCGCAATAGCTTTCAACACAAACAATTCTTTTTCTGTTAAGTTATTTTCTTCAACCTTATCAGCATATACTTCTTTCCTTTTATAATTCACTATTTTTTCCATAATATTGGGTTGTAGTAAAATCTCACCTCGAATAGCCGCTTCCAATGTTCGAAACAAATTCTCACGATCCGTATCTTTTAGCAAATATCCTTTTGCTCCTAACTCAATTCCCTTTAACATTAATTCGTCTTCGTTATAAGTAGTTAATATAATAATCGGCGTATGATTTTGTTTTTTATTTAAAGCTTCAATTGTTTCTAGACCACTCATTTTAGGCATATTTAAATCCATTAAAATAACATCAGGTTTCTTTTTTTCTATGAAAGAAAGGGCTTCTTCTCCATTTGCAGCCTCACCTATAATTTGAAATGAATCACTCGTTTCTATTATTAATTTCAGACCTTCTCTTACAACGAAATGATCATCCACAATTAATACGTTATACTTCATGTTTATCTCCTTCATTATTGATAGGTACTTGAATACACACTTTCGTACCCTTCATCTTTTCACTCAATATATGTATTTCTCCATTAATCAATCGAACTCGCTCATTTAAGCCAATTAAGCCGTAATGTCCAGGATTCTTACCGATAGATCCAGTGTCAAAGCCCATTCCATTATCTTGAACTTCAATAGTAAGTTTTTCAGGGTTATCGATATATTCAACTTTTAAATTTACATCTGTTGCCTGCGAATGTTTTGCGATATTCGTTAAACATTCACTAATTACATATAAACAATGTTCCTTTACTAAGCTTGAAATATGCGGAGGGCTTTGAATAGTAAATCTCACTTGTATAGACGTAGCCTCAGAAAAACGTTGAACTTCTTCCTCTACTGCTTTATTAAATGAATTGGTAGTATGACGCAAATCATCAATAACCAACCTTGCATCATGTAAAGTTTGTCTCGCTCTTATCATAGTTTGTTTCATAATCTCTTGAGATCGTTCTATATTCCCTTTTTGCATATGGGCATCTATTGCTTCCAATTGCATAATTAAGCTCGCTACACCTTGCGCTAACGTATCATGTAAATCCCTTGCCATTCGCTGCCTTTCATTAGCTAATGTCAATTCTTCTACTCTCATATATGCAGACTCTAACTCTTGAATGTAGCTCTGTATACGATTACGTGCATCATATTGCTGCTTATTAATATAAGAAAAAGGAATAATAATTGCTAGTACTAAAAGGAACATAGAGATAAGAATAGCTACTTTATTCACACCATAATTCATACTAATCGCAATACAAAATATGGCATACATGAGAGTAAAAACTGCCATTACTTTAAATATATTGTTATAAACATATAAACTTTGAGCAATTAAAATAGGGGTTAATCCAACAAAAATAGCTATTGAACCATTTGGTACAATAAATGCAGCAAGAAACACAATGAAGAGTTGTACAAAAAAGAAATACAACAATTGCCTATTTTTTAATGAACTCGCATACCAATGAAAAATAGTATGAATAACAATGACTATTGTAAAAAAGAAACTATCTATTGAGAGAATATTATTACGAAATTCTAAAAGCATTGAAGCTATATATACGAGTGTAATCCATAAAACAATAAACCTTCTTGGAATAAATACCGCTTCCAATACATTTGTATCCACATCTATATTTGAATTCATTTTTTTCATATTCGACCTCCATCATTATATTATACAAGATGCAGCTTACATTTTGATAAAGTGAAGGCTTTTACATACAGCCCGACTCCCACAAATAGCGGGATAAGTCACTTATTCCTCTTCATCCTCATTACCAAATACAAATATGAATTATTGCATATCGAAATGCATTGATGTTTTTGTAAGCGCTTACTATAATGAATTTATAAAGATTTATTACATCTTACTACTAAAGGAGGCAATCATATGGAAATCGCAATGGCAGTTTTAAACTTTGTAGGTGGAGTAATTCCATTAGTTCAAGAGCTTTTAAAAGCATTCATGTAAGGTTATCATTCAGCAATTACTTATAAGAATTATCATACAAATGATCTGTATATCAAAAACAAATTGATACACAGATCATTTGTGTGAGAAAACTTTATACGAGAACTATGTCACCTAGCAGAACAATAATGATACATCTATCTCAAGTTGGAAAAAGACGCTCACAAGGGCGTCTTTTTCTTATATTACTATGTATTCAGGAGAAATCGATTTTATCAAATGGATAAACGATGACTTTCTGTTCCCCTTTATTTTTTGCTAATGAAATAACACCCAAAATCAAAAATGCTATAATAAATCCAATCAAACTAAGGGGGAACATTTATCTTGCACGGAAAATACATTCAATTTCATGAGTTTGGTAACCCAAAAGAGGTATTACAAGTTGAATATAAAAATATAGAACCATTACAAGATAATGAAGTTTTCGTTCGTATGTTGGTTAGACCGATTAACCCATCTGACTTAATTCCAATAACCGGAGCGTACGCACATAGAATTCCGTTACCTAACATACCTGGTTATGAAGGTGTTGGTATTGTCGAAGATGTAGGCGCGGGCGTTACTAGAGACTTTATCGGTAAACGTGTTTTACCGTTACGCGGAGAAGGTACTTGGCAAGAATATGTCAAGACATCAGCTGATTTTGTAGTCCCTATTCCTGATTCTATAGATGATTTTACAGCGGCACAATTATATATTAATCCTCTTACGGCGTGGGTTACATGTACAGAAACGCTAAACTTACAACGTAATAATGTTTTATTGGTGAATGCTTGTGGATCTGCTATTGGACATCTATTTGCGCAGTTATCACAAATTTTAAACTTCCGATTAATTGCGGTTACAAGAAATAATCAACATACAGAAGAATTACTGTGCCTTGGTGCTGCATATGTAATTGATACTTCCACTGCCCCGCTTTATGAAACCGTTATGGAATTAACAAACGGGATCGGTGCAGACGCCGCAATTGATTCTATCGGGGGACCGGATGGAAATGAATTAGCTTTCTCCTTACGTCCAAACGGGCACTTTTTAACGATCGGTCTTCTATCAGGAATACAAGTGAACTGGGCAGAGATTGTCACGAAAGCAAAAGTGCACGCGAACATATTTCATTTACGACATTGGAATAAAGAAGTGTCACCATATAAATGGCAAGAAACGTTTCGTCACTTAATTCGCTTAGCAGAAAATAAGCAATTACGTTTTATGACGGTACATTCTACATATGATTTAGCTGATGTGAAAAGTGCGGTTGATATCGTGCAGTCTGCTGAGAAAACGAAAGGGAAAGTGTTTTTGACGAGTTATTGACTACAATTGAAGGAGCCTTTTTGATTCGCCATTTAAATAGACTAGATCGTACGTTTAGGAATACCTAATTGTAAGTATCTGGTATAATTATATTAAAAGGTGAAAGGAGACTCTAATATGTGGTTACTTACAGCAATTGCGCCTGTTGTAATAGTCGGAGGGATTGTAGTATATGTGATTGAAAGGCTTAAACATAAATATAACAACGGTAACTTAGGTAAGAAAAAATCAAAAAAAGCTCAAGTTTTATTGGATAGTTTCATACCAATGGGAATGCTTTTAGGGTGTTTAATCGGTATAATTGTCGACATATTTTTCCCGAATTATTCATTGTTTACAATTGGTTTAGGAGCTGGAATCGGCTATTTATTTGGTTTTTTCGCCTATGAATTTTATAGCAAGACAGGAAATGATTTTTCATAATCCAAAAGAAATAAGTGAGGACAGTACATAGTAGTCATATACAATATGTACTGTCCTTTATTTTTGCATCAACGTTATCACCTTACCTTCCACATCCTATACACCTTTTTTATTGCTTTTCCTCTCCTCCCTCTTTCGCATATCCGCTTTTTTGTTTTCATTGGTTCTATACCCAAAGTAAAGTAGAGCGCATGTAATAACTGAACCTACAATGTATCCTAAAAAACATCCTAACCAAAACATAATGTGACTGCCTCCAATGCTTTATAAATTTTATGTAATAGATCTTTGTTTCCATGAACTATATACTCTCTGAACCGTTCTCAATACTGCGCTTTCTTACCCATTTACATTACTACCTCTGTTCGTCATACCACCCATTTAACCATTAACTCAAATAACAATTTTATTATTTATCATAAAGTTAACACTTTCGTTAAACATATATAAAGATTGTTGTATTTCTTACTTTTCTCCTTGAAAACAATATATACTACATTTGAAATAAGCGGGTACGTCTGCTTATTATCTAAATTCCCGTGCAATACCCCCTCACGAAATGCTAGGAGCAATCCTAGCATTTTTTACAATAACGTTTTGCCCATTTTCAACACATGTACAGTATAGTTTTTTTCAGCTCATCATTTTAGCACGCTAGTACATTCGCCCTCATCTTATTTTTTCCACTTATAAAAATCCATCCTCTCTTCTTCATTTTAACTTTAATCATGAAACAAAAAAATCCCCTCAAAGCATCAACTTCAAGGGGGAGCCTGTTTTTTATTTACTTATATACGTACAGCTGTACCACTGACAGCAACCATTAACATTCCATCACGAACAACCTCGTAATCTACGTCAATACCAACGATAGCGTTCGCACCTTTTTGTTTTGCAAGTTCTTTCATTTCATCCATTGCAATATCACGAGCCTCTTTTAGCTTGCTTTCGTAAGAACCAGCACGACCACCGACAACATCACGAACAGAAGCGAATAAGTCGCGGACAATATTTGCACCCATAATAGCTTCACCATTTACAATATCGATATACTCAATAATTTCTTTACCTTGAATTCCAGACGTTGTTGTTACAATCATGACTGACACTCTCCTATAACTTATAATTTTTGATTAGCTTTCTTATGTCTTTATTATGACATGGAACAAGCAACTAATCTATTGAATTACCTTACAGGAATGTGACAGTTTTGTAAGAATGAAACGCATGTTATGTTTCATTTTAATAAAGCGCTTTAACATTAGGATACATAAATGATTCTCTATTTTCTTTCCAATCCTTTTCTACTTCTTTAAAAGTTGGTCGCCCTAACTCTTCCTTGTTTTTCTGTTTATGAAACCATTTCTTTACATACTTCTCCCCATTTTGATTTTGAACTGTACAAAGGAAACTATTACTACTATCCTTTAATATTTTTACAATCACGAAAAGACACCTCTTCCCTTTTTAATATCATAATAGAACTTGATCTTTTACTATAAGCCCTTCCTCTCTTATAGTCATACGACTCCTCGGCCGCGCCAAAGTTGTAAGATCAAAAACGATATTCACTATGTTTACATTTTTCATCATTGATATGTGAAGTAAATATTATTTAAAGAAATCGGAGTTATAAGCATTATGCTTATCAAATATTTTATAGATTTCTAACTTATCATCTAATTTTGCATCTACTAAAATTAATATATTTCCATCGTAAATGTATTCTTCATATTTTTTAGCATGTTCTTCGGGAATTCCTAATCCGATAAATGCTCCTATTAAACTTCCAGCTCCTCCGCCAATACCGGCTCCTCCAATAGCTGCTGCGATAGGTCCCGCTGCTACGATTGGACCCATTCCAGAAACGGCAAGTATACCAAGACCTGTTAATAAACCACCGAGTCCGCCTGCTACTCCTCCTGCCACAAGCCCTGTCGCTGAAAAGATATCCGCTTTATGTGCAGTTTCATGATTCACTTTTTCACCCGATTTTTCTTCCAGATGTTCAATTTCCTTTTGATCCTTTGCAATAGCTGAGATATTATCCGCCGAGTATCCTTTATCATTTAATTCATTAATAACACATGCCGCATCATCAATTGTTCTAAAAACACCTACTATTTTTCTATCTACATTCATAACTATTAACCTCCTAAAGTTTTATATAATGTATCTTTATCTTTCTTCATTTCTGTATACACTAATCTTCTTATTAACATAACCATTTACGAAAAAAGCAAATAATAAAAGGATTACAAGCGAACTACTTAACAAGTAAATTAAATCAAATGTAATATCAATCATCATTTCATTCATGTATACCAGACTCCTTTTTATTTAAAGTAAAAGTATATTTTTATAGACTAGAAATCTTATAATTCATCTTCAGTCAATCTCTTTGTAGTATATGTATACCCTTCGTAACCCTTTCTAAACCTAAAATACTATAATTATATTTTTTCTTATTTATATGTTTAACATTTTTTAAAACGGGTATGTTTATATTGTTATGCTTACTATATGGAAAGGAATATTTCGATGAATGCAATCCAATCTACTACTATTCTTTATAATGAAACACCTACAATAACGCAGATTCATCATTTTTATGCTTTAATGACAACATTTCAAACTAATTTATTTATAAGTAAACATGGAACACTTACTTCTATTAAAAGCTTAAGCACATTAATATCCTTTTTCCTTACTGTAAAAAAGAGAGAACTTGTATTATTTATCTTTGAAGGAATAGATGCAAAAAAAGCTTTAAGAACACTCTTTCCTTCTTAAAATTTTTATTATCCCCCTATTCCCTCGATCGTTACTTTTCATATATGTTTTTATATTTCAAAATGATTTCCTCTATTAAAAAAGAACCCCCTAATACAATAGGGGGATTTCTAGTTTGGCCTTATGAAAACTGATATAATATATATTACGTTTTTCATTCTTTACAATTGAAAACTTTTAATAACCTTGAAGGTAGGAATTTTTAATGAAATCGAAAGCAAAATTTAGTATTCGCTACAAAATTATGGCTGGTTATTTAGTTATCATTTTGTTCTTACTTATTTCTTTCATTATGCTAAACAATGAGATTTCTAGTTTACAAAAATCTCGTAATTTTATTATTGATCACGATTTTAAAGTTCTTAATTTAACGAATCAAGTGGAGAAAGAATTGCTAACAATTGAAAATAAAGCGAAAGGATTTATTACTTCTAATGATGCAAATTACGTTCAATCCCTTAACGCTGTAGAAAAGGATTACGAAAAACATTATCAAGATCTTTTTGCTCTATTAGAGGATAACCCCTCTCAGCAAGAAAAATTAAAACAGATTAATGAAAACATCAATAGTTGGATTAATAAAGAGATTCACCCATTAATTACAAATCACAATAGTAATAACATACAAGCAATCGATACGACTCAAATTCAATCATTACAATCGCAGCTAACTAGCTTCCGTGGTGTAGAGGAGCAACTAACGAAAAAAAGAGCTGCACAATTAGATACTGAAAATAATAAATTAGAGCTTTGGTTATACAGTTTATTGTTCTTACTTTCTTGTATTTCCATTATCGTTTCACTTTATATTTCTAATTCCATTACAAAAACGATTAAAAATGTAATTCAAGCTATTAAATCTATTTCTTCTAAAGAAAAAATTACTGAAAGAATTCATGTAAACACACATGATGAAATAAAAGATCTTGCTCATACAACGAACCATCTACTAGACGAAATATCTAAAAGGGAGTGGTTACAAACCGAGCTTGCAGAATTAATTTTAATGTATCAAGGTGTACCTTCTATTGAGATGTTAGGTAACAAAATTCTTAGTGGAATTATACAAAAAACGCAAACTTCTTGCGGTGCATTTTATGTACGTGAAGAAATTGAAGACACTGTCTACTATGTGAAGAAAGCTTCTTTCGCCGATCAAGGTTCTGATGTTGGAAAACAATCCATTAAAAGGGGGGAAGGCTTCATTGGACAATCCGCTTTAGAAAAGAAAAGTTTTATTCTTCGAGACATACCAGAAGAGTTTCGTTACGTTACTACTGGCTTATTAGAAATACGTCCTCAAAATCTACTAGTAATCCCTATCTTATTTGAAGATGAAGTGATTGCAATAATGGAGTTAGTAAGTGTAACTGAGATTTCAGACTTACATCAAGATTTAATTCAACAAACTGTTGATAATCTAGGTTTAACGATCCATAGTATTATGGGACGTATGCGAATTCAAACTCTTTTACATGAATCACAAGCAATGACAGAAGAGCTGCAAGTTCAATCAGAAGAATTGCAAACGCAAGCTGAAGAACTACAAATGCAAGCCGAAGAATTAAGAACAACGAACGAACAACTAGAGTCTAGAACGGAAGAGGCCGAGCAAAAGACAGCTGACTTACAAATTACTAAATCAGAATTAGAAGAAAAAGCAAGTGAGTTATTACGTAGCTCAAAATACAAATCAGAATTTCTAGCAAATATGTCACATGAATTACGCACACCGTTAAATAGTATTTTACTATTATCTGAAATGTTAAAAGAAAATCATGATAATCATTTATCCGATGATGAAATTGAATTAGCAACCGTTATTCATTCATCAGGGAAAGATTTACTTACTTTAATTAATGACATACTAGATTTATCTAAAGTAGAAGCCGGAAAACTAGATGTGATTTTTGAAGCAACGAACATAAGTGACATGGCAGCAAATATGCATCAAAACTTTTTACATATAGCTGCACAAAAAAATGTTGAATTTATGATTGAAGACAGTAATACGATTCCTGATCTGTTTTATACAGATGCAAAACGGATTGAGCAAATTATTAAAAACTTATTATCCAATGCATTTAAATTCACAGAAAAAGGATCCGTCACTTTACATTTCGATTCGATAGAAACAACTAATTTAAGTCATGATATGCAGTCTATAAGTAAAGATTGGATGACAATTTCAGTAAAAGATACTGGTATTGGTATTGCAAAAGAACAGCATCAACTCATTTTCGAAGCCTTTCAACAGGCAGATGGCGCAACGATTCGAAAATATGGTGGTACAGGCTTAGGGTTATCTATTTGTAAAGAGTTTGCTAGATTATTAGGTGGTTGGATTACGTTAGAGAGTAACGTAGGAGAAGGCAGTACTTTCACCGTATATATCCCTAACCTTCCAAATGGGTTAACTGATATACAAGTATCCAATTTAGAAGTCGCAGCAACGATAGAAGATGTTATTCCTGCTGAAGTTATTGAGGAAACTATCGTGATGCCAGAAACAAATAACGTCTTCCAAGAGAAAACTATTTTAATTGTCGATGATGATCATCGAAATATATTTGCATTACAAAATGCATTAGAAAAACAACATGCCAACATTATTACTGCACAAAACGGCATAGAGTGTTTAGAAATACTTAAAAACAATACAAATATTGACCTTATTTTAATGGATATTATGATGCCGAATATGGACGGTTATGAAACGATGGAACATATCCGAATGAACTTAGGGTTACATGAAGTACCTATTATCGCATTAACTGCTAAAGCAATGCCAAATGATAAAGAAAAATGTTTATCTGCTGGCGCTTCAGATTATATAAGTAAACCATTAAATTTACATCAACTCTATTCGGTAATGAGTGTATGGTTAATAAAATAAGTGAGGTTTAGTTTAAGTGGAAAATAAGTATTATAATCTTGATCCATCCGTAGATATGGATAAGCACACGAACTTAGAAATTGAATTACTATTGGAAGCGGTATTTAAACTATCTGGCTTTGATTTTCGCCAATATGCTCGCACATCTATTTATAGAAGAATTTGTAATAGAATGCAGCTCTCTAATATCCCTACCATTTCAAAATTAATTGAAAAAGTAATTCATGAGGAAGGGTTTTTAGAACAGTTATTAAATGATTTCTCCATTAACGTAACTGAAATGTTCCGTAACCCTGCTTTTTTTAAGGCACTAAGAGAGCATGTGATTCCTGAATTAAAAAAGTATCCTGAAATTAGAATTTGGCACGCTGGATGCGCAACCGGTGAAGAAGTATTATCAATGTCCATCTTACTTCACGAAGAAGGATTAAGTGAAAAAGCTGTTATTTACGCAACAGATATGAATACAAATGTGTTAGAAAAAGCAAAACAAGGCATCCTTCCGTTAAATAAAATGCAAACTTATACGAAAAACTATTTACAAGCTGGCGGTACACAAGCCTTTTCTAACTATTATTCAACAGATAGTCGTTTTGCTTATTTTAATCCATCCCTGTTACAAAACATTATTTTTGCGCAACATAATTTAGTAACCGATCAATCTTTTAACGAATTTCATATTATACTTTGCCGTAACGTTTTAATTTACTTTACGAGTAAACTTCAAAACCAAGTACAGCAACTATTTCATGAAAGTTTAGGCCACAATGGGTTCCTATGTTTAGGAAATAAAGAAACTCTCCGTTTTTCACATATAATGCCGCATTATATCCACTTTAATCCTAACGAACAGATCTATCAAAAAATACAATAAAAAGCGTATGAAATCCTCTGTTTGGATTTCATACGCTTTTTATTTCGCATTCGTTTGTATCATAATTAGGCACATATCATCTGATTGTGTTTTCTTCTGTTCTTCCTTATAAAACCCTTCTATCTCTTCTTCTAAATCTCCCCATTTTCTTTCTGTAAAAGCACGTAATTTCTCTTCAGACTCAAATTCATCATTTGCAATTGCTTCAAGAACACCATCTGTAAATAATACAATTTGAGCGTTCTTCTCAAAAGGTATAACTGTCTTTTTAACTTTTATTTCATCAAAAAATCCTACTGCACAACTCCCGCGATTTAGTTCCACTACATTCGCTTCATCAACTAAAACGTATCCAGAAGGATGTCCTGCATTTACATATTCAATTGTTCTCTTTTCTGTATCAACTACTAAGTATATCGCTGTAAAATAATATGGGATATTGTCATTTTCATTATGTAAAAGGGTCATATATTTATTTAAGTCTTTAATGACAAGTTCTGGATCGATTAAACATTTAATCGATTCACGTAATGCAGACGAGATAAACATACAAACTAATGAAGCAGATACACCATGTCCCATCACATCTAATAATATAATACCGTAGCGGTTTTCATCGATTTTATACCAATAATACATATCTCCAGCTAGTTTGAATGAAGGTAAGTAACTTGCTTCAATTTTTATATGATCTTCTCTTAATGGGCTACTTAATAAGTTTCTTTGTACTTGTGTAGCTAAATCTAATTCATTACGAAGGTTTTCTTCTTGTTCTTTATGCCAATTTAATTCCGATTTCAAGCGTAATGCTACACGCATACGCGCTAACAATTCAACTTTATTTATAGGTTTCGTAATATAATCCATTGCGCCTATATCAAGCGCTTCAGCTAATTTATTCGCATCTTCTAAAGCTGTTACAAAAATAATAGGAATATCTTTACACTTCTCCTCATTTTGTAATCGCCTACAAACTTCAAGTCCGTCAATTTCAGGCATCATAATATCTAATAGTATTAAATCAATTTCATTATGCCTGGAAGAATCTTTTCCAAAATGGATGTATTCGAAAAGCTCTTGTGCAGAATTAAGCGATACAAGATCCTGATATCCGGCTTGTTTTAAAATTTTTTCAATTACAAAGATGTTAACCGGATTATCATCGACAATTAAAATGGACACAAGTTATTTCCCCTTTTCTTATTTAAAATGTAAATCTATTATCATTTTCTATTTTTCTAGTATTGCATACTCAGTTACAAAATGAAAATTTCCTACTCAAACATATTTATACAGCAAAAGAACAAACCCCCTAGAAATGAGAGTTTGTTCTTTCACTCTATAAATTTCCACTATTAATTTAACACCATTGCTTTGTCACTTAAAAGACGATCTAATTCTTCCATATGATTTGTTTCATCTGCGATCATATCTTCTAGCTTTACAACTAACTCTGTCATATTTAATTTCGCTGCCTGTTCTTTTCTCGTTTCATAACGCTTAATTGTTTCATATTCTGATTGTCTAGCGTATTCTAACATTTCTCTAACATCTTCTACTTGTTTCACTGGTAAAGGGATCGTAGTAGGTGTACCACCTAGCGTCTTAATTTTCTCCGCTAAATATAGGGCATGTCCTTGTTCATCACTAATTTCAGATTCAAAGAAAGGTTTTAACACTTGTCTATATATACCAGAAACTGTAGCTGCATTATGGTTATACATAATAATTGCTGAGTATTCTCCTGCTAAATCTTCATTCAATCCTTCGATTAGTTCTTTCACATCGTGTGACATTTTTATATCTCCTCCTATACTTAATAACTACCCATTTTCTCATGTTTTAAACATAATTCTTTTAAATTTTTATGTATCTAAAAACGCTGCTTGCTTCAATTTACTTATCGCTTGTCTTTTAATACGAGAAACGTGCATTTGTGAAATACCTAACCGTTCCCCTGTATCCTTTTGATTTAAATTTTCACCAAATATATAATGAATAACACTCTTTTCCGTATCATTTAATACGTTAAAAATATCCTTTAAAACGAGACGTCTTTCTGTCTCTTCATATCCTTGCTCTACTTCACCTACAGATTCAATTCTCGCTACCGAACTTCCATCAGATGAATTTTCAACTACATCATCTAAGGAAGATACTCGATAATTATTTTTCGCATCCATAATTTCTAGCACTTCCTCTTCGGATAGTCCTAAATGATCCGCAATCTCTATAATCTTCGGTGAACGTTGCAGTTGATCTGTTAGCTCCTCTATCGCAAGTTTAATTTTCCCGCCTAAATCTTTAATTCGCCTTGGAACATGAATACCCCAAGTTTTATCACGTAAATACTTCTTTATTTCACCTACTATCGTAGGTATTGCAAATGGCTCAAAAGCATTCCCTATCGAATAATCATACCTTCTTATTGCGCCTAAGAGCCCTAACATTCCTACTTGTATAATATCCTCATGCATCGGCCCACCTTTTGAATAGCGATATGCAATGGAATATACGAGATTTTTATAATGATTAACCAATCTTTCCTGCGCTTCATCACATTGGTTTTGTTGGAATTCTGCAATTAGTTTAATAACGTCTTCTTTAGTAAGATTTGTAGGTTGAGATTGGATTTCCATCATTCTCCACCTGCTCTCTTTGTATATATTTTGTCATTAAAACTGTCATGCCCTCATCATGCATAATTTGTATATCATCCATTAACGTATTTATTAAATATAAACCTAAACCATTTTCCGGCAAATGTTCTACTGGTTTATTAATATCATACGGACCAACTTTACTTTTTAAGGTGCTAAAATCAAAGCTAACTCCATTATCCGCAACCATAATTTCTAATCGATCTTCATATAGACCAAAGACAATTGTAATTTCTCCAACGTCTTCTTTATATGCATGTTGTACAATGTTTGTACATGCTTCACTAATAGCAATTTTCATATCTTCTATATCGTCATAAGCAAAGCCCATTCGATTCGCAACACCAGCCATTGTTAAACGAATAATAGCCACATATTCTGCTTTTGCAGGAATTTTCATTTCTATCTTTTCAAATTTCTCCATCATCCCTAGTCACCTTCTTTCTACTTTTTCAAAATCTGAATTCAAATTTAATATTTCTGTTAGTCCTGTAATATCAAATAATCTTTTTAGTCTTTTAGATACACCAATAAACTCTAGTTTTCCATCATTTTTCTTAATTGCTTTTAATAGCGCTATAAAAACGCCTAAACCTGTACTATCCATATAATCTACCTTATTAAAATCTACTACTATATAAACTTCTTTCTCACTTGCAATAGGCATTACCTTATTTTTTAAATCTGATGCCGTATACGCATCAATCTCACCATTAAGTTGTACTGTATAACCTAAATCATTTTGCAAAATATTTATTGCCAAATTCATCATTTCCGCCCCCTTATCTCAAACTACTACTATTTAATTACCCATAAAAACTAGTTTTAAACATATTTTTTCATTTTAATTATAAATAAATTTTCTACACCTTTCTCAGCTTAACACTAAAAAAAATACTACCAAATGTTTAAACCTTATAAATTTGTGTATGTATAATGTATAAACATTATTTTTAGGGGGATCTATCTATGGAAGAGCACAACTTTAAAAAGGGAGATTTTGTTCAATTTTCTTATCGACACGATCATGCTACAAAATTAATTGGTTCCATTATTAACATACTAACGAATACAATTGTAGTTGATATAGGCAATAGCGACGACTTATCTCATATAGAACCAAGGCAGGTCGTAAGAATAAATAATTGTAAAAAAGTAACAATGGTTTAATACATATTAGAAAGTATAATTTTAATGAGTGGGGGTTCTTCATCCTCCACTCATTCCTATGTAAAATACATAAAAAAAGCATCCAAATTAGTTTAATTGGATGCTTTTTTATGTATTTTTATCAGTTCATTAACCTTATAGCTATATATAACAAACTTAAGATTATTATTCATTATAATACTTACGCTTTCCGTAGCATTCTAGAAAAGAATGTAACGATTAAAATAAAGACGATTGCACCTAATAAAGCTGGAAGAATAAAGATGCCTCCCCATTCAGGACCCCAATGACCAAATAACGCACTACCTACCCAAGATCCGATTAATCCGGCAATAACATTACCAACTATACCTAAAGGAAAGTCTTTTCCCGTAATCATTCCAGCTAACGCACCAATAAGTCCACCTACAATACACGTAATAATAAGTCCCATAATTAGACCTCCTATATTATTTTTATAATGGATTTATCAAGCTTTGGCGTTTAACCAAAGCTTGATAAACATGTATTATTCTTTGTTATCCAATCCATCACTTATCTTTTGTTTCACTTTTCCGACTTTTCCTTTTACAGTTCCCTTCGTCTTCTCCCACTTCCCTTCATTTTTCAACTCTCTATCTTCTGTAACTTCACCAATTCCTTCTTTTACTTGCCCCTTTTTCTTTTCAACTTTACCAGTAATTTGTTCTTTTAGCCCGCTCTCACTCATATTTCCAATCTCCTTTTCGTAATAGATTTATAGATTTAAAGGATACAAATTTAAATAGAATATGTGCATCTTCTTTCTTGTAACCATTCACCGATTCTTTCTAAATCCTTAACGAATAACAAGATTTTTCCTTCATCCAGTTTTTCTTCATAAAAGTTAGCTTCTTCCTCATTAAGTCCTAACTCTTGCATCTTATTTCTTAACTGATCTCCCGTTTTTTGAAAGACGTTAATAATGCTTGTCCCAAGTCCCTCCTCTTTTATTCCAATTGTATTCACGTCTGCATTGTCTGCGATTCTATCTGTCCTTTCTTTCTCATGTGTTAATACGTAAATATCTTTTTGGTCTATCCCTTTCTTCACTAGATCATTCGCCGCATTCATGACCTCTTTCTCCGTAATAAATTCATATACAAAAGGTTTACTATACTTCGTTTCCATCTTTAACTTCCTCCTCTAAAATGAATTATTTGTTATATTATATGTAGTACACCCATTTTCGAAATGTTAAACATAAAATATGAAAAAAGTTATGTGAATTTTTTCTATCCTAAAACTAGTAGAACAAATCTACTTACAATAACTACCTGAATTAACAGAAAATTGTTATAATTTAAGTTAAGGAGGGATACTATGAAAAAAATCATATCTATATGCGCTCTAACCGCTCTATCTTTCACTTTAATAGGATGTACAAGCACCTCAGCTACAGATAAAGCTTCACAAGCTAAGCAAGAACATACACAAACTACCTTTCAATTAAACTCCGCAAATATTACAGATATTGAAATACTTAGCACGATAAATAACAACGTTTCAAAATCTCAAACAGACAACGAAGAAATGATACAATCTATCGTTTCAGCAGTTCAAAAAGGCACACCTAAAACAATCACACTAGATCAAAAAAAGAGAGAATCAGCACATTCTACTATTACCGTTACATATAAAGATGACGCAAAAGAAGAGTTTCTTGTGTGGGTTGATAATAAAGAGCAAGTTACGATTGCTAAAGATGAGAAGAAAGATAAAGTTGAAGGTGTGACAATGAACATTAAAGACGCGAAAATGATGAAGGATTTTTTAAAAAAATTCTAATATAATTGATGTAAAAAAAGAGTAGGATTACATCCTACTCTTTTTTAATCCTGTCCAATAAATAAACTTTTATAAAATCTATTTAAGGTCTAATTTTGCTAAATCATGTTGTAAAACATTATTTCCTTCTTGTGGATTAAATACTATTGCACTAAGACCAAAAACATTAGTAACAACATCTCTATCTTTCGAACGAATGATTCTTACTTCATAAGCAAAAAGCCTTGGAGGAAGAGCTACTGAACGAAAAGTAACATATCGATTAGGTGCTAATGTTTGTGTTGAAGGGTCTACTAATGGTAACAATACCGGCGAACCCGATGACCAATCAAACATTTCAACAGTTACTGTATGAGTATCATCTGGATCAACATTCATAGCTTCCACCGTAAGAAACAACGTAGCGGAATGTCTACGTAATATACCCGTTGACAAAGTTTCATTGTGATGTTTATAACATTTTCCAGGAGGATGACCATAGCCATAACTCATATCAATTCCCCCCTTTCATTTACAATTAAGGACAAACATTCCTTATAATATATAATGCTATTATTATTTTTAGTGAAAGGTATAAAAGCGGATTTCTATCTGTATGTTTGGATATTTTGTTTTTTATTTATTCGCCCTTAAAGAATCATATAGATTCTCCTGTTTTGCCTTTGAACTCCTTCTAAGAATAAATCTATTTTGAAAAGGACCTGCTCCATTTATTCGTAAAAGCATAAAGTAAATGGAATCCGTTAAAACACATGAGTGAACCTTTGTTTTCCCTCTCCTATTTAAAGGAGGAACTGTTATGGGATTTGGTGGTAGTTGTGGCGGCTGTGGCTTCGCTGGAGGATTTGCTTTATTAGTTGTATTGTTTATTCTATTAATCATCGTTGGAGCGGCTTGCTTCTGCTAAAAAACTATCGAAAAGACACTCATGTGAGTGTCTTTTCTTCATATGTAAAAAAAGCCCGCCTATTTCCGTAGGCGGGCCTTATCTTTATTACACAATAAGAAAGTATACTCTCTTTTCCTCTGAATTTTTATGTAATTATACATATTCACGACAATGCATGTAGTAAATTCTAAATTGTAGGCATGCTCTATAAAATTGCTTCTTTTAAAAGAAGCAATTTTTATTAACTTTAGTTATATAGAGTCACCATACATAAAAAGTAAAAAAGAGGAGTAAAACTTCACTCCTCTTTTTTACTTTTGGATTTTAACACTCATTAGATCGCTACTAGAATTTTGCTTCTCTACGCTTATCTCTATTTTAAGATTGTTTTTATTTATATCAAATTTACCTGTGCGTGTATTAGAAGCCACTATGTTATCAATCTCTGTACTCAAATTTAAGTTTGGATTTATCATAGTGATCCACTTTTTCCCTAAATCTATTAACGCATTCTTACCTTGACCTCTATCAATTACAAAATTAACGGTAAAGTTACTTTCATTATCGCCTTCTACAGTGAAATTCCCATTAAATTCTGGAATCCCTTCTAATACCGGAGAGAATAACACGACCTCTGAACGTGGACCGCCTATCGCTATATATTTTAGCTCCGCATTATGTTTTGCGTTAATTCCAGTAATAAGATTTTGTGCTTCCTTAGATATAGATTTTTTTAATACCGAAGAGCTATCCATCCAACCTTCATAATAATAAATGAGCTCGTCTGCTAACTCTTGCGGGATAACAGTAGGCTTTGACTCAGGCTCTATTTCTGGTTTTTCAAATTTAATAATTGCATTGTATAAAAATTGTGCATACTGCTCACGAGTTACAATTTTGTAAGGTTCAAACATATTATCGCCCGTGCCAGCAGCAATTTTATTTTCTTGTAATGCGCTAATAGCATTTGTTGCCCAGTAATTTTTATTTACATCTTTGAAAGTGGTAGTAGATGTCGATTTTAAATGAAAGGCATTTGTTAATACAGCAGCCAATTGTTCACGTGTTAAAATACGATCTGGACCAAATTTCCCATCGCCAAATCCACTTATAATACCAGCCTTACTAAGAGTTAAAATTTCTTTTTCAAACATATGATTTTTCACATCAGTGTAAGGGTTTGGTAAGTTAGGTTCATCCGCTGGCTTCAAGTAGGCATATAACATTCTTGCTACTTGTCCACGTGTAATACTATCACCAAAACCAAATATTCCATTTCCATAACCGGATACAATATTTTTCTCTTGTAAATCCATAATCGCTTTATAAGACCAGTGATGTTCAGGAACATCTTTAAATCCTATCGTGTTTTCTGCTTGCACATTTGTTAGAGGAGTTAGTGTTGTTGATGCAATAACTGTCCCTGCCAAAATTAATTGTTTAAAATTCATAATTGAATCCCCTTATCCTTAAAATAAAATGTTCATAAAGAATATTGCACACATCTTTTTCCATATTAACATATAAAAACCTTAATTTTAGGTTTATTTTGGATATTTTAAGTATATTATTCCATTTAATATTGTTCGCAAAATAAAAATCATAATAACTTGTTTCCAATGCGCATTCTTTCCCTTTATCCATTTTAAAAAGATACCATTTACGAACTCAAAAAATCCCATCAAAGCGTCAGCTTTAAGGGGATTTCTCCTATCATCTCCTCTCTTCATACAACCGATTTGCTTTATAAGAGCAAACAAAATACATACATGTCACAACAGGGATAAACGTCCAAAACAGTCCTCTCATTAATGCAAATGGCGTTTCAAATAAGAATGACCATAGAAATGATACGCCTTGCTTATCCCATAATCCTGGCGTCAAGTATAGTTCTTTCGGATTTACAAATGCTTCTACATTAATCGTATTATTATACATAAATAGAAATAATATCGGCAAATAACAGATCGCTAATTCTAAAAAGGTTTTAGATAGACGTTTATACTTCCCTGCTCGTGACATTTGATCTGAAAAAATGTCATCTTCACTTTCTTCATTTATCTTTTTAAAATAGTACGTACCTGACCACCGATTACCAGCTATATGCTCCCAGCCACTATCTTCAAATAATGTGCAGTAATTAATAAATTCACTTTTTCTACTAAATACTCTATGGTCTATTCTAATCGTCGCATCTTCCGGCTCTGTATATCTAAATGTATAACCAAATGTATTGCTTTCTAGTTGATAGCCTTTCCAAGCCATCTCTTCTAACCATTTTTCCTCTTTCTCAAAGTCTAAAAAGAATTTCAATCTCCACATCATCGTTTCCCCCTAACTATACGTGTAATAAACTCTTTGTAACCTCAATAATGTGTTGCATTCTCATAAAGTCTAAGTGCAATACTTCTTTCCCACGTTCCGTAATGACATACACTTTTCTTCGTTTATCTTCACTTTTTACCGATTCTATTAACCCTTGTTTTAATAAATTTTCAACCGCACCATACAATGTACCCGCTGCGATTTTTACTTGATGATTACTCAGTTCCTCCACCTTTTGCATAATTAAATATCCATGAGCTGGCTCTAATAAAGCTAAAAGAACGTAATACGTTGTTTCCGTTAATGGTAAATTTTTATCTCTATTCATAAAGACCTCCAATGTAACGATAAGTATATAGCTAAACTATATAGTTGAACTGTATAGTTTAATTTTATACAGTTAGACTGTATATGTCAAATGCAGGAATGACTTTATACCCCATAACAAAAACGCTACCTTTTTAAAAGATAGCGTTTTTGTATTATCCTTGCTTATTCTTCGCTTTCATTTGCTCTTCATAAACAAACTTTGCGGTCATAAAATCGTTAGGAAAATCTCCCAATGCCTTCTTCATCACGTTCAATTCTTCTTGTGATTTGATCTCTACTCCGTTTAAGAAATCAAATGCTTTTGATTGTTCATCCGCAACAAAGTTTTGCGTCATATAGTCATCTTGGAAGTCTTGCTTCGCTTTTTCTTTCACTTTGTTCATTGCATCTGTTTTATTTATACTTTTCACAGGGTTTGCGAATGCGCCTGTAGGTTGTTCTGGTTTCGGCTCTTCTTTCGTTTCCGGCTGTGGAGCTGGGGCTGGTTGTTGCTTAGGTTGTTCTTGTTGAACTGGCTGTTGTACTACTTCTTGCTCTTTTTTCGCTAATTCATCTTTTAACTTCTTAACTTGCGCATCAAGAGATTTTTTTTCAGTTTCTAATACACTCATATCACTTTTTAACTTTTGCATTTCTTCATAATGTTCATCTACTAATTTATTGTATTCTTTCTCAGTGTACATTTTTTCACTAGTTGATGTCGTTTTTCCCTTCGCAATAACTACATTAATAATTACAAGTAACACTATGATTCCTATTAACGCAGCTAAAATCTTCTTTTTGTTCATTATTAATCCTCCAAAATGTAAAATTACCAAAGTCATCATAACAGATGCAGCTACGTTCCTTTGTCATATTTTGTCGAACTAAAATAATAAAAAAGCATCTGAAACAGATGCTTTTTCTCATTCTCACTACATAAACGTAATCGTCACTAAAGAATATCCTTCTTTTGCATTATACGGCTCAGCTTTATAAGAAACACGGTTCGCCCCTTGCGGATAACCAATCTCTCCAATTACTTTTTTCACATCTTGCAATGCGCCATCCATTGATTGTTTATAAAGGATTTCAATCTTTGGTGACTTTGCGTTATAACGTTGCTGCATTTTATTTTTGAATTCATTATAGTTGTTTGCAATGTATTCATTTCCTAAATAATTTAACTTTGTATCTTTTAAAATTTGCTGATATGCAGGGTTTTTCGTACTACCTGCCGCAATTTTATTTGTTAATGTACTATAATAATTTGTTGTAGCTTGCGGATAGTCACTTCTGTTCCACTCATGATTTCTTGCAATTTGTTCATCTGATAAGTTGAAATAGGAATACGTAACGCGGCCTTGTTCATCTGGCACAGGATCATCGAATGTTGTATCAAGGTGATACCATTTGTTTTCGATTTTCACTAAATTCCAAGCATGAGGCTGACCGTCTCCAGTTCCTACTACAAAATGATTCTCAATACCTGCTTCTTTTAATAATTGATAGGTTAATAGTGCGTAACCTTGGCAAACCGCAGAACGATTTACGAGTGCTTCATATGCGGTGTAAGCTTTATAAGACGTATCGTAAGAAATATGCTTTACGACATAATCATGAATCGCCTTCACTTTTTCATGATCATCCATTCCAACTTGAGTAATAGAAGAAACAATTGCCTTTGCTTGCTTCATTACATATTCCGTTTGTTCTTTCGTTTCACGATATGTAATCTTTAACGTAAACGTATAATTTCCAGGTGATCCAGAAATTCCATATGAAACATTCGATCTATTATAATTTGTATACTCATTTTTACTTGCGACTTCTTTATAGGCGTTGAAAAGTGTCTTCATTACTTCTTCCTGATTACCATTTTTCGTTTTATATGGAAGTGTAATATTCGTTTCGTACGCATTAATACGCTTTTGCACTTCATCTTTAAATGCTGCTAATAATGCTGTATCTCCTGTATCTTGCACCGCAACTTCAGGCTTTTTATATTTCAAAGTATTATATAAAAACTGTGCATACTGTTCACGTTTTACTGTGCTAGTTGGTTCAAATTTCCCTTCGCCTGTACCAGAAGCAATCCCGTTTGATTGCACCGCACTAATTGCATTTTCACCCCAATAACCGCTTGGAACATCATTAAATGTATGCTTTTGTTTCGCAGAAAGATGGAAAGCGTTTGTAAGAATTTGTGCCATTTCTGCGCGATTCACAGGAGCTTTCGGTCTAAAATTCCCTTTCTCATCCCCTTTAAATACCCCTGCATTCGTTAACATTAAAATTTCCTCAGGAAACATCGTAGAGTTTTGATTAATATCGCCATAAGGATTATTAAACTTAGATCCATCCTTTAATACATAAAGAGCATTATTGCTACTAAACGTTCCGCCTTGTTTATTCGGTAGCATAACTCGATACACTAAAGCAGCAACTTGCTCCCTCGTCGCAACATCTCCAAAACCAAATATCCCATTTCCATAACCGGAAATAATATTTTTACTCGCTAAATCTTTAATCGCTGGATACGACCAATGCGATGTAGGCACATCAGAAAAAATACCCGCCTCAGCAGCTCTCACATCACTGCCATTTGTATACAATAAAGCACCACCAATAAGTGATAATGATGTAATTGATTTTAATAGTTTTGTGTACATAAGTCCTTCTCCCAATACGTTCTCTATTTTATATTTTGTCGAAAAATCTAAAAGAATATGACAAACCATATTATACTATTAAAATTTTTTGAAGGATATATTAAGTTTTGAAATATGCAAAAACTCATATTATTATATTTTTCCGTATTAATATTATGTTGTTTTATTTATGGATATGTATAGGTAGTAACTCGTTATAACTCCCCTCATGGTAATCTCTAATTTTATATTGGAATTCTTTAAAATAATTCTTCTTTATTTTTTAATATAAGGAGTCTTGGATTTTCATTAACACTCCTGTAATATTATTAACAAAGAGTAAGGTAAGAGTTACTCTTTGCCATTTTAGAAGAGGTAGTTTTATTAAATTTTTCACCACTAACTATAAAAAAACATCTTATAATCATAATGTAACAAATTGATGCATTTAGGGTAGATCAACTGCCAGTTACACTAGAACTTATTCTTTTCATTCTTATAGTAATCAGTGCTGTTGGCTATTTAATAAAAGAATACCGACTATCATAATCTAATTTATAAAACATGAATTCCTTCGAATAAAACTCAATATTATGTCCATAATGTTGATAGGCTGTATGCCAACATTCATTTAGTTTTCTCTGTATCTCCTTGTATTGAGCAGTTAGCCATTGCTAGCTGCTCTTTTATATGTAACCTTATTAGACAAGTTTTCATATAATGTAGTCATTCCTTTCTTATAAAGTGAAACTTTAATCATTGAGGGTTTTGTTCATCCCCCAATGATTATCAGCCCTCACCAATAGGGGTTTTACGGGCAGCCCGCCCCCTACCTAACTTCTTTGCTTCCGTTGAATGTTAAGGTGGAGGTCTTACTGCCCGCAAATAGCGGGATAAATTAAACCCGTCACTTGGATTATAAAAATTGAATTATATCCTATAATTTTTTCAGAAATCATCCATATTTTATTTCTAAAAAAGTGCTTTGCTTTATTGAAAGGTGTTTGCGGAAACAACCGCCTTTTTATTTATGGCAAAATAAGATTTCTATTAAGCCTCATTACAAAGTATGTTATTACTGGTACAAGCTGGTATAATAAATACAGATCAAACATTGAAAGGAAATATGACAATGAAAAGATATTTTAACTTCATTTCACTTTTCTTAACTGTACTTGTAATAATTAATCTTACAAATATACATACAAAGTACCAATTCTTTATAGGTTCATCTATAGCATTATGTTTAACTATTATTTCTACAAATGAAATTATAAAATTCCTTGCTACTAGTAGCTTATTAGTTTACGGATTTGCAGCTCTTACTCTTTTAAGTATTGCTTGTTAACTTTCAATGTCGCTTTTTATTAAAATAGCGTTTTTATTTAATTTCATTACAATACTATAGAGGCACATACGATTTTTTCTTTGTTTATGGGTTCTTACGTAATAGTAAGAACCCTTTTTTCATGCCAATCACGATTTGTTCATGTTTTCAATACATTTATGGAACATTCATATGTTACGTTTGATAAATCTTTTTTTAAAAAAATCATATTCATTCTGTCAAAAAGCCCTAGTTCTCCTAGGGCCTTTTGCGTTCAAATAATGAGTTATAACTTTTTTCAATGAATTTAGGTATTTAACATGGTAAAATAATATTCGTATGGGATTCCAATACATATTATTAAAATTAAGATGGTTCAAGTCGCAGGAAGGCACCTTTGGGTGTCTTTTTTGTACATATTAAAATCCTCACCACCTTATGAAAACGGTAAGCCCTTTACAACAAACAATAATTGCAACTACATTACTTTTACATTACATTAAGGTTAAGGAATATTCTTTTACTAATAAAGTGCTAGATAGTAGGTGAAAAAATGGAATTTAACGATTTGGGTATTACCATTAAAGAACTTAGAATGAAAAAAAATATATCACAATCCGAATTATGTCATGGAATATGTTCACAAAGTCAAATTAGCAAGATTGAAAAAGGTATGATTTATCCATCTAGTATATTGTTATATCAATTATCAGAAAGACTTGGTATTGATCCAAATAATATATTTGCACTAACTCAAAACAAAAGATTAAAATATGTAGAAAATGTAAAATATGTAATAAAAGATTGCTTAAAGCAAAAACAATATAAAGAACTTTATGAAATAGTTAAAAAAGAGAAAAACTTAAATAATTTTCAAACAAAAGAAGAGAAACAGTTTCTAATATGGCACGAAGCAATTGCTATATTTATGGTGGATAAAACAATAAAAACTGCTTTAGATCTTTTAAATAATGCATTAAAACTAACTTTAACTAATTGTGATTTTTTATCAGAAAGAGAAATAGATATTATGCAAACAATGGCTATATTTTATGCGGAAAATAAAAATTATGAAAAAGGTATTAATATATTAAGAAGATGTTTAACTAATTTTAATAAGTTAGATTTTCCTAGAGATAAAGAAATTAAATTAAAAATCATATTAAATTTAGCAAAATGTTTAGACTCCACATTTCAACATGAAGAGGCAATAAAATACCTTGATAAGGGTATAAAATTAGCAATTAATCTAAATACTTTATACCTATTAGGTGAACTATTCTATTTAAAAGGTCAGTATTTATTAAAGATTAAACAACATAATGTAGAAGATGTTGTTTATAACTGGAAAAAAGCATTATTTATATTTGAACTAACAGAAAAAGAATATTATACAAAAATGCTACCAGATGAACTTATTGAAATACAAAATAAAAAACAATCATAATTTCGTACAAGCTACTTACAAAACCCACAGGAAAAATCCCTGTATTTTTAAAATTAAAGTGGTTCAAGTCACAGGAAGGCACCTTTGGGTGTCTTTTTTTGTGGAGAATCAGTTTAAAAACTAAAAATAAAAGAACCTCAATAAATGAGGTTCAAAAAATCTACTATTTTAAATTACCTTCGTAAAAAGCAACTCCATTTTGAACATGTTTTAAATACCACGTAATCGTCCCGCCACAAACATTTTCATTAAAACTATTAGCATATACTCCATTTGAGTAATAAAGAGTTCTTTTAAATTTACCATTAGAATACTCATAAGGAATTGAGCATGTTGCTTGCTTCGGAGAGCTCACAGCTTTTTGCGTATCAGCCGAAGTTGCCCCAATTCCTCCTGTTAATGCAATACCAGTTGCCAATAGCCCTACTACTAATTTCTTGAACATAATAAATCCCCCTTTAATAGTTTTTATAGCTTACAACTTAAATGTATCACTTTTGTAATTTTTGTAAATATATTGAATATGTAGAAATATTTATTTAATTCTTAGTAATATTGGGATTTTATTTTATCAAATGGAAAATAGAGGAGTTTAGAAAAGTATGTAACAATGCATAATAAATCAATCAGATATTATGATATACTCACAAAGAGCTGATACAAAATTTCTTTAGATTGGAAAACTAAAGTCTTATCTACCTAAAAGGAAGGCGCCTAATGGCGTCTTTTCTTTTAGGGAAAGGAATAAATTTTACCAGGATATATATGAAAATAAATCATCTAATTATAAAATAAAAAACGCTCATTTGAGCGTTTCATCTATATACCTAATAATTACTTTTTCTTCACTGATAACTCTTCTTCAGTAATAATCCCTTGATCCAACAACTCTTTATACTTCAATATTCCATCAGCCCCACGGCTCTCCATGCGTATATTGTATAACGTTTGTTGTATTAACCTTTGATTGGTCTGTTGGAGCATTTACTCCATTTAATAGTATGACCGTAATTATTAATCCAATTGAACTGCTTATGATTCTTTTCATTTTAAAGCCCCTTTCTGAAAACCTTTTTCTTTTTCTTTATATCCTAAATAGAAGTATTCACTAGATTTTATTGAATTTCCTTCTTCATGATATTTAACCGCTAACTTTTCAGCATATTCCTGGACATATTGCCATAAACCTACTTCATTAAAGAAAGAAATTCCTTTAGAAATAGCTAATTCTAATTCTTCAGCAGAAACATTCTCATTCATTCCCTTTAGAATGGTAAAATGATGTTCATATTCTTTTTGTTCTAGTTCATTACAGATTACTAAACCTTTTTCAATTAAAGAGGCTGCAAGCTTTGTTTTCCCTAACTTTAAATTCTCTCTAGCTTCCAAAAAAATCGCTCTAAAGTGATTCGGGATTTTTTGTGATACTTCTGATAAATAACGAAGTGCTAAATCAGATAGGTTTTGCTCTGCATACATAACCCCTAAACTATGTCTAACTCGTAACATTAACTCCTCTTCATTCTGCTTTTTCAAAATATCCAGAGACGACATAAAATAAACTTCTGCCTGTTCAAATTCATTTAGCTTTACACATGCTAAACCCAGAACATTGTCACATGCTGCGACCTTCCTACTATATCCGTACAGCCCTTCAAATATATTTCTTGCTCTAGTTGCATATTGAATAACTAAAATAGGCTGGCAAACATGATAATAGTAGCTAGATAGCTTAAAGTTAAATTCTGCTTTTTCGATTGGATCCTGAATATTTTCCAACAAAGATTCTGCTATTCCATAATGCTTTTCAGCCACTTTAAAATCACCGTTTACCGTAGCATGAGAAGCCTTAAAGAAATGGTAATAATATAATAGAGATTCATCTGATGGCGCTTCATCTAACTTCATTTTTCTTAGATCATTCTTAGATATGTCAGATTGATGGGGATAAAACTCTGCACTCAACATTTTAAATCTAAAATCTAAAAGTGAATAAAACTCTGTATTCTTTTGATCTTCTTCCATACTATTAACTTTTGTATCAATACTTTGTTTTAATTCCTTTGCCTTAACGAAATTCTGTGAACGAATTTCTCGATACCAATCATGTAAAAGTAAAGTGATTTCTTCCTTTTTTATTACGTGTACACTCATATAGCCCCTTCTCCTTTGTCTATAGATTACTAACATAATAACAAAAATCAGCTGATAAAACATTTAATTTTCAGAATATTATAGTTTCAAAAAAATTTCTCAATACAATTTCACCATTTTAGCTCTTTAAACTTAAAATTTTTTCTGTTCCTTATTCATTTCTATATAAAAAATAACACTTTATTATTGGTAATGGTGAAATATGAAAGTCTATCCCTTCATAAGTTTTATATTCATAGGATTAAATTCTGCCGCATAGCTCGAATCAGAAAGTGTTTTCCAAAATTCTTCTCTAAAATCGTCAAAAGATTTGAATTCTCTTCCTACTAATTTTTCTCAAACTTTTTGCGGAATACCCGTTGGTTTTTACCCTTCACTAAGGCCTCGTCCTAAACTGATTATTACACGGTTCACTTGACTACAATCTGCCTCTATCTCATCGAACTCAAGTAACTTTCTCCACATAAACACATGGACTCAACAAATCACTTCTAAAATTTATAAAAAGAAAAGACCTTTTATTTTAGTTAAAAGGTCTTTCTTTAAATATATTTATTAAGATTTATATTTTTTGACTGTATAGGGAATAGTTACAATGTATAAATCTATAGCATAGATTGTAACCCAAATACCTTTACCTTCAGCCGCTAGCTTTTCATTTAATTGTGATAAATGCTCTGAAACTTTTCTTTTACCCCATTTTCTAGGAAACCATTGAAAAACCTTAGGAACATTATGTTTTTTGTTATACCATACGTTCAATCTCCAAAAAATCAAGAAAAACGAGACAATCACTACAGTACAAAAAATATCAAAATATGAAATTCCTAAAATCATATAATATATTCTCCATTTTCATTAAAGCTCAGATAATTTTTTTCTTATATAAAATCAGAGAAAGGATAGCAACCTCCCGCCCTAACAATATATAGTTATATGCAGCTTATCACACAATTCTATTAGAGGAAATATCATCGAAATACCCTCAAATTATATCTATCTAAAAACAAAATATAGACTTATTCAATTTTACGATACATTTATATGTTACGTTGGATAAGTCCTTTTATAAGTCGTTTTTTTAATGTAGATACCATTATTTCAATACAATAGAAGCGATTATTGAAATATATATAGGCATAAGAAGATCCCCCCTAGTTTAAGCTAGAGGGGATCTTCTTATGCCTATTTCAAACTACTCACAATCTCCGCAAATATCACTTCAAACGCATGCACACCTGCATCTGGATATCCTAAACTTGGTCATATGACCACGATTACTTTAACAAAGGTTTTCACTAGAACCTTCTATACTATTTAACTAACTCTACTTGCTTTTCTAATTCTCTTCCAAGGAATGTAGCAAGCTCAAGCATACCAAATTGATTTGCTACAGACTCTGCGCCAGAATTATAGTTTGTGTTTGTATTAATATCATACGTATAAATTGTTCCATCCGAACTGCGAATAAATTCAATACCAGCAACGGTAATTTCATTTTCTTCCAAAAACTCTTTGTATTGTTCAATAATTGGCTCTTGGAAGTCCGATATAATTTCAAATTTTGTTGATGACTCTTTCTTACTCTCTTCTCCTACTGGGCAAAAAGCATCTTGAATCGAACACGCATCTGCTGGACAAAGTTCAAATCCTTCTGATGTATCTACTTTAACTGCATATACAAACTGACCGCCTACAAACTCACAACGTGTAATATATGGTTCTGGCGCTTCAATATATTGCTGGATTAAAGTAATTCCATCAATGGGTTCTTCAAACGTCGGACCATCCAAATATTGTTCTAAAGCATCAATGGAATGAAACAGTTGAACACCAAGGCCTTTACCTGCACGGTTATGCTTTGTAATAAACGGTACTTCCCCTAAATCCTTTGCTGCTTTTACTATATGATCACGGCCAACAGCACCAATTGTTTTCGGCACTTGTATCCCAAATTTTCTTAATGCTGCATATTGATTTAATTTACTTACTTCAAGGCGTAATGCACGAGACCCATTAAATACTGTTCGCCCGTATCCCTCTAACCAAGCAAGAACCCCTTCAGTCAATTCAGGTGCATATCGATGCCCTCTCGTATGTGAAGAAGCACTCATGCGGCTATAAAAAACACCTTGGGGAGGTTCTTGTTCTAATGAAAGTGTTCCTTCATTTAAAAGCCATTCCTCATACGGTAACTCCAGTTCTTCCAACCTTTTCACTAAATGATCCGTCCATTCCTTATTCTCATGTAATATGTAAATTTTACTCATTTGTAATCAATTCCTTTCTTTTTGCTTCAACTAATGGCATTACTTTTTCAGAAAATCGTTTCATCTCTTCAAGCTGTGGCGAAAATTGTAAAAGTAATAACGTAACACCCCCTTTTTCAAAAGCAAGTATCCTTTCTGCAATTTGTTCTGGTGTTCCGATTAAATTAGGACGTAACCCGCGATTAGATACGGAATAATCATTGAGCTTCACTTGCTGTTCCAAATGCGATTTACTAATAAAGTCTTGATAACCCGCATAACCTAAAGCATCGTCTTTCACATCCGTTATGCGTCTCCATTCCTCTAATGCCTCTTCTTCTGTATCACGACAAATAACGTAAGCCGCAAGCCCGAATGACTGCAATGGCTCCTCTGTAACTTTCTTTCTACGATTCTTCATATCTTCTATTTTCACAGATACTTCTTCCACTGTTCCCCCGTGCATTACATATGCATCCGCGTGGTTGACAATGACCTCTTTTCCTCGCTCACTCTCACCACCTGCATAAAGCTTAATGCCTTGTTTCTGCACAGGTTTTGGACTTAAATGTGTATGATGAAGCTCATAAAACTTCCCTTTATAAGAAAACTCTTCTTCTTTCCAAAGCTCTTTCAAAACTGTTACAAATTCCTCTGTGCGATCATATCTTTCATCATGTGCAGTAAATACCCCGCCGTACTGTCTCGCTTCTTCTTCCCACCATGCCGAAACTACATTCAATGTAAAACGACCATTACTTAATTGATCAATATTTGCTGCCATTTTCGCTGTAACTGCTGGATTGTGGAAACCAGGTCTTACAGCTGTCATAATCTCTAATTTATCCGTCACTGCTGCAAGTGCTGCCGCAGTTGTCCACGCTTCTAAACTTGGTGCCGAAACACCTTTTATATCATTTAAATTTAATTCTGCAATAAGTGTTGTTGAAAAACCTAATTGTTCTGCTGCTTGCGCTGTTTGTTTTGCATACTCAAACGTAGGCGGCATAGATTCATCATCTACATTTCGAAGCCATCCCCCAAAAATCGGCAACCAAAAACCGTACTCCACTACCTATTCCCCCTTTAACTTTTAACCATAAAAAAAGCTACTCTTATCGAAATAAGAGTAGCCTTCTTGACTAAGTGAACCTCTCTTATCTTTCAGGTGTTTTTCACCTGCAGGATTTGGCACCTTTCGTCTAAAACGAGGTTGCCGAAGTTTCATAGGGCCCGTCCCTCCACTTCTCAGCATAAGAATTGTTTGATTTCCATTTATTATAATCATCAGAATCATAAAAATCAATCCTTTAATACTTATTTTTCCGATATACATTAAATGATATATGAAAAATCATATTGTTATAGAGATTTATAAGGGTATTGTGTTGTTTTACTTACGAATATATAAAGGGGTATGTTGTATCATGTCGAAAACATCATGTATAACCAAGTTGCTTTACTTCTATCTTAAAAACACAGCAAATGAGGTGTTAGTAGCATGAAAAATAAACGATGCGAGAATTGTGGTTCTACTACATTTAAAGAAGGAAGAGTTGGATCTGCTTATCATGCATATGTTTGTGAAGATGATTCTAGTAGGCTCTTTTCAGTGGGGAAACGTTCCAAACTATTAACTACATTTTGTTTAGAATGTGGTGAGGTGAAATCATTTAGAGTGGAGAAGCCGGAAATATTTAAAGAATAAAATAATACTAATTACATATTATGAAGATGGTTATTAATGATGGTAACGTTCAAGCATTTCGCCTACCTTTAGAATTGGAATATTGGGTACTTTCATCTATAGGTGCTGCTTCACTAGGAAAAATCTGTTCCTCTGTAAAGTTGCTTTCGGAATAATAGACACGAAATTTCATGTTAAATGCAAATAAACAAGGAACCCATTAGTCGGTTCCTTGTTTATTTAGCTAAAGCAGACTTCTTTGGAGAACCCAAATAAAAGTTAAATCGAATCCTATTTAACATTTCCCTTCAAATATATGACAGTAAAGAATACATCATCACGGTGTCAGCAAGCAAAAGTGTATTCTGCATTTCTAAAAACAGTAGATGGCAGATTGTGACCTGCTGAATCTGCTAAGAAAGAATATACAAGAACATCCTTAACATCATCTTTATTTCCACTAATGATAACATCAAGAAAATCTTCTATTTGGAATTCTGGAGTAAACAATACAATCTTAGTCGTTCTGTTTGGTTCTAAAGAAACAAAAGTACGAGAAATTTCAACTAATTCATTTTGAGTTGGGAAAGAAATGTTTCGACTTCTCTTAACAGTTACCGTTACATTACTAGTATGACAGCGTGAATCATTGTTTAACATAATGTTGAGAGCAGTTGGAATAATCCCATTTTCAGAAACTGGAACTCGAAACACTCCAGTAGATTTATGAGCCATATAATCACATCCTTTCAAAATAAAATATATTTACAATATATTAGATGCAAGAAACGTTCATTTTGATAGGGACAAATTATATGATTAATATATTTATAATAACCCTCGGTATTACTAAGACAATGATTTACAAGATTAACAAATATCGTGAGACCCAATCGAATGTATAGTAAAAGTAAAAGAATAAGGTGTCTAAAAGATTCCCTATTTTGAGCCAATAATGAGACATTATGTTAATCTTATATGTATAGTTGCACAAAATTGAGAAACTTAAGGAGACAGATTAATTTTATGAGAAAATCATTCATATTACTTACTTTAATTCTAGTATTAGTCAGTTTTACGGCTGCTTGCACACAAGATAAAAAAGATAGTGCCGTTGAAAATGGTCCAATAGAAGAACCAACCGCAAAAAATGAAAATGAAGAATTAATAAATTTTGAAGAAAAAGAAGATATGACCCGCTTGGAACAAGGTATTTTATTAGTTGGTGAGAGTGTTAAGGGAGGCTATTACTTGACCGCCGTTCAAAATGCATATTTAAATGCTAGTAACGATTCCGTCGTTGTTAATGTCTCTGTAAAAAATGTACGAGGTCAAACGATTGGACTATCAGAATTAAAATATAACTTAAAAGATGAAAAAGCCGGAAAGGCCTATGAAGGAAAGGTGCTTGATCAAAACCCTTCTGGTATACAAGTTACACCAAATGAAACGGTAGAATTGAAAATAGCTTTTGAAGTACCAAGTATCGCAGATGAATATATGTTTTATATTGAAAGCTCTTTAGATCCTCTAGGAGCACGCTGGAAAATCGATAAGTTGCAATCACAAAAAAACTAAGTCTCAAATAAGCAAAAAACAATGAAAAATTTGATATAGATACAAATGAATAATATATAAACATAAAACCATCGATTTAATGAATCGTTGGTTTTTTTCAAAAAATGCTCCATTAAAAACTAGGAGACAAAAAAGAACTAATCCCTAGAAGAGATTAGCTCAATACATCAAAAGCTATTATAGTACATAGTTTTATGAGCAAACGTTATATAATGTTGTATGGGATACATAACCTGTCATCCCTTTATATGTAACTTTTAACCACTGTTTAGAATTACTGTAATGACCTTGAACATATTCACCAGTTACCCATGTTCCAGTAATTTTCGCACCATCATTAAATGTATGTAAGACAGGTGATCCAACAGTGTAACCACTGCGCATCTTTGCACCATATACACCTACCGTACCTCCCTTTGCACAAGCTGCTACTACAGTTTTATTTTCAGTAGTATTCGTAGCCGCAAAAGCAGAGCCGTTAAATGTAAACAAAGTAAACATAAAAGCTGTTAATAAAGTACAAATAGATAAGCGACGTAACAAAATAAATTCCCCCTTTTTTATAATATATTGCTTCATAAATGATTATCTTAAATATTCTAACTATTTTCAATATATTAATGTTGAGAAATATTAGTTGTAGTTTTGAAATAAGATTTTATCAAAAATATTAACAAACTCATATTTTACAGAGAGAGCACCGAAAGAAATGTTCTACATATCAACTATAAAAATCCCCTCCACCACAAGGCAGAGGGGATCTTCACATTCCTATTTCAAACTACCCGCAATCTCCGTAAAGATAACTCCAAGCGCATGCGCACCTGCATCTGGATATCCTAAGCTTCTTTCACCAACTGTACCGGCGCGGCCCATGCGAGCTACGATTTCTTTCGTGTACTCTGCTCCTTTTTCACTATGTTTAAAATATCTGAACACATAAATTCATTTACTTTTTACGAAAATAAAATTGTATTTTTTAGAATTTCAATGTTAATCAATTTGAAACTTTATGAGTTAATTAAATGTGATATTTAAAGAAGGAATTTGTGATGAAGTACTCACATGATGGAATTAATGTTAAAAAACAAAAAAACTCTAACTAATTCGTCATGGCGATTTAGTTAGAGTTTTTTTGTTTGAAGTATTCACGAGTATCTACCCTTATCTTTTCAGGTAAAACAATATCAAGTTCTTTATCTAACCATGCAAGAGTCTTTTTACGAAGAAACTCACGCATGTGTTCTTCTGCTTCAAGCATTACTAAGTTAATTGTACAAGAAGAATTGCTAGGCTCACAAGAATTACAAGCGTCGTCTCGATATAGTAGACCATTTTGTACAATATTTTTACATTGAAAAATAGGTTTTGGGCCTTCGACGGCTTCTATTACATCCCAAAAAGAAATATCTTCTGGAGACTTAGCTAACCTGTATCCTCCTTTTACACCTGGGACAGAATTCACAATGTCAGCTTTAGATAATTTACCGAAAACTTTTGAAAGAAATGTTTCAGAAAGTCCTTGAAACTCTGCCAAATCTTTTATTCCAACACTTTCCTTGGAAGGAGCATTGATTAAATAAACTAGGCAATGCAAGGCATATTCAACCCCAACACTATATTGCATATACAAATCACCTGCTTTTTATTTTAAGGGTTATCAAATTGTATCTTAGGACCATTTAGAATTTTAGTCAAATAAAAAAAGGCTCTTTTAGAATAGTATGTATTTCATTTGACAAAAATAATTTCAGAGATTATATTAAAGACAATATTAATCGACGATTAACATTGTCGACAATTAAAACGTAAAAACTTTTAAAAAGGGGAAATACAAATGAACAAAACACTTATTATAAACGCACATCCGAAAGTGGATGATACATCATCAGTCAGCATTAAGGTTCTTAACCACTTTTTAGTATCTTATAAAGAATTAATTCCTAATAATGAAACGATTGAACAGATTAATTTATACGATGATGTAGTACCAATGATAGATAAAACTGTTTTAAGTGCATGGGAAAAACAAGGAACTGAACAAGAGTTAACTGGTGAAGAACAAAAAGTAACGGAGCGTATGTCCGAAATTTTACAACAATTTAAAAGTGCAAATACGTATGTTATCGTATTACCTTTGCACAATTTTAATATTCCATCAAAGTTAAAGGATTACATGGACAATATTATGATTGCACGTGAAACATTTAAATATACTGAAACCGGATCAGTAGGACTACTTAAAGATGGAAGAAGAATGCTTGTTATACAAGCAAGTGGAGGAATCTATACAAATGATGATTGGTATACAGAAGTGGAATACTCTCATAAATATCTAAAAGCAATGTTTAACTTCCTTGGTATTGAAGATTATCAAATCGTTCGTGCACAAGGAACAGCATTACTAGATCCAAATGAAGTATTACAAAATGCCTATAAAGAAGTTGAAGAGGCTGCTTCTAGATTGGCTAACAAATAAAAGTTTTCACTGGAAGAATGATGGTTATCAATAAAGATCCCCTCCACCATAAGGCAGAGGGGATCTTCTAATTCCTATTTCAAACTACCCGCAATCTCCGTAAAGATAACTCCAAGTGCATGCGCACCTGCATCAGGATATCCTAAGCTTCTTTCGCCAACTGTACCAGCGCGGCCCATGCGAGCTACAATTTCTTTCGTGTACTCTGCTCCTTTAACCGCTGCTTCTGCACCTTTTTCAAAGGCAGTTTTCATGTCTACTTCGTTTGAAGCGCTGTCTAACCAAGAATCTACACATGGAGCAAGTGCGTCAACAAGTGTTTTATCACCAACTACCGCTCCTCTACCGAATGATCTTTCACCGATAGATTGTATACCTTGCAGTGCCGCTTGTAACATTTCAGCGAATTCTTTCACTGTTAACTCACATTTTTCGCCAGCTGCTTTACTAGCTGCGCGGAATGCACCGCCCCAAATTGGACCAGATGCGCCGCCGCAATGTTCCATAATAATCATCGAACAACCGTCAAGGAATGATCCAATCGTTACGTTCTCTTGATCTACAATAGAATGCCACTCACGTTTTAGTTGCTTAAATCCTTTTGCCACACTCATTCCGAAGTCGCCGTCACCAGCGTGCGTGTCTAACTCACAGAACGGCACTTCATTTTTAATAATAATGTCGCTCATTTTATCAACGAGATAGATCATGTTGTTTAATGTAATGACATTATCGTTTATAACAGCGTGCTCTTCCGCTGTTTCTATTTCAAAGGAAACTTCCTTCTCTTCTGCTCCTTCAAGCACATTCATGTACTCGACACTTTCAACTGGTCCATCTACTTTAAACGCTGGTGTATTACACTCTTTCGATAGTAATGTTTTTAGCTCATCATCTAATTTCATTACTGTTAAAGACATACCAGCCATATCAATACTCGTCATATAATTGCCAACGAATACTCTGTTTATTTTAATGTTTCTAGCTGCTAATTCTCGCGTCACTGCATTGTTAAATAAGTAAAGTTCTTGCAGTGGTGTTCCGCCAAAACCGTTAACTAAAAGCGCAATTTCTTCGCCGTCTTTTACTCCTAAATCTTTCATTAGATCATTTGTCATACGGTTCGCTAATTCATCTGCTGACAACATTTTTTCACGCTTAATTCCTGGTTCACCGTGAATACCTACGCCGTATTCCATTTCATCTTCCGCAAGTGTGAAAGTAGGTGATCCGCTCGCTGGAACTGTACAAGAAGTTAACGCTAAACCGATTGTGCGCACGTTAGCAGCTGCTTTTTCCGCTACAGCTTTCACCGCTCCTAAATCCATACCTACTTCCGCTGCTGCGCCGGCAATTTTATGAACGAGAATAACGCCCGCAACGCCGCGTCGTCCTACTGTATACAAACTATCTTCTACCGCAATATCATCATCCACTTTTACGTAGTCAACTTCAATTCCATCTTCCGTCGCTAAATGCGCACCGTTTTTGAAATTCATAATATCGCCGCTGTAATTTTTAATAATTAATAACGTACCTTTTTTACTCGCTGTCTCTTTAATTGCTTGATATACCTGAATTTGTGAAGGCGAAGCAAACACATCTCCGCACACTGCCGCATCTAACATTCCTTTTCCGACTAATCCTGCATGTGCTGGCTCATGACCACTACCGCCGCCACTAATTAACGTTACTTTATTTTCATTCATTTCTTTCTTTTTAATGACTTTATATTTTTTCAAAAGCTCAAGCTCTGGATGAGCCATAACCATTCCGTTGCACATTTCCATTACTAATGTTTCTGGTTTGTTTATAATCTTTTTCATTGTGCTTCTCCCTCAATTCCTTTAATATATTGTGATATATTTGAAATCTTCTTCTTACTATCCATGTTAAAATGAAAGCGTTTTATAGTAAACGGACAAAATGGACAATCTGTCTAAAGACACCGCTCTCATTTATGGGTAGGATTTTCATATTACTAACATTCTAGGGATGATTGAGATGACCTCTTCTATAATTTCTAAAAAGATAATCGCGAATTCATTGAAGTATTTAATGGAAACAGAGTCGTTTCATAAAATATCAGTGAGCGATATTATGTTACACTGTCAAATGCGTAGGCAAACTTTTTATTATCATTTTAAAGATAAATTCGAACTATTAAGCTGGATTTATAGAGAAGAAACGAAAGAAAACATTATCGACTTTCTCGACTATGAAACGTGGGAAAATATTTTCGATTTATTATTTGATTACTTTTACGAAAATCAAAAATTTTACCGAAATGCTTTTAAAGTCATTGAGCAAAACTCGTTTAATCACTATTTATTTGAGCATACGAAAAACTTATATATGAAGATTATTGATGAACTATCGATGAGCTGTGGATTCAGCCTTTCTGATGAGACGAAAAATACGATTGCCTCTTTTTATAGTCACGGCTTCGTTGGAACGATTAAAGATTGGATTGAAAGCAAATGCGAAGTAGATCCGTCCATTATGTCTTCACTCATGAAAAATATGATAAACAATCAATTACTACTATTACTGGAGCAATCGGCAAAGTAATTAAAGGGTGGCAAAAGCAATGAAAAAGATTATGAATGATGTACAAAATATCGTTCAAGATATGATGCATGGTTTTTATTTTGAACATAACGACAAAGTAAATTACGACGAAACAAATAACATCATTTATGTAAAAGATATAGAAAAACTGAAGCAAAACGTTGTTATCATAAGCGGTGGTGGTAGCGGACATGAACCTGCTGATATTGGTTATGTAGGAAAAGGTATGCTTACTGCGGCAGTAAACGGCAGTATTTTCACTCCGCCTACAGTGGAACAAATTATTGCGGCAACTCGCCTCATGCCAAAAAATAAAAGTATTTTATTCATCATCAAAAACTTTAAAGATGACGTAGCAAACTTTCTTGCGGCTGAACAAATTGCTAAAGAAGAAGGAAGAAAAATTGACCACATCATCGTAAATGATGACGTTTCAATTGAAGATGATGCTTCTTTTAATAAAAGAAGACGCGGCGTCGCTGGTACTGTTTTCGTTCAAAAAATACTTGGTGCGGCTGCTGAGAGCGGACATTCTTTAGAAGAACTAACAACACTTGGCCGTTCTATCACCGAAAACTTACACACATTAGGAGTCGCCCTTTCACCTGCAAACGACCCAGTGAAAGGAAAAGCTTCATTCACATTAAACGACGACGAAGTCTTTTACGGCGTCGGCATTCACGGAGAAAAAGGATACCGTAAAGAAGCGCTATCTTCTTCTGAAATATTAGCGATCGAACTAATGAACAAACTAAAAAGCATTTACCGCTGGAGAAAAGGTGACAACTTTGCTATTCTCATTAACGGATTAGGTGCAACTCCACTAATGGAACAATACATTTTCGCAAATGATATTCGCCGTTTATGTGAGCTGGAAGGCTTACATATTACATTCGTAAAAGTTGGTACGCTACTAACTTCTTTAGATATGAAGGGTGTTTCGCTCAGTTTGCTTAAGGTGGAGGATTTGGATTGGGTGAAGTGGTTGAAAGAACGTACGGAAACTGCTAGTTGGTAATACAAATAGGATGACTTCAATTGGCCATCCTATTTTTGTACGAAATTCAGCTATAAAAAAATTCTGCCCTCAATATGACAGCAAATTTACATTAAAAATGTAAATCCTCATTTCCCTGGTACTTTCCTTTATTAAGTCTTTTTCTTATGAATAATTCTGCAACAATTAAATTGGGTACCCACGCTAACCAAGCAATAATAGCGTAACTAAGTTCAAACCGCTCTATTCCAAATAGAGCGATAAACAACGGTAGCCAAATTCTTAATGTAACTGCTCCAAAGGTTAAAGAATAATTTCTAATCATCCAATTCCGATGGTCTTTAATTTTTTTATTCTTAACTCTATTTAATGCTTGATATGCTGATGTTAGCCAAAATATGGATAACAAACCGAAACCTAACTTCGCTACCAACCCTCCCGTAGCATAAAAGGATAGGTACAGTCCAGAAACGCCTCCTAATAATATACCAACCATATAGATTTTCCCAACTATTCGATGACGGTTGATATTCTTTTCTCTAAATTTAGTGGATAATGTAAAAGGGCCAGTTACTAATGCTACTATACTAGTTGTAATATGTATAAATAGCATCATATACCAGAACGCACTTAATTTAGATCCAAACATAAGCTTCGCTTTTACAAGCCCTGTTTGAAATCCATCCATAATAAAATATTGGACAACAACATAGCCAGTTACTAAAAGAGCAAAAAAAGTAACTACAAACCAAATTTTCCTGTTCAAATTTTACTGCCTCCTTATTACATTAAGGAATTAGATTATACATTACTGTTCATTCTAGGGAAAAATAGAAAAGCCTTCTTTACTGATTTATTCAATACATTGTTTTTATAAACGAGATTGTAGCTTACAGGTCTCCAGGATAATAAATGAACATCGCACCTACAAATGAACACACTAAACAAAAAACAGCTTCGTATTTTATAACTAAAGAAGAGTTCGTATCCAGCTTTTTTCCCTCTCTTCTTAATATCATTTTAAATAATGCTGTATATAATACTTTATATAATACATACCCAATAATCGCCCCGAGGGTATTCGTAAATAAATCATCAATATCTGTAATTCTATTATTTAGTAATTGATTTAACTCAATTGCCAATGAAAAAAAGAATCCCGCGCATACGGTGTTTTTCATTTTTCTAAACTTTGGCCAAATAGTCGGTAATAAAAAACCGAACGGCATAAACAGTACAATGTTCAAAAGATACGTAGTACTACCTGCCGTATCAAATAGAGTCAAGTTAATTTGACTGACACGAATCCACGTTTCATATCTACTTATATCCCATACAGTCGCGATTTGCGTCACCTTATACACGAGCGAAAGGTAAAACAGAAAAACATACACCCATAGAAAATGCCGAATAGATATATTGTTTTTCGCTTTAAAATAACATCCAATTTGAAACACAATACAAAAAATAATAGTAAAAAAATAAGTATACAAATAACTCATCAAAACTTCTGTATGCATGTAGAATCCCCTAACTTTACATTTTCATCTATGACTTTGTTGTTTATAGGATAGGAAAAACTTTTAAAATAAAAAGTGGGGTAAACATAAAATTTTTCTTAAATCTTCAGTTAGGTTTTATTATTACTCTTCTTAGGAATCCGTCATTGATAGCTAGGCAACAACATGCTTAAACGTAACAATATTATCATTTTTGCACGTAATCCTCGTAGTACTTTAACCGATGAAGCATATATAAAATCATGTGAATCGTTTGTTCAGTTAAAACATGAAATTAAGAAATATATGACGTACTATAATCACTCTTGCTATCAATAGAATTTAAAGAAGATGACTCCTGTTTGCATACAGAAATCATCTTTTTTAGGTTGCCTAACTTTTTTAAAAATGTCCTTTACAAAGGGTACAGATCAAGAGCACCTTATTACTATTCAAGGGGATTAACTATACCTTCTTCCCTTAAAATCACTAAAACCTATTTACAAATCTATAAAAGTAGATATAATATCCTTATGGAACCTTTATTAATTTATAAAGCATTGTCAAATGAAACAAGATGTCAAATTTTATCATGGTTGAAAAATCCAGAAAACCATTTCGATGAAAAACCTTATCTAGAACAAGACCTTAACTTTCAAGTTGGCGTATGTGTAGGAGATATCCAACTTAAAACTGGCTTAGCCCAATCGGTTATTTCTAGTTATTTATTAACTATGAAAAAAGCAGGCCTACTAGAGTCTGACCGAATTGGAAAATGGACCTACTATCGTCGAAATGAAAAAACAATACGAGAGTTTTCTGAATACGTCCAAAACGAATTATAAAATGAAAGCTAATAATCAATCAGCATACTAATTGATTATTAACTTTCACACATTCTGCTTTTTTACAGGTATCCAATGACTTTTGTATAAATTGCACTGCCTATAAAAGCAAGAAACATCGAAAGGAGAAATTTTTTTAACATATCATATCTAGTTATTTAGATATCTGTTATTGTATTTCAAATTACATACTCCTGATAATATCGGCATCCAATCATGCTTATAATAATGCTTCTTTGTTAATGAATTTATTTTCAAAATACTGATACGAATGGAGAGTTTTATAAATGAAAAAAGTAAATCCTTTACTTATTCTGACACTCGCAATAGGTGTGTTCGGAATTATTACTACCGAGATGGGTATTGTCGGCGTATTACCACAAATCACTGAAAAATTCGGAATTTCAACTACACAAGCTGGATTTTTAGTAAGTATATTTGCACTAGTTGTTGCTATTTCTGGTCCATTTTTAATTCTGCTCGTCTCTAGTATGAATCGCAAAATAATTTTATTAACAGCAATTTTCATATTTGTTATTTCAAATTTAATCTACGCTTATACAACACAATTTGAAATCATGCTTATTTTTCGTATTTTACCGGCAGCGCTTCATCCACTCTTCTTTTCAATCGCTCTTGTAACAGCTGCTAAACTTGTCCCTCCAGAAAAGAGCGGTCAAGCAGTTACAAAAGTTTTCATGGGAATTACTGTTGGCTTTGCTTTAGGTGTACCACTAACCTCTTACCTTGCAGACCAATTTTCACTCGAAATGGCTTTCTTATTCGGAGCATTCGTTAACACTGTTGCATTCATTGGAATACTACTCCTACTTCCTTCTATGCCTGTTAAAGAAAAAATGTCTTTCGGCAAACAAATTCGTATACTCGGCAAACCAGGATTATGGTTAAATATTTTAACCGTCACATTCCTTTTTGCAGCCATGTTTTCCGTATACAGCTACTTCGCTGAGTACCTTGCAAAAGTAACTTCCATGAATGGATCTCTCATCAGTATCATGCTATTCATATTTGGTATAGTTATGATTTTAGGTAATCATTTATTTGGTGGTCTTCTGCAAAAAAGCATAATAAACACTGTAATATCATTCCCTATTCTATATTCTATTGTTTACATATTGGTTTATTATTTAGGTTCCTACCTTGTTCCAATGATTTTTATAGTATTCATTTGGGGAATCGTACATGCTGGTGGATTAATTGTTGGTCAAACATGGTTAATAAGTGAAGCTAAAGAAGCACCCGAATTTGGTAACAGTCTATTCGTTTCGTTCTCAAATCTCGGAATTACTTTAGGAACCACTATTGGAGGCTGGTTCATTTCAAACTTAGGTATTCACCAGCTTATTTGGAGCGGATTTATATTCACACTACTCTCATTTCTATTAATTATAATAAAACTAAAATTTTTCAATTCTAATAGCCAGGCTTCATTATCAAGCTAGTACATTTTCAGTTCCAAATTCGATAAAAAACATTATAAATTCTTCTTATAAGATTTTATTAACTAAAAAGTATAATGCTCAAAGCCTTTAGCCATAATTACGACTAAAGGCTTTTTTGTATATAAAAATAAATCTAAAAGGAGCTAATTTTATGGAACATAATCAAAATGGAATACTTGCTTTAATTGTTTTATTTTTAGGATTAGTGTTTTTTGTTAGTGGAATGGTTTATCATTTATGGGGCTCTTTTTAATGGTATGATTGTAATCACTCATAAAAACCCTCAAGTATGTCGTTCCTTTATTAATTTCAACGTTTAGACAGATACATCATTCAAAAACTAAAATGTGTATTGCAATTATCGATATGAAATATTTCCAAAAACAACTTAACATGGTAAAATAATATTCGGACGGGAGTCCAATATTATTAAAATTAAGATGGTTCAAGTCGGAGAAAGGCACCTTAGGGTGTCTTTTCTTTATTTTCAAAAGGACCTGCTCAATTATTGTGTAAAAAACATAAAGTAAGTTGAATCCATTAAAATACATGAGTGACCCCTTGTTTTCCCCTCTTATTAAAGGAGGAACTATTATGGGATTTGGTGGTAGTTGTAGTAGTAATTGTGGCGGCGGCTTTGCTTTACTAGTTGTATTGTTTATTTTATTGATCATTGTTGGAGCTTCTTGCTTCTGCTAAAAAACTATCGGAAAAGACACTCTTATATGGGTGTCTTTTCTTTGTAATAAAAAGCTCTCTATAAAGGAAAGTTTTCACATCCAAATTAGTGATTTACACAGCACTTTATTTCTTCTCATCCCTCATACTGTAATAACCTAAATTAATAATAATTAAGAAATACCCACCCATAATTCCAGCTGCAAATGTCCACATGTACTCACGGTGTTCAATTTCATACATAATAATCGCACCGAGTATGGCGGCTGCAAACCGATTCATCATGCCAAGCATTGGTGCTTTTTCTTTTTTTACGATGCTATTTCCGAACTTTTCAATACGCCTTCCTAAGATCCAGGCGCAGTACATACTAACTAAAAGGCCAACGCTTATCCCTACAAACTGGGCTGAGAAAGGTGTCATCAACCATCCCAATAACATCACGCCTAGTAAACAATATATTTGTATGTTGAATGATCTTAATGCCATACGAATCATGTTATGCTCCTTATCTTTCCTATTAATCCCATCTTTCGGACTTCAAGCTTTCCGATATATCCTTTTTAAAATGGGGGAATTTGATTTTGCTCACCATTAAATAAGCGAGTACGCATGTGCCAAATGCCACGGAAACTGGATTATTTAGGAGGCATAAAATGAGGAGACACATTGCCGCAAATGGAATGGGCATTCCGATGAATGTTGGGAGTTTGCTTTGTTGTGTATTAAATCTCGCAAGCCGAAGCATTCCGCAAATACTATAAGCAAGCGCACATATCATCCCAATAAACTGCAAATCTTTTAAAGCGACACTATATACAAGAATAGAAGGTGCCACACCAAAGGTCACTAAATCCGCAAATGAATCTAGTTCTCCGCCCATTTCCGAAACAGAATCTAGCTTCCGAGCAACCATACCATCAAACAGATCAAATACCATACCTGTAATAATGAACAGAACTGCACCATACATATCGTGAACGAAAACAGCGTGAATAGCCAAAAGCCCACACACAAAATTTGCTATCGTAATCATATTTGGTATGTAACTCATAACACGCTTCCCCTCCTTTCTACTAATTTCTTCATCTTGCTTCTTACTCATTAGACTCAAGATCCTTCTGCTTTTCTTCCAATATCACTTTATTTATTTTCGTTAACGTATCAGTCATTTGCTGCAAAGCTTCAATATCAATTTTCGAGAAATATTTCTCGATCAATACATCATCTAACTCAGACAATCGTTCGATATATTTACTACCGTTTGGGCCGAGTGTAAGGAAATACTCCCTTTTATTGTTAGGATTAACTTGTTTTGAAATCATCTTCTGCTTTTCCAATTTCGATAAAACTTGGCTCACAGCACTTTTCGTTATATTAAACGTACTCGCAATGTTATTTGCTGTTGTGTTTTCATTTAAATGAATATGAAATAGCATGCTCTCTTGCTGCCCAGTAAGACCGAACTCATCCTTTAAATCTTGAAATAGTAAAATGTAGAGTTCCGTGTAGGCTCGATTCATTTCATTAATTACTTCTTTATACGATTTAGTCATAGCGTTCTTCCTCCATGCTGTTATTTCGGTTTTAATAGTTTAGTTCACTTAACTAAACTATATTATACCTTTATGTTCGTGTAAAGGGAAATATGGCTCCCTTCTTTATTCACAATGAAAAAAGAAGACATCAATCAAGATGTCTCCCTTTCATACTTAAGACTCCAAACTCTTACCATTTGTCTTAATTACTTCCTTATACCAATCGAAGCTTTTTTTCTTCAATCTTTTTAATGAACCTTTTCCTTCATTATCTTTATCAACGTATATATATCCGTAACGTTTCTTCATTTCTCCAGTAGAAGCACTTACAAGGTCAATTGGACCCCAGCTTGTGTATCCGATAATATCTACTCCATCTTGGATCGCTTCTGACATTTCAATCATATGCTTCTCTAGGTAATCAATACGGTATTCATCATTCACTTCGTCTTCACCATTTAATTGATCGATTGCACCGAGACCATTTTCAACAACAAATAACGGTTTTTGGTAACGATCGTACAGTTGGTTCGCTGTAATACGGAAGCCTTTCGAGTCAATCGTCCATCCCCACTCTGATTTTTCAAGGTATGGATTTTCAACAGAACCGAATACATTTCCGCTCGTTATGCTTTTTAACACTTCTGGATCTGTACTTGTTGCTCGGCTTGAATAGTAGCTAAAGCCAATATAATCAACCGTATGCTCTTTTAAAATTTCCTCATCTTCTTTTTCCATTTCAATTGTTAAATTATTATCCTTAAAGAAGCGTTTTGCGTATCCAGGATATGCTCCTCTTGCTTGTACATCAATGAAGAAGAATGATTCACGGTCTTGTTCCATCGCACGAAGAACGTCGTCTGGATTACATGTGTACGGATACGTTGCACCCGCAGCAAGCATACAACCAATTTTTGCATCTGGAATGATTTCATGACACGCTTTTACAGCTAACGCACTTGCGACAAGTTGGTGATGCGCTGCTTGATATTGAATTTGTTTTTTATTATCACCTTCTTTAAACGCTAGACCTGCTCCCATGAAAGGTAAATGTAAAAGCATATTAATTTCATTAAACGTCATCCAATATTTCACTTTATCTTTATATCTATTAAAAATAGTTTTTGCGTACGTCTCGAAGAAGTTTACGAGCTTTCTACTTCTCCAGCTTCCATACTTTTCTACTAAATGAACAGGCACATCGAAGTGAGCCATCGTAACGACTGGTTCAATACCGTGCTTTAACAGTTCATCAAACAAATTATCATAAAACTGTAATCCTGCTTCATTTGGCTTTTCATCTTCACCACTTGGGAAAATACGCGTCCACGCAATCGATACACGTAACGCTTTAAATCCCATTTCTGCAAACAACGCAATATCTTCTTTATAACGATGATAAAAATCAATCGCTTCGTGTGACGGGTAAAACTCTCCTTCTACCGGCGTAAAGGAATGAATATTTCCCTTCATAATATCCCAACGATTTTCACCAGTTGGTAATAGATCAACCGTCGTTAATCCTTTTCCGCCTTCTACATATGCGCCTTCAACTTGATTGGCTGCAGTTGCTCCACCCCATAAAAATCCTTTTGGAAAATTAACTTTAGACATATAGAAAAACTCCTTTATATAAGAATGAACGCGGAAAGGCATTGTAAGTTTTAAAGAATACCTTTCTTCGTTTGAACCTGTATGAAATGTAACTACTATTTAACTCCTAACTTTAGTAAGGAATCTCCTGCTTGAATCTTTTCTATTTCCGTTTTTTTGATGCTATATTTATCATAATTTGTAACAACAACTGGTGTCGTCACAATATAACCCGCCTTTTGAATTTCAGCTATATTAAACTCAATAAGTAATTGCCCTTTTTCTACTCTCGCTCCTTGTTCAATATGAGAAGAGAAAAATTCACCGTTTAATTTCACAGTATCCATCCCAATATGGATTAAAATTTCAGCACCTGAATCCGCCGTAATTCCTACTGCATGATTCGTCGGGAAAAGCGCAGCAATCGTACCTGAAACTGGTGAAAACAACTTTCCTTCTGAAGGCTCAATCGCAACTCCTTCACCTAACGCACCTGATGCAAATGCAGCATCGTCAATATTTTGAAGCGGCATAACAGCGCCATGGAAAGGACTAAAGATTACTTCATCATCGTTTGATGCAGCAATTTTATTACTTGTTTCCTCTGTTTCTGTAGATGTTTTCTTTTTCGTAAAACCAAATAAGTAAGTTAGAATAAAACCTACTACTAAAGAAACAATCATTGAAACAATTGCGCCCCAAAATCCAGCTGTAATCCCATCTTTCGGACTAATGAATGTAGGAAGCGTAAATATACCAAGTCCACCTGTCATATAAGCTTGTGTACCAAATACGCCAAGTATTGCGCCGCCAATTCCTCCAGCAATACAGCTCATAATAAACGGCTTTTTAAGAGGAAGTGTAATCCCATATATCGCCGGCTCTGTAACACCGAAAATACCTGAAATAAAAGCTGGAATGCTAAGTGTTTTTAATTTCTTGTCTTTCGTTTTCATCCAAACACCCAGCACAGCACCAATTTGAGCAAATGAGGCAGCAAATATAAGTGCTAGTATCGGATCAACACCGTTTACTGCTAAATTGTTATAGCCAATCGGAACGACGCCCCAATGAAGGCCAAATATGACGAGCACTTGCCAGAAAGCACCGAGTAAAGCACCTGCTACTAATGGGCTTGCATGATACACCCAAAGCGTCGCCTGTCCTAAAAACTGCCCTGCCCAGGTCGCAATTGGACCAATAACGAGAAATGTAACTGGTACAACGATTAATAATGTGAAGAATGGTAATAAAAATGTTTTCACAACATCCGGAATAACTTTCTTTAAAGAATGTTCTACTTTCGCTCCAAAATAAGCAGCGAGAATAATTGGAATAACAGATGATGCATAGTTCATTAAAATAACTGGTATGCCTAAAAACGTAATATGAATTGGTGATTCAAACATCGTTCCTGCAAATAACGTATATAATGGCTCAGTGGCTTTTAAACCTGATAAAGCTGGATAGACTAAAGCCCCCCCAATTGCCATACCGATGAATGGTGATCCCCCGAATTTCTTACTTGCTGTATATCCTAAGAAGATCGGGAAGAAATAAAATAACGAATCGCCAACTGCATTTAATATTTGATACGTTCCTGACTGTGTACTTAACCAGCCTAACGCTACAAATAATGCATTAAATCCTTTAATCATCCCTGTTGCAGCTAACACTCCTAAAATAGGAGTAAAAATGCTAGAAAGAATATCTATAAGACTACTCTTTTTCTTCTCGCTCGTAGTTTCTTCCTCAGCTTCTTGAAACCCTCCAACAGCAATAACCGCTTTGTATACGTCAGATACATGGTTACCAATTACAACTTGATATTGTCCGCCGCTTTTCATAACAGTCACAACATCTTCCATACTTTTCAGTACTTCTGTATTTGCTTTCCCCTCATCCTTTAACTGAAACCGTAAGCGAGTTATACAATGTACAACGCTATGTATATTTTCTCTCCCGCCAACATTCTTCAGTATGTCTTTTGCTAATTTTTCATACTTCATAGTAACTTTCCCTCCCTACAATCATCCCATTTGTTATTTTATAAAAGAAAAAACCTAAACTAACCGTAACGGCGTGATACATACGAATCACTCCATTACAAGTCAATTTAGGTTTTGCCTGCCAAACAGTAACAATCCCGTTTATTCAATTACATAATTCATTGCGTTTCGTTACACGATGAATGTGCAACGTTACGTACACTTTTTCATCTTTTGAAAGATGACTATTATGTGCTTTTCGTAAGTATGCTTCAATTTTTTCTGTACAACAATATGCCTCTTCATACTTACTTTTCACTTGCTCGTATAAAAAATCATCATCGGCCGAGTTCAATTCCTTCTGCATTAAACGCTGCGCAAAATATCGTAAATGCGTTACAAAACGACTATAATTAAATGAATTCTCATCTAAGTTCATCTTATAGTGGTACTTTACAACATTTAAAATATCTTGGACGATTTTCGTCATCGCTACCGTTTGTTGCATCGCGGGCTCTCCTTGCTGCGCATTAACGAAATGTAGTGCAATTGACCCTGCTTCATCTTCAGAAAGTCTAAGCCCAGTCTCTTCTTCAATTATGTTCAAAGCTTGTAGACCAATTTCAAACTCTTTCTGATAGAACCTCTTAATCTCCCAAAGCAAAGTATTTTTGAGATCCATTCCTTCTTTATGCCGAGTTAAGGCGAAACTTAAGTGATCCGTTAATGTAAGATAAATATAATCACTTAAAGTCCCCGGCAAAGCGTTCTTAGCAAACTGAATAATTCTCTCTGTAATCTCTAAATTTTCTACAGGAATTTCAGTTAGCAACCTAGCGAGTTTCTCTGATAATTCTTTTGTTTCTAGCACAAAGGTCTTTTCTACCTTAGATTCATCAATCGTATCGCCTACTTTTTTCTGAAATCCCAAACCTCTGCCCATCAGTACAACTTCTGTCACAGTATCCTTCATCGTACAAACAACATTGTTATTTAAGATTTTATGGATTCTCATATTGTTCCGCCTTCTTCTTCTTAAAGTCACAAAAGGTATAAAAAAAACCTAAACTGATTCCAAAAGCCACACTACACCCGTAGCCTCTAGATCAATTTAGGTTTTGCCTGCCGAACAGTAACAATCCTTTTACTTATTAACTTACCTTTATTATACACAAAGAGTAAGCGGTTGCAATAATAAATTATTGAATATTTTTTTACAAAGAAAAATACTATCCGTTAATCAGCTGTTGCTTACATTCATTACAAGACTAAATATATACATCATTATATTTTACAATTACCGTAGATGACTTACGTATTTCACCATATTTATCATCCTGAATAATCAAACATAATTATTAATAAAATTCCATATAGACCCATTAATGGTTAAAATGTTATAATGAAACTACCCTACATAGTTACTCATATTTAGATTGAGGAACTAGCGTCTTATTAAGCAATGCGCATAACTCAAATAAAAAAGACACTTTACAGTGTCTTTTTTATTTATTTTCATAAGAATTATCTCTTTTATAAACAAAATCTATTAAACAACAAAGGAGACTATCGAATGGAGAATACTGTATCGAGAGAACTACGTAACATACGTATATGCCTTATCATCTTGATCATTGTCATTGCATTTTGGGATCGTGAGAAAACTGTGGAAATCACTGATCACGGTAGTGATCCTATCGTAAACACGAGCAATATGACCCAAGTTGGCGATAATACATTTGCCTATAAAGACGAATCTAATCAAATTAAAATATTTAAATTTAACCCAGATACAAATGAAATAAAGCTAATAAAAGAATTTTATGCTAACGAATATTAATGAAATTACATTGGACAAAAGGCACCTCAAGGTGTCTTTTTTATTTTCAAAAGGACCTGCTCACGTTTATACTTCAAAACATAAAGTAAATGGAATCCGTTAAAAAACATGAGTGACCCTTTGTTTTCCCCTCTTATTAAAGGAGGAACTATTATGGGATTTGGTGGTAGTTGCGGCGGAAGCTGCGGTTTTTCTGGAGGATTTGCACTATTAGTTGTATTGTTTATTTTATTAATCATCGTTGGAGCTTCTTGCTTCTGCTAAACAAACTATCGGAAAGACACTCTTATATGGGTGTCTTTTCTTTGTAAACTAAAAAGCATGAGAATAAAAGCCTTTGGTCGTAATTACGACCAAAGGCTTTTTCTATATAAAAAATGAAACATAGTAAAAATAATATAATTACTTATATTGTTTTTCACTTTACAAACTATATCCAAAAAGTTGGATAGCTCCTTTTACTACTCATATTATTAATAAATAAAGCAATAACTACAATAACAAGGGAACCAACTAAAACCGGTGTTACTAAATAACTCCAACTGTATGCTCCTAAAATAACGACAATGGGATCAGCCCCTGCCGGAGGATGCGTTGTTCTCGTTAACATCATAATAGCAATCGACATACCAACTGCTAAAGCAATTGTCCAATATTCATTTCCAAACAAATGATATATTGATAGACCAATGAAAGTTGAAATCAAATGTCCTCCAATAATATTACGCGGCTGAGATAGCGGTGCATTCCAAACTCCAAACGCTAATACACAACTCGCTCCAAATGGAGCCATTAGTAATTCTGTAGAAGTTATACTCGTTAAATATGTTAAGGTGAGAATCGTTAAAAATCCCCCCAATAATCCCGTTAAAGAGTCCTTTATATTTACTTGTAATGGACTTCTTCCTTTCCCTTTCATTTTTGCAAAATATCGTACACTTATTGGTTGATCCTCTTTCTGCTTAGCTGCTGTTATATTACTCATCATTATCCTCCTTTATTTACCAATAATTATATCCCGAACGAACTAACCGGTCAACATTGATTTTAGAGGTTAGTTTAAATACACAGAAAAAAAGAATCAACTGTTATAAGTTGATTCCCTAAACTTCTTCAGATTTTCGAACCTGAAATTTTGCTACCTTTTTTCGGTTCCCACATATTTTCATAGAACACCATTTTCGCTTTCCACTTTTATCTATAAATAATAAAACACAGTCAGGGTTTGAACACCTTTTAAGAGAAATAAGCTCATTTTCTACTATTAACGTTAAAGCATCAAATGCAATTAACGATACAAGTACATCCTCAATTTCTCCAACTGGAATAGGTACTAAACTCTGTTCAATAACTTTATATGTAAATGGTGCCTTCTCAATTTGTTTTTCTAAATACGTAATAAAATCATCAGAGATTTCGTGCTGATCGGCAATTGCCTCAAACTGTTTTCTCAGTAATTCTCTTAGCTCCAGTATGCTAGATGTAACTTGATTCATTCGCTTTTGAATTTCTATAAGTGTTTTTTCGTTCCAAAAAGGAAGATTAACCTTTATTACATGTAGCCATTCTAATACATCTTCATCTGTTATTAATAAATCATAACGTTGTCCACGCCTAACTAACTCTGTATTCACTAAATCTAATGAGAGATTTCCAGATATAAGCGGGAATTGTTTTCTTTCCTGCATGTACTCATCACCTACTCTTTAAACAATCATATTCCAAATTAATACAGAAGTGCAACTTTTTTATAAACTACAAAGTATGAAGACCAAAACCTTTAGCCATAATTACGACTAAAGGCTTTTTTATATGTAAATAAAAAAGGAGCTGACTTTATGGAACATAATAAAAATGGAATGCTTGCTTTAACCGTTTTGTTTGTAGGACTAGCATTTTTTGTTATCGGCATGGTTTATCATTTATGGGGAACAGCTTAAAAATTAATAGTAATCCATTTAGAAGAAATTCAGATACAACATCCGGGTCTTCATCTCATTAAGCACCAATAATCTTTTTCCTAGTCATGAAACCCCTCATAATGCTTCAGGGGTTTCCACCTTAAAACAATTATAAAAAAAGGCCCCATCAATGGGGCGCTCAAAAAAATAATATAAGTAAATGAATTAAAACAAATAACAGACAACTAAAATATATAAGATTAACATCATATAATCTATATATATGCAATATTACATAAAAAATCTTTATTATTACATGCTATACTAAAAAAGGAGTCGACAATCGTTATTTTCTTCTTATTTTTAAAGCAATATGGATATACCTTCTTAACTCATTTGGATTGTACAAGTAAAAGAAGACATCTTACTAGATGTCTTCTTTTCTTATATTTTTATGAATTCCTTTGAGCAGATGCTCTCCAAGCACGAAAAGATGTTGGGTGTCCAGAATGAGCTCTTTGCTTTGCAGCAGCAACAGCTGGTTTTTCTTCAATAGTCGTTGGTTTCTCTTCCACAATCGCTGATTTTTCTTCAAGAGCAATTACAGCTGTTTGTATTTTTTCCAACTGCTCTTTTAAAGCTTGCTGTTCAATCTTTAAATCTGTAAGTAATCGTAAAATCATTTCAGAATTGGCCATAAAGATCCTCCTTCCCCCAATACACAGAATAAAATACAATATGTCATCAGCATAATACCCGTGACAAAAATAAGGTCGTCAACTCTTATAAAATCTAAGCACCTTTTATTTTTCAAAAGGACCTGCTCAAGTTTATCCGTAAAAACATAAAGTAAATTAAATCCATTAATTAATGGTCTTTATGGAAGGAGGAGTTAATATGGGCTATGGAGGTACTTGTGGTGGAGGCTGCGGTTTCGGCGGCGGATTCGCTTTACTTGTTGTACTCTTTATCTTATTAATCATCGTTGGCGCTAGCTGTTGGGGCGGCGGATTCGGCTGCTAATAAGAGGCACTCTTGAGAGTGTCTTTTTTTTGTGTTTTTTGATGTACAACCCTTCTCATTAATAGTTTATCAACGTTAATAGTTAGAGAATAGTATCCTTGTAATTCTCCCTCGAAATTCGCACATTTTAAAATTGACATAGCACTTCATGCACCATATACTGTTAACAACAGTATACTGTCATTAACAGTATAAATCCTAATTCATTCAAGGAGGTATATCCATGAAACATACAGGAAGACATACAGGTGCATTTCTTTTGTTATTTTTAGCTGCGGGTGATAACTATGGCGGGCAATTACTGCAAAAGTGCGAAGAAGAACTTCCCGTCAATCCAATCGATAGCGCTATTTTATATCGCACGCTAAAGAAATTAGAAAACGAAGGTGCAATTGAATCTTATGTAAGTACAGATCATCAAGACAAACCGAGAAAGATGTACAAAATTATGCCTGCTGGAAAGGAACAATTGGCAGAGTTTCAAATGGATATTGAAGAAAAAATGAAGAACTTATCCTTTTTCTTAGACAAATATAACGACTTAAAGGAATCCAATCATGATTAACGGCGTGATTCTTTACACTTTAGCCATTATTCTTACGGGGATTTCTTTTATGAAAGACCGCACGAAAACGAAAGAAGCTTTAATGAAGTCATGGAAAATGTTTCGCAATCTTCTACCTGCGATGCTCTCCATCATGCTCTTCGTTGGCTTATCACTTTCTATATTAACGCCGTCTTTCATCTCTTCTATTATTGGGGAGCAATCTGGATTCATCGGTATTATTTATTCAGCAATACTCGGATCCGTTGCACTTATTCCAAGCTTCGTCGTGTTCCCACTTGGTCATACGTTAGTGCAACACGGCGCAGGACTTCCTCAAGTTGCGGCACTTATGTCTACACTCATGTCAGTAGGGCTTACAACCTTACCGATGGAACAAAAGATATTCGGGCGAAGTTTTGCTTACGCACGTAATGCATCTGCTTTGCTCATGTCTCTCCTATTCTCCTATATCATTTGGGTGGTGATGGTATGAAGGAACTAAAAAAATATCGCTTCTTTTTCATTTTATTACTGGGGCTCTTTGTATTAACTTTTATTAATCAATCTTTAGGATGGAGCGCATTACAACTAACAGGGAATAGCATTTTAGATATGCTGTTTCTCCTTCCCCCTGTCCTAGTATTTGTAGGATTACTTGATCAATGGGTGAAGAAAGAAACGCTCATGAAATATATGGGCGAAAAATCCGGCGTATACGGAATCTTATTCTCTCTATTATTAGGCGGCATTGCAGCTGGTCCTCTCTACGTTGCCTTCCCAATTGCAGCACTACTCCTAAAGAAAGGCGCAAGTATTCGGTATATCGTCTTTTTCTTAGGCGTTTGGACAACTGCGAAATTGCCAATTCTCGTGTATGAATTTTCTTCATTTGGAGCTACTTTTACACTCATTCATATTGGTTTCGGGCTAGTATTCTTTTATGTAATGGGGGTTCTTTTTGAGAGGTTTTATGATCAGGGGCAGTTGCTTCGGTATGATGTTACGGAGGAAATGTAATCAAATTGACCATAAAATAGGAATATGATATATTTTCGGTAGAATACTATATAAGTATGACATCAAATAAAATGGCATATAATAAAAGAAGAGATGCGCTAACATCTCTTCCCTAACTGCTACCGTATAGGGTGGTAGTTATTATAAGTTATTTCTTTTTACGAAACCCACCCTTCTGCTTCCTACGGCGCGGAGTGGGTTTTTTGTTGTCCTTATCTAGAAGTTGCTTCCGCAAAAAATACGCTGAAACTTCGCGCACAGTCGCTTTCAGAAACTCTTTTACAAGATCAATCAAAAACTCCATATTATCACCTCCTTTCCTTCCGAATAGAAAGAAGGGATAACCATCCACCCTCACAATATGCAGTTGACTTTATTTTATCAAATGATTGTAAAGATATTATGTAAACAAAACAGATGAAATTTTACATAGAAAAAAGCCCCTCCCAACTGGGCTTTTTATATACATACTATTACTTCCCAATTGTTCTGAAAAAACCGTCGGTAAATTTATGTTTTAAATATTCTGAATTAATATTAAAATAAAAAATGGGGATAGGGGTATGGGATTTAAAATTTTATACATAACGAGGGAATAGAAATGAAACTACAATTAAAAGCGGATTTAGGGCTACTACTAGTTACATTCTTTTGGGGTGCATCCATCTTACTTACAAAGGTTGGACTTGAAGGCATCGAAGAATACAACTTAATTGCATTACGATTTATCATCGCCTTTCTTTTATCAGGTTTAATATTTTACAAACATTTATTCAAATTCGATTTTGAAACAGTAAAATATGCATTTATACTCGCTTCTGTCTTATTTATCGTTTACATTTTCGCGACATTCGGCACAAAGTATACGAGTGTTTCTAATGCTGGTTTCTTACTATGTCTCACAGTCATTTTCATTCCGATCTTATCAGCTATATTTTTAAAACACATTCCGGAAAAGAAAGTGATAGTAGGAATCTTTTTAACGATAATTGGAATCGGCTTATTAACATTAACGAGCGAATTCAAGATCGGTAATGGCGATATATTTTGCATATTGTCTGCCTTATTTTATGCGATTCACGTCATCATTACTGGTAGCGTAACGAAACATGTGAACTCCATTGCACTTGGAGTCATACAACTCGGTTTCGTCGGCCTATTTAGTCTTATTTTTTCATTCATTATCGAAACGCCAAAACTGCCTAGCACAACCAACTCATGGCTCATCATCCTAGCCTTAAGCATATTTTGCACCGCAGTCGCTTTCATCGTGCAAGTAATCGCCCAGCAATATACGACGCCTACACATACAGGACTTATCTTCTCATTAGAACCTGTCTTTTCCGCAGGCTTCGCTTTCGTTTTCACAGGTGAAACACTTACTGGAAAAGGATACTTAGGCGCGACGCTTATATTAGTGAGTGTTTTGATTGCTGAGGTGGATTTTAAGGGGTTGTTGCGGGTTAATTATAAGAAGAATATGGAATAGTTACTTCGCTAACGTACATAAACATACCCCGAAAATATTCGTTTGTATTATTTTCACCCTATTACCTTAATTTTTTTAGATGCTATCTTTGAATAAGGTAGCATCTAAAATATGTTATAAAGAATTATTATATTTATGTAGCCTGCATAGCTAACCTTTTCTACATTACTTACTGCACATAGTCATACAAATTTTTCGCTAACAATAAACAAGTTACTGTAATGAAAAGAGCACGAACATACCCGCTTCCTTTTTTTATAGCAAATTTGGAGCCAACGACTCCTCCAGCAATTTGAGCAATCCCCATTATAAAACCATACGCATAGTTTACTTGCCCTACATACATAAATATTAACAATGCACCAACATTACTTCCTAAATTAAGAAACTTCGCATTACCTGCTGCTTTTAAAAAATCATATCCAATAAATAAAAGAGCGAACATTAAAAACGAACCTGTGCCAGGCCCTAGAAATCCATCATAAAAACCAATAGCAAAAATAAAAAAGGTAAAAATAATGACGTGTCGACCAGATAATTTCTTATGAGTAGAAATACTACCCCAATCCTTTTTGAATATCGTATAAATAGCCACCGCACCAAGCATTACCAGCATCAATGGCTTCAGTACTTCTGGGTTCATTAAATGAACGGTCCATGCACCTACTATAGAGCCTATAAAAGTGATTGGAAATAATTTCAAAGCCGATTTCAAATCAAGATTACCAGAACGATAAAACACAATATTACTAGTTGCACTCCCCATTGTTGATGCTAGTTTATTCGTGGCTACTGCACTTGCTGGATTCAGCCCTGTAAATAATAAAGCTGGTAAGGCAATCAATCCACCACCACCTACAACTGAATCAATAAATGCAGCTACAAATCCAAAAACAATCAAAATAATTAATATAGATGGGTCTAAATAAAAATCCATACGAGTAGCCTCCCCTTTAGTCACTATTGTAATAGTAACTATCAATTTGCTAAATGTAAAGAGTTATTGTAACGTTGAAATATAAAGTGAAACTTTAATCAGCCCTCACCAATCGGGCTTTTACGGGCAGCCCGACCCCCCACCTAACTTCTTTGCTTCCGCTGAATTTTGAGGTGGGGATCTTACTGCCCGGCAAATAGCGGGATAAAAGCAAACATCGGAGGACGAAAAAAGTGGACTACATAGTACAACAGCTTAAAAAAATTGGTTTTAATGAATATGAAGCTAAATCTTATGTATCTCTTGTTAAACAGGGGCCTGTCACAGCCTACCAAGTGAGTAAGGATTCAGGTGTCCCAAGAGCGCGAATTTATGAGATTTTAGGTAACCTTGTAGAGAAAGGAATTGTCATGAAGGAAGAAATAAATGACACCACTCGCTATTCACCTCTACCTGTTGAAATCTTTTTACAAAAGGCTCAATCAGAATGGCAGTCTACGTATGAAGGAATCAGTGATTCATTAAAAAAACTAGAAACTTCCGAGGAAAAAACGGATAATCGAGTGATTACTTTAAAAGACAAAAAAACAATCATTAGCTATTGTCAGACATTAATAAAAAAAGCAGAAAAACGTATTGTCATTTCAATGTGGGATGAGATGTATGAAGCGTTAAAAGAGGAACTATCTGCGGTCGCTGATAAAGTTACAGTACAAGGTATTACCTTACATGTTGAAAATCCAATTAAAAATCTAGAAGCCCATCGTATCACACCCTATACAGAAACTCGCTCTACAGAACATTGGTTTATTTTATCGATAGATTCTAAAGAGATGATTTATGGACCATCACTTGAAGAGCGTAATGTTGCTTTTTATACAGATGACCCGGTTCATATATACCTATTAGAGGATTATGTATGGCATGATGTATTAGTGAACCGACTTGTCCGACGTAGCCAAGACGATTTGCAGCAATGGATCACTGCAGAGAGAAAATCCTTCTTTATGGGAAAGTAAGAAGGATATTGAAAGAATCAAAGAATAAAGCATAAGTTAATGAAATGAAAAACTTATGCTTTATTTGCAAAGTCATACTCAAGTCTTTCAACTATTTCCCCTCCACAAACCGCCCAAACTCCTTCAAGAATCTCAATTTAAAACTCCCCACAGGCCCATTCCGATGCTTCGCCACATGAATCTCCGTCATCTCTTTTTGCATTGTTTCCTTATCATAATAATCTTCACGATACATAAGCATAATGACATCCGCATCTTGCTCAATTTGTCCTGTCTCTCTTAAATCAGATAAAAGAGGTCGCTTATCTTGACGTGCTTCTACGGAACGAGATAATTGTGACAACGCTACTACACAAACATTTAATTCACGTGCTAATTGTTTAAGTTTACGAGAAATCTCACTAATCTCTTGAAATCGATTGCCCTTATGCTTCGGATCGCCCGTAATAAGCTGCAAGTAATCTACAATAACTAAAACCTTTTTATCACCGTGCTTCCTCTTTAACTTACGAGTTTGCATCCAAATATCTTGCACCGTAACACCTGCATTGTCGTAAATCTCAAATGGCAGTTCACCAATCTCCGCAAACGCCTTACTCACCTTTTCCCAGTCCTCTATCGCAAAACGATGCTTCGGATTTTTCAGCCTACCTCCTGACACTTCGCCCACGCAAGACGCCATCCTTTTTAACAAATGCTTACTACTCATCTCTAACGAAAACAATCCTATCGCCGCTCCAGACTTCGCCGCATGTAGTCCGACATTTAGCGCAAACGCAGTCTTCCCCATAGAAGGACGCGCACCAAGGACGACAAAATCACCTTCTTGCAATCCGCACGTCATTTTATTTAGCGATGTATAACCAGTCTCAATACCAGTAATCTCTTTCGCATCTTGATGAAGCTCTTCATATAAATCAACTAGCGCATCCTTCAAATCAAACTCACATACACAGTCCTTTTCCTCTAACTCACAAAGTGCCGTAATCGTCTCACCAATAATTTTCTCATTCTTCTCCGCAATAAGACGCTCGCCCATCTTGTGCCCGAGAACACCCGCCTGATACATTTTCCAGGCACCTCGAACAAGCCCCTCATAATAAGAGAAGTTGGCAATTGTAGGCACACCATCCATTAACCCTATAAAATACTCCATTCCCCCGATCCCCTCTAAAAACTTCGGATCTACCCTAGAAATGAACGTCACAAGATCAATCGGTTGCCCCTCTTCTTCCATTTTCCGCATTAACTGAAATATAGACTTGTGCACTGACAGAGAAAAATACTGCTCCGTCAAACGGCACTCCTTAATAAGCTCTCCATCAAGTAATAGAGAACCTAACACCGTCTTTTCCGCCTCCACATTTTGAATACTCATGGCCGCCACCCGCGCTCCGCTAAAAAGCGCTGCAACTCTTCCTCAGACGGCGCATTCTTCTCCCACTCCTCACACCTCGCCAAAAACTCCTCCGTCTCCCCCGTACTAACAGACGAATCCTTCTTCCTAAAGCTCGCCGTATCCGCCTCAACCTCACACACTTTCGTAAATCCTTTCCCGTGCCAGCCCCTCAAAATCCCCTTCACATAAGCAACCGTCCGCTTATTATTCTCAAACGCAATTTGAAGAGCCTTCAGCACAAGCTCCTCTGACAAATCTTCCATCCACGCACTCAGTTCCTCCACCGCAAACGGAGACAAACTACCAAAATGTTGCTCATAAAAAGAAAACACGCGACTTCCCGCCTCTTCCTCTATAACCTCTCCTTCCGCCTCTGTCTCCTCGCAAACTGGCTCAACATCATCCACAGCCAAATCACTCGGCATACCGAAATGCGCTAAAAGCATCGGAACATTCAGCTCCTCCTCTACACACTTCTGAAGAAACATATGTACAAACTCCTTATTCTTCACACCCTTCAGCTCACGAAGAACGCACTTCTCCACATTCGTATTCGTCACCGGATTATAACGAAGCCAATTTAAAACGAATAACTCACGAGTATCCGCATCATAAAGAATCTTCCCATAATCAATAAAGCGCTGCACAAGCTTATCAACAGTCTCCCGATTATAACCCGTCTCCATCTCAGCTAACCGCTTTGGAAAAGGAAAAATCCCACACTGCGTCGTCTTCGAACAAGTTAACAAATACACATAAAAATACCGCTCCTCCGGCGTCAAATCCAAAACAAAATCATCCTGCCAAAAATTCACCTGCACAGTACGATACACCGCCATCCCAATTCCTCCCGTCCTAATTCAAAAATGAAAATTTCCTCTTTGTACTATATATAGGAAGGAGGGCCGGGTTTTTGGCGTGTTATTTCAAAATTTTTTTCGACTCCTACTACGGTGTTTGTTGTTGTTTTTGTTTTGTTGTGTTTTTTCTTAGTGATTTATTACTTGGTAGGGGCTTGTAAGGGGCTTAGGAGGGGCTAGTTATCGGTTACTTCGATTAGAAATACTCGATTTGAGAAGCCACCTCGTTCTTCTGTTTTCTTTTTACGGATGCTGTTGATTTCTTCTAGTGTTGTGCCTTCGTGTTCGGCTAGGGCGTTGATTAGTTCTAGTAGGTCGGATAGTTCTTCTAGTTTATGCGGTTTTGTTTTTGCTTCGATATATTCTGTTAGTTCTTCTTGTGTTTTTTTGCAGAGTTCCTCTATGTATTCATCTTCGTTTAGGATTCTTGTTGTGGGTGTTTTTCCGTTGGATTTTATTATTTGTGGGATTTTGTTTCGGATTAGTTTGTTGTAGGTTGGCATGGGATTTTCCTCCGTTTGGTTTTTCTTCTATTATAATGGAAAAGCAGTTTAACTAGTTGTTAAACTGCTGGATTGCTTCTTTTATATAGTTTTCTTCTTCGGTTGTGAAGAGCGTTGGAAATTCGGATAGTGGGAGGTTCGATTTTTGGATTATATCCTCTATATCGCTTTGAGGTGTATCAAGATAGTTCGTTACCTCTTCTATTACATTGAAAAATTCCTTCAAGGTAACTTGAACGTCATGATGACTCGGATCCGTCCCTTCTTCCTTATACTTTTTCAACTTCCCTATCACATCCATAAATCGCCGGTCAAACTTTTCTTTTAATTCCTTATTATTATAAACCGCTTGAACACTTTCTTTTGAAAAATGTTCCTCTAACCATTCCTTATTCTCTTTCTCCCATATAAAAGTTTGCAGAAATGAAGAAAATAAAGCGACATCCACTCGTTCTTCCTCTTGAAATTTCTTCTTCATCTCATCCATTTGCGAAAGCACCTTCGCAATTCTTTCTTGCTCCGCCAAAAGCAATTCCCTTTGAAAATGCATCTGTCTTAAAAAATCTTTAGTCTCTATATCACGCTGCAATATAATATTTTGAATTTCACCAAGCGAAAAACCGAGATGCTTAAACGATTGAATTTGCTATAACACATACAAATCATCTTTCGTATATAACCGATGCCCGCCTTCAGTATAATCACTCGGCTTTAATAAATTAATCTTGTCATAATAACGAAGCGTCCGCACCGTAACATCCCCAACACTTGCAAACTCACTAATCATCCACGCCATATCATCACCTACTCCGCTAACTTCTCTTTCACATACTGAAGCATATGAGAAAAACTCATCTCATTTTGTCTATAATATTGAAACAACCCTAAAACAAGCAATACAAAAGGAACACTCCCTCTATAACGATGTTCATACTCGCTAATACCATCATAAAAGTACTCATATTTTCGTCTTCGTAAAACGATATAAACTGCAATAAACAACAATGCAATCATAACGAAAAATCGCTTTCCCCTTATCTCCACTTCTTGTTTCATCACCTATTCTCCTTCCACTATATACTTATCTTCTTTAAATAACGGAATTCGAATGAAATAACGATATGGTTCGTCGCGCATTACTTTCCACGCAACAAAAATCACTTGAACGATCTCAAAGGCAAACACAATCCAAAACAAAACATCACTAATACGCGAACTAATATTAAATAGAAGAAAAATTAATAAATGAAAGTTGAACGCCTTTCGGCAATGATATTTATACACCTCATTTTTACGTGCCAGTGTGATCTACATGAGTAGTGGTGAAAAGATTCCTATTGCAGCTGAAAGTAGTAGCATGATGATGGTGTTTCTTTTTTCTTTTGTGGTGGTTTTCATGAGTAGTTCGCTCCCCCTTTTGTTTTGTCTTCTTTAGGTTAGGGGGTGACGTTAGGGGAGATGCAAGGGGAATGTATAGAAAAAATTGATTAATATCAATATAGATAAAATTAGACTTTTACCTTGACAGGGTGGCGGTCGCTAGTGCGAGACCAGTCGGGATCATATGAAAAACCCCTTGATAGTCAAGGGGTTTTCTTTATATGGAAAACTTTTGGCTCTTTTTGAAAGACAAACTTTCTACTGTTTGGTCAAGATTTGATCAATAACTCCTTTTTCGATCAATAGTTAGTTTAAATGAATTTTAATTAATGACCTACATTACCAATAACGCCACTAATTTTGAAATATATGAAATATAATAGAGCAAAAAATAGATTCTCTAAAGATACGAGTATAGCGATTAAGGATTCGTCCCCTTATAGTCTATCAATAAAAAACGCAAAAAAAACTTGAAAAATTAAGTTTTTTACCTTCCTCTACTCTACTGCTCAAAATGATTACATTTCTAAAATCTAAAAAATATCTCATTGATTAAAATTATCCTGATTCCCTACAAAAGTTACTTTATTTTTTTATACTATTGTAAAGAGCATTATACTGTTCAATATCTTTTTTTTGAATGGTATCTAGTATTAACAACGCATCCTTTTGAAATTCCGGAATATCGATCGGCTTCGATAACCGATCAAACTGTTCTTCACCATGTGAGTATTCATTATTAATCCTTTGCATAAAAGCAACTTGTTGTGACGATTCTCCAAAGAACCTATTTATTCTATCATCATTTTTAATCTTAATATCTGGGTACTTAAAAAACAGATAGCTTTCTAAGAATTTCCGTGCATTGTTAGGAAAATTATAGAAGACATGATAATTCTCCTCACCCTGTACCTCGTTTGCCACTCTATAGATCTGTTCAAAGAGAAAAACAAATTCCGTAACATACTCTCGCATATATTTTGGCATATCTACTAACTTACTATTGGCATTACTCTTATCTGTTAATAATCGTTCAATCATAAAATAATTCTTCCTTCTACTTGCTCTACGAAGGTACTTTAGAAAGTCCATATTGTGAGTAGATATAAAGATTTGTTTATATTTATCTTGATTGATTTCAGAATCAATTAAGCTAAATATAGAAAAAATATTGCTAGAATCCAAGCTACAAATTGGATCATCAATAAAAATTATGTAGTCATCTTTATCACTAGCAGGAATATCTTTTAATTGAGCTAAGAAATAACTAAATGATATTAGCGTTTGTTCTCCCTCACTTAAATTATAAGCAATCTCCCCCTCCCTTTTAATCACAAAAGTACTTTTACTACCTACTTTTTCAACTTCAAGAGTAAGCTCTGGGTGCCCTAAAGAAACCCTAAGATATTCATTAACTTTTTCTGCTGCTTTCAGTTCATCATTTAAAAGAGTTCTTAAATACGCAATGTTGGACTCTATTTCTTTTATACTTTTTTTCACCGTACTTAACTCTTCCTTTTTCTCTTTTAAAAGTTCTCTTTGATGTTCAATTCTCTTTAATTCTTCACCGTATCTTATTTCATCAATGAAGTTTTTAATGTTATTTAATCGCAACTTTCTAACAGCTTCTTCTTTTTTATCAGTTATACTGTTACTATAATCATTATTTTGTTTAATAATGTTATTCATCTCTACTATGCAACTAACTAAAAGTTCCTGCGAATTGTTTAAAGCACTCTTATCAAGACTATACTCATTGTAGATATTATTAAATCTTAGCCTTAGTAAACCTAATATATCATCTAAATCACTCAAGTATTTATTTTTTAGTTCGTTCCATTCATTTATTAAATTTTGATAACCACTTTGAAATTCAATATAAAAATCATTTATATGGTTAGGCACTATATATTCTATTTCATCTCTGTGCCCTTCCATTTGTTTTACTAATTTATTTATTTCTGTTTTATGAGATTCAGCTTCTTTTGTAAAGTGTTCACCTAACTTTTCCCAAAGAAATGTAGTCAGCTCTGAATCACAAAACGCACATCGGTCTCTCTTATTTTTATGATGATCTATCCCTTCTCTAACCCAATTTTGCAAATCCGAGTTATCAAGCAAGTCCTTAATTGATTGACTGGGACTAATGGATTTTCTTAGCCGTTCATTGCTTGCCTCAATATATTCCTCTAGTTTAAATACAGGCTGTTTTATTTCAGCTAGTGAATTTTTATGTTCTTCAACTAAAATTTTCTTCATTCTATCTGATTCATCAACTGATAATTCTTTTGCTAATCTCAATTCAGCTTTAATATCTCTAATATTATAGTCACTTTTAACCCCTATCTTAAATAATGTTGAATCCCTTTTTATATTTCTCGCTCTTTCACGGAGCTTATCATCTAAAGACTTTTCAAGGTCTTCTAGTCCTTTTTTTAAAGTTTCGCACTTACTTATAATCCCTAGTTTTTCATTATTACCATTAAGCTTAAGCTTGTTTGACTGTAACTCGATATTAGCTTCTGAAATTTTTCTTTCTGTTTCGACATTTTGTTCTCCTAATATTGCGAAAGGTATAATTTCACCTTCTTTGTTAGAAAGAAAACTTAGATTTTCAGTTTTAAAATCATAATTGTATACACGTAACTTTAGGTCTGAACTAGCTAACTGTAAATGACTTAAAGACCTTTTATCCAATAATTCAACATTAAACTTTCCATCTTCAAAATCTGCATGTAATTTCTTCTGCTCTAAAGACCTAAATATTCTAGACAAAGTGGTTTTACCTGAATAATTTCTTCCGTAAATAATATTAAATGTACCTAGTAATGAACTAACATTTTTGGTCCATTTAAAATCTTTGAATGATCCAAAACTTTCAATATTTATTTTCTCAATCAAAATAGTACCTTCTTTCAATATATTAATTAAACGTATAATGAATTTACAAACATGTTCAGACCGGATCAAATGTAAAAATGGAATTGTCAACGAAATACATTTGATGCCCTTTCCATTTAATTTACTAAAAAAATTATCCATTGCCTCCATTTAGGATGGGCTTATGATCTTAAGTTCAACTGCATTTAATAAGATATTTTTAATATCCTTGTAATGGTTAGAATAAATATTATTTAATAGTTTCATATTCTCTCTCCCTCACATGGACCTGTAACAAATTTCCTATTTCAGTATACATTATTTAACACATACCTTCCATTTTAAAAAGCGAAAGCTTCCTCGATGAAATCGAGGAAGCTTTCGCTTTTTTCATGTATAATGATTGTACTAATTCTAGGTGGTGTCTCGGATGATTTCTAACCAACAATCTCTTAACCTCAGTCCATTTATGGCGATTTACGATATCGTTGTACCAAAGGATAATATGCTTCGTCAATTCAATGAACTGGTAGACTTTTCTTTTGTTTTAGAAGAACTACAAGATAAATATTGTCTCGATAACGATCGCAACGCAGTGCCCCCTGTTCGTATGTTTAAATACTTATTACTAAAATCTATTTTTGATTTATCAGATGTAGATGTTGTAGAACGCTCAAAATACGATATGTCCTTTAAATATTTCTTAGATATGGCACCAGAAGATACGGTCATTGACCCTAGTTCATTAACGAAGTTCCGCAAGCTTCGTCTAACAGATATAGGTTTACTTGACATGCTCATTCAAAAAACAGTGGAAATTGCACTCGAAAAAAACTTGATTAAAAATAAATCTATTATTGTTAATGCCACGCATACAAAAGCACGCTTCAATCAAAAATCACCGAAAGAATGAAGGAAAAGTTTCCACCAAAAACAATGACAGATGACTTAAGTGACGAACTTGAATATTGTCAAAAAGTGATTGAAACAGTAGAAAAAGAGGAAATCATTCGTGAATATCCAAATGTGAAAGAAAAACTGAATTATTTAAAAGAAATCGTAGAAGATCACCAAGAATACCTTCAATTTTCGCAAGATCCTGATGCACGAATTGGGCATAAAACAGCGGATTCTTCTTTCTTTGGTTATAAAACACATATTGCGATGAATGAAGAACGCATCATTACAGCTGCGGTGATTACAACGGGTGAAAAAAGCGATGGAAAATACCTTCAAACATTGATTGAAAAAACTCGTGAAACAGGGATGGAAATTGATACAGTTATTGGAGATACTGCTTATTCGGAGAAAAATAATATTCAATACGCCAACCAAAATCAATTACAATTAGTATCGAAATTAAACCCTATTGTGACACAAGGACCGCGTCAAAAAGAAGATGAATTTGAGTTTAATAAAGATGCCGGTATGTATGTCTGTAAAGCTGGACATATGACATATGGCTGTTCGTAGAGCACGCACAGGTAAAAAAGGAACAAACAATAATCAAAGTCATACCTACTATTTTGATATTGAAAAATGCAAGGTATGCCCATTCAAAAGTGGGTGTTACAAAGAAGGCGCTAAAAGTAAAACATATTCTGTAACAATAAAATCCACTGAACATAAGGAACAACAAGCATTTCAAGAAAGTGCATATTTTAAAGAAAAGGGGAAAGAGCGTTATAAAATTGAAGCGAAAAATAGTGAACTTAAGCATAGACACTGGTATGATGTGGCATCTTCCTCGGGTCCGATTGGCATGCAACTGCAAGGTGCAATGGCTATATTCGCTGTTAATTTAAAACGAATCCTAACCTTGATGAAAGAAACAAAGTAAAAAAGAATGAAAAGTCGCCTTTCTTGTTTTGCATCTGGTTTATCAACCAAAAAACGTAAATTTTTCAGTGGCCTCGTTTTCAACGAACGTCTTTTTTTACTTATTGTGGAACATACACGTTCCCCATTGATTATGCGCAACGATAATGGAAGCAGCATTTGAAATAATTGCTGGTTTCAGCACCTCTCTCGGATGAACGATACTGGCATTTAAGCTGCTAATATGATAAACATTAATGGCCGTTGGTTGATTTTTAGTATCTAGACAAAGTACAATGAAATACTCTCGATCTACTTCTCCTAAAAACTGCTTCAACAATACATTTGAACCTTCTGGAGATTTAATTCTTCTTTCCTTATAAAGAAGACTCACCTCTTTTACCATTTTTAGGCGAACGATGTTTACTCTTTTTGCTGGTTTGTTTATACCAACAGGTGTTTCCAATAATTCCAGCTGTTTCCCTAGTTTTACTTTATAACATTCCATCTCTTCTTCCTCCAATCATAACGAAAGTGTTGCTCCTCATACTTAAAAGAACAACCCTTCTTGTACTAATTCATGTAAATAATATATACTTATTAGATTGGAGTTTACCTTTAACTTAACAATAAATATTTGTACCTTAATTTATGTATAATCCAGGAGCAACGCTATAATAGTTGACTTACTTTTTCCAATCCCATTTTTTCCATACTACTTGATCCCCGTATTTTTTTTGTACTTCATCTTTTAACATCCATAAGAAATTACATGAGTTTTCAAATTCCTCAGTCAGACAACCTGAAACAAATTGATGACAATTATCGAAAAGTACATGATAGTTTCGGCTCTTTCCCAATTTTTCTATGGCTCTTGCTCCAACATCAGCAAAACCAATTTCCCAATCATGTTTATTGTCATAGGGAATGTAAATTTCATAGTTAAATGTAGTTATATGACTAGTAAATTCTTCAAAGGTATTTTCAATAATTTCTCCTCTTGCATTAAGTGCAATTATTCTGTCATTTCCTATATAAATACCCGAATGTCCACTAATACCAAAACCAATTTCAGTAAAAACTGGAGTACCAAAGCTTGGTCGGATATCTTTTGGTTCGTTAAACCATTTGGATGGTGCATCAATAACCTTATCGACTGACTCTACCGCTTCATCCACAATTTTAAAAGCAATTTTTAATGGTTCCGTAACTACAAAGCCCACCAAATCAAAAAACTCCCTCATCATTTACTTAAACCTCCATTAATTAGATTCTCAAATTCATTTTATTAACACTCTTAGTAAATCAGTTTAAACAGAAGCATCCTCCTTTCTTCCAAATAAAAAAGATGAAATCAACAAGGTTAAATTAGAAAGTTAAAGAGGGACAAGACTAAAAGCCCTATTTACCATTTATACTTTCATATTTTTTTACCGTATTATTGATTTCATCTTATTATTATTGATTAATTTATTTTGCCAACATCTATGGTTGTTATTCTCTTTATAACCAAAATGGAAGTAAGATATACACCCAACAACTTTAAAATTATTAAAATCTTTATAAGTCAAAAATCCCTACCGAGTATCATAAGGAAAGTTTTCATATTCCCCCTTTTTTACATGTACAACTGTTTACATTATTGCTACTGTACAACTCATTTAACTTTTATCTCAAATGATTGAAAGCAAGCTCCTTTTTATCTTAAAGGTTCATTGTTATTTACAATATCGTCCACCGATTGATACATAAGAACAAAGTTAATTTTGACCATAAAATATTCATTAACATATAGAGAAATAGAGCAAAATATCAGAATGATTGGAAGTAATTTTTCTACGGTATTTTGCTCAACAAAAAAATTCATTTAAATTAAAGTATAAATTAAAAAACAAGTCTTTCTAGAACATCGTTCCAAACTTCTTCTTTAATTGTATTACTATTAAAATTGTGCGACGGACTTAATCTACCGGATATACGTAAACCTTCTATATCTTCATATTTGTTTAATATGTACTCAAAATCAAATTTACTTATTACTTTTGATGGGTCACCTAAAGGAATTATTTCAAATGGCAAGATAAATTCCCCATTCCAAATTTCATTCTCTGTTACGTCTTTTGCTTTAGATTTGACAACAAAAGGAACTGTAAATTCTTGTTTTTTAGAATTATAGAGCATACCAAAACTACCTATTAACATATTTTCTGATTTTGTTTTATAACCTTTATTAATACTTTCTTTATCACTTGGCTTAACCGCCCATTTTTTTCCACCAACAGATGCCCAAGCATTGGTAATATTGTAGCTTGAAAAAATATAAATTTTCATATCATCTTCCTCCTTATTAATGTAGTAGTATTTATTATATTTTTAAATTTCAGCTTAGAACAACCTTATTCTAATTACTGTTCGGTTAACCGTAACTAATCTAAACGATGTTTCTAATAATTTCTTACCATTGCTCTAAAAGAGATATATTGTTAGCTGTTATCAGATAAACTATAAGCATTCCATCATCGTTACTGTTATTAAGAACAATAGGAAACTGAACGCTTTCGTTTACTCTCAATAATCCTAAGGTTCTTGATCCAGCCCCTTTATAATTTTTGGTTGAGCAATAATCTTTCACAACATTTATTGTATCTTTCCACCCAGTATCATCATTTAATAGACGTCCGGAAAGATCATTAGGCGATAAAAGATCCACCAACTCCTCAATAAAACAAAGGTTATTTGTATCATCCCTGAGTTCCTTAGTTCTATATCTATCTTTAGCATCTAATCCATGTTTTGTATTCTCAACATAGAGATATCGCGCCCCTTTATGTGGTTGCTTTGGCTTCACGTCATAGTACTTCGGTATATCGGGTATCGTAAATTTAAATTCTGGCCATTTGCTATATAGAATATCTTGTTCTTCATTTTTAGAATCCCCACTGGTTGTCTTTACTTGATAAAGTAATGCACGTTCCATGCAACTTCCATCAGTATTATAGTCTATATGAATAAACATTAAGTCTCCTAGTTCACAACCCTGATGTGTTCCAATACGCTTAATTCGTGGATGACCATGAGTAAAATTTGAAAACATAAATAATTTTTTAGAGGTATATCTATCGTATATACCTTCCCACTCCCTTTTTAAGTCTAAGAAGTTTTTATGCATACTTTTGACTATTGCAGTTTCTTGTGTTGAGCCAGCATTTTTGTAAACAGCGTTAAAATAATCCACTGCTGATAAAAATAATTCAGTCCTCAAATGATCCCTTTTCTTCCGAAATGGGATTTTTTTCATAAAAAATCTAATTGACTTAAACAAATTAACCACTTTAGATACACATCCTTACACCCTTATACTTTTATATCAAGAATTGCAAATTCCACAGTAAGCTGAATTTTACCTGCCCCCAAATTTAATACACTAAAAGTTTTCCCTCCATTATTCTTTGTAATAGACACTGATGAATCATATGTCCCTTTTTAAGCCTGAATATTCACATTTCACTCTCATTAAACATACTTAATTTAACAATATCATATAAAGCTATCGAATTAATATAAATATAAACATAAAAGGAAATACAAAAGGGAGCCTTGCTAATAGCTGCAAAGCTCCTTTATTATAAAATAAACTATCTAATTTAATAGCATTAAATAAAGAATTTATATTACATTTAAATTTCTTTCCAATATTTGTCCTCTGATAACTCTAGCCTGTCTACTATTTGTACCAGAATACATATATGTATAGTAAAGGCTGTAATCATTTTCTTCCTTACCCTTATTCTTATTTTCTAGTATTTTCTCTTCAAGTTGTATTAGTTCATTCTTTAACCTATCGATTTCTACTTCATTTATATTAGTGTATAATTCTACAAATAATGTAAAGAAATTAGATTTTCTAAGCCATATTGAGTCAACAGGTAGGTTCAGCGATTCAATAAATTTAAATGTGCTTATAAATTTTTCTTTAATTTCACTGGCATTAGGAAAATAATCATTAAACTCAATAATACATTTTTCAATTTCTCTATCCCTACTAAAATAACCTTCATGAACTATCGTAGAAAGTATAAGCAATACAAAATGTAAGTCTTCCATTCTACTTATCTTAGATTCGGTTAGAAATGGAAGCTCAGATAAGCTGATTTGTTCTAAAATTTCTTTTGCTACTTCTATAAACTTCCCATCATAAACAGCATTATGAAGCTCAATTTCTGTTAATCCGTATCTTGTAGAATTTATTCTTTTAAATATTTCAATTATTTCTTCACTACTTATGTCTCCAAGGTCCCTTATAACTATATTATATCCCAAAAACTCTCTCTTAGCCGTTTCTGATAGGTCTTTAAATTTAGAAACTATAGTTCCAAATACAGAAGAATCTTCAGTTTCGTTAATATATTGAACTATTGTATTTAATCTTTGCTGTCCATCTACTACTACTTCCTGAGTTTCAATCTTTTGTATATCAATTCCAGATTGAGCTATATAAATTTCTGGAATTGGTAATCCTTGAAGCAATGTATCTATAAAATTTTCTTTATGTTCACTACTCCAGACAAATCTACGTTGAAAAGCTGGTTGTAATATGAGAGTAGGATTCTCCGATGTTAATCTTGTATACAAATCTGATATTTTTTTAGTACTAGGAGTCGCTAATAATTGTTTTGCCATCTTTTTCACCCCAACTTCAATTTATTATAATAACTATCTATATTTATGTAATAATATTTTTCTAAATAATCATAATTTTTATACAATCCACCTGCTACCTTATAATCTCCAACTTCAGATTTACCATAAGATATAGACTTAAAAAATTTAAACCAATCATTCTTTAATAACTCCACTTGGAATGATAATGGAAGTAGATCCGGCCTCATCCAACCTTTAACTAAGTAACGTAGAAAATTTGCATAATCTTTCTTCTCTTCTAGAGAAATAAATTTATATTGAGAATCTAATTGATACTGATAATCACAAATTTTTTCATAATAATAGTCAAAGAGAGCCTCATTAACAAGAACCACATCTATATCAGAATCATAGGTGAACGGAGTATCCTTAATATAACTAAAACCAAATTTTCCTGAACCTACTATAAAAACCTCATGAAAACTTATATCAAAATTGCTCGCAACTCTATTTCTAAATTCAAAATATTCTTGCTCTCTGTCTTTAAACACAAAAGGTATACCATGAAAAAAGTACTTTCTTATGAAGTTAATTTTTGTATCCTTTGTATCAGCATTTATTAGTACATCATTAAATTCACCAATATTCTCCAATGTTTACACCCCAATCCTTTTAACGGTAAATCTTTATTTTTGAAAATTAATAATATTAGATTAATATCACGAAAGAAAAAAAGGTACTTATATATTCTACCATATATTACATAATCCCTGCTATAGTTTAATAGCAAGGATTACCAAAACCTCATTTACTTATGATACGGTTCACAATATCATAAACTAACAATGTCGCAGTTATAGCCAATTTTCTTCAATCATTTCTTGATAAGCCCTAACACCTTCTATTAAAATCCCTGTTCCAGGGACTAGTTTGATTGCCTCAATAATCCCTTCACCTTCCCCCTTAAATATTGCTTATTTCTTATCAGACATAAAACATCTCTCCTTAACTTATCAATTTGCCGGTAATTTTAATACCTCCCAATGCAGCTAACTATGAGTATGTTACCACATAGAGATGAGAAATATATACCACTTTATACATAATACCTTACAACTACTTACTACAAGAAACTGATTGAACAGCGGTCAAGATTCTGGTCAAGAAATTTCATCTTTCTACGTTACAGGATTTGCATAAAAAAATACAAAACACCCTATAAACCCTTGATACAACTACCTTTCTGCTTGATATTACCGAAATGTAAAATATATGCTTCTTATCTTGACAGGATGAAGATCGCTAGTTCGAGTCCATTCGAGGTCATATTTGCTTGCTATTACTGAATTTCTTAGTAATTCTGACAGTAATAAAATATAGTGGTTGTTGGCAGACATTCCATGCACCAAAGAGCCTCTTTCTTCTGCTTTCTTTTTACCGATGTTGTTGATATTTCTTCTAGTGTTGTACCCAACGTGTTTGGATAGGGCGTTTATTAGTTCTAGTAGGTCGGATAGTTCTTCTTGTACTTCTTTGCATAGTTCTTTTATGTATTCTTTTTCCTTTAGAATTCTTGTTGTGGGTGTTTTTCCATTGATTTTTATTATTTGTGGGATTTTGTTTCGGATTAGTTTGTTGTAGGCTAGTATGGGGATGCTTTCATTATTTTGATCTTCCATTAATGGTATCACACTCAAATAAAGATATTTTGTATATAAATTTATTATCATTAGTTTTAGAAGATTATTCTTAGGCCAAATTTGAATCTATACATTCATTTTTATTAATATAATTCTCTCTATTAAATGTAATTAAAACTTTTAACTCTCTTATTTAACATTGCCTAAATAACCATCCCTCATTCAAAATTCTTTTGAGATCATACTACATCACAAAACTTTTAAATTACACTAGAAATCATTTAAATATACACGTAGTTAATAAAAAACAAAAATACAGTAAAGTAGAGTGAAATTACAACCGCCCTACTTTACCTAAAACAATATATATAACTATTAAGAATAGAAACCGATCTTTATAATCTACCTGATGTTAGAAAGAGCCCAAACACATTATCTCTATGATAACGAATACTTTCAATTGCAGGCTTAAAAAAATCCTCTTCAGGAATAGAAATTTGCTTTCCATTGTATTTTTGTAAAAAATCACTTTCAATTGCAGGATGTACTCTTAGCGTATAATCATCATTTAATGTGAAGAATCCCTTATCAAATGCCCAGTGAATATCCCTACTTAAAGCTAATCCATTATTAGGGAGGTATGATCCAGTATGACTTTTAGGTCTTATATGTGCAGCTTCTAGATTAAGAAAATTATTACACCTAATAACACTTCCAGTTACTGCGCATTTCCCCTTGTATGCCACCATAGTAAAATCTCTAAAACTAGTAGCATTAAATAAATCTTCAATTTTTGTGTCAGATGTTTCCATTTTTTTAGTAACACTAGTATCTACAACTATTTGTAAGGGTGTTATAGATAATTGATCAATCTTTGCTTCAATCTCATCCAAAATCCCTTCATAAATCGCATGTTTACCACCAATATCACTTTCATCAATAATAGTTTCACACCTTTGATAAAGTGCAGATTCAATGGGTGTTATTCTTTCTAAATAATAAACAGTTTGCCTTGCTTCTTCTATAATTTCATCTTTTTTCATTACAATAATATCTCCTGCTTCAAAAAAATACTGACACATTTCTAAAGCATTATTGGAATAGATTCTATATTCATCTCTAGGTTTTGCAGAGGTACTTCCATTATATTTATCATTATGATAAATATAATTACAATAGATTTTTTCTTTGTGTTCTGTGTATAAAGGTATAATCGGTAATAAAGATGAATCATTTTTCACACTTTTAGACAATGGCGGAAAAAAAGAAAGAACCTTCTCATCTTTAGAAATATATATGTACCTTCCTCTAGATGCCTTATCGCCAGGTTTTTTAATACTTCCTAACTCTTGCTGTCCTAATTTTTTCATGTAATATGTCATAGTTTGTACCCCCTGTGTATGTAATTGATTTCACCCTAAGTATAAGCTCCATCCTTTCATAATCATTTAGCATATTTTAACATAAAAAAAAGAAGCCTGTACAAGCTTCTCTAAAAAACTATTTATAATAGTACTTCTATAGCCTCAGCTAATTTCCCTGAGAATTTGGGCGGAACCGCATTTCCAATCATTTTATAATTATCTCCTGCACTAGATATAAACTCATAGTCATCATCAAAGGTCTGTAATCTAGCAGCTTCACGTACAGTAATTGTACGCGCCTGAGTAGAATCAGGATGAATATGTCTTAAACCATCTTTATAAAGATGAGCTGGAATGGTATTACTAGGCTGATCCCATCGTAATACATGATACTTATGAACATTTGAATTTTTCCCTGTAATTTGAGTGTAAAGCTGTTTTAACGCTTCACTAGACGTATATTTATATTGACCACTTTCAATATCTTCAGCTAATAGTTTAAAAATTCCAATGTCCCGTTTACTATGAAATCTCGGTAAATGATTTGGAATTTCATAATTTAAAGAATGTGAAATTTTTTTACCATTAACTTTGATTTCTTTATCTAAAGGTAATAATTTAGGTAAATCTTTAATTGTGTCATTCACCGTTTGAGTAGATTCTTTATATTTTGGAAGATGTTCCACATAGAATGATTTTAGAAGTTTTTGCGCATCTGGATACAAGTCCTTTCTTAGACCGATAATGATTACACGTTTTCTTTTCTGTGGGACACCATATTCCGATAAATCTATTTGTGCATAACTTTTCAAGTCATCAACTATTTCATATCCAGATTGTTCAATGGCATTCTGCATAAGCTCTGTAACAGGTGTACCTCCAGGTTTAGCACTTAATATTCCAGGTACATTCTCAAAGACAAATAATTTCGGTTGATATTTCCTTACAATCTCTAAATAACTCTCGAATAAATAATTTCTATAGTCATCTCTCATACCATTTTCATCACGTATTCTACCCGCTACTGAGTATGCTTGACAAGGAGGACCACCAATTATTAAATCTAATGACTTTCCCTGTAGCAATTTATCTAGTCCTTCATGGGTTCCATAATTCGGATCATTGATCCAACCATTAAATAACTCTTCAGTTCGTTGAATATCGAATCTCAGTACTCTTTTGTCAGCATCTTCTATCTTCCATTTTGTTACTAATCTATTTATAAGATTTTGCACTTGAGGCTTTTCCCATTCTACAGCAGCTACCATGTTAAAATTAGCTTTTTTTTCAAATCCTTCAGAAAGTCCTCCACAACCAGCAAAAATATCTATTAAATTATACTGACTCATCGCTATTCTCCATCTATATTCAAATATTTTTTTAGTTGTATGCCTAAGTGATATCCTAATAATGGGGGCACGGCATTACCAACTTGCTTATATTGTTCTGTTTTGTTACCTGAAAATCTAAAGTCATCTGGAAACGATTGTAATCGAGCATTTTCTCTAACTGTCGGTACCCTATTATATTTATAGTGAAAATGATTCCGATGCCCTGTATCAATAGTCTTGGAAGGCTTTTTGCTATGATAACGAGTCCAAGCTTCATTAAACTTTCTACTCTCTCCTACACCAGGTGGTAAATCTTTATGATTTCCTCCTTCTGGAACTTGAGAGATGACATTGATCACTTCAGGTGTATGCCTTGTCCCTACATGGTTATATAAGTTTTTGGCATACTTTCTCATTTTTTTTTGATACACTGTTTTAGGAATATTTAAATATTCACTAATATCTGTGCCTAAATCCTGTTCGAAATCATGTAAATCACCAATGGCATCTTCACATGTTACATAATTTTCTGGGGTAAGAACCGGTTCTGGAAATTCAAATTCCATACCATTTGACAATCCAACAAAAAATAAACGTTTTCTTATTTGCGGAATTCCATAATCAGGAGCATATAAAACTTTGGAAGTTATTGTATATCCTAAATTTTCAAATTCCTTCATAATAGCTTCCTTTGCTTTTCCTTTATATAAAGTGGCTAAGCCAGGCACATTTTCTAATACAAAAGCTTTAGGCTGAAAAAATGCAACAGCATTTACCATAGCCTCAAACAGCGTATTACGCTCATCATTTTCATTACGTTTTCCAGTCAATGAGAAACCTTGACAAGGAGGACCACCAATTATTAAGTCGATACTTTTATTATCTGTAAGATGCGCCATTTCTAATATAGTAGATCCTTGAAATAGATCTCCATTCATAGCAATAGCCCCATTATGATTTTCCTTAAAACTCTTTAAAGCAGGCTCATTATTATCAATGCCTAGTAAAACATCATAACCTGCATCCATAAATCCCCTTGATAAACCACCGCAACCACAAAACATATCAATAACTGTAGGTTTTTTATTATTCAATATTCTCAACTCCAAATAACAATCCATTTTACATAAATAATTATCGATTAACATACTATTTTTTCTTATATTGTTGCTGATTTGCACTACTTTTAATCCCAATTTCTATTTTTTCATTTAGTTCACCATATTTTACTTCATGCAAAAATAAAGAACCTAGCGAGCGTCTATCGCCAATAGCTAAACGATTCCATTCATAACCTTTAAATAAATCCTTAATCAAAAATATCTCACCAGAATTTAAATTTTCAACTTCTTGAATGGCCAACTTCAAACAATCCATTTTGTTCAGTTCCCCTTTGAAATAAATTAACACTCAACATAAACATATACATATGTTTATAATAGAACAAACGTTTATATAAGTAAAGAAAATAGTAACCTTAAAGAGTATTTTAATACTCTTTAAGGTTACATAATTTTAGAAAAGCTTTCTTCCGAAATTAACCATCTAGTAATTTCGGAAGAAAATTTTTCTAATTTTAGTCCCTACAATTGGATTTTATTAAATAAAAAACTTAACTGAAAGAAATGTTCAATAGATTTAGGTAAAATTTAAGATTTAATTATTAATTACAACTACACTAACCATAATTCATATATTATTAGATCCAAAATCTTAATAATCATTTGTTTGATTATTCCCTAAATTAAAACTTTTTATATTGAAATCATTCCGCTAAATCAATTAAAATAAAATTAAATCTTATAAATAAAAGAGGGACTGATATGCTTTTTACCGATAATCTTGAAACAAAAATCTTCACTTCCCACCAGTACTTTACCTGTGATGAACTTATAATTATTTCAGGATATGTTGGACCAAATCCAGTTCAACGCTTGAGAACACTCTCCATAAATTCAACTGTAATTTATGGAATGTTTGGTAGTGAATCAATATCAAACCGGTTACATGATACATTAATCAACATACATAATCCACCGCATATCAATATTCTATATTCAAATATACCTATTCATTCAAAATGCTATATATGGAGAAATAATGGTAATATTGTATATGCTTTAATAGGTTCAGCAAACTTTAGTACAAATGGTTTAAACATTCCATTTAGGGAAAACTTAGCAGAAACCACTATTGATACCTTTTCTGATTTAAATACGTATTTAAATCAGATTCTATCAAATACTGTGGAGTGTACTTCTGCTACATTTATACCTAAGGATCCCATCCCTCATTCTCTCACAGATACTAGAAATATTTGTAGTATGATTTTATATAATCCAGCTACAGGAGAGGTTCCACTCAGTAGTGGATTAAACTGGGGACATAGCCCTAACGGTCACAACAATCCGGGTGACGGGTATATTCCTATCCGTACAAGCCATATTCGAGCGTATCCACGACTATTTCCCCCTAAACAAGCGCACCCTATTAGAAGTTTAGGTCTTGGTAGGTCGAATAGACAAAATGATTCTATCGAATTAATTTGGGATGATGGTGTACTAATGGATGGTGCTCTTGAAGGATCACAGCCCCTTAACGGTAGACAATACCCCAAAAACTTATGCTCTTTTCCAAACAAAAACGTCTTAGGGGTTTATATTAGAAAAAGGTTAGGTCTTCCACCTAATGCTCTAGTTGCAAGAAATAATCTCTTACAATATGGTAGAGATGATATTCACCTTTCTCTTCTCCAGGATGGAACATTCTATGCAGATTTTTCCGTTTAATAAAGCACAAAATAAACAAGGAATGCTAGCATTCCTTGTTTTAATTTTCATACTCTAGTATTTAGATAACACTCACCTATAATGCATCGTCAACTTCAATATTTTTCAGTTCAATAAGTATCCGACCTTTAACAATCAAATCCTTAGTTTTTATTCCAAATACTGTATTCAATACGTTGTAAAATTTAATAATCCTTATCATTCCCCACTAACTCCCCATACTCCTGACTACTCTGCTCAAGAAATATCATACTCTCCCCACTCCCCTTATAAAAATCCTCCCAACCCCGCTCCCTCAAAATCCCCTTCCAACTATCACTCTCAACCATCCTCTTAATCACACCATCCCAATAAGCAACCTCTTCCTCCGTCATATCTTTCGGGCCCATAATTCCTTTCCAGTGCTGGAATATGACGTTGATTCCTTGTTCTTTCCATGTTGGGATTTCTGGTAGGCGGTCTAGACGTTTTGGTGCGGATACGGCTAGTATTTTTATTTTGCCGGCTTTGTATTGTTTTTCAGCTTCGGATAGGGTCATGGTTGCGGCGCTGATTTTTTTGTTCGTTAGGGCGTTTATGATTTTTTCTTTGTTTTCGTAGACGAAGAATTGTAGTTCGGCTGGGTTTATGCCGAATGCTTTGCTTACTTGTACGAAGGATAAGTGATCGTCGTTTCCTAGGCCTGGGGCAACGCCGATTTTGAAGTTTTTCTTGTTTTGTTTTAGTTGTTCCATTAGTTGTTTTGCATTTTCTATATTCGAGTCTTTTGATACGACAACGACTTCCCAGTCTGATGCGAGTGTCGCGAGCGGCGTGAAGTCTTTATATGTTAGTTTACTGTGGCCTAGTAGGTTGTTCGTTATGAGTAAGCTTGAGTTAATCGCCAGTACGTGACCGCCTTTTTGTTTCGTATATTTCCATCCGACATCACCGCTACCACCTACTTTGTTTGTGACAGTGATTGGTTTCGTGAAGATTTTTTCTTCTGTTAGTGTTTTTTGCATCGCTCGTGCTGTTAAGTCCCATCCTGCTCCTTGAACATTTGGCGCAACGATTTCAACTTTGTCGATGTTCACTTTATTCATATGGGATTTTTCCGAAGAACAACCAGCTATTACTCCTGTCATGATCCACATACATAGTAATAATCGTTTTTTCATAGTCCTCGTCCTATACGATATTTTCGTTCTGGTCGTCCGATAATGCCGTATGTGTACTCTACTGTGCATTCGTTTGTCGCTACTAAGTATTCTAAATATCTTCTTGCGGTTGTTCTGGAGGCTCCCATTTGTTCTCCCATTTCTTCTATTGTAATGCCCTCTTCGAATCCTTTTATAATCCCTTTCACTTTTTGCAGTGTTAGTGGATCCACACCTGTCGGTAAGTTTTTTATGTCTTGTGTTTGCGAAATGCCGAAGAAATTATCGATGAGTGCTTGATTCACTTCATTGTTACTATGTAAGAGTTGCTTCTTTCTTTTATAGTCTTCAATTGTGCGAACGAATTTTTCTAACGTGACCGGTTTTATAAGGTAGTTGCTTACGCCGTTTCGAATTGCTTTTTCTAGCATATGGTTTTCATTTGCCGCAGTAACCATAATGACGTCAACGTCTGGAAAGTCAGCATGAATTTTCGGCAATAAGTCCGTACCGATTCCGTCTGGTAAATAATTATCTAATAGAAGTAAATCGATTTCTTCCTTTTGTAGTAGTTCCATCGTTTCTTTCGCATTCAACGCTTTTCCAATCACTTTTACGTCCTTTATTTTTGATAAAAACTCTTCCTGAATTTGCGCGACGCGGAAATCATCTTCTGCAATTGCAACCTTCAACATACGACCATCCCCCTGTTTGTCATGTACTTTCTCTCAATGTTTTCGGAAGGTAAATTGTAAAAATAGCTCCCCCATTTTTCTCGTTTTGAATTTCAATTGTTCCCTCTAGTACATCTACCATTTCTTTCACATTCGCTAATCCGTAACCACGATCATTCCCTTTCGTTGAAAATCCTTTTTGAAAAATGGTCGTAATTTTTTCTGCCGGTATCCCTATCCCACTATCTATCACTTCAAACACAATATCGTGTCCAATATCGGTAACGAAAAAGGAAACTCTCTTCTCCTCTTGCCCACTCACCGCATCAAACGCATTGTCGATTATGTTTCCAAGGATCGTAATAAGGTGTGAAACTTTTATATGGTCTGGTAACGGATGAAGCGCACTATCTCCTTCAATATGAAAATCAATTTTCTTCTCAGACGCTGTTCCGATTTTTCCTAATAAAATAGCTTGTACTTTCGCATCATGAATTTGATGGAATAGAATATGGTTTTGGCTTTGATGAATATTAGATTCTTGCTGGATAAATTCAATTGCTTCTTTGTAATGTCCTAACTGAAGTAATCCTGATAAAACGAACAGTTTATTTGTAAATTCATGCGTTTGAGCGCGTAAATCCTCTGAATACTTTCTTACCTCGGATATTGTGTTCACAAGGTTTTGCAGTTCTGTTTTATCTCTAAAACTACATACAACGCCTACCGTACTTTTATTCTCGAGTATCGGTGTCCTATTTAAAATAAACACTTTATCTTGAAACGCGATTTCTTGATCGGTTTCTAGCACTCTTTCCATATTAAAATTCGGTAAAACTTTTGAAATGTGCTGCTGCATATAAGCATCATTTACATGTAGCATCTCTACTGCTGAGGTGTTCATCATCGTAATAAAACCGTTTTGATCAATCGCGATGATTCCTTCTTTTATAGATAGTAGTATCGCACTTCGTTCCCGGTATAGCGCTGCAATTTCATTCGGCTCTAGACCGAGTGTATCTTTACGAATGCTACGCGCTAAAAGGATTCCACCAACAATTCCGGCTAATAACACCGCTAAAGAAAAAAGTATGATTTCTTTCGTTCTGCTCAGTATGTTAGATTCGATACCTTTTATTAAAAACTCTACTGTCACAACACCTACAACTTGATCGTAGTCTCCGTTATGAACAATAATCGGTGCTTTCGCCATTAAAGCTGGACCACTTGCACCATTTCCTTCGAGCGTATAGTATCCTCCAAAAGTGAGTGCTTCATAGTTATATGGATTGTTACTCTTTGTGCCAATTAATTCCGAATTAGAATGGGAATACATCACCCCAAAGCGATCTTCTATAATGACATAATCCGCACCAGCTTGCTCACGAACTTGTTCCGCAATAGATTGAATGTTATTTTTACGCTCGTTATTTTGGAAAGCCTCTTTTATAGCTGGCATAAAAGAAAGAGATTTAGCCGTTTGCAGTGCTAACTGCTCCACTTGGCGCTTCGTATCAACGGACTGAATGTAAACAAATATTCCAGCTAATAGGAGAACAACAAATAAAATTAACGTAATAATTAAGCTTACTATTTTCGTTTGTAACGACACTTTGCGTGATTTCTTCATACTTCATATCCTTTGATAAAATATTCAAAACTATCAATCTCCTTTTTCTATTATTATGACAAAACTAATAATGAAGCAACTATTAAAGCTCTCCATGTACATAAAGTACAAAAAGAATAAAATTGTCATAATATTGAGATTTTAATCTACAGACAGTACAATTTAACTATAATGAACACGCTTTCATAATTATCATTTTATTACTAAGCAAGAGGAGGAATGATTATGGCTCAAGCAAAATCTAACCGAGTCGCCGGCAATATCTTTAAAGGTTCCGTCGGCAATTTAATTGAATGGTACGACTGGTACGTTTACTCTGCTTTCGCTGTTTACTTCTCAGCAGAGTTCTTTCCTAAAGGAGATCCAACGAGTCAGTTACTGAACACAGCAGCTATTTTCGCAGTTGGGTTTTTAATGCGCCCTATCGGAAGTTTATTAATGGGACGTTATGCGGATCGGCACGGACGCCGGGCAGCATTAACGCTTTCGATTACAGTTATGGCCGGTGGTTCTTTAATTATCGCCTGTACACCTAGTTACGAAAGCATTGGTATTATGGCACCAATTATTTTAGTTCTTGCCCGTTTACTGCAAGGATTATCACTCGGCGGAGAGTACGGAACTTCCGCAACGTATTTATCTGAAATGGCTAGTAGTGGTCGCCGAGGCTTTTATTCAAGCTTCCAATATGTAACGCTCGTTGCTGGGCAAATGGTTGCGTTAGGCGTTCAAATTGTTCTTCAGCAATTACTAAGCGAACCAGATATGAAAGCTTGGGGCTGGCGCATTCCATTCATTATTGGAGCGATGGGCGCAGTAGCTGTATTATGGCTTCGCCGCACGATGGATGAATCAGAACAGTTTGCAAACATAAAATCACAAAAACGCGAAAGCGCAGGAACCGTTCGCGCGCTTATGAAACACCCGAAAGCAGTATTAACAGTAGTCGGTCTAACATTAGGAGGCACTGTCGCTTTCTACACGTACACAACATATTTACAAAAGTTCATGGTAAACACAGTCGGTCTTCCGAAAGAAGTTGTAAGCTGGATTAACTTTGTCGCACTACTTATTTTCGTCGTACTTCAACCAATTGCGGGGCTACTATCCGATAAAATTGGACGTCGCCCACTATTAATGGCATTCGGTATTCTCGGAACATTACTAACAGCACCAATCTTCTTCTTTATGGAAAAAACGACAGAACCAATCGTAGCATTCTTACTTATGATGGTCGGTCTCATTATCGTTACCGGTTATACTTCCATTAACGCAATTGTAAAAGCAGAACTCTTCCCAACTGAAATTCGCGCACTAGGTGTAGGTTTACCATATGCATTAACCGTTGCGATATTTGGCGGAACAGCTGAGTTCATCGCATTATGGCTAAAGAGTATTGGGATGGAATCATTATTCTACTTCTACGTAGCTGGATGTATCGCAATAAGCTTTATTACGTATTGGCGTATGGATGAGTCATCGAAGACTTCGCAGATTGAGGCGGAGCTTGGTGGTGGGGATAAATTAGTTAACAATAAATCTAGTTAAAATTATGTATTCTATTATCTTCGTTTATCTGAAAAAGCATAATTCATTCATATATAATTTAAAGACCTCTACTTATATGTAGAGGTTTTTGTATGATGAAAAAACACGTAGTTCCATTGTTATTTTACAAACCCCAAATTCTTCCTCATCTTAAAGTGGAACAAATTTATTACTTAGAGTGTCTAATAAGTGTATTTCTAATATGAGTTGTCCAGATTGGATACAACATATCCCGTTTGACATCTATTTTTATGTATTACAAAAAAATGAAAGGACTTATTATTCCCAAAAGTAAAAAACATGTATTGTAACACTTTCACAGGTGAACCATTACAAGTGAAAACAAAAAAGAAATAACCCAAACCGTGACTTATCAATCATATAAAGTGAAACTTTAATCAGCGGGAGTCTTACTGCCCGGCAAATAGCGGGATAAACGTTTTGGATGTCATTTAACCTGTGAAATTTTAGCTGCAGTAGTATTGTTACCCAATGCCATCTTTAATTGCATTGGTATTTAGAATACCTAGACAAAATCCATATATTCTTGAAAGAGGTTGAAAATTTATGTTCGTTTTAAACAAGTTCTTTAACATTTTACATTACAAAAAGATTGTGCCTGTAGTATTACTTTCATGTGTATCACTTATAGGCTGTTCCAATAGTAATGCTCAATCTGAACCACCTAAACAAACGAATCAAGCTAATCAAATTAAACAAGAAAATACAGGTAATCAATCTTTCGCTAAACTTGAAAAAGAATATGATGCTAAGCTTGGTATTTATGCACTGGACACAGGTACGAATCAAACTGTTGCTTATCATTCAGATGATCGTTTTGCATTTGCATCTACATCTAAATCATTAGCTGTGGGCGCTCTTTTACGCAAGAACTCATTAGAAGCTCTTGATCAAAGGATTACGTATACTCATGAAGATCTTTCTAATTATAATCCAATTACTGAAAAGCATGTTGATACAGGAATGACGTTAAAAGAACTTGCAGATGCTTCTGTTCGATATAGTGACAGCACAGCACATAATTTGATTCTTAAACAGTTAGGAGGTCCCTCTGAATTTGAAAAAATCTTGAGAGAAATGGGAGATACTGTTACTACTTCAGAACGATTTGAACCTGAATTAAATGAAGTGCATCCAGGAGAAACACATGATACCAGTACACCAGAAGCGATAGCTAAGACACTTCAATCATTTACATTAGGAACTGCACTTCCAATAGAAAAACGTGAACTATTAGTAGATTGGATGAAGAGAAATACAACTGGAGATAAATTGATTCGTGCGGGTGTACCAAAAGGATGGGAAGTAGCTGATAAAACAGGCGCGGGATCTTACGGAACAAGAAATGATATCGCAATTATTTGGCCACCAAATAAAAAGCCGATTGTTCTTGCTATACTTTCTAATCATGATAAAGAAGATGCTAAATACGATGATAAACTTATTGCAGACGCAACCAAAGTCGTGTTAAGTACCTTAAAAGCTACGGAATAAATGATAATAGGTTAAAAGTTTTCTATTTTATGCGAGTGTTTTCATCAACTGAAAATTTAATAGTGTCCCAAAAACGAAATTTGGTGCTAACTTGTAATAAAAAGCTCATTTTTATTGTTTGGCGATAAATCGTTCTTTAAGCTTGATGGCGGTTTGGTGCTATCCCTAAAACATCTGGACTTTAATAGCCAACTAAAAAATGCAAACAAAAAGACCTTTAATCAGTCGTTTTGTTTGCATTTCCTTTTTCTAAAACCACAGAAAAGATAAGTACTATAGTTAACACTATAATAAACCTTACTTCACTTCCGTCACTTACAAAAAATGAATACAAAGTATAAATTAAAATTAATATTCCATAAATAATTTTGTGCAATGTACTCCCTCCTTTTTGCCGTATATATTTTAGTATAAAAATTTGATTCAAGTCCTATATCCAAATGAAAATAAAAATCACCTGTGATATACACAAAGTGCTTTTCTCTTGTTAATTTATCTATTTCACTATATTTATCTATTTTCTTTTTATAACTCAAATTTCTTCGAATCGTACTTTTCTAGAGTTTGCTGCAATTCATTTTGTTCATATGGAATATGTTGATCTGTCTGTACATCTTCAACATTTTCTCCACCTGTTAATAATCTCCTGTACATAAAAGAGTGCCCTGTTAATACTGCTTTAATCATTTTATATTGCCCTCCTTTTATTTGATTACTTGTATCATAAAATAAGTATCTGAAGTTGATATGTAGTCTATCTAGAGTGTATGTAAATTTAGAAAATCTCTAATAAAATGTTTGTATTGTAACGTTACCACCAAAACTATTGCCCTAAACACCATGATTTGAAGAGATAGGCCCCATGTTCTAGTCTCAATTCCTCCTACAGTTCTATATTCAGTAGAACTAGTTAATTCCTATAATATAAAAAGAGCACCACTTTTTGGATGCTCCTCGTTATAACTATATATTATTTAATTTCCTTCTTTTGCTGGTACCATTTTTCCTTCTTGAGAATCTGTACCTTCTGTTCTTTCAACTGTTTTTGCATATTCTGGTTTCTCAGGGGCTCCCATTTCAAATCCTGGTTGAGAATCTGTACCTTCTTTTGCTGGTACCATTTTTCCTTCTTGAGAACCTGTACCTTCTGTTCTTTCAACAGTTTTTGCATGTTCTGGTTTTTCAGGGGCTCCCATTTCAAATCCAGGCTGAGAATCTGTACCTTCTTTTGTTGGTATCATTTTTCCTTCTTGAGAACCTGTACCTTCTGTTCTTTCAACTGTTTTTGCGTCTCCTTTAGGAGTTGCTGGCACTGCATCTTTAGGTAAATCAAAGTTTTGTGAGAAAGACGTTGTTCCATCTACATTCTGTGTAATTACTTGATTTGAACTATTTTCATTTGACTTTAAATTATCCATTTTCGCATCATCTGCACCTACTGCACCTCCCGCTACCAATCCTGTACTTAAAAGTGCTCCTGCTAATAATGTTTTAATCATTTTTCATTACCTCCTGTTTATTTGTAATATTCATCAAAAAAGTATCTAGAGTTAATGTTTTAGTCATTATCTTTATCTACTTGCTTTTTGATTACATTTAGCATAAGACAAGAATCTATAGTTGATATGGACTGTATCTGGAGATTATGTAAAGAAAAATAGATGATCCATTGTATATCCTAATGGATGCTTAAACAAGATTGAAACTTTATATGAATTTGAATAATTGAGTTCCCCTTTGTTTTTGGGTGTGAGGTTTTTAGCTGGAGTGGAGTGAGGGACTAACCTTTTCTAATATGAAAGCAAACTTTTTATTATTAGTTTACATTCGAATCCCAGTAAAAGTTGACTTCTCATCAATTCCCCTGATATTCTCAAAATACACAACAAAAGTATACATTCAAGACATTGAAAATACAAAGGTCAAAGATATGAAGTAAACCCTCAAACGTCATTGTTCCGAACGGGACTATATTCTGTTCCTATCTACTCCCTCTCATAATTAAGTATGAGAATTATTCATTTTTAACTATTGAATTTAATAAAAAATCCTCTATGAATGATAATTCATAGAGGATAACATAACACACAATTATCAATATTTTTATTTATCTTCTATATTTTTAAGATAATTATCTAAAAACTTTTTATCAATTTCATTATCGGGAGTAATACCAAGATATTTGTATTTCCATATTATCTCCCTTTCTGTAGGATTATGTTCAGGGGATAACACATCTGTATAATCATATTCTATTTTGAATTTTCCTGAATCATGTAGAATTAATGTTAAGTTTGTCCATAATTCTTGTTCATTTTTCTTAAATTCTTCACGTAATTTCTCTAATGCGTCATATAGTTCGAATAATAAGTCATCATAAATCTCCTCATCTACATCATATACTTTTGGAATATTATTCGAATAAATAAAACCATTTTTTTTAGGAGTAGTAAAGAAGAAGTATGCTTCTGTTGAATCCTCTAATAATTCAGCATATAGATAAATTTCGTTCCATTCCCCTGGTATAATTTCATCTATTTTTGTACCTATTTCTTGATAAACTATTTCCATTTTTTCAGTTTCCATACTTATCCTCCAGATCGATTTTTTATCCTAATTTTTTTAATTTCTCCATTAATCTCATAAGCTATTTTAAATTGAGAAGGTCTTATACTATCATCAGAATATATAGGCTCTATTTTTACTTTCACCGTTTTTTCATCCGCTAAAGCTTGCGACCACTTTTGTTCAAGACTATACCATTTACCTCCAGAACGATTTATTTGTGAATTCATTGCCACCAAATTATCAATATCACCAGATCCCTCAAACATACTTGCGATTAAATGACCTCCATCATCATCTTTTAATCTATCATTTCTTCCATTCGGTCCATTTTGTCCAGCTTTTCGTTGTGCATAAGGATTTCTTTTAGCATCTCCTGTTTTTAATTCTCCTTCTACACTAGTAATTCGCCTCTCACTATCAGTTTTATAAGTATGGCCTGATGGTGATTTATACTCTACATCTGGTGCAAGTACTTTTCTGCGTTTAACTCTTTCATAATGAGCTCCATATTCTACTTTAGCGGATAAAAGCGTATCCTTTGCTTGATTAAACTCAGGTATATTAAACCTGGATTGTCCACCACTTCCACCAGCAAAAGCAAATTGGTCTTTCAATGGTATTTGATTCGAAACGGAAGAGATACCTTCTGGGAATTTTGCTAGATTCGCGCCTTCACTGAGTGTAGTTATTTTCCCTACTCGAAAAGGAGATTAACCCACTAATAAAATCTAGGCTTATCAAAAATTTCAAAAAGCCGGAGAGTTTGCTGGTATCGAATCTATTGGGACTCACACTATGAGCAAAACCTTCGGCTATTCGTTCTATAAATAAACAAAAGATTTCGCTATGTTGTAAGAAATACTCAATCATAGCACCTCATAAATTACACTAAAATATATTGGCATCAATAAGGAAGAAAAAGATAATATCTTAGTTACATTTCAAATTTTAAAAATAAAAAGGACATATCCCTTTCAGAATTGCCCTTTACCTTAAGATTATATGTCAGCTTATTATTTATTTCTTTTCACAAAATGATGAATCCCTTCAAAGATTACTTCTTTTAAAGCTTCTGGATAATCCGAATAGCCTTCTTTTTCCATAATTATCTCCAATACTCCCCTTAAATTTCCATCAAGTATTATAGTAACTCCTGGCGTTAGTTCACCAGTTTCTTCATTTTTAAATGTTTCTTTTATCATAACTAATTTATTTTCTTCCATGACCTAATCCTCTCTAACTAAATAGTTTTTATTCTTATCTTCCCAATATCTATATTCATAGGGTACTTGTTCATCAAATCGCTGTATATAACCTCTCCAGTTATTCGGAATATATTCTTCAAAAGATATTGATTCTGGATAATTAGAATAAAAAATTAAACGCTCAAAGTCTATTAGGAAACATGGATTATAATCATAATAGGCTTCTTCTCTATTAGTTCTTAGTTCCCTTAAAAATTCTAACCTAATATCTTCTGTAAATCTTTTATATTTTTCTATTCTTTCTAAAAAGTTAGCTATTGTAGTCTCATTTAAAATACTAATGCCTTTTCTTTCTTCTGGATATTCACTAGGAGAATATCCAGCTTGATTATAATCTAAATACCATAAATCTGATTCAGTTATATACCAATTGAGCTTATTTTTATATTTTACACCTACTATAATATTTTCGGCGTATAAAGGCTTAATCATTTAACACGCTCTCCTCTCTTACTTAATAAGTTTAGCATTCCGTCCATATTCTACCAACCACCGACTAATGGGGTCAGGTAATTCGTATGCAACACCTTCAAATCCATATTTATTAAAAATACCCTTGTCAACAATCTTAGGAGCTGTTCTACCTTGGTTAAGTGGATTAGTTTTATAACCCTTCTGAGAAATTGCATTTTCTCTAATTAAATCATCTAAATACTGTGGTACATCAAATTCCACAATATATGAGTCTGCTCGTTTATTTTTGAAATATGTAGAGTGATCTTTTCCAGTAGATACATTTAAATTATGATCTGCCCTCCATTTACTATTTAAAGAGAGTGTACCATCATCATTAACTAAAATTAACTCTTTACTATCACCACCTTGAACCCTACGATAAGTAACGTTTTCTTTCATAGTTATTTATGTGAATTCAGCTCGTTTTTTTGTTTTGGGTGAAAAAATTTTTAAACTTGATAGCAATGTGGTGCTGCCCCATCGCTATCAAGCTAAGCTTATGCAAAGTCAATTTTAGGCGAGATTGTTTCTTTTTCTAAAGGGCAAGTGTAGGTGATTGAAAGATTTGCATATGAAATAAACCCTAACGGGTTTCACTTTTTTGAATTAAGCGGCTTGATTATCAGACATGGTACAATTGTCAACGACACCTAATATATCAAAGACCGTTTTTTTCTCATATCGATGAGATTTCCGCCCGTTTTGCTGTAGGAGATTGA
>NZ_JBYTDP010000002.1:960950-1146593 GCF_058791555.1 Bacillus sp. EB106-07-01-XG149 | reverse complement strand
AACGGGAAGTGGCTCAGCTTGGTAGAGCACCTGGTTTGGGACCAGGGGGTCGCAGGTTCAAATCCTGTCTTCCCGATATTCCCAAAAACATGGGGCCTTAGCTCAGCTGGGAGAGCGCCTGCCTTGCACGCAGGAGGTCAGCGGTTCGATCCCGCTAGGCTCCACTTTATTTATTATATGTCTCGGAGGTATACCCAAGTTCGGCTGAAGGGATCGGTCTTGAAAACCGACAGGCGGTGAGAATCGCGCGGGGGTTCGAATCCCTCTACCTCCTCCATTTTCTTTTTAAATGGTTTAGATACATATAATAATAAAATTTTTGTTTTTTCCTTCATGGAGGTATACCCAAGTTCGGCTGAAGGGATCGGTCTTGAAAACCGACAGGCGGCGAGAGTCGCGCGGGGGTTCGAATCCCTCTACCTCCTCCATTTTTTAAAAACATTATATTGTCGCGGGGTGGAGCAGCACGGTAGCTCGTCGGGCTCATAACCCGAAGGTCGCAGGTTCAAATCCTGTCCCCGCAACCAAATGGTCCCGTGGTGTAGTGGTTAACATGCCTGCCTGTCACGCAGGAGATCGCCGGTTCGACCCCGGTCGGGACCGCCATTTTTGTTGGCTCGGTAGCTCAGTCGGTAGAGCAGAGGACTGAAAATCCTCGTGTCGGCGGTTCGATTCCGTCCCGAGCCACCATTTTGAAGTCGCAAGCCGACTTAGCTCAACTGGTAGAGCAACTGACTTGTAATCAGTAGGTTGGGGGTTCAAGTCCTCTAGTCGGCACCACTTTCAAAATGAGCCATTAGCTCAGTTGGTAGAGCATCTGACTTTTAATCAGAGGGTCGAAGGTTCGAATCCTTCATGGCTCACCATTTACAATTTAATGCGGGTGTAGTTTAGTGGTAAAACAAGAGCCTTCCAAGCTCTGGTCGAGAGTTCGATTCTCTTCACCCGCTTTTCAATTATGGGCCTATAGCTCAGCTGGTTAGAGCGCACGCCTGATAAGCGTGAGGTCGATGGTTCGAGTCCATTTAGGCCCACCATAATTATTCCGCAGTAGCTCAGTGGTAGAGCTATCGGCTGTTAACCGATCGGTCGTAGGTTCGAGTCCTACCTGCGGAGCCATATTATAGAGAAGTACCCAAGTGGCTCAAGGGGCTCCCCTGCTAAGGGAGTAGATCGCGAACGCGGTGCGAGGGTTCGAATCCCTTCTTCTCTGCCAGAATTGGCCCGTTGGTCAAGTGGTTAAGACACCGCCCTTTCACGGCGGTAACACGGGTTCGAATCCCGTACGGGTCATACTAAAAGAGATAGCATAATCTGCTATCTCTTTTTTGTTGTGTAAAAGTGGACTTTTGATAGTCTGCTTTTTTTTATGGATTTTTTGTGGCATTAGTGCTTGATAGTAATCATTGCAATAAGTTGTAGGAGATTTATATATACACTTATTTTTGCAACCTTTTTATTCTCTCATTCGACTATATTAGTAAAGGGAGGAAGAAATAAAAATGGACATAGCCTATCTAGTAAAACAAGCGACAAGAGGAAATGATCAAGCATTTGAACAACTTATTACTTTTGTTCGCCCAAAACTATATCGAACAGCTTATTCTTATGTAAGAAATGAACAAGATGCACTGGATATATACCAAGAAACAATTTATGAAGCATATCTTTCATTGAGAAAGTTAAAAAAGCCGGAGAAATTTCAAAGTTGGATTACTAAAATTCTTGTTTTTAAATCCATTGATTTTGTAAGAAAATCCTCTAGACAATTTGTTGCGAATGATGAAATGTTTTCTAATTTATGTGCAGAAGAGAGCATGAATAAATTAGAGCAATCGTTGGATTTAATCGAGGCATTTAATTTCTTAGATCCTACTTACAAAACTATTATTGTATTAAGGTATTATCACGATTTATCTATTAAGGAAATTGCTGAGATTCTTAATTCTCCAGAAGGAACCGTAAAATCTCAATTACATCGAGCAAAGCAAGCCTTACGCCCCATTTTAAAGGAGGGATATAGTTATGAATAAAGAAGAATTTAATCACCATATCAATGATATTCCTATACCAGAAGATAGGTTAATTCAAAGAGAAAAAACAGCCGTGCTTCAAGCTAAGAAAAATCAATACCGTAGAAAAAATACAATGAAGTATTCTAGTCTTGTTGCTTGTGGAATATGTGTTTCTCTCTTAGGTTCTGGATTCATTTCTCCTACTATGGCAAAGACATTATCGAGTGTTCCAGTTATAGGCTCCATTTATGCACAATTTAATGATATTGCTTCTGATAAAATTGAAAAGGATGAGCTTGCTACATCAATTGAGAGACAAGATAACCATAGTGGTTTAACGATGAATGTGAAAGAGGCTGTTTACGATGGTGGACGTTTAGTGGTCACGGTGGAATACAAAGGAGAAAACCCTATTTCCAAAAGTAATGAAGAGAAAGCTGGATTTAGTTATGTAACCATTAATGGGAAAGAAGTTAGAGCTGCAATTGGTTCTACTTCACAGAAGTCAAAAGGACAAAACACTATTATTGAGCAGCATGAATTTACTCTGGCTAATTACGGTGAATTTGGTGATAAAATTGATGTTTCCGTCCATGGGAAAGATTTATTTGGACAAATAGGAACATGGAACGTAGCATTTCCTCTTACAAAAGTTGAAAGTGAGATTCGTAAATTCACTCCTAATATAAAAACATTAACGAAAGATAATCTGTATGCATTAATAGTAGATCAAGTAACCTTTTCGTCACTTTCAACGAGGATTGATTTGACCTTTGATTATCCAAAAGAAATGGAAGCTAATGATAGCTGGCCAGCACTCGATTATACTGTCACTGATGATGAAGGAAGAATCTACGAAGGAGTCAGCTTGCAAGTTGGTAGCACGGGACTATACGGACACCATATTGTTTTAGCTCTTCCACCAATGGATAATCCTCCAAAATCCTTAACAATTGAACCTACGTATCTTAGTGGTCTAAATGCTACATTAAAAAATGGAGGTGCTGAAGATTTGAAAACGACTGTGTTGCTACGATAATTGAAGAGACTTGTTAGGTTCCCATGTCTATTGACTGTTAATAAGTGATGGTATGTTAATTTGACGTGTATGGAAAAAATATCGCTATCCAGCTAAGAGAAATTTGTATCTATATAATCAAAAGACGCTATTCTTTTTGTAGAAGTATACAGAAATGGTGGCGTTTTTATGCTGCTATCATTGTCGAGTTTAGTCGGTAAGTCGATATATTGCAAAAATCGCTGATATAATTTCAATTACCAAAAAAACCTTTTCACAATCTAAAGAAAACGCCTCCATTGAGATTGATTTCATACTTGATTTAATAACTTTACACTCTATGTGAAAAAGTTCACAAATAGGTCATAATTTGTGAAGTAATTCACAATAATACGTGCTACAATATGAATGTAAAGAAGTTAAACAACATTAAATTAGTATTTTAATTAATTACTTAAACAATCATAAAAAAATAGATGTGAACAATAGAGAGGGGAAATTAACATGAAAAAAGGTATCAATCGTGTAGTATTAGTAGGAACAGGAGCTGTAGGTTGTAGTTACGCTTACTCAATGATCAACCAAGGTGTAGCTGAAGAATTCGTACTTGTAGATGTTAATGAAGCAAAAGCAGAAGGGGAAGCAATGGACTTAAGCCATGCGGTACCATTCTCTCCATCACCAACAAAAGTTTGGAGCGGTAGCTATGCAGATTGTAAAGATGCAGATTTAGTAGTTATCACTGCTGGATTACCACAAAAGCCAGGTGAAACTCGTTTAGATTTAGTTGAGAAAAACACAAAAATCTTTAAACAAATCGTTCGCGGTATTATGGATAGCGGATTCGATGGAATCTTCTTAATCGCAACTAACCCAGTAGATATTTTAACTTACGTAACTTGGAAAGAATCTGGTCTACCAAAAGAGCGCGTAATCGGTTCTGGTACTACTTTAGACTCTGCTCGTTTCCGTTACATGTTAGGTGACTACTTAGATGTAGATCCACGTAACGTTCATGCTTACATCGTTGGTGAACACGGTGACACTGAACTTCCAGTATGGAGCCATGCTACTATCGGTGTACAAAAACTAGAAACAATCTTAGCTAACAACGAACAGTACAAACAAGAAGACTTAGATAAAATCTTCGAAAACGTACGTGATGCAGCTTACCATATCATCGAGCGTAAAGGTGCAACTTACTACGGAATCGGTATGTCACTACTTCGTGTAACTAAAGCAATCTTAAGCAACGAGAACAGCGTATTAACTGTATCTGCATATCTTGAAGGACAATATGGTGAGAAAGATGCTTTCGTAGGTGTTCCAGCTGTTATTAACCGCGAAGGTGTACGTGAGATCGTAGAACTTGAGCTAAATGAAGATGAAAAAGCGAAATTCGCTCATTCTGTAAAAGTATTAAAAGAAACAATGGCACCAGTACTATAATAATTGCTAAATAATTCAGAGGCGGGAAACTGCTTCCTACCTCTGAGTTTTTATATAATTTAAAGGATTTACCGAAAGAATTCTCTTTCCAGAGGCGCGTGAAGGGCGATAGCCCAGTGATAGGTGGGAGATGAATTTCGGTTTGGCATAGCCAAAAACTTTTGATAAACTAGCTATATGAAGTTCTTTGATAACTTGATATAGAAGGTTGCAGGAAGAAAATAGCGTGCGAAAACCAAGCCATTCGGTTCCTGCGTAAAATATCAACCGTATAAAGAGAGCGTCCAATCGTTGGACATCTAGGGGTGGAACGCCCCGAAGTAACGCTCAGGGAGACGAAAGGTTACTTTCGTCGTGGAACTGAGAAGCTCCCACTTCAAGCTTTGCTAAGTGGCGAGTAGTTCACTATAAATTCCTTTTCCGTTTTCCCTTGTATATCCCCAATATACCCCCTTTTGCTGGATAAGGGTCGTTTATAGAAAAGAGCACTCTACTTTATATAGAGTGCTCTTTATTATTATTTTTTAGGCGTTAATCATAATTTCTTTAAAATATCTGCTAGTGTACCGCTTTTTGATTTTTCAACAGGTGTTTGTGATTTAGATGCACCTGGACCTTTTTTCAAGAAGTTCTTTTCAACGAAGCGAATGTCTTTTTCATCGACAATGCCGTCGTTATTAAGATCGCCGCCTTTTACAGATACTCCTTTTTTACCATAGTTGCTAGCGATAATTTCGGTTTGATTTAGTTTTCCTATTTATTTTGCCTCTGATATAATCAGCCTTATAAGAGGAGACTTTTGGTATAACCATGAAATTAAATAATAGTAACTCAGTGTTCATGTTGTGTTATCACCTTTGGTGGCTCGCCGTAGATAAAGTAAAACAGTTTATGGGAAATCAAGGCGAAAAGTGAGATGAATTAATATGACAAAGCATAATAAGGCGTACAAATTTCGTCTGTATCCAACAGAAGAACAAGCAAATCTGATACGTAAAACTTTTGGGTGTGTACGCTTTGTATATAACAAAATGCTAGCTGAACGGAAAAAAGTATACGAAAAATACAAAGAGAACAAGGAAGAACTAAAGAAACAAAAATTCCCTACTCCTGCGAAATACAAGGTGAAGTATGAATGGTTGAAAGAAGTCGATTCATTAGCATTGGCTAACGCTCAATTAAACTTGCAAACTGCGTATAAGAATTTTTTTAGTGGTCAAAGTGATTTTCCTACATTCAAAAGTAAAAAGAGTAGAAAATCCTATACAACAAATAGAGTAAACGGAAATATTATGTTATTTCATGGTTATATCAAACTACCGAAATTGAAATTAGTGCGATTGAAACAACATAGAGAGATACCGCAAAACCATATCATTAAATCATGCACGATTTCGCTGACATCAACTGGTAAGTATTATGTGTCTGTTTTAACTGAATATGAAAAGGAAATTGTTCAGAAAGAAGTAGAAAGTGTAGTTGGATTAGACTTCGCAATGGCCGAATTGTATGTGAGTAGCGAAGATGAGAAAGCCAATTATCCTCGCTTTTATCGTCAGATGCTGAATCGATTAGCAAAGGCACAACGAGTATTAGCAAGACGTGTGAAAGGCTCAGTGCGCTGGAATAAACAGCGCATTTGTGTAGCGAAGTTGCATGAAAAAGTCGCCAATCAACGTAAAAATTTCCTTCATCATAAGTCTAAAGAATTAGCTAAGAACTTTGATGTTGTAGCAATCGAAGACTTACATATGAAAGGAATGTCACGAGCACTTCGCTTTGGTAAGAGTGTAGCAGATAACGGTTGGAGGATGTTCACGACATTTTTAGCATATAAGCTACAAGAACAAGGAAAACAGCTTGTAAAAGTAGATGGGTGGTTTCCTTCTACAAAGATGTGTAGTAATTGTGGAAACAGAAAAGATATGCTACTATCTGAACGCACGTATGAGTGTTCTTGTGGACTAACAATAAGTCGCGACTATAACGCAGCTATTAATATTAAAAGAGAAGCCATACGCCTATTAGCTAGCGATAGCGTAAATACCTTTGGAACAAGGGTGTTAGCTCGGCTGTCCTAGGACAAATTCGTTAGCTATCAAAAGTAGCGACTAACCGAGAAGCCCCCTAATTTAATTTTTTATCAAACTTTCGCCTGGAGCATGGATAGAGTAAACATAGTGTTTCAGTATGAATTATATTTGCGACAGTTCGTAGTTCTTTATTGAGAACAAGTATATGCTTATGAATTTTCCATTTCAAATAAATTGTGACAAAAAATGTTGAGAAACATTTTTTTATGACAGATTATTTTGTTGCGATTTTAAGTGATAAATAGCGAGTAAAATAGGATAAATCTAATGAAATAAAGGTTGAGAAATAAATAATAGGATGAAAGACTTGTAGGAAATGAAACGTTTACAATGAATATTCGTCAAAATTCGATATTTTACACAGTAAATTTGAATATTTTAAGCGAAATTAAAGAAAAAAACGAATATTTTTTAAAAAATAACAAGGATATTTCAGTTTTTCGCAGAAATGATAAAGAGTAAAAAATTTCTGTCATCTTAGTGAGGTGAACATATTGGATGTAATAAATTGTGAAGAAGTGAAACGAGATGAGTTTCATACAGAAAAGTACTATGACAGTTATAACATCTTTGGGGCACATATTGTGACGGAAGATGGGATGCGAGGTGTACGATTCACAGTATGGGCTCCTCATGCGAAAGCAATGAGTGTTGTTGGAGATTTTAATGAATGGGATTATGAGCAACATAAGATGCTACAAGTGACAGAAGAGGGGATTTGGTCCTTGTTTGTACCGCATATTGAAGAGAATGAGATTTATAAGTATGCGATTGAAACGATGGATGGTGACGTTATTTTAAAAGCAGATCCTTACGCAGTATATGCAGAAGTAAGACCAAATACGGCATCTGTAGTTTTTGATATAGAGGGATATGAATGGAATGATAAAAACTGGATTCGTAAGAGAAAGAAAAAATCGATTTATAAAGAAGCGATGACAGTTTATGAATTACATTTCGGCTCTTGGAAAAAGAAAGAAGATGGCGCTCTATATTCTTATAGAGAAATGGCCGAGGAGCTCATTCCGTATGTGGTGGAACATCAATTTACACATATTGAAATTATGCCGCTTGTTGAGCATCCATATGATCGTTCTTGGGGATATCAAGGGACGGGATATTATGCAGCGACAAGTAGATTCGGCACGCCACATGATTTGATGTATTTTGTCGATGAATGTCATAAATATGGAATCGGTGTCATTTTAGATTGGGTGCCGGGGCATTTTTGTAAAGATGCTCACGGTTTATATTTGTTTGATGGGACACCGACTTATGAATATAAAGATATAGATGTACAAGAAAACCTAGTATGGGGAACTGTTAATTTTGATTTAGGGAAGAGGGAAGTACGTAATTTCTTAATTTCAAATGCGTTATTTTGGATGAAGTATTTCCACATTGACGGTTTCAGGGTGGATGCAGTTGCGAATATGCTGTACTGGAATAAAGAAGGACAAGAGCAAAGTAATGAGTACGCTGTTTCATTTTTACGAGAGTTAAATGAAGCGGTGTTTGCAGAAGATGAAGATTTTCTTATGACAGCAGAAGATTCAACAGCTTGGCCACTTGTAACAGCTCCAACGTATGAAGGTGGGCTTGGGTTCAATTACAAATGGAATATGGGCTGGATGAATGATGTGCTGAAATATATGGAGTGTGCGCCTGAGTATAGGAAGTATATTCATGAGAAAATGACGTTCTCTTTAATATATGCTTACTCTGAAAATTTCATATTACCGCTTTCTCATGATGAAGTCGTTCATGGGAAAAAGTCGTTATTAAATAAAATGCCAGGAGATTACTGGGATAAGTTTGCTCAACTTCGTTTATTATATGGATATTTCTTTACTCATCCAGGTAAGAAATTACTCTTTATGGGTGGAGAATTCGGGCAGTTTGATGAGTGGAAAGACCTTGAAGATTTAGATTGGAATTTACATGATTTTGAAATGCATCGTTATATGCATGATTACTTTAAAGAGCTCATAGCATTGTATAAGCGCTCCAAACCACTTTGGCAGCTTGATCATTCACCTGAAGGATTTCAGTGGATAGATGCTAATAATCATGAGCAAAGTATTTTCTCGTTTATCCGCCAAGGGGATAAACAAGAAGATGCGTTAGTTGTTGTATGTAATTTTACAAAAGCTACATATGAAAACTATAAAGTAGGTTTGCCAGATTTCGAGTATTATAACGAGATTTTAAACAGTGACGCTGAGCAATATGGCGGCTCGGGGCAAGTGAATAAGAAACGTCTCAAGACGATTCAAGAACCGTATCATAATCAAGCGGCACATGTAGAAATTACAATTCCACCATTTGGCGTATCCATATTACGACCAGTGAAGACGAGAAAGGGGAGCAAAAAACAAGATGGCTCAAAAGCAAAAGTGCGTAGCAATGTTACTAGCAGGGGGAAAAGGTAGTCGATTAAGTGCATTAACAAAAAATTTAGCCAAGCCAGCTGTTCCATTTGGTGGTAAATATCGCATTATTGATTTTACGCTAAGTAACTGTGCGAATTCTGGTATTGAAACGGTTGGGATTTTGACGCAATATCAACCACTTGAACTTCATAATTATATCGGAATCGGCAATGCTTGGGATTTAGACCGAGTAAGCGGTGGAGTCACAGTGTTACCTCCTTATGCGGAGTCTTCAGGTGTGAAGTGGTATACAGGTACAGCAAGTGCCATTTATCAAAACTTAAACTATTTAAGTCAGTATGAACCAGAGTATGTTCTGATTTTATCAGGCGACCACATTTATAAAATGGATTACAGTAAAATGCTAGATTACCATATTGAGAAAGAAGCGGATGTTTCGATTTCTGTTATTGAAGTGCCGTGGGATGAAGCGAGTCGTTTCGGTATTATGAATACGAACGAAGAGATGGAGATTGTTGAATTTGAAGAGAAACCGCAATTTCCAAGAAGTAATCTTGCATCAATGGGAATTTATATTTTTAACTGGGCAATTTTGAAAGAGTATTTAGAGATGGATGCAAGAAATCCTGAATCTAGTAATGATTTCGGAAAAGATGTACTTCCGCTTTTATTAGATGAAGGGAAAAAGCTGATGGCGTATCCGTTTGAAGGATATTGGAAAGATGTTGGAACGGTGAAAAGCTTATGGGAAGCGAATATGGATTTACTTCGCGATGAAACATCGTTGAATTTAAACGATCGTAATTGGCGTATTTATTCTGTGAATCCAAATGAGCCACCTCAATATATTGCAGAAAAGGCAAAAGTAGAAGAATCACTTATTAACGAAGGATGCGTCATTGAAGGGGACGTGAAGCATTCTGTGTTATTCCAAGGGGTAACGGTGGAAGAAGGTAGTATGGTTATTGATTCTGTCGTTATGCCAGGAGCGAAGATTGGTAAAAATGTTGTGATTGAAAGAGCCATCGTTGGATCGGAAATGGTTATTGAAGATGGAACAATTATTCGTCCAGAAAAAAATGTCGACGATGTAGTACTAATTGCTGAAGGGAAATAGAAAAGGGGGATGGAATGAATGGGAGAAAAAATGTTAGGAATTATTAATGCAACGGGAAGTTTTCCTTCCTTAAAGAAAGTAACAGGGCATCGTTCATTAGCGGCGTTACCGTTTGGGGGCCGTTATCGACTCATTGATTTCATGCTTTCAAATATGGTGAATTCTAATATTCATAGTGTAGCGGTTTTTACAAGTCATAAAAACCGCTCACTAATGGACCATGTTGGTTCAGGAAAACAGTGGGATTTAGATAGAAAAAGAGACGGACTGTTTTTATTCCCGCCAAATTGCCAATGTGACCAAGATGAATTTGGATCTTTTGCACATTTTAGAAGACATATTGATTATTTTTTAAGAGCTAGAGAAGAATACGTTGTTATTACGAATAGCCATCTCGTAACGGCATTAAATTTTCAAGCGGTGTTAGAGCGACATATACATACGGCAGCTGATATTACTGAAGTTTGCCATGAAGGGGTTTCGCTTCAAACATACGTGTTAAAGAAACAATTATTGTTAGATTTATTTGAGACATATAAAGATGTGGAGCAATACAGTTTATTTGATGTAGTGAGAGAAAAGCGCGGAAAATCACTGCATATCGCTACGTATGAGCATACAGGATATGTAGCTATTATTGATTCGATTGAAAGCTACTATAAACATAGCTTAGAAATTTTGCAGCCTGCTATTTGGAAGCAATTATTTAAGAAAGAAGCACCGATCTTTACGAAAGTAAAAGATGAACCACCAACTCGTTACCTGAAGGGTGCAGCCGTGAAAAATACAATGATTGCAAACGGCAGTATTATTGAAGGAGAAGTAGAAAATAGTGTTATCTCCCGTTCTGTTAAAATCGGAAAAGGTTCAATTGTTCGTAATAGCATTATTATGCAAAAGAGCAAAATTGGAGATAACTGTATAATAGACGGTGTTATTATTGATAAAGACGTGAAAATTGGTGACGGTGTTGTACTAAAAGGAAACGTCGATGAGCCATATGTTGTAGAAAAAGGAAGTATTCAAAGCAGTACGATTAATAGTTATTCTTAAAAGAATCAGTGGGGGTTTTTCCTCCACTGATTAAAGCATTCATTCAAATGAGAACTCGAAGGGAGGAAGCTGCAAGGGAAGTCGTATAAGCTTTTCGTGCAGTGGGACAACAAGTGAATATTTTATTTGCAGTATCAGAATGTGTACCATTTGTTAAATCGGGAGGATTAGCTGATGTAGCAGGTGCGCTCCCAAAAGAGCTGAAAAAATTAGGTGTGGACGTTCGCATTATACTTCCAAATTATAGTCTTATTCCGCAAAAATTAAGGGATGGATGTACGTTACATAAAGTAATTAACGTCCCGCTTGGGTGGAGAAATCAATATTGCGGAATTTTAAAAGGTGAGCAAGACGGGATTACGTATTACTTAATAGATAATGAATATTATTTTAAGAGAGATTCTCTATATGGTCATTATGATGACGGAGAGCGTTTTTCTTATTTTTCGAAAGCAGTTTTAGAGTGTATTCCGCATCTTGATTTCGAAGTGGATGTTCTTCATAGCCACGATTGGCATACAGCTATGGTGAATTTCTTACTGCGTGAAAAGTATCAAGATAATCCATTATATGAGCATATTAAAACGGTGTATACGATTCATAACTTGCAGTTCCAAGGTGTATTTCCTCCTGAAGTGATGTACGACTTGTTAGAACTTGGTGATGAATATTTTCATAGTGAGCAGCTAGAGTTTTATGGAAATGTGAACTTTATGAAGGGCGGAATTATCGCTTCTGATCAGATTACAGCGGTTAGCCCGACATACAAAGAGGAAATTCAATATGAGTTTTTCGGTGAGAAGTTAGATGGATTGTTACGAAAAAATAATGGTAAGCTTAGCGGCATCGTAAATGGAATTGATACGAGCGTATATAATCCAGAAACGGATTCGTATATTACTGCTCAGTATGATGCAGAGTCATTAGAGGAAAAGAATGAAAATAAACGCGCATTGCAGCGTTATTTTGGTTTGCCAGAAAAAGAAGATACACCAATTATTTCGATGGTAACGAGATTAACGAAGCAAAAAGGTCTTGATTTAGTACGTACTGTATTCCGCGAAATAATGGAGGAAGATGTGCAATGTATTATTTTAGGATCAGGTGATTCTGAATATGAACAATTCTTTGAGTGGATGGCATACGAGTATCCTGAGAAGGTAAAAGTGTATATCGGCTTTAATGAAGAGCTAGCCCATCAAGTGTATGCGGGAAGTGATTTATTCTTAATGCCATCACTATTTGAACCGTGTGGACTTGGACAACTTATCGCATTAGCGTACGGTACAATTCCGATTGTAAGAGAGACAGGCGGATTAAATGATACTGTACAATCTTATGACGAAGAAACTGGAGAAGGAAATGGTTTCAGTTTCACGAACTTTAATGCGCATGACATGTTGCACACGGTTCTTCGTGCAATTGAATTTTATCATGATAAACCGGTATGGGAGCAGCTTGTAAAACAAGCGATGACTGAAGATTATAGCTGGGAGAAATCAGCTCTTGCCTATAAGAAATTGTATAAAAGTCTCATGGAATAACATGTAGGGTAGGTGGTGAAGAAATGTTTACTCATGTTGAAAGTTTCAAATCAGCTTTTCTAGAAAAGTTAGAGACGATGTATGGTAAAAGTTTTAAAGACTCTACAGCTCGTGATCAATACAATACGCTTGGGTACATGGTACGTGAGTATATGAATAGTCAATGGATTGCAACGAACGAAAGTTATCGGTCTGGAGAGCAAAAGCAAATGTATTACTTATCCATTGAGTTTTTACTTGGGCGTTTGCTTGGAAGTAACATATTAAATTTAGGCATCAGGGATGTATGTGAGCAAGGACTTTCTGAGCTTGGGATTTCTTTGCAACAGTTAGAAGAGGTGGAAGCAGATGCAGGTCTTGGAAATGGTGGACTTGGACGATTAGCAGCCTGTTTCCTTGATTCACTTGCATCTTTAAACTTACCAGGTCATGGCTGTGGAATTCGTTACAAACACGGCTTATTTGATCAAAAAATTGTTGATGGTTATCAAGTTGAATTTCCAGAACAGTGGCTTCTTCATGAAAACGTATGGGAAGTAAGAAGGCATGATCAAGCTGTAGAAGTAAGTTATTTCGGCAATGTTGAACCGTTATACATTGACGGGCGTTTAGAGTTTAGGCATACGAATGCAGAAGTGATTATGGCAGTACCATATGACGTTCCGGTAGTAGGTTATGAGACGAGTACTGTAAATACACTCAGACTTTGGAATGCTGAACCAGTTCCTTTCCCGCAAAATTGCAAAGATATTTTGAAATATAAGCGTGAAACAGAGGCGGTATCGGAGTTTTTATATCCAGATGATACGCATGATGAGGGGAAAATACTTCGTTTGAAACAACAGTATTTCCTCGTATCAGCAAGTTTGCAAAATATCGTTCGTATGCATAGAGAAAGATATGGTGACCTTCGTCAATTACATGAGAAAATTGCGATTCATATTAATGATACACATCCCGTTTTGGCGATTCCAGAACTGATGCGTATTTTATTAGATGAAGAAAAACTAGCATGGGAAGAAGCTTGGCACATAACAACGCAAACGATTTCTTATACGAATCATACGACGTTATCAGAAGCGCTTGAGAAGTGGCCAATTCACATTTTTAAACCGTTATTACCGAGAATTTATATGATTATTGAAGAGATTAATGAACGTTTTTGTCATGAACTTTGGGAACGTTATCCATATGAATGGCATCGTATTGAAGAGATGGCGATTATTGCGCATGATCTTGTGAAAATGGCTCATTTAGCAATTGTCGGTAGCCATAGCATAAATGGTGTAGCAAAAATTCATACGGAAATTTTAAAGCAACGTGAAATGCGATTGTTTTATGAGTTTTATCCAGATAAGTTTAATAATAAAACGAATGGAATCGCTCATAGACGTTGGTTAATGAAGGCGAATCCACAGCTGACGAACCTTATTTCAGAGGCGATTGGAACAGAGTGGAAGAAAGAACCGATTAAGCTTCAAGCGCTGCAAACAGTTCAATACGATGCGAGTTTCCAAGAGAAATTTGCAGAGGTAAAACAAGAGCGTAAAGAGATTTTAGCGGAGCGTATTCATAATAAAATGGGGATTACAATTGATCCTAATTCTATTTTTGATGTGCAAGTAAAAAGACTACATGCTTACAAACGACAATTATTAAATGTTCTTCATATTTTATATTTGTATAACCGTTTGAAAGAGGATGCTAGTTTTACATTTTATCCGCGTACTTTTATCTTTGGAGCGAAAGCATCACCTGGCTATTACTATGCGAAAAAAATTATTAAATTAATCAATGAACTCGCAAGGAAAGTGAATAATGATCCGTACGTAAGCCAATATATGAAAGTTATCTTTCTAGAAAACTATCGAGTGTCTTTAGCGGAAGATATATTCCCAGCTGCGGATGTGAGTGAGCAAATTTCAACTGCGAGTAAAGAAGCATCAGGAACAGGGAATATGAAATTTATGATGAATGGTGCGATTACACTCGGAACGTTAGACGGAGCTAATGTTGAAATAAAAGACCGGGTCGGTGATGATAACTGTTTCATTTTTGGCTTAACAGCGGAAGAGGTTCTTCATTACTATCAAAATGGTGGATATCGTGCAAGTGATTATTATCACCACAATATGCATATTAAAAAAGTAGTAGATCAGTTAACGAATGGTTTCTTTGCACATTCGGGAGCTGAATTTGAAGCGATTTATGATTCTCTCGTAATTCAAAATGATGAATACTTCGTTCTGCGAGATTTTGGTCCATATGCGGAAAGGCAAGAAGCTGTTGGTAGAGCGTATGAGAACCGAACGAAGTGGTTAGAAATGTCGATTTTAAATATTGCACAGTCTGGTCATTTTGCGAGTGATCGAACGATTTTACAGTATAGTAATGAGATTTGGAGTATTGGTAATGCGGTTACACAGTATTAAGTGAAAGTCCCTTTTGAAGGGACTTTTACTCATGGAGACAAAGTGTAAAAATGAATTATACGTATAGGGATGCTAAAGTGTATTCACTTTTAAAAGAGGAATATAATCACTTAAAAAACCGAGCTTAATTTCATTAAGCTCGGTTTTCTTTTTTTGCTTAAGAAAGAAATGGGATAGCGGTATATATGATACCTGTTCCACCATATTCTCCCGTCGCAAAGTATGAAAATGTAAAGAAACCTGTAAACGTAAAAATTACAATGAGAAAAAGTGCAAAGATAAATTTTAGCATGTAAGGTCCCCTCATCCAAAAATAACTTCATATATTATTATAGTATAAGGATATAGGGTTTCCAATCATTACCTGGTTAAAAATGAGAAGTCAGACATGTTTTGTATGTTGTCATGGCATGATTATTTGTAATAGATTTTGTGTTTTTTGTAAATGTCATGTTGTGATGAACGTGTGCATATTCCCAGTCTTGGTTATTAAAATGGACATTGCGCGGAGGGAGAAGAGGAACGACATCAAATAGATTAACGAAGCGAAAGCTACTAGCTACTTGTAGTTTATAATAATTGCGAAATGCAATATCTCCGACTTTTGGAGAGGCAAATGTATAAAGACCGTACTGTGCAAAGGCAGTGTTTATACGCGCATCGAGTATATGTAGTGTGGCGAGCGCGCCGCCTAAGCTATGACCTGTTGCAAGAAGTTTTTTATGGGCTGGTAGTGATACGAGCATATCCATAATAGAATCTCGGCAAGATTCATAAATGGAAAGAAAGCCGTTATGGACATTTCCGCTGTTTAAAGCATATGGATATGCTTTTTGGTTAACGAGTGAATCGATAATCCAGTCTGTATCTGTTTGTGTCCCGCGAAAAGCTACAATAATTGTATCCTCAGATTCTAGTATGAATCCGAACCAATCTGTCATGTGAATGGTTTTTCCTTGAAAGCCTTGTACATATTGAAAACCATCCGGTATTTCGAAAATCCCATTTTGTTTATATTGTTCATACGTTAACTCACAACAAGAAGCTAACAATATGGCAGTATCTTTATCGAAGGATAAAGGAGTACGCATTAAGGAAGCCCTCCTTAAGAAAAGGTATAGTTCAATATATGCAGTGAGGGACTTGATTCATTCTTTTGGAGGGGCAAATAGTTTGTATTGCGTATATAAATTAGTGGATGAAATTATAGCGACTTATGGACGAATCATGCCAAAATAAAACAGCACCCCATAAGGGCACTGTTTACTCTTTTCCATCTAATAAACGTCCAAGTCCGCCTAAAACGCTGCCTTCACCGCTGTTTTGAGCTGCTGGGCTTGTAAGGCGTGCTGCTAAACGGCTAAGTGTTAAGGACTGAATCCAAACCGTTCCAGGACCTTCTAACGTTGCGAAGAATAAACCTTCACCGCCAAATAGAGCTGTTTTTACTTTTCCAACGAATTGAATATCGTAGTTAACGTCTTTTGTCATGGCAACGAGACAACCTGTATCGATGCGAAGTCTTTCGCCAGGTTTTAATTCACGCTTATATACAGTTCCTCCTGCATGCATGAAAGCGAGTCCATCACCTTCAAGTTTCTGCATGATGAAACCTTCACCACCGAAGAAACCAGTTCCAATTTTTTTCGTAAACTCAATTCCGATAGAAACACCCTTTGCTGCACAAAGAAACGCGTCTTTTTGACAAACGACTTTCCCTTGATATTGTGTTAAATCAACAGGGATGATTTTTCCTGGATAAGGAGCGGCGAATGATACGTGGCGCTTGCCATGACCTGTATTTGTAAAGACAGTCATAAACATACTTTCACCTGTAACAAGACGCTTACCAGCGCCCATTAATTTACCGAATAGCCCACTAGATGGACCAGAACCATCACCGAAAATGGTTTCCATTTCGATATGATCTTCCATCATCATCATTGCGCCAGCTTCTGCAATAACGCTTTCTTCTGGATCTAATTCAATTTCAACAAACTGCATATCATCGCCATATAATTTATACTCGATTTCATGTGCTTGCATTTTTTCACCTCATCATATGTAGTAATTATATTGTACAAAAATCAAAGGAATTAGAATACTGTAGATTTGTTAATTTTTGAATAAAAATAGAATGAAAATTTAAGGTTATACTAGGATTATAAAAAACGATGGTTTGAAAGTGTTCTCATTTGACGTTTTTGACATAGCATGATATAGTGAAAACACTATTGAGCTACATAATGTGGTACGGAAATAAAGCACGTTGTATTAAAGGCTGTAAGCTTGTTATACATTCATGTCCTTTATATCCACCTTTTCATGTGGATTCATAGTTTCATTTTTATTTAGGAGGTACATGACATGCAAACAGGTAAAGTTAAATGGTTTAACGGCGAAAAAGGTTTTGGCTTCATCGAAGTTGAAGGCGGAGAAGACGTATTCGTACATTTCTCAGCTATCCAAGGCGACGGCTTCAAAACTTTAGAAGAAGGTCAAGAAGTTTCTTTCGAAATCGTTGATGGAAACCGCGGACCACAAGCAGCTAACGTTACAAAAAACTAATTAGCTAGCGATAAAAAGCATTCCGAATTTCGGAATGCTTTTTTTTATTCTTTGGAACTTGACTCATTTGAAGATAGTTCGCCTTTGAAAGTACGCTCTTCAAAGTCATCGAGCATTTGTTCATATTCTTCATGCTCCTCTGTAGCGAAAACTTGTGGGTTTTTGCCATACATATCCGTACCAATAAAGTTTTCAAAATCCTCAACGAAGCCTACATTCTCTTCACTATTTACGTACATGCCATTATAGTTTTTGGAATCTTGTCTTTCTAAATCAGATGGAGTTTCAGACGTTCCGTAATTTGCGACGTCTTGCCATGCATCTTCAGCATCGTACTCTACAGAATGATCTTCATCGTGCTTATGAAACGAAGGAGCCAACACCTCTTCTTCAACTGGTCGCGTGTTCATATCCAATTTATTTGTAGTGTGCTGTATACACGTTGTAGCAGTCGGCATTGCTTCTAATCTTTCGAACGGAATTTCCTCACCAGACACTTCGCAAATACCGTACGTACCAGCCTCAATTTTTTGCAGGGCATGTTTCGTATCTTCTAGTTGTTTATGCCAAAATTCGATGAGTCCGAAATCTTTCTCACGTTCGTACAATTCTGTAGCCATATCACCTGGATGGTTGTCATAGCTAGACAATTCTCCCACTGAATCACGTTCAGAAGCACGATCTGTATTCTCATGAGTTTGTATTGTTTGTTCAACTTCTTGCTGTTGTTTTTCTAAAATAGATTTAAATTGATTTATTTGTTGTGGAGTTAACATAGTCGTCCACCTTCCTACAATTCAGTTTCTTTACATAGTATGAGCGTTGGAGGTGGGAATTATGAGCTGAAATTGGTATATGAAAAAGGAGCCACGTCAGCAGCTCCTTTTTATCCCGCATTAACGGGCAGTTGATTAAAGTTTCACTTTATAGGAAATATCCGAGCAATAATCCGATTCCCATGAGGAGACCGAAGATTGTATTTGTTTTTGCTGTTGCAATCATCGCAGGTACCATCTCCATTGGAATACTTTTACCGATAAAGCCTTTCGTCGCTTTCAATGCTTTCGGTGCACTTAAAAATACGATAAGCATCCATGGTGATACGATGTTCACGATAATTAGAGCGATTGTCCAAATATAAGAAACGATGAACATAGAAGCGAGTACACCAACGGCTCTTTCACGTCCGACGAGAATTGCTAACGTTTTACGACCGTTTTCTTTATCGCCATCTAAGTCACGAATGTTATTAGCTAATAATATGGCACCAATTAAAATGGAGCTTGGAATAGATAATAAAATGACTTCTGATGTTACCGTTCCAGTTTGAATAAAGAATGAAATCCCAATAATAATGACACCCATAAATAATCCGGCTGTTAACTCTCCAAATGGTGTATAGGCAATTGGAAGTGGGCCACCTGTATAAAGGTAGGCAACGGCCATACAAACAAGACCGATTGCAGCAAGCCACCAGCTAGAATTCATACAAATATACACACCTAATAGTATTGCGATCCCGAAAAATCCAAATGCTAAGTTAAGCACTGTTTTCGGCTGAATGCCATCGCGAACGATAGCGCCGCCGATACCAACTGACCCTTCGTGATCGAGTCCTCTTTTATAATCAAAGTATTCATTAAACATGTTTGTTGCTGCTTGAATGAGAAGACAAGCGAGAAGCATCATAAGGAAAAGAGGGAGATGTATTTGATTTATACCTCCGACCTGCATCGCATAGGCTGTTCCGATGAAAACAGGAACGAAAGCTGCTGTTAATGTATGGGGACGTAGTAAACTCCACCAAATGCGCCAGCCGGTTTGCTTACTTGGCTTTGGCGCCGTAGGAGAGGAATTCGTTTCGACGTTCATTTCCATGTTGAATCCTCCTTTGGTCACATATTGTACACAACTAAGTGTAGAAAAAGCATCATTTAGTGTCAACGTTTATTTTCTAGGAAGAGAAGGTGAATTTCTCAGAAATGCTAAACGTTGACAGGCCTTTCGTTTGAGGTGTATCTTAAAATCAAGCGTAATTATGACTATTTTTCGCCCATAGGGGGGAGACAATTGTGATTCAAACGAAACAAATAGGCTTGCAAGAAGTTCTTAGTGCAGCCATTAAGCGTGCAACTGATGAAAAAATATTGGTTAGCTTCGTAAAACAAATAGACTGGATAGATCCGCTTCTGTTTTATGCAGCAGGAAAAAGGATCTCATTCGAAAATAGATGTTATTTTGCAGACCCAGCTCAGCATGTAATATTTGCTGGAATTGGCTCTGTTTTCACTATAGCAACTTCTTCTCACAAACGCTTTCAAACGGCTCGTGACGAGTGGGATAAAGTAAAAGAGAAAGCATTTGTACAAAGAGGAAGATACGAATTTGGAACAGGTCCTCTTTTATTTGGTGGATTTTCATTTGACCAAGAAAAAGAGAAAACCGACTTATGGAAAGAATTTGATGATACGACATTTTCACTACCAGCATTTTTATTAACTGTAAAAAATGAAAAAGCATGGTTAACAATGAATACATTCGTTTCAGCAACTGATTGTGCAGAAACTCTTTATAACGAAATTGTTTCTTTAGAAGAGAAAATTTTTGGGGAGAGTAAATGTGCACTAGAAGGATCGAAATTAACAGTTACTTCTAAAGTAGAAGTAGATCCGAAAGGCTGGATGAAGGCCATTGAGACAGTGCAAGATGAGATGAAGCAGGGGAACGTGCAGAAGGTTGTATTAGCGAGGGAGCTAAAAGTAGAAATGGATCATCATATTGATTCTGCTCTTGTTTTAGAAGCGCTTCGCATTGGGCAACCGGATTGTTACGTATTTTCTTTTGATTATAAAGGAGCATGCTTCTTAGGAGCGACGCCAGAGAGATTAATTCGCAAAGAAGATGAGAGGTTTACTTCGATGTGTCTTGCTGGTTCAACTGGTCATGGTCAATCTATAGAAGAAAGTAAACGAAATAGTAATGCGCTTCTTCATGATGAAAAGAATTTAGCTGAACACGGTTATGTTGTGAACATGATTCGAGGAGTACTCAATGAGCACTGCGAATCCGTTAATATTCCGGAAAGTCCGGGCTTATTAACAACGAAAAACTTAATTCATTTATATACGCCTGTAGAGGCAAAAGGCGATGCGAGTCTTTTAACAATGGTAGAAGAATTACACCCAACACCAGCTCTTGGCGGGACACCTCGTTTGGAAGCGATGAAACTGATTCGTGATGTTGAATTGTTAGACAGAGGGTTATATGGTGCACCGATTGGCTGGATAGATGATGAAGGAAATGGTGAATTTGCGGTTGCACTTCGCTGCGGATTATTAAATGGCGCGAAAGCATCCTTATTTGCCGGGTGCGGGATTGTAATTGATTCAGTACCGCAACTTGAATATGAAGAAACAAGCTTGAAGTTTAGACCGATGCTTGGTGCTTTGGAGGAATTAATGAAATGAACAATCATATAGAAGCATTATCATATTATTTAGGCGCGTTCGTGGATGAACTGACGCGTCTAAATGTATGTGATGTTGTCATTAGTCCAGGCTCACGGTCAACACCGATTGCTCTACTAATGGAACAACATGAAGGAATGAACACATATTTACATGTAGATGAAAGATCAGCAGGATTTTTTGCGCTCGGCATTGCAAAAGCGAAAAAACGTCCTGTTGCATTATTATGTACGTCAGGAACGGCAGCAGCGAACTACTATCCAGCTGTATGTGAAGCTTTTCATTCACGAGTGCCGCTTATCGTCTTAACGGCAGATAGACCGCATGAATTAAGAGATGTTGGTGCACCACAAGCGATGAATCAATTCAATTTATACGGTACATTTGTGAAGCAATTTACAGAGATGGCACTTCCAGAAGCGAGTGAAGCGATGTATCATTATGCTCGCATGACGACGCAGCGCACGATAGCAAGCGCACTTCTAGCGCCGCAAGGACCTGTTCATCTTAATTTTCCAGTTCGCGAGCCGCTTATCCCAGATTTCTCATTAGAAAGTTTATGGGATCAAGGACGCGGGGAATATACAGGAGTAGTTCAGCAAGGGAACGTGATGATGCCGAGTGAATATGTAGATTCTCTTGTAGGGCGCCTTTCACATATGGAAAAGGGGCTTATTATTTGTGGAGATGATAGTCATTCAGAAATCGCAGCGTTTGCGGCAGAACTAGCTGAAAAAACGGGATATCCAATATTAGCGGATCCACTTTCTAACATTCGTAGCGGACATCACGATAAAACGATGGTAATTGACTGTTACGATACATTTTTACGAAATGAATTGTTAAAAGAAACGTGGAAGCCAGAAGTTATGATTCGCTTTGGTGGTATGCCTGTTTCTAAAGCATTAACGCAGTTCATTAAAAAACAGACGAAAGCTGTTCATATCGTTGTTGAAGAATCTGGCCAATGGAGAGACCCAGCTCTCGTTGCGACAGAAGTTGTACAGGCAAGTGATATTGCATTTTGCAGGGCACTAATAGAAAAAATACCAGCTATGAAACAGAATGATTGGTTCGGAATGTGGCAACATATAAACGAAAAAACGAAGGAAACGCTTCGTGAAATGGAAACATATGAAACTGCATTTGAAGGGAAAGTTATTACGGATATCGTCCGCGTACTACCAGAAGGGGCAACATTATTTGCGAGTAATAGTATGCCAATTCGTGATACAGATTCATTCTTCTTCACATCGGATAAAAATATTCAAGTGATGGCAAACCGTGGTGTAAACGGGATTGATGGAATCATTTCGACAGCTTTAGGAGCGAGCATTATTTGCGATCCGCTCGTATTAGTTATTGGTGATTTATCATTTTATCACGATTTAAACGGATTATTAGCCGCAAAATTACATGAATTAAATATAACGATTGTCGTTGTAAACAATGATGGTGGCGGTATTTTCTCATTCTTACCACAATATGAGAAAAAGGAACATTTCGAATCATTATTTGGAACGCCAATTGGACTTGATTACGAGCATATTGTCAAAATGTACGGCGGTTCATTTAGTCGTGTAAATGGTTGGGAGCAATTTCGAGAAGAGGTACAAAAGGGAACGACGACGGAAGGTTTACACGTTGTAGAAATTTGTACGAACCGTGATGAAAACTTAATATTGCACCGTAAATTGTGGGCGAAAACGCAGGACGTAATTACTGCATCGTTGCAAGGTGAATCAAAATGAACGTAACGCTGCAAGGTGTATCGTATGAATATGAAGTAGTCGGAAGCGGGCAACCACTTCTACTTCTTCATGGTTTTACGGGAAGCATGGAAACGTGGCGTTCCTTCGTTCCTTCTTGGCGCGAGCAGTTTCAAGTCATTTTAGTAGACATTGTGGGGCACGGAAAAACGGAAAGTCCTGAAGATGTGACTCATTATGATATTCGAAATGCGGCGCTACAAATGAAAGAACTACTAGATTATCTTCATATTGAAAAAGCACACATACTTGGCTATTCAATGGGCGGTAGACTGGCGATTACGATGGCGTGCCTATATCCAGAGTATGTACATTCTCTTTTATTAGAAAATTGTACAGCTGGGCTTGAAAGTGAAGAGGCTAGAAAAGAACGCTGTGAAAAAGATGAGCGACTTGCCAATAAAATTGAGCGAGAAGGCATCAATAGTTTTGTAACGATGTGGGAAAATATTCCGCTGTTTGAAACGCAAAAATGTTTAGCACAAAACGTACAAGAAGCAGTGCGAAAAGAACGACTTGCTAACAATCCAAAAGGACTTGCAAATAGCTTGCGCGGCATGGGAACAGGGGCTCAGCCTTCATGGTGGAACGAGCTGCAAAATTTAAAAATACCTGTTCTTTTAATGAACGGGGAGTATGATGAAAAGTTCTTTCGCATATTAAAAAACATCGGAAAATGCGTATCTGACGCGAAATTTGTCAAAATTGATGGTGCTGGCCATGCAATTCATGTGGAACAACCGGAAAAGTTTGATACAATAGTAAAGGGATTTCTAAAAACTATGCAGTGATGCTTTTTCATCTAAGAAGGAAGCTACACTTATAGAGGAGATCAAAAATATACAAGGAGGTAGTTGTAATGGCTATTGAATGGGTAAAAGAAGGCAATTACGAAGATATTATTTATTCAACATACAATGGTATCGCAAAGATTTCGATTAACCGTCCTGAAGTACATAACGCATTCCGTCCTAAAACGGTAATGGAGTTAATCAACGCTTTTGCACACGCTCGTGATGATGCAAATGTTGGCGTTATCATTTTAACAGGTGAAGGTGGACGTGCATTCTGTTCTGGCGGCGACCAAAAAGTTCGCGGTCATGGTGGATATGTAGGTGACGACCAAATCCCTCGTTTAAATGTATTAGATTTACAACGTCTAATTCGCGCAATTCCTAAACCAGTTATCGCAATGGTAGCAGGTTATGCAATCGGTGGTGGACACGTACTTCATATCGTATGTGACTTAACAATCGCTGCAGACAACGCTGTATTCGGACAAACAGGTCCTAAAGTAGGAAGCTTTGACGGTGGATACGGAGCTGGTTACTTAGCTCGTATGGTAGGCCACAAGAAAGCTCGCGAAATTTGGTACCTATGCCGTCAATACAGCGCACAAGAAGCGCTTGATATGGGCTTAGTAAACACAGTAGTACCATTAGAAGAGCTTGAAGCAGAAACAGTACAATGGGCACAAGAAATCTTAGCAAACAGCCCAATGGCACTTCGTTTCCTAAAAGCTGCATTCAACGCAGACACAGACGGTCTAGCTGGTATTCAACAACTAGCTGGAGATGCAACGTTATTGTACTACACAACTGACGAAGCAAAAGAAGGTCGCGACGCGTTTAAAGAAAAACGCAGTCCGGACTTCGGTCAATTCCCTCGTTTCCCGTGATCAAACCAAAAGCGGAGCCGACTGTTTAGCCTCGTAGGCTAAGGTTCTTTCGCACAGAAAGTGTTTTTTACTTTCTCGTGCGGAAGGTTCTTAGACGGAAAGGGCTAGGAGGCGCAGCTAGATGAGATCAAACCGGAAACAAAACAACTAAGAGACTTGATGTCATATCAAGTCTCTTTCTTTCATGAAAGGAGAATGAATGATGACGACGATGCCGAATTGGTTAAAGCAACGTGCATTTTTAACACCAGATCGCACTGCAATTGAAATAGAGGAAGAGAAAGTTACTTTTATGCAGCTGCATGAAAAAGTAGTATCTTTTTGTGAACACCTCACGCATGTAGGAGTGAAGCGTGGGCAAAAGGTGGCTGTTCTGATGAAAAATGGTATGGAGATGATTACAGTTATTCACGCCCTATCTTACGTAGGTGCAGTAGCTGTGCTTTTAAATACGCGTCTTTCAAGAGAAGAGCTACTTTGGCAAATGGATGATGCTGAAGTTGTATGCTTAGTGACGGATCAAGATTTCGAGGCTAAAGATGTTTCTGTATATTCGTTCGCCGAAGTGATGAATGGGCCAAAGGCGGAAGCATTTATACAAGAAGAATTCTCCTTAGAAGAAGCGATGACAATTATTTATACGTCTGGGACGACAGGGAAACCGAAAGGCGTTATTTTAACGTACGGCAATCATTGGGCGAGCGCAGTTGGTTCTTCGTTTAATTTAGGACTTCGTGATGATGATTGCTGGTTAGCTTGTATGCCAATGTTCCACGTTGGCGGGTTATCTCTTCTAATGAAAAATATTATGTACGGCATGCGCATTTTACTCGTTCCGAAATACGATGCTGATTTTATTCATAAATCACTTCAAACGAGAGGTGTTACGATTATTTCTGTCGTTTCAAAAATGTTAACTGATTTATTAGAGAGACTTGGAGAAGAGACATATCCATCTTCTTTACGATGCATGTTACTTGGCGGAGGACCAGCGCCGAAACCGTTACTCGAAACATGTGTAGAAAAAGGAATTCCTGTGTATCAAACGTACGGTATGACAGAAACGTCGTCGCAAATTTGTACGTTATCCGCAGATTACATGTTAACGAAAGTAGGATCAGCCGGGAAACCACTATTTCAGTGCCAACTTCGTATTGAAAAAGATGGCGTAGTAGTGCCGCCATTTGCGGAAGGCGAGATCGTAGTAAAAGGACCAAACGTAACAGGCGGTTATTTTAACCGTGAAGATGCGACGCGCGAAACGATTCAAAACGGCTGGCTTCATACTGGTGACCTCGGTTATTTAGACGAAGAAGGATTTTTATACGTACTAGATCGCCGCAGTGATTTAATTATTTCTGGCGGAGAGAATATATATCCGGCTCAAATTGAAGAAGTGTTACTCTCTCATCCGATGGTAGCAGAAGCTGGTGTTGTTGGTATGGCTGACGATAAATGGGGACAAGTACCTGCTGCTTTTGTTGTAAAAAGTGGGGAGGTAACAGAAGAAGAAATTCTGCATTTTTGCGAGGAGAAATTAGCGAAATATAAAGTGCCGAAGAAAGCATGTTTCTTAGAGGAATTACCACGAAATGCTTCGAAAAAATTGTTAAGACGAGAGTTAAGACAATTAGTGGGGGAGATGTAAGTGGAAATAAAAAAAGCGACACTTCATATAACGGAAATGCCACTCGTCATTCCGTTTGCTGCAAGCTACGGAACTTATGAAAAGCGTGAAAGTATCGTCATTGAATTAGAAGATACGGACGGATACATTGGGTTTGGCGAAGTCGTTGCGTTCTCTGAACCGTGGTATACGGAAGAAACGGTGAAGACAGCGCTACATGTACTTCAAGATTTTTTAATACCGGATTTATTGAAAGCTGAAATTTCTCATCCGAATGAAATACCAGATTTGTTCAAGCATATAAAGAGAAACAGAATGGCAAAGGCCGGAATTGAAGGGGCTGTTTGGGGCTTATATGCAAAGCGTCAAAAGAAGTCATTAGCGACATTACTTGGCGGAACTAGGACTGAAATTGAAGTAGGCGTTGTGATTGGTATCAATACAATTCCGGTTATGTTAAAACAAATCGAGAAGTATGCAGAAGAAGGATATGAGCGTTTTAAAGTGAAAATAAAGCCAGAGCATGATTACGAGTTATTGAAAGAAATTCGTAAAGAGTTTCCAAGCATCCCGTTAATGGCTGATGCGAATTCAGCGTATACATTAGCGGATACGGAGAAGTTGAAGCGATTAGATGATTTTCAATTGATGATGATTGAACAACCGCTAGCGGACTACGATTTTCTTGATCATGCAGAGCTGCAAAAGAAAATAGAAACGCCAATTTGTTTAGACGAAAGCATCCATAGTTTAGAAGACACGCGCGTTGCGATTACGCTTGGTAGTTGCCGCATCGTTAATATTAAACCAGGGCGAGTGGGTGGATTAACAGAATCCATTCAAATTCATGATTACTGCATGGAGCATACCATACCAGTTTGGTGCGGTGGTATGGTAGAGATGGGGATTTCACGAGCACAAAATGTTGCGCTTGCTTCATTGCCGAATTTTACGATTCCAGGAGATATATCTGCTTCTAGTCGACATTGGGAGAAGGATATTATTTCGCCGGAAGTGATGCTTGAGGGCGGAAAGGTGATTGTACCGCAAAGTGTTGACACTGAGTATGAAGTAAATCGAGAAAGGCTGGCGCAAATCACGAAGCAGCGGATAGTTTTGGAGCGGTGAATTTAATCAGGATGCCCGCAAATAACGGTAGGATTTTGTTGTTAATTGTCGGTAAGTCGATATATTTCAATAATCGCTGCTATAATTTTATTTATTAAGGTTACTCCCGCGAGTAACCTTTTCGTATTGTACAAATTGGATAGACTAGTTTACAATCGATCGTATAAAAAGGGAACGAGAAACAGGGGGAGTAAAATGAAGAACATTTCAATTTTAATAGCGGATGATGAGGCAGAAATTGCTGATTTAATTGAGATACATTTAGAAAAAGAAGGTTACCACGTCGTGAAGGCAGCTGATGGAGAAGAGGCAATTCATGTTATTAAAACGCAGCCAATCGACTTAGTAGTTTTAGATATTATGATGCCAAAAATGGATGGTTATGAAGTGACGCGCCAAATTCGCGCGAAGCATCATATGCCAATCATTTTCTTAAGTGCGAAAACGTCTGATTTTGATAAGGTGACAGGTTTAGTATTAGGTGCAGATGATTATATGACGAAACCTTTTACACCGATTGAATTAGTTGCACGTGTAAATGCACAATTACGCCGATTTCTTACGTTAAATCAGCCGAAAGTAGCGGAGAATAAATCTGCTTTAGAGGTAGGCGGAGTTGTTATTGATCCTGAGCGAAGAACAGTAAATGTGTACGGAGAACAAGTTGAATTAACACCGAAAGAGTTTGATATTTTATATTTATTAGCGAGCCATCCGAAGAAAGTGTACAATGTGGAAAATATTTTTCAGCAAGTATGGGCTGAAGGTTATTATGAAAGTGGAAATACAGTTATGGTACATATTCGTACACTACGGAAAAAACTTGGAGAAGATAAAAGAAAGAATAAGTTAATAAAAACAGTGTGGGGAGTAGGGTATACTTTCAATGGCTAAAAAGATGAGAAGCTTTCGCTCGAAGATGGTTATGCTATTTGCGTTAAGTATGATATTAGCTGGTGGGGTAACGTATATCATTTATGAAGGCTTACGGATCTACTATAAATTAGTCGTTCGTTTTGAAGATCCATTAGCCCAATTCCGTTCAATGGTAAGACAAATTGGGGATGTTAATTTCTTTTTAATTATTTTTATCCCTCTGTCTATTATGTTTTTCTTCTTCCTTACTAGGCCTTATGTAAAATATTTTGATGAGATTTCAAACGGGATTCACCATTTGGCGAACGGAGATTTTACAAATGAAGTGCACGTTTCATCAAATGATGAGTTTGGATATATCGCACGTGAAATAAATGTAGCGAGTGAAAAATTAAAGGAAGCAGTGGAACGAGGAGACTTTGCGGAAAGTAGTAAAGACCAGCTTATTGTTAACTTAGCTCACGATTTAAGAACGCCGTTAACATCTGTTTTAGGTTATTTAGATTTAATTCTTAAAGATGAGAATTTGACGAAAGAACAAATTAAACATTTTTCCACAATCGCTTTTACGAAATCCGAAAGGCTGGAAAGTTTAATTGATGAATTATTTGAAATTACGAGAATGAATTATGGGATGTTGCAGCTGGACAAAAGACCAATTGATATAAGTGAATTGCTTATACAGTTAGAGGAAGAATTGTATCCGTTATTAGAGAAAAAGGGTTTAGAAGCGAGATTGAACATGGATTCTTATTTACCTATTAGCGGTGATGGAAAATTATTAGCGAGGGTATTTGAAAATCTTTTAACGAACGCGATTCGTTACGGGTATGATGGAAAGTTTGTCGATGTGAACGCATATATTGAGAGTGAAGAGGTAGTCGTACAAATTATTAATTACGGAGATAGCATTCCGGAAGAAGATTTACCGTATCTTTTTGATATGTTTTATACAGGTGATAAAGCAAGGTCAGAGCAACAAGGTAGTACAGGTCTTGGTTTATTTATCGCGAAAAATATTGTTGAACAGCATGATGGGAAGATTTCTGCTGAAAGTAATGTAATTAGAACGATATTTGAAGTAAGATTACCAAAAGAAGAAAGCTAAGCAATTTAATAAAAATTTAAACTTTACCCCACTTTTTATTTTAAGAGTTTTTTCTATTCTATACGTAAGTCACGTTAAGGAGGAACTAGAAATGAAAAAGTGGGTATTTATTTCTCTTTTTATATTATGTACAGTCTGTGTAGGCTTTTATATATCACCGTTATTTCAAAAGGAGATCGATGTTAAAATTGCGGGAAAAGATAATAAGGTAAAATCGGCGAATATTGAAAAGGTAGAGGTTACAAAAGAACAAGTTTATAAAGGTAATCTATTATTAGTTAATAAAGATTACCCCGTTAAAAAAGATAGTATTAGATCCGATATTATAAATGTAAATCACAATAGTGAATTAGTAAGAGGCTATGTGATATTTGATAGAAATCTTCGTTTATCAAAGGATGTTGTGAGCAAGTTTTTGAACGTTGTCGATGCAGCTGGGAAAGATGGCGTACAGCATTTTTTAATGAATAGCGGATATCGAGATTTTAATGAGCAAGAAAAGTTATATGAAAAAATGGGCTCTGATTATGCACTTCCAGCAGGATATAGTGAACATAATTTAGGATTATCACTGGATGTTGGATCTACGCAAAAGAAAATGGAGAAAGCGCCTGAAGGAAAATGGATTGAAGAGAACGTATGGAAACACGGATTTGTTTTACGTTATCCGAAAAATAAAAGTCATATTACAGGCATTCAATATGAGCCGTGGCATATACGTTACGTCGGCTTACCTCATAGTGCTATTATGCAAAAAGAGAAAATTACATTAGAGGAATACTTAGACTTCTTAAAAGAGAAAAAAGAAATTTCAACGAATGTAGAAGGTAAGAAATATACGGTTTCTTATTATAAAGTTTCCGGGGACATGAAAGTGAATGTTCCGGTAAATAAGCAGTATGAAATTTCGGGGAACAATGTGGACGGGGTTATTGTGACGGTTCAGGAATAGATAAAGAGGTTGTTCCGTTTTGGAGCAGCCTTTTCTTATATAAGAAAGGGATTGGCGTTTTTTGTCGGTAAATCGATACTCCTTGTCGAATCGTTGATATAATTTCCTGTACTATCAGAATTTTGAGGAGTATCTCTTATTTTACTTTTAAACATTATAACGTTATATTTACTTCTTCTTTTTTTTGTGTTACGCTAAACGTGTGAAAGAGACGTAAAAAATGAAACTTTAATGTAAGCGTATTCTTATGGCTTCTTATAGAAAAGGGTGGAAATACAATGACAGAACGATTCGTACTACGTAATGTGAAACGTGTGAACGGGGAAGAGATTGACATTGTAATTGAAAATAATAAAATCGCACAGGTGACGAAAGCTGGTGCTGGTGAAGGTGGAACGGTTCTTGATTACTCTGGTACTTACGTATCGAGTGGCTGGATTGATTTACACGTTCATGCTTTTCCAGAGTTTGATCCGTATGGCGATGAGGTAGATAAAATTGGCGTTAAGCAAGGGGTAACGACAATTGTTGATGCGGGTAGCTGCGGAGCTGATCGTATTGCAGATTTAGTACAAAGTAGAGAGCAGGCGAAAACGAATTTATTTACCTTTTTAAATATTTCTCGCATCGGTTTGAAACGAATTGATGAATTATCCAATATGGAATGGATAGATAAAGAGAAAGTAATAGAAGCAGTAGAAAAGTATAAAGATGTAATCGTTGGGTTAAAGGCGAGAATGAGTAAAAGTGTCGTTTGTGATAGCGGAATTGAACCGCTTCATGTTGCACGCTCTTTATCTCGTGAAACATCATTACCGATTATGGTACATATCGGTTCAGCGCCTCCTCGCATTGAGGAAGTTGTACCTCTTTTAGAAAAAGATGATGTGATTACACATTACTTAAACGGGAAAGAAAATAATTTATTTGATGAAGAAGGCAAACCGCTACCTGTATTAATAGATGCAGTGAAGCGCGGTGTTCATTTAGATGTTGGTCACGGTAATGCTAGTTTTTCTTTTAAAGTAGCAGAAGCGGCGAAGCGTCACGGTATTGCCTTTAATACAATTAGTACAGACATTTACCGGAAGAATCGTATACACGGTCCAGTGTATAGTATGGCTCACGTTCTTTCGAAATTCCTTTACTTAGGGTATCCGCTAGAAGAAGTAATTGATGCGGTGACGAAACATGCGGCAGAGTGGCTGAAGAAACCAGAGCTTGGCCGTATTCAAGAAGGCGATATTGCAAACTTAACTTTATTTACGGTGAAAGATGAACCGATTACGTTAATTGATTCAGAAGGGGATCAGCGCATTGCTGAAAGAAGAATTGATACGAAAGGGGTTGTAATCAATGGGTCATTCATTGAATGCTAAGTATGGATTAAAAAGAGTAATTAATGCGAGCGGTAGAATGAGTATTTTAGGTGTATCCGCTCCTACAAATACAGTTATGGATGCGATGAAACATGGTGGACAAAATTATGTGGAAATTGCAGATTTAGTAGATAAAGCAGGAGATCATATTGCGAGAATTCTAGATTCAGAGGCAGCAGTCGTTGTGAATTCAGCATCGAGCGGAATTGCGCTTTCTATCGCTGGTATCGTTACAGAAGGAAATCGCCGTAAAAGTGAAAGACTTCATCAAGAGGTCATCGCGAAAAACGAAGTGATTATGTTAAAAGGTCATAACGTTCAATATGGTGCTCCTGTTGAAACGATGATTTATTTAGGCGGCGGTAAGCTTGTTGAAGTGGGTTACGCAAATGAAGGGAAAGCAGAGCATATTGAAGATGCGATTGGTGAAAATACAGCAACGATTCTATATGTGAAATCCCATCATGCCGTGCAAAAAAATATGATTTCTGTTGAAGAAGCATGGGAAGTTGCGCAGCGAAATAACGTACCACTTATCGTCGATGCGGCAGCTGAAGAGGATATTCAAAAGTATGTAAAGTATTCAGACCTTGCCATTTATAGCGGTTCAAAGGCAATTGAAGGACCTACTTCTGGTATTGTCGGCGGTAAACGAAAATATATCGAGTGGCTGAAAGTACAATTACATTGCAGTGGTAGAAGTATGAAAGTTGGGAAAGAAACAACTTTCGGCTTACTTCAAGCGCTTGATGAGTACGGAGTAAAAGAAGATAAGAGTGAGCAAGAAAAAGAGTTATTACAAGTACTTATGCCGCTAAAAGAATTAAATGGTGTAAATGTAACGATCGTTCAAGATGAAGCAGGAAGAGCAATCTTTAGAGCGCGTATTCATATTAACGAGAAAGAGTTAAATAAATCAGCAAAAGACGTTGTAACAGCATTACGCGAAGGGGAAATCGCAATTTACACACGTGATTATGGAGTAAGACAAGGATTCTTTGACATTGACCCACGTCCACTTCAAGGTGATGACATACATGTAATTGAAGAAAAAATGAGAGAAATCGTAGGGGGAAACTAAAATGACAAACATTCAAAAACGTTTTTATAAAGGCCGTGTAGCATTAAATGTATTAGCAAACAATATCGAAAATGCAAAAGACATTTTTGAAGCGGCAGAAGGTTATGTAGTAGTGGGAGTGTTATCAAAAGACTATCCAACAGTAGAAGAAGCAGTAACTGCAATGAAAGCATACGGAAAAGAAATTGATGACGCTGTATCAATCGGACTAGGAGCAGGGGATAATCGCCAAGCGGCAGTTGTAGCTGAAATTGCGAAGCATTATCCTGGTAGCCATATTAACCAAGTGTTCCCTTCAGTTGGAGCGACACGTGCAAATCTTGGCGGAAAAGATAGCTGGATTAATAGTTTAGTATCACCAACAGGAAAAGTAGGGTACGTAAACATTTCTACTGGTCCAATTAGTGCAGCTGGAGAAGAAAAAGCAATCGTTCCAATTAAAACAGCAATCGCACTTGTACGTGATATGGGCGGAAATTCATTGAAATACTTCCCAATGAAAGGATTAGCGCATGAAGAAGAATATCGCGCAGTTGCGAAAGCATGTGCGGAAGAAGGCTTTGCATTAGAGCCAACAGGCGGAATTGATAAAGAAAACTTTGAAACAATTGTACGTATCGCATTAGAGGCAAATGTAGAGCAAGTTATCCCGCACGTGTACTCTTCTATTATTGATAAAGAAACTGGTAATACGAAAACAGAAGATGTTCGTGAGTTATTAGCGGTAGTGAAGAAGCTAGTTGATCAATATGCGTAAGAAAATTGCAGCATTTGGCGAAGTAATGATGCGCCTGCAAGTACCAGGATATGAATTGTTGTCACAAGCTAACACATTAAATTACTCATTTTCTGGTACAGGTGTGAACGTTGCAGCGGCGATTTCTCATCTCGGGCATGAAGGTTTTCTTATTTCAACTTTACCGGAAAACTCGGTTGGAGATGCTGCGATATCGCACATTCAAAAGTTAGGGATTCAGGCACCGTTTATTTCAAGAGGTGGTAAATATGTCGGCATGTACTTTTTAGAAAATGGATTTGGAGCACGTGCAAGCCGCGTTACATATTCAAATCGCCTAGAAAGTAGCTTTAATACGGCATATAAAGAGATGTATCAATTTGAAGAAATCGCCAAGGAAATTGATATCGTTCATTTTTGTGGAATTACACTTGCGATGAATGATACGGTGCGCCATCATATGAAATCTTTGGCGAAAGCAGTTAAAGAAAACGGAGGCACTGTCGTTTTTGATTGCAATTATCGTCCATCTCTTTGGGGAGAGGATGGATATGAGCAGGCGAAACCGCATTATGAAGAAATGCTGGCTCTTGCTGATATCGTTATGATGAATGAAAAAGATGCAATGTTCGTTCTTGGAATGAAAACAGAAGAGACAGAGCGAGAGGCGCAACTTGTTGATCTTATTCCGAAAGTGGCTGAAACATATCATATTGCTACAATTGCTGGTACACATCGCTCTATTAATAGCGATAATACACACTCGCTTCGCGGGTTTATATGTAAAGATGGTGCGTTCACTTTTGCAAAAACACTTACGTTTTCTGTATATGATAGAATAGGTGCTGGAGATGCTTATACGAGCGGGATTATTCATGGCGAGATAGAAGAGTTTGCACCAGAGAAAGCTGTTTCATTTGCGTCAGCAGCTGGAATGCTTGCACATACAATCGTCGGTGATACGCCAATGTCATCAGAGAAGGATATACTTCGGGCAATGACGGCATCAGTAGGTGATGTAGAAAGGTAGTGGGTGTAACGGTGAACGTAACGAGGAAAAAAGGACCATTATATTTACAAATAAAAAATATTATTCGTGATCGAATATTGCATGGTGTATATGCGATTCATACGAATATTCCTTCCGAACCGCAGTTAGAAGAAGAGTTCAAAGTGAGTAAAATTACAGTGCGTAATGCGATTAAAGAACTTGCTCAAGAAGGATATTTGGAAAAGAAAAGCGGTAAAGGAACGAAAGTCATCCGTAATACTTCTGCGACAAAGTTGTCAAAGGGAAAGAAATTTACAGAAGTGTTAGTGGAAGAAGGATATAAAGTACAAAAGAAATTACTAAAAGCAGAAGTCGTTCATAATGAAGAAGGAACAGTGCCATTTCGATTATTCGGTAAGGAGAGTTTTCGTATCGAACGTTTATATACGTTAAATGATGCACCGTACATTCATTATACGCACTATTTCTCAGCACACATGGCAAGTACAGATTTATCGGACTTTGATTTACAATCGCTTTATGATTTAGTTGAAGACCGAGGTATACATTTAGAAAACTTCAGAGATGAATTCGCAGTTGGACTCGCGCCTAGTTTCGTTGCAGAAGCGTTAGGTGAAAAAGAGGGGACAGCGCTATTAAAACGTATGCGTTATTCTTACGATGAAGTTGGCGAAGTAATTGAATATAGCGAAGGCTACTACAACACAGAAATGCAGCATTATGTAGTGAATTATGACGTATAAAAAGAGGGTATTCGCCCTCTTTTTTTATAAAGTGAAACTTTAATTGGGTTCATCCCGCACCAATTAGGTGTTTACTGTCCACAAATACGGGGGAAAAGTAAGGGGAATGAGAGATGGATATATACTTATTAATCGTCACGTTACTTGCAATCGCGATTGTTATTTTAGGGGTATCATGGTGGAAATGGCATGCATTTATTAGTTTAACAGTTGCGAGTTTATTTTTAGCCATCATGTCTGGACTGAATTTAACGAAAATAGTGACTGCCTATGAAACTGGTGTTGGTAGTGTACTAGGGCATTTAGTTGGTATTTTAGCTCTCGGAACAATTTTAGGAAAAATGATGTCCGATTCAGGGGCCGGCATGCAAGTGGCAGATTTCTTTATTCGATTTTTCGGTGTGAAGAAACTACCTTGGGCTATGTTATTTGCAGGATTTGTTATAGGGATTCCGGTATTTTTTGAAGTGGGGATTGTCATTTTATTACCACTTGTTATTTCCATTCGAAAAACGACGAAGCAAAATATATTATTAATTGCGTTACCTGTTATTGCTGGATTATCTATTGTGCATGGGCTCGTACCGCCACATCCAGGGGCGATGACAGCAATCGGTATTTATAACGCGAACTTAGGAAAAGTACTTTTATATTCATTAATTATCGCGTTACCAACAGCCATTATCGCAGGACCTATATTTGCAAAGTGGGTACATAAAAGGGTTATACCTGAAAATGAACCAGAGCTTGTTCGAGTTACGACAGTATCAACTGATTTACCAAGTCGTAAAGTTTCATTCTTTATTATTTTATTACCGGTTGTATTAATGATTTTATCAGTAGTTGCACCATATATTTCATTACCGAAAAAAATAACTGAATTTTTTGTTTTTATAGGAAGTCCAGTAATTGCTTTACTTATTTCATGTTTCGCAGCATTCTATTTACTTGGAATAAGACAAGGAATTAATAAAAAGGTCATTAAAAAATTAACGGATGAAAGTTTATTACCGGTCGGTTCCATTATTTTAATTATCGGTGCAGGTGGTGGATTTAAACAAATATTAATTGAAAGCGGCGTTGGAACGGCGATTGCACAAATGGCAGAACATATATCGTTATCACCAATTGTATTAGCGTTCATGGTAGCTGGATTAATTCGAATTGCAACAGGTTCAGCGACAGTAGCATTAACGACAGCAGCTGGAATTGTTTCACCAGTTATTCAGCACATGTCTGGAGTGAATTTAGAATTACTCGTTATTGCAACGGGTGCAGGATCATTAATGTTTTCTCACGTAAATGATGCAGGTTTCTGGCTTGTAAAAGAGTATTTAGGATTAACGGTGAAGGAAACATTTAAGACATGGACGGTACTGGAGACATTGTTATCATTTATCGCATTTGGTTTTGCACTTTTATTGAATATGTTTATTTAGAAGATACCTTAATTGGTATCTTTTTTTTTGATGAAGCCCATTTCCGAAAACAAGCCCTTTTTTAGGTGAGCCAAGCTTCCTATTCGCCCTGAAAACATACTATAAATGGAATCCCCTCATTTAGAACAAGAGGAACTTGTTGTGAATGATACTAAAGGAGGAATAGGGTAATGAGCGAAAAGTGTGAACACAGACATGATGATTGCGACCGTAGACGTGGATGCGGAGGCGGTTTTGCGCTTCTAATCGTATTGTTTATTTTATTAATTATCATCGGTGCTAGCTGCTTCGGCGGAGGCGGCGGTTGTGGCTATGGTGGTTATGGCGGTTACGCAGGCGGCTATGGTGGATATTGCTGCTAATTTTTTAAAAACTATTGAAAATGGCCTTGTGCAATACGCACAAGGCCATTTTATTCATATTTTTATATGCTGTGATAATTTATTAATATACAGAGAACGGATTAAGAAGAAGAAAATAATCTCGATAATCCCGAAAAAGGTGAGTACGATACATGTCTCTTTTAGTAAGGAGAAAGAAAACATGCTTTGTAAAAACTTAACCGCAAATAACGTGTGAACACCAGCAACGATATACGGAACAAAAAATAAAATTCCTAATTGAATGGTTGCAGAGCGAAACATTTCTAATTCAGTTAAGCCAAGCTTTGTAATCGTAATATACTTTTGTTTTTCAGTTGTTAAGTCATTATACATACGGAAATATAAGACACTAGCCGCACCGATAAAGAAGATAAAACCAAGAAATGCCCAAATAAAGAATTGAGCAACTGCATTTCCTTTACCGTAAATGAGTTCATCCGTAGCCGTATGTATGAAGAAAGGAACTTGAGCGTTCTCTTCTGTATGCTTTTCGTAGAACGCACGTGCATCACCACTAATAACGCGTAACATATTTCTGGTTGGAACTATTGCATTTTCCCAGTTTTCTACGAAGTAGTTATAGATTACGGTTGTTTCAATATGAGGAATCATATTATCAAATACATAATCTTGTACGACAGCTAAATGTGGGAATGCAAAGGATGGTTCTATTCCCTTATTAATAAACCCTTTAATATGAAATTCTTTTTTATTAGATCCGAGTGTAATCGTATTTTGCTTTGCAAATGGATTAGATACGAGATCGAGAAGTTCTGGTGAGTGGCGAGAAATAATATACACTTCTGTAGAATCGATTGTTATTTCCGGTCTTTTCAATTGTTGAGCGGTTGCGTTATAATCGCTCATCTTCATAAGCATAATATCTTCTTTTGAAGCTGTATCTTTTAAGACTGTAAACTTATATTTGTTGTACTGAAAATTACTAGTTGTAAGCTCCGTTTCAATTGTAGAAATATGCTTTTGCTCAAGGGAATTTTCACCTTCTGATGTATAAGTGAAGGGGACGGGATATCGCTCTAGTACTGATGCCTTCGTATTGTTATTAGCGGCGAATAACCCAATAATAATTGTAAATGCAAGTGCAGATAGCATAGAAACGATAAAGAGTACGTTAATATTACTACGGGTACGAGCAACTAAGTCCGAAATCCATAACATATTTATTTGTTTCAAATAAAACTTTCTACGCTTCTTTAAAATATAGATAAAAAGAAGAAATGTTTGTGAAAAGAATAAATATGTCCCGACTACTACGAGTGGTAAAATAGATAACATAATAAAAAAGACAGATCCATTTTGCACATTTTTTTCCGTTACGTAGCCTCGCGGATAACCAGCGATATAATAGCATAGCCCTAAACAAATTAAAGCGAATAAAGAGATGAGTATAGATGGTCTTTTTTCAGCTGGCATTTTCTTGTTCCCTTTAATGAGGTGGGCTGTTTTTCGAGTACGAATAAACATTGGTGTAAACGTAGAAACGATTAAAAATAAAATGATAAACGTTACGGTTGTAACGATAATCGCCTCTGTTGGCCAATATAAATAAAGGCCTTTCGCACTTGTTAATTTCGAAGTGACTAATAAGAAAAAGTTAGAAAACACGAGGCCACCTTGTATACCGATAAAGATGGACAATATCCCGATCATCATGTTTTCAGTAAATAACAGTCTTTTTAATTGTCTCTGTGAGATACCGAGAATTGTAAGTATCCCGAATTGCTGCTTCCGTACATTTAAAAATGTTCCAATTGAATATAAGAGAAAGAAGAACGAGAACATAACAATCACAAGCTGTGCCGTACTAGCTAAGTTCATTAGAGGATCACGTTCTTGAAAGCTTTGTACACTCTGTAACCGCGGGTGATACGCGTATACAGTAAATGAAAAGAAAACCATGATAGAAAACGCACTACTTACAAAGTAGGCGAAATATGCTTTCGAATTACGCGAGACATTTTTAAATGCGAATTGCCAAAATGTCATCCACGTCTCCCTCCTAATAATGCTAAAACATCTAATATTTCTTGATAAAATTTCTCGCGATATAGTCCGCGGTGTAGTTCGTTGTAAAGCTCACCATCTTTAATGAAAATGACGCGGTTACAATAACTTGCTGCAAATGGATCGTGCGTAACCATTAAAATTGTTGCATCTTCTTCTTTATTTAACTTCGTAAATAACTCCATTACATCGATCGCTGCTTTCGAATCTAAGTTTCCTGTTGGTTCATCGGCAAGTAGAAGTGACGGATGATGAATAACAGCACGTGCTACTGCGGTACGCTGTGCTTGGCCCCCAGAAACTTCAAAAATACGTTTGTCTAAAATATGATCAATGCCAAGCTTTTTTGAAATGTTATCAAGCTTTTCGTCCATTTCTTTTAATGGAACATTATCTAATGTTAAAGGTAGTACGATATTTTCACCGATTGTTAGTGTATCTAGTAGGTTAAAGTTTTGGAAAACAAATCCTAACTCTTGTCGGCGGAAAATAGCTAACTTCTCTCTACGAAATGTGTGCGGTTTTTTTCCGTTAATAACGACATCACCAGAAGTAGGTGAATCAATTGTAGAGATAACGTTTAAAAATGTAGATTTACCACTACCAGATGGTCCCATGATAGCGACAAATTCTCCTTTATCTACATGTAAATTTATATTTTTTAAAGCAGTATGAGGGACTTTTCCTTCATACACTTTTGAGACGTTTTTTATGTGTAATACTTCTTCCATAGTAATCACCTTTCTATCCTTTAGAACTTAATGTGTTGTGATAATTTTTGCATATAGAAGGAACGAATTAAAAGGAAAAATATAACTTCAACTGTTCCAAAAATCATCAGTACGACTGTAATCTCAGCGAAGAACGAGAGATGTAATATTTCTTGTAGCATCTTTGTCGCAAACATCGTATGAATCGATGCCATAATGTAAGGAACAAAGAATAAAATAGCAAGTTGAATGGTAGCAGATCGTTTCATTTCGGCTTCTGTTAAACCAATTTTTGTAATCGTTACATACTTTTCTTGCTCATTTGTTAAATCTGTATACATCCGGAAATAAAGAACACTGCCAGCACCGATAAAGAAAATAACACCTAAGAAAGTTCCAATTAAGAAGAATGAAGCGACATTTAGTTTAGTTGTGTATAGAGAATCGCTCGCTTCACTTGCATGGAATGGTGGGTGCTCAGCCTTAATCGCTTCATTATCATTATCAATTTTTGTTATAAATGCCGAACCGATGTTATTAGCTTTTTCCCAATCGTTAACTGTAAAGCTATACACACTCATCTGTTTTGAAACTGATGATAATGCTTCTACATTTTCATCAGATAGTATGAGTAATTGTGAGATTAAGCTGTTTGGGAAAGGATTATAATTTTTATATTCTTTCACTTGGAGCTGTAGACTGTTTTGAGTAAGTGTAAGAATATCTTTCCTTTCTGTATCATAAATTGTGCCAATGAATTGATCATCTATGTCTTTTATAAGGATATAAGATTCATTATTTTTCACGTTGAGATGTTCCCAATTTAACGCCTTAGCAAGTATATTGTAATCACTTTGTTTAATTGCATAATAGAGCTTTGGGTTTTCTTCAGCCGAAGATACTTCATATATATCCGTTTTAAGTTTTTTATAAGTAAAGTGCTCTTCATTAAATTTTTGTTCTAACCAATTTAAATGTTCATCCGCTAACGTATTTTCAGTATGTGATAAATACGTAAAAGGGAAAGGGTTTTGTCTTATTGCATCAAACTTTGTAAATTTCCCAAAACCGTATAAGAATGTAATCATAGTAAAAGCGAGTGTTGATAGCATCGCTACAATAAAGAGCATGTTAATGTTTGTCCGAATGCGCGCTGCTAAATCAGAAATCCAAAGCATATTCGTACGCTTCATATAAAATGTTCTTCGCGTTTTTAATATACGAATGAGTAAAAAACTAATTTGTGAAAAGAAAAAATATGTTCCAGCTGCGACAAGTGAAGGAATAACAAATATGCTAGAGACGGCATATAAGATTCCAATCATATCACCTAGGGACATAAAATATAACGGATTTGCTGCTAATACATATCCAGTTATTAAACATGTCGCACCAAATAGAGAGATGAGCACGGATGCTTTTCTTTCTTTTTGCTTTGTTCCTTCTTTTAAAAGACGTACAGCCTTTCTCGTCCGAATGAGCATCGGCGTAAAAGATGAAACGAGAATGAAGAGTCCAAGAAAGATGATCATAGTTAAAATAATAGCACTCGTTGGCCAATATAAATATAAACCAGGTACATGTGTAATTTTGGCGGTAACTAGTAGAAAGAACTGTGAAAAGACAAGTCCAAGTTGAATGCCGAAAAATATGGAAAGAACACCAATTAACATGTTTTCTAGAAATACAAGTCTTTTTAATTGTTTTTGAGATATACCAAGTACTGTTAAAATCCCAAATTGTTTTTTTCGTACTTTTAAGAAAGTACCGATTGAATATAGTAAAAAGAAAAAAGAAAAGAATACAATGACAACTTCTGAAATTGTCATTAATATGTTCAGAGCAGCATTCACGCCTGTCATATGCAATTTAGGATGAAATAAATAAACCGCAAACGAGAAAAAAATTGCAATGGAAAACGCACTACTTACAAAATAGGCGAAATAAGCTCTGGCGTTCCGGGTTACGTTTTTGAATGCAAACTGCCAAAATGTCATTCAACTGAACCTCCTAATAAAGTGAAGATAAAAAGAGTATGAAAGATACTCTTTTTATCACGTTTGTCTTAAATAATTTGTCCATTCGTATATTGTGATAATTTTTGCATGTAAAGTGAACGAATGAATAAGAAAAATACAATTTCAACGACTCCAAAAATAATAAGAACGGCTGCAACTTCTTTGAACAAAGATAGATCTATTACATCTTGTAGCATTTTCGTTGCAAACATTGTATGAATGGATGCCATAATGTAAGGAACGAAAAATAAAATACTAAGCTGAATGGTTGCAGATCGTTTCATCTCTTTATCTGTCACACCGATCTTAGAGATTGTTATATACTTCTCTTGTTCATTCGTCAAATCTGTATACATTCTAAAGTAAAGAACGCTACCAGCTCCAATGAAGAAAATAACTCCTAAAAATGTTCCGATTAGGAAGAATGCGGCACTACCAGACGTTATTTTATATAACGTTCCTGCTGATTCAAAGGATCGAATAAGAGGCCCTTCATACTGGGAATTATTTCGATCTTTTTGCACCTTTTCTATAAAATCATCCGCAATTTTATATGTCTGTTCCCAGTTTTGAATTTTGTAATTGTATGCTGATATATGTTTTACCGTGTTGGGTAAGTTATTTACGAGAATATCAGGTAAAACTATCGTTTGATATGAAAAGCCAGATGGAATTGCATTAACATGCTCATAGCCTTTTACTTTTAATTTCGTATTTGTACTAGAGAGTGTAATGTAATCTCTTTTGTAGCTTTGCTCAAATTCATTAAATATAGTGATATAAGAGGTCCCCGTTAACACGTATGCTTCGTTATCATCCATAAATAGTTGTTTCATTCGTAAAGAAGCAGCAAGTTTGTTATAGTCACTTTGCTTAATTGCGTATACGTCATTATAAATAGCTACATCTTTATCTTCTCTTAGTGGTGTTTCATATATATCAGTTTTGATTTTCTCATAAGGAAAATGCTCTTTTTGTAACTGTTGTTCAAGCCAATTTAAATGCTCAGTAACAAAAGGATTTGCATCATAAGAAAAATAAGAAATTGGGAAAGGAGAAGTTCTATTAACCTCTAGTTTAATAAACTTCCCAGATCCATATAGGAACGTAATCATTGTGAAAGCAATTGTAGAGAGCATCGCTACAATAAAAAGCATATTAATATTCGTTCGAATACGGTTTGCTAAATCAGAAATCCAAAGCATATTCACCCGCTTCATATAAAACTTTCTTCTTTTCTTTAAAATATAAATGAGTAAGAAACTAATTTGTGAAAAGAAAAAATATGTCCCGATTGTAACAAGCGTTGGGATAACAAAAATACTTGAAACCATATATATAACACCTATTTGCGGGCTTACTGATACGAAATATTTAGGATTTCCAGCTAAAGCATAACCACCTAATAAACAAATCGCACCAAATAAGGAAACAAGTATGGACGGTTTTTTTTCTTTTTGTTTTCCGCCATTTGTTTTTAAAAGGCGTACCGCTTTTTTTGTACGAATAAGCATTGGTGTGAATGTAGATACAATGATAAAAAGACTAAGGAAGACGATAGTCGTTAAAATAAAGGCGTTAATAGGCAAGTATAAATATATGCCTGGGACGTGCGTAATTTTTGCTGTGACTAATAAGAAAAATTGTGAAAATACAAGTCCAAACTGCATACCGAAAAAGATAGATAAAATACCGATTAACATATTTTCCATAAAAACGAGACGATGTAATTGCTTTCTCGATATACCTAAAACGGTCAAAACTCCGAATTGTTTTTTTCTAACTTTTAAAAAAGTACCAATGGAATATAGTAAAAAGAAGAAAGAGAAAAATACAATTACAACTTCTGAAAATATCATTAATCCTGAAATTTCAGCGTTCATGCTAAAGTTTTGTAATTTCGGATGGAATAAGTAAACAGCAAACGAAAAGAAAACAGCAATGGAAAAGGAACTACTTACAAAGTAAGCAAAATAAGCTCTCGAGTTGCGCGTTACATTTTTAAATGCAAATTGCCAAAATGTCATAATATGTACCTCTCGCTAGAAGGCAAATATGTAGTTTTATTGCAAAAAATGTATGAGAGTAAGTTCTCATACATTTTGCTAGCATATGTTCCGATCATGCTTCGGTCACCTTCTCCGTAGTTTCTGCTTGATTATTTGCAGCGTTGTGGAAGATGATTTTAATCGTCGTTCCTTTACCAACTTCAGAATCTAGTTTGACAGAGTGACCTAAATAATCACAAATTTTACTTACAATATAAAGTCCCATACCAGTAGATTCTCCGAATGCGCGACCATTTTTCCCAGTGTAAAACGGTTCAAATACTCTTCGAATATCTTCTTGCGGAATACCAACACCTTCATCGCGAACTTCTAAAATAATATCTTTTCCGTTTCGGTAAGCAGATAGGAATACTTTCTTTCCGCGCTCACCAGAGTAACGAACTGCATTTGTCATTAACTGATAAATGATGAACTTTAGCCATTTCGCATCAGAAGCAACTTTTAAATCGGAATGAACTTCTAAAACAGGGAAGACCCCGTTTCGAATGAATAGTTCTTTTAATCCGTTAATATTTTTTGTTACCGCATCTTTTAATGAAATCGTCTCAACATGGAAATCTTCATGGAAGTTATTTAACCTTGCCATATATAAAGCCATATCGAGCCCTTGATTTAATCGTTCTAATTCTTTTTTGAATTTCGGAATCAAATGTTCATCTTCCATTTCGAGCACCATAAGCTGCATAACAGAAACAGGTGTCTTCATTTGATGCACCCAGTGGTTAATGAATAATTGATGTTCTTGTTGTTTTACTTCATACGATTGTAGTTCTTTTTGGAATAGACGATACTGCGTGCGCACGAGTTCATTTACACCGTGAGGCATCGGAGCAGTTGCTCTTTCAATAAACGCATCTTCCATTTTCTCTGGTTGCTCACTTAATCTATGGTACATTCTACGATTGCGGACGTAACGATAAGCGAGGAAACAAATGAATAAATATAAACTTAAAACGACGAAGTAAAATTTATTATTTTGAAATCCATCTACTGCATCATAAAGAACGAAAATGATGCCGAAGTTTAATACATATAGTAGAAAAAATGCAAAATGATCACGTAAAAATAGCTTCATGCTTATTCACTCCAAGTTGCGTTAAAACGATACCCAAGTCCACGTACTGTTTCAATAGCATTTTCAATACCAAGCTCATTGAACTTTTTACGAAGACGCGTAATGTTTACGTTTAATGTATTTTCCTCAACGAAACTTTCGTCATCCCATAGGGCAGCTAATAAATCTTCACGGCTCGCTGTACGAGGGAATTTAGATAATAACATTTCTGCTAAAATAGCTTCTTTTTTCGTTAAAAGAACTTGTTCAGCACCGAAATGGATTTCTGGGCGTTCTGGGAATAGTTTTAAACCTTCTACTTCAACGATACGTTCAGAAATATTTGGCGCATAATCACCGTAAATACGGCGTAATTGACCTTTAATTTTCGCCATTACAACGTCATAGTGGAACGGTTTTGTAATATAATCATCCGCACCGCTTTCAATCGCCATAATTTGTTCCATCTCGCCAGCACGCGCTGAAATGAAAATAATTGGACAAGTAGATTCATGACGAATTTGACGGCACCAATAGAAACCATCGAATTTCGGTAAGTTTACATCGAGTAAAACAAGATGTGGTTTCACTGCGTTAAACGATTCCATAATATCATCGAAGTTCTCTGCAACAACAGCTTCATAGCCATATTTTTGAATGTGAGATTGTAGTAATGATGAAATATTTGGATCGTCTTCAACGATTAAAATTTTGTACATATGTATATTCCTCCTAAAAAAACAATTGTAGCTATAGTGTATCATGTGTTTCAAGTCTTTTCATTATGTTGAAATGTAGGCTAATAAACAGTATAGGTCAAAAGTGTGAAAAGTAAAAAGGGCGTATGCATAATTGACAATTAATTGGAAGTTGTTTAATATTTAGATAAATATCTAAATGTCTAATTATCGAAAGGAAGAAAGACATTGAATCAAGCATTCAAAGCATTAGCAGACCCAACAAGGCGAAAAATTTTAGATTTATTAAAAGAAGGTGATTTAACCGCTGGAGAAATTGCTGAACAATTTAATATGACAAAACCAAGTATTTCACATCATTTAAGCGCGCTTAAAAATGCTGAACTTATTCAAGATGAAAAGAAAGGTCAATTTGTTATGTACTCTTTAAACACAACTGTCTTTCAAGATTTATTAACTTGGGTGTTTACGTTTACGAATAAGGGGGAAGAGGGGAAATGAAGAAGCATCTTTTTGCAATTATATTAATTGTTACAACTTGTTTAGCTTGGGCGTTTGCTTGGCCACATTTGCCGGATACAATTGCGACACATTGGAGCGGCGGTAAGGCAGATGGTTATTCTTCTAAACTTTATGGAATGATTTCGATGGTTGGAATTATGATTGTGTTATATATATTTCTAAATGTATTACCAAAAATTGACCCAAAGAAAGCAAATTACGAGAAGTTTTCTAAAGCTTTTATGATGATGAATAACGGAATATTATTGCTACTATTTGTAGGGAACATAGATATTATTACAAGTGGATTAGGATACAACTTATTCATTAATCGAGTGCCTGAATTATTAGTTGGTATTTTATTTATAGTCATCGGCAACTATTTACCACAGTGCAAACCAAACTACTTTGTCGGTATAAAAACGCCGTGGACATTAAGTAATGAGGAAGTGTGGAGAAAAACGCACCGTTTTAGTGGAAAGGTGTTTGTTGTATTAGGAGTTATTATGATTTTAAGTATTTTTGCTCCGGTAGCGTGGAAAACTTTCCTAATCATTGGCATTATTGTTGGTGCAGTAGGATTAACAATGGGATATTCCTACGTCGCTTATAAAAAAGAACTAAAAATATAAATAAAAGCTGCTTTTCCTTTTAAGGAGGAGCAGCTTTATTTTTTATTTCTTCAAAACCGGTATCCAAATTTCACTTTTAAAGTTTGGGGAGGATGTATCTTTCTGTTCATTCCACAATATTTCTGGTCCTTCTGCTAGTTCATAGTTTGAGGAAGGAAACCATTCGGAATAAATGCGTCCCCATACATTTTGTAATGTTTCAGGAAATGGACCGACAGCTTCAAATACGGCCCACGTTGAAGCTGCGGCTTCAAGTTGTGCGAATTGCTCTGGACAATCTTTCATTGAGGCTACTCCAATGTAGTGGTCGAGTTCTCCATTTTCCTCCATTCTTCCTTCAGAAAAGTTAGTAGAAGCACTAATAATTCCAGTAGGTTCCATGTTTGAAAGGGACTTTAATGTTTGAATGGTCCCTGGATCTAAGCTTTTCCACATAGAAGCAATTTCTTCATTTACACCGTTAAATACAATCGGTACGCGTTTTGTAATACCAATGATTTGAAATGGCTCTTTTTCTTCAATTCGATAGTTCATTTCATTTCCTCCTTGAATCGATAACTGGAAGGTCATTGGTGAATAAGCTTTCAAAGAATGACTACTATTTCGGGCCTCTGAAGGTGTTATGCCGTGCAAGTTTTGAAAAGCACGTGTAAAAGAATCTGGCGAGTTGTACCCATATTTTATAGCAACATCAATGACTTTTGCAGCGCTATCTTTTAGTTCAAAAGCAGCAAGAGTAAGACGTCTACAGCGAATATATTCTGATAGTGATACGCCAGCTAGGAAAGAGAACATTCTTTTGAAATGATATTCGGAGCAGAAAGCTATTTTTGCGACTTCTTTAAAATCAATTTCATCTGTTAGGTTGTTTTCAATATATTGCATTGCCGCATTCATGTTTTTAAGTGAATCCATATCATGACCTCCTTGTTAAATAGAATAGCAGGAAAAAAACAGGTCCATCCGACATTTCATGCACAACTTTGTAGGGTACATTTTTAACCTTACAAAATTGTAATGTTCCTGTAAGGAGAATGAATGGATGGCATGATATCCCAATGTTATAGTAACAAAGTACTTTTGTTCAGTATGTTAAATTTTGATTTCTCTACTTACCGGCCTTACATAACTGTCATGTTTGTGTAAGAAACATCGATAGTGGCAAGAGTAGAGAGTGTATATAGTTGAAAATAGAGAATAGAAGAAATGAGGGATGTCGAGATGAAAACAGTGTTAGAAGCAAAGAATATCGAAAAAGTGTATGACACGGGTGGTAATAAATTTGCAGCGTTAAAAGGTATTAACTTACAAGTAAAAGAAGGTGAGTTCGTTGGAATTATGGGACCTTCTGGTTCGGGTAAGACTACTTTACTAAACGTTCTTTCTACAATTGATAATGCGACGAACGGTGAAATTTTAATTGATGGAAAAGATATCGTGAAGATGAACGATGATAAGTTAGCGTTATTCCGCCGCGATCATTTAGGGTTCATTTTCCAAGATTATAATTTATTAGATACGTTAACGGTAAAAGAGAACATTGCGTTACCTCTTGCGTTATCAAAGGTGAAAGCAAGTGAGATTGATCGCCGCGTTCTTGAAATCTCAAAGAAATTCGGTATTGATCATATTTTAAGTCAGTTCCCATATCAAGTGTCGGGCGGACAGAAGCAGCGCTGCGCAGCATCGCGTGCGATTGTTACAAGTCCTAGTATGATATTTGGTGACGAGCCGACGGGAGCGCTTGATTCTAAATCAGCGACAGATTTATTAGAAAGTATGAAGTCGTTAAATGAATATGATAACTCTACAATTTTAATGGTAACGCACGATGCGTTTGCGGCGAGTTATTGTAAACGAGTTATTTTCATTAAAGATGGTGAGTTATATAAAGAATTGCACCGCGGTGAATCAACACGTAAACAGTTCTTCCAAAAAGTCGTTGACGTAATGTCTTCCATTTCTGGAGGTATGGCTGATGACCTTATCTAGCATTGCCCTCCGCAACATACAGCGGAACTTTAAAGACTACTTTGTATATTTTGCATCTATGATTTTTAGTATCGTCATTTATTTTACATTTAAAGCACTGCAATACAATTCACAAATGGAAAAAGCAGCGGAAGCTTCTAAAAAGATTAGTGGAGCGTTCCAAGTTTCAAGCGTGATGCTTATTATTTTCGTAGCAGTGTTCATTATATATTCGAACGGTTTCTTTACACGAAAGCGAAAAAAGGAAGTTGGGTTATATTCTTTATTAGGTATTCGTAAAAGACAGATTGGTAAAATGCTCTTTTATGAAAATATGTTAATGGGATTAATGTCATTAGTAATCGGTATTGCCATCGGTAGCGTTCTTTCAAAACTATTCCTTGAACTACTAATAAATATGATGGGAATAAACTTAAATGTTCATTTTGAAGTACCGATGGCTGCAGTTATTGATACAGCAATTATTTTCTTTGTAATTATTTTGTATACATCACTTCAAGGATATCGTTTAATTTATCGATTTAAGCTAATTGAACTTTTCCGAGCAGAACGTGAAGGAGAAGCAATGCCAAAAGGCTCTGTCATTATGGCGTTAATTTCAGTTTTCTTAATCGGCTCAGGTTATTTCTTAGCGTTAATGTTTATGAAGGCAGTTATGTATGCAAACTTTATGGTAGTTGCACTTTATATATTACTTGCAACAGTATTAGGTACGTATTTACTATTTATGTTCTTTACAGTATTCGTATTGAAACGTGCAAGAAATAATAAGTCAGCGTTTTATAATGGTATGAATATGATAACGACGTCACAGTTACTATACCGTATTAAAGGAAATGCAAAGTCACTTGCGACAATATCTATTTTAAGTGCAGTGACATTAACAGCGGTTGGTACGTCAGTTACGATGTATTACAACACATTTACGCAATCAAAAACATCCATGCCATACAGTTACTCTTATGAAAAAAAAGATGCAGAATTGGATAAGAAAGTAAATGCAATTCTTGTGGAGGAAAAGCAGGATCACCCTGTTAAAGATCAATTTGAAATTGAAACGGTTCCTGTCAAAGGGAAGTTCGAAGGAGATAAAGTTGATTTCATTCTTAATATGAATTACACGATCTCAGAGAAATATCAGTTTATATCTCAATCTGAATTCAACAAAATTGCGAAAAAAATCGATGCGGAAACAGTGAATGTAGCTACTGGCGAAGCATTTATATATGATAGTTCTTATATGGAAGGGTATGAGTTTAGCCCTGAATATAAAGGAAATAAAGCGGTATTCCAAATTGGAAATGAAACGAAGACATTGACGATCCAAGGTGTAAATAATACTGCAATTACGAACTTAGGTGAATTAGTTGTTGTCGTTCCAGATGAAATGTATGAACAAGCGAAGCAAGCATTTGGAACACGTGTTGTAAAAAATATTGATGTAAAAGATGAAAGAAACAGTAAAGTATTAACAGAAAAATTAACAAAAGTGATGCCAGCTGGTGAATCAGAAATGGCACCACCATTTAGAGACTTCTACACTGGTTTCCATATGGGACTTGAAGCAACTGGACTAATGATGTTCATCGGACTATTCTTAGGCTTAGTCTTCCTATTAGCGACAGGCTCCATTATTTACTTCAAGCAGCTTACAGAAGCAAGTGCTGACCGTGATCGTTACATTGTCCTTCATAAAGTTGGTGTAACGAAACAAGAGATGAAGAAAGCTATTGCAAAACAAGTGAGCTTTATCTTTGCAATTCCACTAGTAATCGGAATTCTACACAGTTTGTTTGCATTAAAAGGTTTAGGAAACATACTACCATTTGAAATTATGGTTCCGCTTCTAATTAGTATCGGAGTATATAGCGTTATTTATATCGGATATTACTTCTTAACAGTTCGTTCTTATTATAAGATTGTGAGTGCGAAGTAATGCAAGAGTTGTTTTTATCTTAGTAAAAAAGCATCCGACTAACATGTTAGTCGAATGCTTTTTTTGTCTATACGTGAGCTTTATTTTCGTCCGAACTATCAAACATGTCCATTACTTTAAAAATACCTTCTAATAGCAAGGTACATAAAATAGCGAAAATTAATACGGCATGAGGTGATAATTCAACTGATGTGAAGTTAAGGTCTGCCAACCAAAAGTAACCTACATAAAAACTTAGAAATGTGCTAACAGCCGAAAGTGTAAATCCTAAAAATCCTAATTCCTTTAATTTTTCCTCAGATAATTTACATAAACGTAAAACAATAGAGAAGAGAATTCCTACTATGAAAAATCCCATACATAATGCGAACAATGATATTATGCTTGGATACTTAACTTCATCGGGCATCCACTTTTTCATTCCCACTATTAAAAAGGTAGGGACAAGAATAGGTAATAAAAGTGGTAGCACTATTTGTATAGCTGCAAATAATGCATTTGATTTATTATCGTTTTGATTATTCATAAAGCCTCCAAAAATGATTTCTATACTAATTCCAAATATCTTAGAGGATTTTAACATAAAAATAGTAACTTCGCTATACAAAATCGGAGTAGGATCATGATCATTCATGGTAAATAAACAAGCTGACTTATTTGTATATGTTTGATGCGCTTATCTTTGGAATTCAATTTTTTATGTTTGTTTATAGTAAAGATGAAGATTTCCTTCATCTTCATAAAATCTTAAGAAATCTCCTCAATATTTGTTAAGAAACGATAGTTATACTTAAACACAAGTTAAAAACTATTGAACGAATGGAGAGGGAGTATATGCAGCTCATAACATTCTTAACTGAATTTATAAAACATCCGAAACATATTGGTGCGGTTGTACCGAGCTCAAAAATATTAGCAAGGAAAATGGTAGATGTAATTGATTTTAATAGAGCGAAATGCATTGTAGAGCTAGGGCCTGGTACAGGAGCTTTTACGAAAGAGATTATGAAGAGAAAGAAGAAGGAGACAATATTTCTCCTTGTTGAAATTAATGAAGTATTTTTTAAAGAGTTAAAGAGAAAATTTAAAGATGAGCAGAACGTGATTGTTATACACGGTTCAGCTGAAAATATAAAGAAGTATATGGAACAATTAAATATAGAATGTATTGATTACGTCTTATCAGGATTGCCTTTTACTTCTTTACGAGAAGAGGTTTCAAAGCGCATTTTAAACAGTGTAATGGAAACGATACATGAGAACGGGGAATTTATTACATTTCAATATTCACTTGTGAAAAAAGGATTTATACAGAATTTCTTTCCTGAAATTACACTAGAAAAGGTGTGGCTTAATTTCCCACCAGCTTACGTCTTTAGTTGTAGAAAAGAGCTAAGGAGAGCATATGCATAATGGAGTTACATGAATTAATGTCATACATTGAGCAGTATGGTTATTGGGCACTATTTTTTTGTTTATGGCTTGGTATTATCGGTATGCCGATTCCAGATGAAATGATTGTCATGAGCGGTGGATTTGTATCATCAATGGGGATATTAAGTATGATTCCAGCCTTTTTATTAACGTATTTAGGTGTTGTATCAGGTCTTTCTTTAGGGTATATACTGGGGAAAATATTTGGCATAAAAGTGCTTAATAAATTGATGAAAAAGAAAAAGGCGAAGTACCTTTTAAAATCACAAGAAATAGTAGGGAAATATGGTCATTATGCATTAGTAATAAGTTATTTTATCCCCGTTGTGAGACATATCGTACCGTATTTGGTTGGAATGAATAATATGTCATTTAAAACGTATGCATTGTATTCCTATATGGCAGGACTTGTTTGGACGCTAGCTTATTTTATGCTGGGCTCTCTATTCGGAAAACAGATAGAAACGATTGTAGCACTTGCGACGAAATATGGGATGTATTTAGGTGGGGGCATTATGATTATTACTATCATTTCTTATGTGTACATTCAAAAGAGGAATGCAGTAGTGAGTGAAATAAAGCAACATTCATAGTTTGGTAAATGATGCTGGAGGAGATTTTGTGAGTAAAGGAACGATACTTATCGTGGACGATGAGAAGGAAATTAGAAAACTTATCACTATCTATTTGAAGAATGAAGGTTACGAAGTATTACAAGCTGGAGATGGTGAAGAGGGTTTAGAAATAGTAAAGAAAAGAGACGTGCATCTAATCGTCCTTGATATTATGATGCCGAAAATAGATGGTATTCATATGTGTATGAAAGTGAGAGAAATAGCGGAAATGCCTATTATTATGCTTTCGGCAAAAACGCAAGATATGGACAAGATTTTAGGATTAACAACTGGGGCAGATGATTACGTAGCCAAACCATTTAATCCACTGGAACTCATTGCTCGTATTAAATCACAACTTCGGAGATATATGAAAATGAGCGGGACAAGTGTACAGGATGAAAATGAAATAGAAATTGGAGATATGAAAATTAATATAGTAACACGGCAGGTCATTATTGCAAATAAAGAGGCGAAATTGACACCGAGAGAGTTTGAGGTATTAGAATTGCTTGCACGAAATCAAGGAATGGTATTAAATGCAGCACAAATTTATGAAAGAGTATGGAAAGAGCAAGCTTTCCAATCCGATAATACTGTGATGGTACATATTCGGAAAATACGTGAAAAGATAGAGGCGATTCCAAGGAAGCCTCGGTACATTAAAACGGTATGGGGAGTTGGCTATAAGATTGAGAAAGATATTTGAACCGATAATATGGATGAATCAAGTTTTTAAAAAAATGATAGGTAAAATAGTGAGTTATTTGGAAAAGAGCATACGGATACAGCTAATGGCTACATTTACTTTTTGTACGTTACTCGGGGTATTAGTAGGATGGTCTTCATCTTCTTTTTTCGAGGATGCGAATAAAATTTCTATCATTGATTATGCATCAGGTATGGAAGCCATTGATGGACAGACACAAAGGCTTGTTGAAAGTATAACCGAGGAAGGTAAGGAAATTAATATACAAGAATTGCTTGATCAATTGAATCACCAAAATCAACTGAAGATTTTAATAATAGATGAGAATGGGAAAGTCGTTTATAAAACAAAGGGAGCGCCGGAAGAACAAATCAATCTTCATGAGACGATGCGTAATGTGATGGATTTTAAAATGGATCAAGTACGATATGTAGAGGCGCAAAATTTAATTCAAGATGGAACTGAACAAAAGCGTAAGGAGTTTACAACTTTTTATCCGGTTACTGTTAATACGGAAAATATGTATATCATTGCAAGTGGTATACCACAAGGAAATGTGAAGTATATAGTGAATGATAGCAGCCCATTTCCATCTTTACTAGGTTTTATCACTTTTATACTATCTTTCTTTTATATAACGAAAAGGAAGATGAATCAGATTGAAGCGATGGCAGAAGGAGTAAGGGAGTTTTCGAAAGGTAATTTACAATATAAAATCAAACAGGCAGGTCAAGATGAAATAGGTTTATTAACTTCTAATATTAATCAAATGGCAGAAAAGCTTTTGGCTAATATAGAAAAGGAAAAACAAATAGAGAAGCAAAAAAGTGAATTGATTACAAATGTATCACATGATTTAAGAACACCACTTACTTCTATTATGGGGTATTTACGTTTACTAGGTGATGCGAAATATGAAAATAAAGAACAGCATGATGAGTATATAAAAATTGCATTTTCAAAATCAGAGCAGTTGAAGATGTTAATAGAAGATTTGTTTGAGTATACAAAACTAACAGATGAAAATATGGCGTTAGATTCGCAAGAAGTGTGTATAAATGAACTACTTGATCAATTAATAGAAGAGCTAGTACCACAAGCGGAGGAGCATAATATTTCTTTTGTAAAAGAATTTCAAGAAGATCGTATATATGCTGTTGTGGACTCAGAAAAAATGGTACGTGTGTTTGAAAATCTTTTAATAAATGCAATTAAATACAGTATAGATAAAGCAGAAATTCGGGTTTTACTTCAAAGAGAAGAACAGCATATCAAAATTTCTATAGCGAATCATAGTGAAGAATTTACAAAAATAGAATTAGAGAATTTGTTTGAGCGTTTTTATAAAAAAGATCAATCGAGAAGTAGAGCTGTAGAAGGTTCAGGTTTGGGACTTGCAATTGCAAAAAGCATTGTTGAATTGCACAAAGGAGAAATTCGAGCAGAATATGAAAATGGGGTTATTCAATTTATTATCTTATTGCCAATTTAATTAGAAGAGCACTAGGAAATTTGGTTACATTTTAATACGTAATAGCGCTGCGATGGATTTAGAGGAAGTCCTTTAAGGGGAAGTATCTGAGAAGAGGAGAATAGAAAGTTTCATGAAAAAAATAAGTTCGTTTATCGTATTGATTATAGTTGGAGTTACATTACTTATAGGAAAGGGGGGACCGATTGTAGATCAATTCAATCCATTTATTAAAGAAGATATTTATTATGCTGTTGTTGATAATGATGGTAAATATGGAGCTGAAAACAAAGGTTTTGCTAGATGGGAATATAAATTCAAAGGATATAATGAATCTGGTCAAGAGCAAAAGATTGCGATGACTGCTTCAAAACATTTAAGAATAGGAGCATATTTAAAGATTAGATCTAAAGGAAGTTATGGTATGGAATGGGAAGAAGTACAAATAGATGAAATACCTAAGAAAGTACAAATACAACATAATTAGTTATAGAAATTATAAGTGGCATTCCATGGATAAGGTAACGAGCAAACTTCGAAGATTGTAGCAGTATATGATAAGTTCTAAATTTTTTATAAAGAAGATAAAGTTTATCTTAACTTTATTTAAACTGCATTTCTTCTGTGTACAATGACTAGTATTCTATAGTATGTAGATAAAAAATAGTAGGGAGTAGCAGGATAATTATGCAGGTTTCTAAGAAGAAAATATTATTATTTCTTTCAATTATTCTTTTGGCTTTATTGATGGTGTATGTATGTACAAATAATAAGCATGTCCAAAATATTGTTCATAATATAGAAGACATCTATAAAGTATATAGAGAGAATCAGGTATTGAAAGGGAAAATTGAACATCAAGAATCGTTAAAGAGTAAAGTGCAAATATTAAGTGAGGAGAAAGAAAACCTTACTAAACTTATCAACAAAACGAAAGAATTAAAGGAACAAGGAAAATACAATTTAATTCAAGCTACAGTAGTAACTCGTGTAGCAGAAGAGTGGTATGGAGAAGTCACTATTGATAGAGGAGCACAACATGGTGTAAAGGTTGGTATGGCTGTTATTACAGTGGAAGGTTTTATTGGAAAGGTAGAGAGTGTAGATCAATATACATCTGTTGTGAAATTAATTACGAATGATGAACGAACGAATCGTTTAGCAATCACCCTTCAAAATAATTCATCCATTTTAGGATTTGTTACAGGGTATGATAAGAAAAAACAGGCTCTTCGAATTGATAATATTCCATCAGATAAAGCGAAAGAAATAAAAATAGGTGATAGTATTATTACCTCTGAATTGAGTCAGAAAATACCACCTGGCCTTGAAGTAGCAGAGGTGATAGAGCAAGAACCGGATCAATATGGTCTTGCTTATATTATTTATGCAAAACCAAAGGCGAATTTATATGATTTAGAAGATGTAATTTTAATAGAACCTAAATAATAGTTTTATGTAGTGCCTTTGAGAGGTGAGTTAGAAACGAAGAGAATGAACGTAAAATAAAGAGTAAGAGGGATAAGGAAAAGTAAAACGGTACTAAATTTAATAATATATGGTTATATATTTATAATGTTTTTATTTTATCTTTATCTTATCTTTATCTCGGACAATTATAATGAAGAGGTAAACTGATGATAAGTGCAAAGTTATTAAGTATTACAGTGGGGCTTTTTTTTTGTACATTTTTAATATTAATTATTTATATAACCTCTTAAATAGGCTAGAAAACCTATATAATATCCTTCGACTTTATATGTGTAAATATATTATTTGAGCGTGAGAATATTGATGTCAAAAGGTATATGAATCGGATTATAAAATGTTTGATTTGTATATTGTAATGTTTTTTTCGGAAGTGTACATTACAAAAATGTAAGGATAATGTAAGAGGAATCAATATTGCTGTTTGTAGGGAAAAGATAAAATGATAGTTAGTGGCTATGAAAATAGCATGATCGCAGCACTAGCCAAATGACAGGAGGCAATATGAAAACTTTAATATTTGAAGAGAACGTTGTACAAAGAGGTTATAGTAAAAAGATGAATGTAGTACACCACACTGTAGAGAAGCGTGGGTGTAGAGTGTGTTATTAAAACTTTCTATTTCTAGTATGAAAAAAATGATTAAGGATTATATCGTTTTATTAATAGGTCTTGTCATCTCAATTTCTATTTTTTATATGTTTCAAACGCTTGCGTTAAATAAAGAGTTTACAATGAATAACAGTATTATTGGTTCAATCGTATTTGTATTTCAAATAGGATCGATTTTGGTGGCGTTTATTACATTCTTTTATATTTTTTATGCAAACTCATTTCTTCTCTCACTCCGGCGGAAGGAACTCGGCATGTATCTTATTTTAGGGGCCAAAAAGAGTAAAATCAGCCAACTTTTATTTTTTGAGACATTGTTTATGGGAATGATTTCACTAGCATTAGGGAGTGTATTCGGAGCTATTCTTTCCAATTTCGTTAGCAAATTTCTAACGAAACAATTGGAAATTTCAGCGGAAGGTTATCAAGCATTTTATGGTCCTGCATTCAAAATAACATTTATATTCTTTAGTGCGTTATTTCTACTTACATCCGTTGTGAATGCCATTCGTATAGCACTTAAAACAGAACTAGATTTAATTCGTACAGAGCAGCAAACGGAGCGCATACGAATGAAAGGACCAGCCACGATATTGTTACTCTTATGTAGTTTGCTAGGACTAGGTGTAGGATATTATTTCGTAATCTTCGTAGGAATAAAAGGTGCTGGCGCCATTATGCTGCCATTATTCACGATTACAATTGGGACATATCTTATATTTATTTCGTTCTTACCTATGATTGTTAATAGGCTAAAGAAAACGCGCTATTTAAATGAGAAGAAATTAAATGCATTTACATTTGCACAATTGCAGTTCCGTGTAAGTAGTTTGGCGAAAATATTAGGAACGGTAACGATGTTAATTGGTCTTGGCGTGGGGGCAATGGCTGGTGGCATGTCTTTACAGAAAAACGTAATCCTTACAGCAGAAAGAATGTCAGGGTATGATATTACAATTCATGATCCAGAAGCAGCGGATTATAAAGCTATGGAAAAAATGAAAATTATAGATAAAAGACAATATAAATATAAAGTTGATAATGAGGCTGTTTACTATTTAAAAGAGGAATTATTAGAGAATCCGCCACTTCTGTTCGGAAAGAAAGAGACAACACATATTTCTGAACAACTTCCATCTTCGAGCTATAGGATGTTTAAGGGAGAGGAAGTTGATCCATCTAGTTCTACGTTACCACTGAATTGGGATAAGAGTATGGATAGTGATTTTAGATCGAATATTACTGTATATAATCGTAAACCTGTATATATCGTCGACGAAAACCGGTATAAAGCAATTCAAGGTAATGAGCATACGTTTTTTATTGCTAAAATCGATAATATTTTACGGTATAAGACAGAGTTAAAAGAGATGGATAATCGTCAAATCGAAAAAATAGCCGTTGCTATTAATAAGCCTAAGGAAGACGTATATTTACCAACAAACTATGGTGATTATGAATCTATGCTCGTCTTCTCAAAAGGAACTTCCTTTATGGGATTCTTTTTAGGTCTTGCTTTTTTAGCTATGATGGCAAGTTGTTTAATGTTTAAGATCCTTTCTGGAGCTACGAAAGATATAGGGCGGTATGAGATGCTTCGGAAAATTGGGGTACGTAAAGAATTACTTATACAATCTATGTATAAAGAATTAGGCATTGTATTTTTATTTCCAGCCATATTGGGTCTTATACACGTTTTGGTAGGAATGAATATATTTACATTTGTTAAGTTTTTTGTAAATCCATATGTGAATATTGGACTTCCGATTTGTATATTTTTAATCATTTACGGTGTCTACTATTTGATCACTGTTCAATTATATAAGAGGATTGTGCTTCCAAAGGAAAAATAGAATGGATGCCGGGGGAAGGGGTAAAAAACTAGAGTAATATTTTTAGTATAAGTAAGTAATGGACGTAGAAAGGAATTAATAGAATGGGGAAACTGTTAAAGGTAAAGAATATAGTTGTAATGATGGTAGCTATAGTTGTAGTGGGAGGGGCTTTTTTTGTATTTCAAGCAATAACTTCACCTGCAAAAGCGATAGCAAATCAAGAGAATCCAGTTCAAAATGCAAATGAACAAATAAAAGTGGAGATGAATAAGGTTGCACCAACGCAATTTAATGGTCAAACTAGGAAAATTGCCTATCTTACTTTTGATGACGGACCAGGAAAATATACGGCACAGTTACTAGACATATTAAAGGAAAATGATGCAAAAGCAACATTTTTTCTAATCGGTCAAAATGTAAAATCATACCCTGATTTAGTAAAACGAGAAGAAGCGGAAGGACACTATGTTGGTATGCATAGTATGACGCACAATAATAGAAAATTATATGCCCAAGGTGGCTACGTAGATGAAATGAAAGAGGATCAAGGCTTAATTGCTAGTATTCTCGGACATGCCCCAAAACTAACACGCCCACCATATGGTTCAAAGCCAGGATTACACGAAGAACTTCGTAATAAAGTTGTAGAAAATGGTCTTAGAGTATGGGATTGGACAATTGATTCATTAGATTGGGAATATAATAGTATACCAATTGATACTGCGAAAGCGAAAATTGTTCAAAATGTACTTGCTAGTGCGACAAATCCCAAAGAAGTTATTTTAATGCACGATATTCATCCGCAATCTATCGCTGCAGTACCGGCTATTATTAAAGGTTTAAAAGAAAAAGGGTATGAATTTGAAGCATATCATGAAGATGATCATTTCCCCTTGAACTTTATGCATGATAAACGAATGTAACATAGGAGGAATTGACATTGACTTATAAAGCGTTAACGATTACCGGAATTATATCTATAAGCTTATTGACAGGGTGTTTTGGCGCAAAGCCAGAAGCAGAATTGTACGTCGCATTTGAAAATGCAACGAAGCAAGAAAAGGCGGTTTCTGAAGATGCGAAAAAACTAGAGGGTTTAGAAAAACAAGATCAAGAGTTATACAATCAAATTATAAATGATGGTAAAGATAGTAACCAAGCAATTATGCCGAAGATAGAGCAAGCTACAAAAAGTATGGACGAACGTGAAAAAGTATGGAACAAAGAAAAAGAAGCTTTTGAAAAAGCACAGGAAGAAATAAAATCAGTTCATAAAACTATAGATAAAATGGAAGATGCTGCTCTTCAAAAACAAGCAAAAAACATACAGGATATTTATAAAAAGCGCTATGCATCTTTTAATAAGATAAATGATTCGTATCAAAAATTAATGGGATTTGAAAGAGAAGTATATAAAAGCTTAGGCGAAAAAGAAACGAACTTAAAAAAGATTAGTGAAAAGATTAAAGGTGTAAATCAAATGAATGAGGACATTCAACGAGAAAAAGAGAAATTTAATGGATATACAAAAGAATATAACAAAGAGAAATTAGATTTTTATAAACAAGCGAAAATTAAAATTAAAGATGAGAAGTAAATACTTTATTCCTATATCATTTAATCTTATTTATTAAGTACAAAAGGAAAAAATCAAAAATAAAAGTTTGTTTCTTACTCAAAAATAGAATATAGAATTCAAGGGTCTCAAACTATTATAGTTTGGGGCTTTTTAATATTCTTAAGGAGAAAAACTACCAAATACAGCATCAAATAGCGTAACAATGATGATGCTAAGTGCATGTCTTGTAGCGTTAGGATCTGTATTTGGATTTACTCGTCTTAAGATTCAAGCATAAAATTTTGTATGAGCCTATAAAAAATTGTCCTTCCGAAAGAGGTGTAGTATGTAATCCTAGATATAAATCTAGTAAAAGTTTATATTAGATTGTTTTGAAACCATATAGAAATGATTGTAGCGAATTGATCTAATGAATATAGGGGTATAAAATATGAAATAAGATTTCCTAATATTTCACTTTTTTTGTAAGTGAGGATACACTATGTTATTGATTCTTAGCATCATTTTGATAGGAATTATGACCGGGATGAAAGTAGTAATTTCTTTGATAGTAGAGGTACAGAGAAAAAAAGATTTTTATGTGTATTGTCTTAAGGGGAATGGGAGAACTGGAAATGGGAATTCTGCTCCTTTTTATTCAAAATGTAATTTATTTTTTTAGTAAAGAATGATAGTTGGAATGAGTTTGAGATATTGAAAAAGCTTTGCGAGGATACGCAAAACTTTTTGTATAGTTTATTTGCTTTCGATGCACATTGTAAATAAGGAGAAAGAGAATCCTCTATGTTTCAGTTTATAAAAGGTGAAGAAGAGAATTTATTATATCTTTTGTAATAAGCGTTCGCCGCTTTCCATATCGCTTTTGCATAACGGACATTTCGGTTCTGCTTCTAATGCAAAGTTTTTACGCATCCATCCACGGCAGTTTTCTTCTAGGCATTCCCATACAGCAATTGCTTCTGGTTCTACTACAGGTTTATCATTTTTTCTCCAATACATGTGATCGCTCCCTTAAATTGAAAAGTTTTTCAGAAAAACAAAAAAGGTTGTTAACGATTTTGTTAACAACCTTTTTTATATTAGTTCATTATACTTTATTTTTTGAAAAAATGCGAAGGTTAGTAATTGTTAAAGTATAGCAAAATAAGGCTTATATAAGCTGAGGATTATAAATCATCGTTGAAAGCTTTGGTAATCATTCAATTTGATACAGTGTATACCGGCAACCTTCTCGGTGTTTTTCTACATCTTCTTCATGCCATTGTTTTGTTAAATTTGGAATTTCTATGTCATCACTTAGGCGTTTCTGCTGTTGTGTCTTCCATAGTATGCTCGTTGCATGGAAGACTTTTTGTTTTGAAAACATTATGAAGTTTAATAAATTTATCCGGCATAAATGGGTAAGTAGGGACCCCACCTCAAAATTTGGTTGGAGCGAAGAAGTTAGGTGGGAGTCGGGCTGCCCTTAAAAGCCCGATTAGTTGAACTTTATTGAGATGTTTTTGCCATTTCCATAAATCGCTTTTCAATTTCATCCAATTCGAATGAATGGCATATTCTGCGGTCTTCTTTATCTAAAATTCTGTAATGTTGAGATAAAATATTTTGTTGTATTTGGTAACCATTTAATTCTTTTATTTGTCGCCACCACATTTTTCCTCCTAACGTCTTCGGGAAGGGCGTATTGTAATGTGTAAAAGCGATTGTTTTTATAATTTCATTCACATCATCCCCGAATGTCATCTGGACTGTATCGCTCTGTTCGAAGAGTGTTACGACGCAAACTGCACCTGACCATGTTAGCGTGCGTCTTCCTTTTTCAATTTCTACTAATGTTTTCTTCGATAAACCAATAACTTCTGACATTTTTTCTTGTGACAAATCGTTCTCAACACGAATGAGTTTTAATTTTGAATTAACGAGTTCAATAAATTCTTGTTTATCCATAATGCAGCTCCTTTTTTCTTGTGGTGTAAAATTACACTACGGGTGTGATTTTGTCAATGGTAGTGTGAAAAGTTACTTTTTGCTGTTTGGATCTTTCTAATTAATATTTCACTTTTAGTTTAAGGAGATGTTAAGAAACCGTATGAGTTTTTATTAAGAAATACGCTCTATACTTAGAAACATCTTAAAGAAAACATAATGAAAGGCGGAATATAGATGAAAAGGTTTATTTTTGGAGCATTACTTGTTATCGTCGCAGGAGCGGCATATTTATTAAACGGGAGTGCTGCGATTGATAGAATGAATCCATCCATTCCTTGATTTAGAATATCGTTACGCAATTATTGATACAGATGAAAAAGAGTTAGGTGGAAATAAAGGGTTTGAATATACAGTTACAGCTTATGATGAGAATGGAGATAAGAAAGAAGTAACAATTGATGGAGTAGATAAATTACAAAAAGGCTCATACTGGCATGTCATTACGAGAGGTAAGTTTTTACATGATAAAGTAGAAATAGAGGTAGATAAAATTGCTGATGGCGCGAAGGCGAAGTTAGGATTATAAAGATAAAACCGATTCTCAATAAGGAAATCGCTTTTGTTATTTTATGGTAAAATATAAAGAGGGGAGTGAGGGTTATGCTACTCATCGTTAGCCTTATATTAATTGGGATTATGTGTAGTATGAGAGTCGTATCTTTACAGATGATAGAACGACAAAGGATAGAAGAGCGATATGTATATTGTCCAAAATGTGATGCGAAAATTCGGAGAGGAAATTCTGCTCCTTTTTGTTCGAAATGTAATTTAATATTTTAACTATAGGAAATCCGAAATCATTTTGTATGGTTTCGGATTTTTTATGTTGAAAATAGAAGAAATAAAGAGCGGAAAAAAATTTTAAAAAGGAATTGAGTATACGAATATTATTGAAGGATATCCCATTATTATGAAGTATTTCGTAGAGATAGATCGAGAAGTTTTGAGGGTGTTATTACCTGATGAAAGAGGGATTCTTTCTACTATGCTAGAGTGTAATGAATGTTATAAGACTAAATTGGATGATATCGAGGAAAGTTGATAAAAAAGAGCTTGAAACAACTCAAGCCCTTTTTTATTACTATTTATGTTTTAAAATATGCTCAACCTCATGCACACTTAATTTACTTGCCTTAGCAATTGTTTCAAGTGGTATACCAAGATCATGCATACCTTTAATCATTTGAATTTTTCCTTGTTGAACCCCTTCTTTTCGCCCTTTTTCAATACCTTTTTCGAGCCCTTTTTCAAGCCCTCGTTTCATTCCTTGTTCTATTCCTTGTTCTATTCCTTGTTCTATTCCTTGTTCCATTCCTCTTTTTATTCCTTCTGTCTCTGCGTGGGCGAATTTTGCTGCTTCATCCATTAAAACTTTCTCCCTTGCGTCATAGGCTTGTCGGAAAGAAGAATCTTGACTCATACGTTCCCATTTATTTATCGCTTTTTTTAAAATAGGATCTTGGTTCATAGCAATATCCTCCAATGTTTTAGTTAAGTGCTCATCCTCATTTGCTGAAAGCAATAAAAGCCAACGAACAAATGGATCTTTCCACGGATTTACTTTTTCTTCATGCCATTGTTTTGTTAACTTTGGAATTTCTACAATGTGAATTTCTATGTCATCACTCAAGAGTTTTTGTTGTTGTGTATTCCATAATGTGCCCGTTGTATGAAATTCTTTGTGATCTAAAAACATTATGAAGTTCAATAAATTAATGGTGATGGTTTTACGAAGAGCGCTGTATGGCATTCCTTTTTGTAATTGAGATGTGTATAATTTTCCCCAATAATATAAACTACGTTTCATCATATCGTGATTATTATTGAGCTGTATTTCTACATTTACTTTTGTACCTGTGTTTAATGTCGCTGAAATGTCTAAAATAGATAACTTATCCTCTTCATATTCCCGATGTAAATGCGGATCTTCTAGTTGTAGAGAAGTAATGGGTGAATCTAAAGACTCTTGTAACATAGCGTTTAAAAATGCAATTAGAATATCTTCACTACCATTCGTACCAAACAATTGTTTAAATGCAAAATCAATGCGTAAATTAACTAACTGTTGGCTGAACACAGCTTTTCCTCTCCCTTGTGTCAGGTTGCTTCTTTCCTTCATTGTATCTAAAAAGAACTAGGGTATGCAAACAGGCCATTTTGCTATTTTATTAGAAGTATTATTAGAAAATGAAAGGCAGTTATGTCTATGCTATACTCTGGTGAAATTGAAAGTTTTATATAGAGGTGAAGATGATACAGATGCAAAAAGATATTTTGAAACTATTAGATAAAAAGCAAAATAACTATGAATTTCCTACCTTTGATAATGAATATATGGATATTTCACAAGTGAAATTCTCTCTTTTCTTTAAAGACAATAAGGATTGGTTAATGGTATTTCAAGTTGTCGGTGTAGGTTCATTAGGTGTATGTAATGATATCCACGTATACGGTGATAGAATAAATCATACAATTGGTGATGATGGTATTTTGCAATTAAATGATGGAGATTATGAATTATTTGATGATGAAGGTGAATTTATACCTAATATTCATAGCGGTAGTGTAAAAATTCGCGAACATCATTTTGAATATCAATTTACAGAAGAAGATTATATGAATAATGAAATAGAGGTACAAACGATAGAGTCTTATCCAAGAGATTTCATGCGTATGCTTGCGACTAATGATGAAGCTAGAAATTTATTATGGTGGGAAAAAGAAGAAATTTTAGAAGAGTTCGGCTTAGAAGGTGATTGGGAAGTAGCATATGAAACGGAAAAATGGCAACATGTTGAAGACGAGAAAGTAAGTGAAAATGAATTTTTCCAATCAGTAGCCGCTGCAATAGAGCAGAAAGATCTAACCATTATTGTGAATAAGGATTCTAATACGCACTGGAAAGATTGGGCGGAGTTTGCTTGTGACTGAAAAGGATAGGAGAAAGAATAATAAATGAAAAGAAGAAGAAAATCCGGAGAAAAAGTACAAATGAATCGTTTTGCACTACCTCTATGCTATGGAAGTGAAGCACCATATTATTATTACGAGGTAGCGCCTCATGAAAGAGAGGAACGCTTCCATTTAACATCAGAACTTTGTGTAATGGACGATGAACATTACTTTATTAGAGGTTGTTTAGAGATTCCTATCATTGATTACCACGAAAATTTCATATGGACTGTATGGGTATCACTTAGTAAAGAAAGTTATGATGAAGTATTAGAAAAGTGGGATGAGAGAGGCCGAGAAAATAGTGACCCTTATTTTGGGTGGTTATCTGTAGAAATACCAGTTTATCCAGAAACATTAAATTTAAAAACAAATATACATATAAGAGAAGTTGGAATGGCACCGTATGTTGAATTAGAACCAACCGAGCATCCTTTAGCGATCGAACAAAGAAATGGAATTACTTTAGAGAGAGTTAAAGAAATACAAGAAATGATTCAACGATATAACTAGATTAGAAGAGAAAAAACGAGTGCTAGCACTCGTTTTTTTATTACACAACCGCAGGATTATAAATCATCGTAAAGTGCCCTTGCAACAATTCAATATGACAAGGTGTATGAAGCGAGCTTTCTCCATCTGTATCTACTTCTTTTTCTTCTTCTGTTTCAATATGAATGGATTTCGCCTTTACGTGGAAGATGTCATTTTCATTTGAGTCTTCAAATAGTTTCTTTCCGATATAATCTTTAAACGCTTGAATACCAGTTGATTTAACTACGAAAATATCAAGTGTTCCGTCGTCGCACTTTACGTTCGGAATAAAGGACGGGATACCACCAAGATATTCACCGTTTCCAACCATAACAAGGACAGCTTCGTCTTCATATACTTGTCCATCGTACGTAATTTTTACTGGAAATGTTTCAGCGTTTTTGACAGTTCGAATGGTACTTAAGTAGTAACCAATTTTCCCAAGCTTTGCTTTTTCTTCTGCATCAATATTGTTTGATACTTCAGATACAAGTCCAATGCCCCAAAAGTTTAAGAAGTGTTGTCCGTTTGCTTTTGCAACGTCAACTGGTTTTACATATTCCTTTGTGATAAGTTTTGCTGCTTCTGCAATATTTTGCGGAACACCGAGTGTGCGAGAGAAGTCGTTGCAAGTTCCGCCTGGAATGATTGCAAGTGTAGGTCTAGTTTCAAGAGGTGCTAAGCCGTTTGTGCATTCAAATACAGTGCCGTCACCACCAAAGACGATAATTAAATCTACTTTACTAGCAAACTCCTGACAATATTTTGTTGCATCACCTTGCTTTTTCGTATGAAGGATATGTAAGTCAGGAAAAGCTGCGGCAAGAGGTGGTACGATTTTCGTTAAGTTCGTATGTAAATCGCCTTGCCCTGCTTTTGGATTTACGATGAGGAGTACTTTTTCAAATTTTGTCTTTGTCATTTTTTTCTCTCCCTTTGTCTTTTACGAATCGTGATAGAAAATAAACTTCCACCAATAATTGATGAAAGTTTATTCTATTATATTATTCCGTTACAACTGAAGCGATAAATGGTAAGTTACGATATTTTTCTGCACAGTCGATACCGTAGCCAACGATAAATTCGTCTGGAATTTGGAAGCCAACATATTCAGCTTTTAAGTCTACTTTACGACGCTCAGGTTTATCAAGTAACGTACAGAATTTCAATGCTTTCGGTTTATGCATAAAGAAGTGATCTTTTAAGAAGTGAAGTGTTAAACCAGAATCGATAATGTCTTCTACGACAATTACGTTTTTTCCAGTAATGTTTACATCAATATCTTTTAATAGTTTTACTTTTCCAGTTGTTTCTGTTTGATTTCCGTAGCTAGATGCAGAAATAAAGTCGATTGTTACATCGTTTTTAATGTGACGAATTAAATCGGCAGCGAATACGAAAGATCCTTTTAATACAGCGATTACTACGATTTCTTCTCCTTCAAAGTCACGTTCGATTTGAAGTGCTAGTTCTTTTACTTTTTCTTGTAATTTTTCTTCAGAAATTAAAGTATCTTTTATTTCAATATTCATTGGAGTCCTCCTACAGTGTAAAACTTGTGAACATTTCGACTGTAAAGGAAAGAAAGGGAAAAGTCAAAGAAGATATAAGTTTTTTACAGAAATCCCCACAATATAGTCAGATGATATGATATACTGATTACATAAAGAAAACGCTTCCAAAAGGGTGATTATGATGAGAAAGAAAGAGTATACAAGTGCAACATTTATAAAAGCATTGTTTTTAACAATTGTTCTTGGTAGTTTGGCTTACATAATTGATGTACCAGCGATTCGGATTTCACTAATTGGAATGACTTTAGTATTAGGCGCAATTTCCCACGGTATGATGTCGCAGCTGCAAGAAGCTGGAGTCGATCATATGAAAGATCATATAGATGAGAACTGAGAAACCTTCACGTATAGAGAGTGAAGGTTTTTTGTTTCTTACAAAAATGTAAGGTAGTTGTAAGGCAAATCGATAGTTGCATAGTAGTGTTTTGGATAAACTATAAGTGTAAGGTAAAAGGCAAGCATATTTTAGGTAAATTAAGTTTTAGGCACTCTATATGTGAAAAAGGAGTAGGAGGGCATGGAGAAACGTTGGACGACCTTTTCTTTTTTAGCAACTAGCAACACCGTAATGCTAGCTGGCGAAATGGATTTTTTGCACTTGTTTGATCGAGAAGACGATCATTCTTCTTCTAAATTTACAATGAAATGGAATAAATGGAGCGAAAGTTGTAGGTTTGAAGAAGAGGCCCCTAATGAAGAGCAAAAGATTATTTTGACAAACCCTATTAAAGCGTGGGTTGTTCAACGTCGTAAGTGTAACGTCAAAAATCACTTAAAGAAAACTGAGCCGAGACAATTAGTTATCGCTCCGGCCCGTTCTACTTCTAAATCATGCGAAAGTAACATGTAAATATTGAGACACACACCCGAAAAAACATCGTATATATTGCGATGTTTTTTTATTTTTCTACAATGAAATCTTTAAATGAAATATATTTCATCTGCATTTTATATTTATATCTCTTGTTTATTCTAGTGATACATCCGATGCGAAGTGATGTAAAAAGTATAAAAAGGGAGAAATAAAATGAAAAAGAAACTATTACCAATTTGTGCAATGGCACTTTTAACAGTAGGATATTCTTCAGTAGCAAGCGCGGATACTGGAACAGTAACGAAGGAAGAACAGGCGCAACTGCAGCAAGATAAAGTGAAAAAAGAAGCAGTGATTAAAGAACAGCAAAAAAGTGAAGAAGAGAAAAAGAGAATAGCGCAAGAGCAGTTGAAAAACGATAAAGCGAAAAAAGAAGCAGCGATTAAGGAACAGCAAAAAAGTGAAGAAGAGAAAAAGAGAATAGCACAAGAACAGTTGAAAAATGATATGGCAAAAAAAGAAGTAGCAAAGCCAGTTGTACAAGGTGAAAAATTACCAAACACAGCATCCAATAATGTAGCAATGATGGCACTAAGCGCATGTCTTGTAGGGATAGGGACATTATTTGGTTTGAATCGTCGCAATAAAGTTAAGGCGTAAGTAAAATATTGTCCTATAAAGAATGGAATAATTTCATATATTAAAAATGGTAGGTTATTCCTACCATTTTTGGCATGGAGGGATGAACATGAAGTTACTCAATTATATCGGTATCATATTGATGGCCATAGGACTATTTATGGGATCATATTACGCTATGGAATGGTATAAAGGAAAAAGCTCTGCTCAACAATTAACAAAAGAAGAATTAAAGAGCCTTGAAAATATACAAGATAATCAACTTTCTTATGAAACGCCTGTAACTTCCCAAGTACCTTCTTCTCAAACAGAACATAAAGAAGGAGAAAAGGTTGCACTGTTACATATACCGAAAATAAAGAAGAAGTTTTCTATATATTGGGGAGCAGATGAGACAACGTTGAAGAAAGGAGTTGGAATGTTCGTTAGTGATTTAACGACAACGCCATCTGGAGGTGGACATACTGTTTTGAGTGGGCACCGGGATACTGTATTTACCGATTTAGGGGAGTTAAAAGAAAAAGATACTCTTGTTTTAGAGTATGATAATAAAATTTACACATATGAAATTCAAAAGACATGGATTACCCATGCAGATGATCGTACTGTTATTATAAAAAAAGAAGAACCGATATTAACACTGACGACTTGCTATCCATTTGATTATATAGGGGATGCACCAGATAGATATATTATCGAGGCGAAGTTAACGGCTAGTTATTCAAAATGAAGTGATAGTTTCTGAAAACGGAAGGGGGATACATAAGTTATGTCAAAAAACATTTTAATTGTGGAAGATGAAGATATTTTGCGTGAAATATTAAAAGATTATTTTTTGAGCGAGCAATATGTAGTGTTTGAAGCAAGAGATGGGAAAGAAGCTTTAGTTGTATTTGAGGAAGAAGAGGTTGATTTAGTTATTTTAGATATTATGTTGCCAGAACTCGATGGATGGTCTGTTTGCCGAAGAATTAGAAAGACGTCTGAGGTGCCTATTATTATGCTGACGGCGCGCGTAGATGAAGACGATACGTTACTTGGTTTTGAACTTGGGGCAGATGACTATGTGACGAAGCCGTATAGTCCACCCATTCTATTAGCAAGAGCGAAACGATTATTAGAAAGTAGAAAAGGATCGAAGAAACCTTTAGAGAACGAAGATGATACTTTATCGATTCATGGCATCCACGTCCATTTTCCGTCACGTACTGTTACTGTTGATGAGGCAGATGTTAGTTTAACGCATACGGAGTTTGAAATATTAGTGTATTTCATGAAAAACCAAGGAATTGTACTAACAAGGGAACAATTAATTTCAAGAATTTGGGGATATGAATTTGCTGGTGATGATCGAACGGTTAATAGTCATATTCGTAATTTAAGAAATAAATTAGGAGAGAAAGCAAAGTGCATTACAACTGTAGTACGAACAGGTTATAAATTTGAGGGAAATGTATGAGAAAAGGGATTGTACTAAAATTATTTACCCTCACAACAGCATTATGCATGTTAATTTTAGTGACGATATTTATTGGACAAACGATATTTTTTAAACAATATTATGCGAATCGAAAAGTAGAAGATATTAAAGTGAATTTAAATACTTTTGAGAAGAATTATTTGAATTATGCAGGAAGTGCAGAAGGAATTCAGAAGCTGGAGCAAGATTTTTTAAGAGAAAATAATACGTGGATTACAACGTTAGATCAGAATGGGAATTTAAAACATGCGGATGATTTTTATTTTGAAGTAACAATAAATCGTATGCAACAAAAGAGCTTTGGACAACAAATATTCAAGATTCCCTTAGGTAATCTCGTCAATATAGAGGAGATTGATAATAAATCATCAGAGCAGTTTTTAGGACAAGAAATTTATTTTTCTGGAGTGAGAAAAGAAGATAGTTTTATTCCATTCTCTTTTTCTTTATCTAAGCAGAATTTAAGCGGATCTAATAAACCGTTAGAAAAAGCATTTAATGAGAAAATGAGTAAATTATATGAGGAGAAAAAGAAAGCAGTCGGGGAACAAGTTGTTAAGGAGAAGAGGCCGGCCGTTCAGGAGCAAGCTGCCCAAGAACCAGATTTTTACATAGGAGGACGTGTTACAAAAGTACAGTTACCAGATGTAAACGGTCCTGTGAATCCAATTTATAAAAATAGCATATTTTTAGATAATATTAAGGTTTTTCAAACTGATTTATTATTAAAAGAGAACAAACACATACAATATACAACACAAACAATGGACGATGAAAAGAATGATATAAAATATAAATTATTAATTAAGCCAATAAAAGAAAAAGACGGATCAGTAACATATATTTATGCAATGGCTTCTTTACAGCCTGTAGATGAAGCAGTACAAATGGTGCAAGATTACTACATTTACATCATTGCATTTGTAGTCGTTCTCATTTTTCTAGCTTCGTTTTATTATTCAAAACAAATTGCAAAGCCGTTATTAAAAATAAATGATACGACGAAGAAAATAGCACACTTAGATTTCACAGAACAAATACCGATTACTTCAAAAGATGAAATTGGTGATTTATCGAAAAATATTAATGTATTATCTAATAAGCTCCATTCGCATATTGGACAGCTAGAACAAGATATTGAAAAGGAAAGAAAGTTAGAAAATACGCGGAAAGAATTTATTTCTGGTGTGTCGCATGAATTGAAAACACCGCTGAGTATTATGAAAAGCTGTATTTCTATTTTAAAAGATGGAGTAGCTGAACATAAAAAAGAGTACTATTTTCAGGCGATGGAACGAGAAGTAGATAAAATGGATACTTTAATTTTGGATATGCTTGAGTTAGCTAAATTTGAGTCAGGTACATATAAAATGAAAAAGGGTTTATTTTATATTGATTCAGTAATTGAAGATATATGTGAATACCTTTCTGTGGACATAGAGAAAAAAGAACTTCGTGTGCATAAAAATATATGTTCAGTTGAAGTGATGGCAAATCAAAGTCGGATTGAACAAGTCATCGTAAACTTCATTACGAATGCCATACGTTATACACCAAATAAAGAGGATATTATGATTTCCACAATAGATGAGCAGGATCGTATAAAAGTGTGTATTGAAAATAAAGGTACTCACATTGAAGAAGAACAATTAGATAAAATTTGGGACCGTTTTTATCGCGTGGATGCAGCTCGTCAGCGTTCACAAGGTGGAACGGGTCTTGGGCTAGCTATTTCTAAAAATATTTTAGAACTACACGATGCTGAATATGGGGTAAAGAATACAGAAGACGGTGTATTATTTTACTTCTACTTACCAAAAAAAGCGTAGATGGTACATGCTACGCTTTTTTTAATTTATTTTCATATTATCTTTACCTAATCTTTATTTTTAAACAGTATACTTTGGATAGAAAATGAGGTTATGTAAGGAGTCGATGAACCGTGCATAGCAAGTGGCTAAGTATAATGGTATTTATTTTCTTTTGTGCATTTATTGTATTTTTAATTGATATTACGATATGAAAAAAAGAGCGCTCATTAAGCGCCCTTTTTTTGTGTATTCATTTGATAAGCACTGATGCTTTTGAATAAGCGTGGTGAAGTAAGGAATAAAAATATAAGTAAAACTGTACATAAAATAAAAGAACCAAGCATTGTGGCACCATTTACGATTAATGAATATAGCACAGCTGATTGACCTTTCGGTGCATATTGCCCAAAGAAAATAATACCGGCAATAAAATGACAGAAATAGCGTGCAAAGCTACCAACAAATGTAGCAAGAATAATGTAACCAATAACTTTCTTTCTTTCGTTATTTTCATTGGAAGTTAAAAGTGCTTTTTGAATTGGTCGATAGAATAAACCAGCAAATCCAATAAAAGCAAAGGCAATGAAGTACTCAATAAATGCTTGAACAGGTGTTAAAATGTAAGCATCACCTACAACAATTTGTAATAATCCCCAAATTAAGCCACCTAAGAAAGCAGATTTAAAGCCCCAGCGATATGCAATAATAAAAATAGGAATCATAGCAAATGAAATGGAACCGCCTGTTGGAAGTTTAAGTGATAATGGTAAAATGTCGATAATCATGGCGAAGGCTGCAAGAATAGCAGATTCGATCATCGCTTGTAAATTGGTGTTACGCATATTGTCTCCCCCTAAAACCAAGTTGTACAAAAAAGAATAGATATCATAGGAGGATACGAAATACGTAAATAAAAAAGAGGTATGTATTTCGGACGTTTGCACAATCCCTGCGTTAGCATTAACTAACAGGTTCGAAGGGTCGGAACGAAGTGTTCCCTCTCAGCGGCATGGCTCCCCCTGTGATAACGAGATTCTTTATTTGCTATTGTTTATTGTAAGCGAAATGGATGAGAATGGCAAATAAATACGGTATGACAATTATTGAAATAGAATTGTAGTGAAATGTTAATAAATATGAAGCAAAAGGGTATAGTACAAGAGAAATAGATTGTGCTATAATTTTTCTGAAAATAATTATCATTCTCTTCTGAGGGGGAAGGTTATGAGCTTAGTAGATATTAAAATCGGTGAGAAAGTGCTAGTAAAAAGTGTTCAGTCTTTAGATTATTTACTAAAGAGAAGATTGGCTGCTTTCGGTCTTTCTGAAGGAAGCGAACTTCGCATGAAGCAAAAAGCGATGTTCAAAGGTCCTTGTACATTGGAGTGTCGTGGACAGTTAATTAGTATTCGTCATTGTGACGCGAAAATGATAAAGGTGGAATTAGCGTGAATAAGGTAGCTTTGCTAGGGAATCCGAATACAGGAAAGACATCATTATTTAATGCACTTACTGGTTCTTATGAGTATGTAGGGAACTGGAGCGGTGTAACAGTAGAAAAGAAGGTTGGTAAATTAAAAGATAAGCAAGGGACATTAATTGATTTACCAGGTGTTTATGATTTGAATCCAGTTTCGCGTGATGAAGGTGTCGTTACAAATTTTCTACTAACAGACGAATTTCATCATATGTTAAATATAGTGGATTCTTCGCAATTCGAGAGAAATATGCATTTAACGTTGCAATTACTTGAATTTGGAAAGCCGGTTTCAATTGGATTAAATATGGTCGATGTGGCAAAGCAACGAGGCATTGTAATTGATGTAAAACGATTATCAGAACTATTAGGTGTAACAGTCGTTCCTGTCGTTGCAAGAAGTGGAAAAGGCTGTGAAGAACTACTTGCTACTCTTAAAGAAAATGACAAAAACGAGAAAAAGCCATTCATTATTTCATATGGTGTACAAATGGATGAAGGAATTGGAGAGGTAATAGCTCTTTTAGAGACAGCGAATTATAAGCATCCAAGATGGTTAGCCCTGCAATTTTTAAGCAATAACGAAGTAGTAGAAAAAGAAATGAAAGCATTACCAATTTGTAAGGAACTTGTAGCCATTCGATCTCGCTTAGAAGGAAAACTTGATTGTACGTTGGAAGAGCACATTTACAAAACTCGTGAAGCGTATATTGAAAAGTTAAAAACAAATGTTATGAAGCATGAGAAAGAAGGAAAAATTCCTTTTTCGGAAAAAATTGATAGATTAATTACACATAAAATTTTAGGACTTCCAATCTTTTTAGCAGTTATGTTTTTTATTTTTCAGGTTACGTTTACGTGGATTGGTACACCTTTATCGGATATGTTAGATGGCTTTTTTGGTGGACAGCTTACAGATTGGGTGACGGCTGGTCTCACAAGTGTTGGAGCTTCTGATTTTATTCAAGCACTCGTTACAGAAGGTATTATTGCCGGTGTTGGTGCAGTATTAGTATTCGTTCCACAAATCTTTGCACTATTCTTTTTCATTTCATTATTAGAAGACTCAGGATATATGGCGCGAATTGCAGTTGTTATGGATCGAATTATGGAGTTCTTCGGTTTAAACGGAAAAGCGTTCATTCCGATGATTATCGGTTTTGGATGTAATGTTCCAGGTATTATGGCAGCGAGAACGATTGAACAAGAAAAAGAACGTTTACTTACAGTTCTTGTAACACCATTTATGTCTTGTTCAGCGCGTTTACCTGTATATGCATTATTTGCGGGAGTGTTCTTCCCTAATAGTCAGGCAACTGTTGTATTTTCTTTATATGTTGCAGGTATTGTTCTTGCGTTATTAGTTACAAAAATTATGTCTCTTACTATTTTAAAAGCGGAAAAGTCTATTTTCGTCATTGAACTACCTCCTTACCGCGTGCCACAAGCGAAAACGTTATGGCTAAGCACGTGGGAGAAAGGGAAAGGATTTGTTCGTAAAGCAGGTACATTCATCTTCGGTGGTTCTGTTGTCATTTGGTTATTAAACTATGCAGGTCCATCAGGATTTGGTGTTGATATGGGAGACAGTTACTTAGCGATGATTGGTGGGTTTATCGCACCACTATTTGCACCGCTCGGCTTTGGAACATGGCAAGCTGCAGCATCTCTTTTAACAGGATTTTTAGCGAAAGAAGTTGTCGTTTCTACAATGGCAATTATTTATGCGGTGAAAGAAGATGTGCTAGGAAATGTTATGGGAGCACATTATACTGCGTTATCAGCATATGCATTTATGTTCTTTATTTTATTATATGTTCCGTGTTTAGCGACAGTAGCTGTTATTAAACGTGAAACAGGATCAGCGAAATGGACGATTTTCTCAGTCGTTTATCCGCTCGTAGTTGCTTATGTATTAACGCTCATTATATACCAAGTTGGATCTTTACTCGGATTCTAGAAGGAGATGTATTGTGATGATGGTCAATATTATAATTGGAGCTATCATTTTTGGTTATGCAGCATACACGTTGGTTAATTTTGTAAAGAGAAGTAAAAAAGGAAAATGCGCAGCATGTTCTTTAAATAAGTCATGTCAGTCGCAAACTTGTAGCCCGGATATGGAGCAAATTGCTCACAAATAACAAAAAAAGCTTTGCGAATTTCGCAAAGCTTTTTTTTGTTATTTTTTAATTTTTACAAGTTGAGAAGCTTCTACTCCATTTGCTCCAGGTAGCTCTTTGCTTGGGTCTTTATCAAATTTCAAAATACCTACAGATTTTTCTTCACCTTTTACATTTACATATGTTGCATCATCAACGATAGCAAACATATCTGCATAAGAACGGCCATCACCGATAATTGTGTTGCCTTCATATTTTAATTTTGCTCCATCAAGCGTAGCATTTTCTACTTTTTCTTTAGCAAATAATACACCTTGCTCTGCTGTTACAGCTGGTAATTTATCGATTGCCTTTGTATCATCATTTTTATCAACTTTTTTAAGTAGTTCTTTCTTAACAAGTTCATCACCAGTTTTCTTATCCATGACAAGAACTTTTTTACCTTCTAATGTTGTCATTTTCATTTTATAGAAGTCTTTTTCTTTCACTTCTTTTTTGTTTTTATCTGTAATTTGTTGAACTTGCTCATCTGTTCCATATAGTACAAAGCCGTTCGCTTTCTCTCCTAATAAAGAACAACCTGATAATGCTCCGAATGAAATTGCTGCTGCTAATCCGATTCCTACTAATTTTTTCATGATGATTTCTCCTTTTATATGTTTTATAGTAAATACATTTTTTGTATTAGTCTTGAAATGATGAGAAGCTTGTTCGTTGCTTCTGGTATTAGTGTATAAGAAATATTGCAACGTAACTATCGAGTTAGCTTACAGTAACATTACAATAATGTAATTTAGTGAAAGTGTATAAAAATAAGTCAATTCTGAAGGGGATTAATGAGAATATATTAGGAATACAATGTTTCATCTAGAATGTCATATTATATTGGTTGTATTTTGGAAATAACATGTAAGGACATATTAGTTTTGTTATAATAAACACATAGGCTGTAAAAATGAATATTCTTTACTGTTAAGGGAGATTTTTCAGTTTTCCAAGTAGTGAATTTGAAATATGAGGTAAGTCATAGGAGGAATTAGAATGTCTGTATTTAAACGATTAAGAGATTTAACAATGTCGAATGTATATTCATTAATTGAAAAAGCGGAAGATCCAGTTAAGATGACGGATCAATATTTACGTGATATGCAAGCGGATGTACAAGAAGCTGAGAAAAGTGTAGCAGCTCAAATTGCACTTGAGAAGAAATTCAAAATATTATTTGAAGAGCAAGAAGCACTTGTGAAAAAACGTGAAGAGCAAGCTCATATGGCTGTTCAAGCAAGCAATCTTGACCTTGCGCGTCGTGCTCTTGAAGAAAAACAAAATGCAGAGCAAAAGATGAATGAATATAAAGCAAGCTATGAGCAAAATAAAGCTGCTGCTGATAATCTTCGCCTGAAGCTAGAAGAAATGCGTAAGCAATTAACAGAGCTGAAAAATAAACGTGAAACACTTGTAGCACGTGTAAATGCGGCGAAAGCACAAAAGAATATTAATCAGGCGATGTCTGGATTTGATTCAAACTCAGCAAAAGCTGGTTTAAGCCGTATGGAAGAGAAAGCTCTTCAATTAGAGGCTGAAGCAGAAGCAAGTGGCGAAGTTTATAAAAAAGAAAAGTCATTAGATGATGAATTCGCAAGCTTAAACAAAAATTCTGCTGTTGACGATGAATTGGCTCGTATTATGAAGCAGTATGAGAAATAATATAGAATAGACAAAGAAACCGACATGTCTGAAGAGAATTCATGTCGGTTTTCTATTACTTTTTAGAGGAGGTTTTGCAATGACATGGACAAATGTGTTAGCCATGCTTGTATGGACTGGAGCAAGTGCAGTACTTTTATTTGCAATTATGTGGGTTGATTCAATTTTTACTAAATACAATGATTTAAAAGAAATAAAGAATGGGAATACAGCTGTAACAACTCGTTTCGTTATGAAATTATTCGCGCAAGGGTACATTTTATCTCAATCGATAACGAAAGCAAACGACTTATGGCAAGCACTACTTGCATCAGCAGTTTCTTTCGTTATTTTATTAGTAGTAGAAATGTTTATTGAATTTGTGTTAAAGAAAATGTCTGGTTTAGATCTAGAAGAAGGTACGAAAGAAGGCAGTGTTGCGCATGCGATGTTGGCCGGATCATTACATATCGTTGGTGCACTTATTTTAGGTGCTTGTTTATAAAGAGAGAAGGAGGGGTAAATCATGAGTTTATTTAAACGAATTAAAAATATAATGAAGAGCCCAGAACCGCCGAAACCAGAGAAAAGTTTGTTAACGTTAGCTCCTGGCGATATGATTGAAGTTTCATTAGTCATGTATGAATTAACTGGGAAAACGAGTATGCATTCTCGTAAAGAAATTGTTTTAACGCTGCAAGACGGGAAAGATATTCGGTATTTAAAAATTGAAGACCGTGAAAATACGTATTACAAATTATATACACCAATCGATGGTCGTTTAGATTCAATTGATGAAGTTCCGACGACAATTGAAATGGATGATACAGAGTACCATATGGAAGAGCAATATAACGGACGTGTTGTTGTGATGGGGAAAACACCATTCTCTGCTTCAGAGGAACAGTACGTATGGGAATTCCAATCAGATAACCGAAAATTATTACGTATTGAATGGCAAAATGGTCGCACAATGATGTATGAGGGAGAAGCAATTATTCCTGCTGATGTACAAATTATAAGAGCAACGTAAGGGGGCGTAATCATGTCAAACCGATTGTTTACCATGATTAAATCGTTCGCGATCCCTATACTTGCTATCGTTACGTTACTTGTTGTTGCTGGATATGCCTTATCAGGTTGTCAAGGCGGACAGACAAAGTCGATTCAAGACCGTTATCCACTTGAATCTGTCGCAAAGGAAGGTAAACAAGAATCTTACGTGTATAGGGCCGCCAATCGGTCAGTTCCTGAAGTAGCGAAGGAACTCATTAATGAAAGAGAACCGAAGCAAGCATCTAAAGAAGACGAAAATCAAATGTTCCTCGTTTATTCTGATAAGATTTATAACTTGCAAAAGGATAAAGAGAAACCTTCTGATACGTTAATTGAAATAAGTAATAAAGAATTTGTCCGTCAAAATTACCAACCATCCTTCCTGCAAGGATATATTATGGGAAGTATTTTAAACGATATATTCGGTTCACGAAAATCATCATACGGTGATTATCGCGGATATAATGACAGACAAAATCATAAACCGGTTATTCCAGAGAGACCGCCTACGAAAGAAGAAAAGAAAACCCCGCCTCCAATTACGAAGGAAGGGAAAGGATCTATCATTAAGCGAGGCGATAATGTAGATTCGAAACCTTCCGTAGGAGATACAGGAAGTATTACGAAAAAAGGAAGTAGTACGCCTCCGCCTTCTACTGGAAGCAAAGGGAAAATTACAAAAACACCAGGTGGCTCGAGCGGATCAGATGTGAAGCCGAAATCATCTATTAAAACGCCGCCAAGGAATACATCTCCTCCGAAAACGAGGGTCGGTGGTTCAGGAAAAATTACGAAGAGAAGATAGTTATAGAGATCGGAAAGTGGAATATGCTTTTCGGTCTTTTTATTATGGAAATAAATTCCTTGTAGCTGGTGCAATTAAGTTATAAGGAGGAGATTAGTATGACTATATATAAAAGGTTTAGCTTGATTATGTTCCTCGTCTTATTCCTCAGTTTGTTTATTAGCACAACGATGAAATTTCACTTTGTAGTAGGTATTCTATGGATACTATGTACATGTACTCTCTTTCTATATGTTCTGCTTCGTTTTCAACAAGAAGTGCCCGCCTTTCAAAAATACGTAGCATGGATTAAGAGAGGAAGAAGATGGGGAGAGTAAAATTATATCAGCGATTATTAAAATATAGCGACTTACCGACAAAGACTGCAACTTAATAATAAGAAGAGGGTGTGCCAAATTGTTGGCACACCCTCTTTATTCATAATGATTAATGAATATCACGTTTCTTAAAGTTACCGCCTTTTACTTCTGCTACGTCATAAACTGTAATAAAGGCATTTGGATCGATTTCATTAATCAAGTCTTTCATTTTACTTTCTTCTAAACGGTTAATTACACAAGAAATTTCTTTGAATTTCTCTCTTGAATAACCACCATAAACTTCATTGTATGTTGCGCTTCGACCTAAACGATCGCGAATTGTTTCTACCATTAATTCAGGTTCTTTCGTGATGATTTTAAATGTTTTCGAACCACTTAAACCAACTTCAACGATATGAATCACTTTCGAAGCGATAAAGTAAGCAATTGCCGAAAGGATAGCTCCTTGAAGACCGAATACTGTTGATACGAAAATAAATACGAACATGTTTAAGAATAAAATAAGGTCACTTGTTCCAAAAGGTAACTTACGAGAAAGTAATACAGCTAGCATATCGATTCCATCTAATGCGCCACCGTTACGTAATGCTAGTCCCATACCGAAACCGATAATAATACCACCAACAACTGTAACGAGTAGTGTATCGCCTTCAATAATAGTAGGTATTCCGTGCATAACAACGGTACCTATTGCTAATGAAGCAATCCCGATAATAGAATAAATTGCAAAGCTTTTACCTATTTGTTTATATCCTAACCAAACGAAAGGAATGTTAATAACTGCGATTAGAGCTCCTAATGGCAATCCAAATAATCTTGAACTAACGATACTTAAACCAGTCACACCACCGTCTGATACGTTATTTGGAATTAATACCGCTTCTAATCCGTATGCTGTGATAAATGCCCCAATAATAATCATCAAAGCTTTTGAAGCGATTTTTAGCTTATTGGGCTTGTTTTTGATAATTTTCTCCATGTAATTTCCTCGTTTCAAACTAGTTTCTTATTTGTTACGTAATTCACACCTAAATTTCATTTTAACATTTAATTTGAAAAATTTCTCCTTTAATGGATGTATGCAGGGAATATTATCACCATATTATCTTTAAAATATTTTTGAAATAAGTATAAGAAATCCCATCCTTATGAAAGGATGGGAGAATGTTAAGAAACAATAAAACTAAGGACTGTTAGGAATAAAGCGAAACCTAAAATAGTCCCGCACACTTTCATATGGCGCTTACGTCCTATTACAACAATTGCGACATATTCACGAATCATTGCGTTAGGCCAGTAATAAAATGCTGTTTTTGATCCAATTCCCTGGCTATTAAGACCAGCTTGTCTTGCATATATACCAGCGCGGAAAAGATGGAAGTTGTTCGTTGTAAAGATACTCCTATACTTACCTTCTGGTTTTAAAGAATCCATAATTTCTTTAGAGAACGACATGTTTTGATATGTGTTGACAGAGCGATTTTCCTGTACTGTATGTTCAAACGGAATTCCTTTTTCAACAGCATATTTTTGCATTGCTTCTGCTTCAGGAAGACCTTCATCTGGACCTTGTCCACCAGAGAAAATGATTGTTGGTGGTGTATTTACAGAGGCTTGTTTCCAATAAAAGTCGATTGCTTTATTAATACGACTTGCAAGTAAAGGTGGTACTTTATCATTAATTAAGCCACTACCAAGAACGATGATGAAATCTTGATTACGTCTTGGTCTATTGAATTGATATAAAAAATATGCGCTTAAGAAGTTAGACAAATGTACAAAGAAATACATAGTTATAAGCGAAATCGCAGTAAAAATAAATTGAAAATGCTCTGAGAATAAATTTGCTGGATTTATGATAGCGAGCATAATAAAGAATAAAATCCCTAAAGCAGCAATTAAAGTTAAAGAGTTTGTGAAGCGTCTTCCTTCACGTTGCATTAAAATTTTTGCATTAAGAAATAGTCCAAACATTAAAGCGACTATAGCAAAAGGTATCATTACAATTAGCGCTAACATGGGAATAATAACGATAAAATGTAAAGAGTTACTACCAGACTCATATGAGGCTATAGCGCAAAATAATAGAAATGAACAGAAAAAGGCATTAAATAAAAAGCCATTTATTATTTTTCGTGGATCTTTTAAATATGAGATAAGAAAAATAATAAACAATATAAGAGGAATAATTCCGAAATACATAAATATAGTACACCTCAATTTGTATAATAATTTGACATACCTTCTATATTACATGATTTTATAATTGAAAATGAAAGGAAAAATGATTCCGAATTTTCTCAATAAAATGTATGGATACATATGTTAAAATGTATGTAAGGTGATTTATTAGAAGTAAAATGGTTGAAAGGGCACTCTATGGAGTGTCTTTTCTTTTTGATATGTAATTATGCATATTATATTTATTTTCAAGTGAAGAGGATTAAAATATAAGTGGTAGGCAGACTATATAAAGCAGAATTTCTTACAAACATTTCCCTCTACTTTTTGTATCTAACAATCGTATAACAATAAATAATTCTGTTTTATAGCGTCTGTTTATGAAAGGTGCCCTCTTTGAAGGCACCTTTTTGTTGTTTCATGTAGATACTTTTCACTGTTGATATAGTGGAAAGTATCTATACTAAACATTAGCAATCTTCCGTATAAATATTATCAATTTACTATATATTCCAGTGGTGTTAACCTACATATGAAAGGCTTTCTTTTTCAAAATATTACCCCTAATAAATTTTTGAAGAAGTCAACTGTCTCCAAAATTGCCATTCATGCTTAGCAAAAAAGAATCCAGCAGGATTCTTTTTTGTGTTCGACATGATATGACAAATTGTATTCTTATAATTTGTTATTATGTTAAATGGTTATTAAGAAAAGTAAAAGGGGATCTTAGAATGAATTTAAAGAAAATATTTTTAACAGGCGCAATTGTCGTAACAACTGCCTTTACATCTATTGGAACGGCACAAGCAAGTATTATCTTCAAAGATGTTCCAACAGGGCATTGGTCTTATAAAGCAATTTTAGATTTAACAAGTAAAAATATCGTTAGTGGGTACGGAAATGGAATTTTTGGGTTTGGTGATGATGTGACTCGTGAGCAAGTTGCTAGACTTATGTATCTTCAGCTAAAGCCGGAATCGAAAGAGAATTACAATAATCCGTATAATGATATTAATGATCATTCAACAAATTTTAAAAAGGAAATTTTAGCATTAACAGAAATGGGGATTTTTGCAGGGGATGAAAAAGGGAACTTTAGACCAAAAGCTTCTTTGACTCGTGAAGAAATGGCTCAAGTGTTAACAAATGCATATAAATTAGTGGCAAAATCAGAGCATACATTTGTAGATGTAGATAGAAAATCATGGTCGAATAAAGCGATTAGCGCTGTACAATCTAATAAAATTGCTGCTGGAACAGGTGATAATATGTTTTCACCTAAGATGAATGTAACTCGTGAACAATATGTACAGTTCTTATATAATGCGACATTACCATATGAGGAAAGACCAGGCGCGAATCAAGAGCCAAAGCGCTTTGCTAATTGTAAAGAAGCAAACGATGCTGGATTTTATGATATTACAAGAGATAGTCCATACTACGGTAAGCATTTAGATCGTGATGGCGATGGAATTGCTTGTGAGAGAGAGAAGAGCGGTAAATAAAAAAAAGCACTCACCCTGAGTGCTTTTTCTTATGGAAACATGCTATTTCTTTAGGCGATTCTCATAAAATAAAAGTAAGGAAATGAAAGTAGGTGACAAAATGCCGTCAGTTGTGGAAGGCGTTATTATTGAAAACTGTAACGGAACGATTAATTTAGGAGATAAATATAACGTGCAGCCAATTGAAAAAACGAAAGCTTATAATGGATCAGGATCATCGAATACAGGAAAAAAAGTACAAACATTTAGTGGGATTAGTACAGCAGATGTAAGGGATAGCGATGCGAATGATCAGGGAATACAATTTACTTTATAGATCAATATGTAAAATTGCATAAAATGATGAACTTGCCCTGTGCTACAATCTAGCTGTGAGCTGTTCATGATTCTTCTGTATTATAGTTGTTAGATTGGAAATATAACATCTTATCAAAAATCATACGTAAAAAAGACACTTCAAACGAAGTGTCTTTTTTCATTTTAGTGATACCCTTTAGCAGAGTCTTTATGAATTTTATTTTTAAAGATACTGTAGCTCCAAAGTTGATATCCAATAACAATCGGTACCATAACCATTGCCACGAAGAACATAATTTTTAAATTTAATTGACTACCTGCTGCGTTGTATAACGTTGTGCTATATGCGTCGTTAATACGTGACGGTAACATTCTTGGGAACATACCTGCAAAGCCAGTTGTCATAAACATTGCGATTGTTAAGCAAACGAATGTGAATGCAAGACCGATTTTATGTTTGTACACCATAATAAGTGCGAGTACACTCATTAACATGGCAAGTACCGGAAGAATGAATAGTACCGGATATTCTGTGAAGTTTTGGAATAAATTTGTACGATTTGCAGTTGCTACATAGAAGATAGCTAAAATGATAGCAGCTGCCATTGAAAATGGTCTTGCGATTTTATAAGCACGATCCGATACTTCACCAGTCGTTTTAATCATAACCCAAAGGGCACCAGATACGACGAATATAGCAGTGAAGAACAGACCTCCTAAAATACCATAATGATTTAGTAAGCTAAGTAAATTTCCTTCGTACCCATTTTTTCCGATTTGTAGTCCGTAATAAAGGTTAGCGAATGTAACACCGAATAAGAAGGCGATTAGGAAACTACCAATTGTAAATGCCCATTTACAAGTTTTTTGCCAAATTGGTGAATCGTCTTTATGCATAAATTCAAGTCCGGCAGCACGAGCAAACAGTGCAAGTAATACTAAAAATAGTGGTGTATATAAATAACTAAACATATTTGCATATGTGACTGGAAAGGCAGCAAATGTTGCGCCACCAGCTGTAATTAACCATACTTCATTACCACCCCAGAATGGGCCGATTGCTTCTTGTAATTGATTTCGTTCTTGTCGGTCTTTCGCAACGAATGGGAAAATCATCCCGTTACCGAGTGCGTAGCCATCAAGAATGAAGTAAACTGTCCAAATTACGCCCCATAAACCAAACCAGATGATTGCGAGCATATCATGAGACATGAGCCGCACCTCCTTCAGTAGCAGGCTCTTCTAATGCAGCAGGTCCTTTTTTCGCGAACTTTAGCATTAAGTATACATCTGCGATTAAAAGTAATGTGTAGAACAAGATTAAACTAATTAAGGAGAACCAAATTTGTGGAACAGATATAGGTGATACAGATTCCGCTGTACGCATCAGTTTATAAACTGTCCATGGTTGACGACCTACTTCGGCAACAATCCACCCAGCGTTAATTGCGATATATGGTAGTAAAACAGACCACATTGTGATTTTTAAATAACGTTTTGAGTTTTCTAGTTTTCCTTTTCGGTTTAAGTAGAAACCGTACCAAGTTAATGCCATAAAGAACATACCAAGTGCAACCATTAAGCGGAAGCTATAGTACACGAGGTTAACATTTGGACGTTCATCTTTCGGGATATCTTTTAAACCAACAATTTCGCCATCAAATGAGTTTGTGTAGAAGAAGCTTCCTAGTTTCGGAATAGTAAGGAATTCAAAGTTTTTTTCGTTTTTTACATCAGGAATTTGAACAATCGAGAATCCTTGTCCTTTTCCAGTTTCCCAAACAGCTTCCATCGCAGCACCTTTAGCTGGCTGGTATTTAGCTGCTGATACACCAGACTGATGCCCCATAAACGGTGTAACAGTTGCAGCGAATAAACCTAACATTAAACCAAACTTAAATGATTTTTTGAAGAATTCAACTTCGTTTTTACGTAATAAATGATAGGCACTAATTGCCATAACGAAGAAAGCGCCAACGATATAACAACTAATTACCGTATGGAAGAACATGTTCCACGCATATGGATTTGTAACAAGTGCCCAGAAATCATTTAATTCAGCGCGGCCGTTACGTACGACGTAGCCAACTGGGTTTTGCATAAAGCCGTTTGCTGTAATAATCCAAAGGGCGGAAATATTTGTTCCAAGTGCAACCATCCACATACAGAAGGCACGGAACTTTGGTGAAATTTTGTCTTTACCGAATAACCATATTCCCATGAAAGTAGATTCTAAGAAGAAGGCAACGAGTGCTTCGATTGCGAGAGGTGATCCAAAAATATCTCCCATATATTTGGAGTACTCAGACCAGTTTGTTCCAAATTGGAACTCCATCGTAATCCCGGTTATAATCCCCATTACGAAGTTAATTGTAAATAATTTACCCCAGAAATTTGCCATTTTGCGGTATGTTGGATTCAATGTGCGGGCGTATTGAGTTTCCATACATGCTACTAAAATAACAAGTCCGATTGTCAAAGGTACAAATAAAAAGTGATAAAAAATAGTAATTGCAAATTGAAAACGACTCAGTAACAGAACGTCGGACATAATGAATATTCACTCCTTTTTTACATTATCTACAATCAGTTTATAGTGAAAATACGTTTTAAATAGGGGGGACTTGTTACAAAGGTGTGTGTATATTTTGAAAGAATTATGTCGGTTATCTGAAAATATCTTATTTTTACTATAAAGCAATATCCTTTTTGAGTTTTTTAAATTTTGGTACACTATATAAGTAATGTAAATGAGAGAAAAGAGGGTTCTTTACTATGAAGTCATTAGAAGAGATTTTACAATACAATGAAAAATTCGTTGAAGAAAAAAAATACGAAGAGTACGAAACAGGTAAATTTCCAAACAAAAAGATGGTAATTATCTCTTGTATGGATACTCGTCTTGTTGAATTATTACCGAAAGCGATGAATATGCGTAACGGTGATGTGAAAATTATTAAAGTAGCAGGCGCTGTTATTTCACATCCGTTTGGAAGTATTATGCGTAGTATTTTAGTTGCTGTATATGAGCTTGGTGCTGATGAAGTTTGTGTAGTTGGTCACCATGATTGTGGTATGGCAAAAATTCAAGCAAGCAGTACAATTGAGAAGATGAAAGAGCGCGGTATAACAGAAGAGAAATTAGATACACTTCGTTATTCTGGAATCGATTTAGAAAGATTCCTACAAGGATTCTCTAGTGTAGAAGAAAGTGTAGAACATAGCGTATCAATACTTCGCAACCATCCGTTACTTCCTGAAGAAGTACCTGTTCACGGTCTTGTTATAGATCCTGATACAGGAAAGTTAGATTTAGTTGTGAATGGCTACGATAATTAAGAATTTACTTTGTCATCCTTTTTATCTGGGACAGGATCAAATCCTCCCGGGTGGAAAGGGTGACATTTTAATATACGCTTGCATGTAAGCCAAAATCCTTTCAGAGCACCATGTTTTTGAAATGCTTCTAATCCGTAATGAGAACAAGTTGGATAAAAGCGGCATGTTGGTGGTGTCATTGGAGAAATGAATTTTTGATAAAAGCGTATAATCCCAATAAAAATCTGTTTCATAATGGTCTCCTTTTCAGCATAGTCTTAAAGTATTATAGCACGACTGTACATAATACTTTACTAATGTTGATTTCCGTTATATCATATTGGATATAACGGAATTAAATTAAAAGCGGGAGAGATGTTGTATGCCATCAGTAGAAAGCTTTGAATTAGATCATACGATTGTAAAGGCGCCTTATGTAAGACATTGCGGAGTTCACAACGTAGGTAGTGACGGTATTGTAAATAAATTCGATATTCGTTTTTGCCAACCGAATAAACAAGCAATGAAACCAGATGTTATTCATACGTTAGAACATTTATTAGCATTCAATTTACGTAAATATATTGATCGTTATCCGCATTTTGATATTATCGATATTTCACCAATGGGCTGCCAAACAGGATATTATCTTGTAGTAAGCGGAACACCAACAGTTCGAGAAATTATTGATTTATTAGAACTAACATTAAAAGATGCGGTTCAAATTACAGAAATTCCAGCTGCAAATGAAACACAATGTGGCCAAGCGAAGCTTCACGACTTAGAAGGAGCACAACGCTTAATGAACTTCTGGTTAAGCCAAGATAAAGATGAACTTGAGAAAGTATTTGGATAGAAAGAAAAACTGCCTGTGAAAGGGCAGTTTTTTTATTTGTAGAAATATATGTTATGAAGAGTATTGACTTTAACGTATACGTCAAAGTTTATAGTAGGGATAAATAAAGTAAGTAAAGGGAGGAAATGATGGATAAGTATAGCATTGGCGAAATTTCAAAAGAAACGAATGTAACGACGAGAACACTTAGATATTATGAGGAAATTGGATTGTTAAGACCGTCTTATGTTGCTGATTCAGGATATCGTTACTATTCAAAAGATGATGTAATTACATTGCAGCAAATCACAACTTTTAAAAAGCTTGGTTTTAAGCTTTCAGAAATAAAAGAAGTATTAAAAGAAGAAAAGGGGATTTCAGAAGAAGGAAGATGGAAAAATGCGATTCAAAATGAAATTCAAACAATACAAGGGGAAGTAAAAAGATTACAGGATTTAGAAAAGCTACTATATACAGCATTTCATTCCATTGAATTAACAGGAGAGCTTAGAACAGAAGATTTAATGTTATTTATAAAATCAGTACAGGGAATTGATCAGAGGGAGAAATTTTGGAAAAGATATTTTAATGAGGAAGAGCAGCAGATTATTCAGGGCTTACCAACATTTGAAGAAAACGATAAAAGAACGAAAGAGTGGCTGCAAGTATTAAGAGAAATTCGCGAGCGTATAAATGAACCAGTAGATTCACCAGAAGTTCAACAATTGGCGGAAAAAGTAGTGACTTTTTCCATGCATATATTTCAAGAAGATGAACAATTAATAAATAAGTATTGGGAATTAATTAGACCTGAAGAGGGGGAGATTGCAAAAGTATATGGACTTGATTCGGAAACAATGAAATATATAGATGAAATGGTAGATTATTATTTGAAAAAGGAGGAAGATAAATGACAGCTATGCAAAAAGAGAAGCTATATGGAAAGGGGCACGCACGATTAGAGCGGCAATACTTTTATAAACATGTGGGCATTTTCATTCTTGCGCAGCTTTTATTTATTTTTCTAATAGGGCTTGTACCAGCTCAAGAGTTACCAAGTGGATCTTATATTCTTCATATGAAAGAATGGATTTTGAATAAACAAATAGGCTTTTATAAAAATGAAACTGTTAATACCATTATCAGTGTTTGGACATCGGTGCTCATTATTCATTTTATATGGGCGATGTCGTATATCTTTTTTCCGAAAAAGAAACGTAGTTCGCTAAAGCAAGAAACACGACAAGAGGTAAAAGAAGGAGTGGAAAAGAAAAAGGAGATTAGTACAAATAGGGCGTGGCTGTATTTAGTATTTGGAGGCTTAATCGAAATATATTGGGCAACAGGATTAAAAACAAATTCGATGAGCATTTTGACACTTATTGCAATTTTAGTTAGTTTTCATCTATTAATTGAAGCAACTAAAAGAATCCCAATTGGAACGGCATATGCAGTATTTACTGGAATTGGGACAGTGGGAACGATAGTAGTAGATATTTTATATTTTAAAGAGCCATTTTCGTTTATTAAAATTTTCCTTGTTTGTTTTTTAGCACTATTTATTATCGGATTGAAATTTAGTGGCGACAAGGAAGAGGTGAAATAAAATGGCGTGGATGTATTTAATTATAGCTGGGCTTTTTGAAATTGTCGGTGTAATTGGGATAAAGAAAGTAGCAAAAGATAATAATTGGACGAATAATATTATTTTAATAGGTGGATTTATTATTAGTTTTCAATTTTTAACGATGGCGCTCCAAGAAATTCAGTTATCAATTGCATATGCAGTTTGGACTGGAATTGGGACGCTCGGGGCAGCAGTTGTCGGTATTTTATTTTTTCAAGAGCCGAAAAATGCTTTTCGGATTATTTGTATCGTTGGAATTATGGGGACGATTATTGGGTTGAAAATGGTGAGTTAAAGAAGAGCAAAACATGCTCTTCTTTTTTATGAAAGTATACTAGACACCCCAACATATAAAATAAAGGCAGAACCGAGAAAATAAACAAATGCTTTTGCTTTTTGTCGCTCTTTTATTTCATCGATTCCAAAAAGGATAAACATAATACTCAAAAGGATAAAAACGTATGGTAAAAGCATAGAGAGGTTTGCGAAGAAGCTAAATAGGGCGAGAATAAGTGCGATAGTAGCTATTATAATTCGAATGTTTTTAAACATATAATCCTCCTTTAAAAGAACATTATAAATGGAATAATAAAAACAATCGTAAAAAGACTTAAACCGATGCTAATAGCTCCAATTTGTTTTTGTTGTTTTTGAATCGTCTCAATTCCTACTAAAATGCCATATAAACTAAAGAGGAACAAAATGATAGGTGAAAAGGTTTGAAAGTTCATTGTAAATGTGCTGTATAAACATAAGATCAAAGTAATAAAAACGATGGTTAGCTGTAATTTTCTTATATGCATTTTAACCTCCTAGTGGAAAGATAGTTATTGAGAGACAAAAATTATAATAGCAACGATTAAAGTGAATACGCCAGCAAGGAAGGAGAGTGTACTATGTACTTTCTTTTGTTTCTATTTTTCTTCTGCGCTCATGATGAAGGTCATAACAGATAAGGCGATGAGCATATAAGGCATTGTAACAAGTGCGTTTGTAAATATTACGGATAGAGCGAGAACGATGACGATAAGAGCCGATACAATTCGTAATGTTTTTAGCATACAAATCTCCACCTTTTAAATAGATGATTTACCGGAATATCTCTGAGAAGCCAAGCAGTAAAGCACCAGCTCCAGCCATGAAAGCAAGTATGCTGCTAGATTGTTTCTGTTTTTTTATTTCCTCTAAACCTATAGTGAAAGCCATAGCCCCTAAGAAAATGAACATGTAAGGCATAATGTCTCTGTTACCACTAATAAATCCATAGATTGCTATAGATAAGGCGATAAGTGCAAAAGTAATTCGAACGCCTTTTAACATAAAAGCCCTCCTTCTAGTTTATGTAGGTAATGATGAGAACAATCTAAATGAAAGCACCTGCAACAATACAAATAAATCTAGTTCCTGAATCCTTTTTCCTTATTTGTTCAATGGTAATAAGAAGCAGTAAAACTCCTAATAGAGATTGTGAAAGTGGTAGAAAGTTATGTTGACCTGACAGTAAACGAATGCTGAATATGATGTGGGTTAAAATAAGTAGTATATGAAGTGTATTATGAATTCTTCTTGCTGTTTTTTGTATAAGGGTTATCTTCTGGTTTATCAACAGAATGTTTATAAGCGTAGCCTTTATTAATCGTCATGACGGAGAGTACTAGTATGACTAGGACGATTATAATACCGATAATTAATATTTTGAACATGTAATCCCTCCTTTTCTTTATTTTACATAATTTTGTAATTGATGAAAACAATAGAAATTAAAAGGATGAAAGAAGGGTGTTACATGGAGCAGAAAAAAACATATTATATATCAATAGGAAATGGTCAAATTTCACAAGTGAAGACGGCGGATACGTATAATTTTGAGATTTCCGCAAGTGATGAGGAAATTACGGAATTAAGAGAGTACTTCGATCAAGCATATGTAGAGGATTTAGGTTCATTTGTACGTTCTCACGTTCCATTTGTTGAGTATCATTACGATTCGAATAATGACCGATATGATGAACAACTACAAAAAGCATATAAAATGATTTACGATTTAGGTAATCATGAGACGAAAGAATTAGTCGCGCAAATGGGAATAATCAATGGATTGTAATTGGATAATATTATGCAGAAAAGCGAGAATATGCTACAATTTGTGGTAGGAAAAACTTGTAACCATCAATAGGGGAGTAATGGCATGTACAAATTTAAAGATTATTACCACAACACTGTACAATTATCGTTTGAACGTTATCCATTTTCTCCTGAGCCAAAGCATGTTTGGGTTGTATGCCGGTACGGGGATCAATGGTTATTAACGCATCATTTACGTCGCGGTCTTGAATTTCCAGGTGGTAAAGTAGAACTAGGGGAAACACCGGAAGAAGCGGCAGTTCGAGAGGTTCATGAAGAAACTGGCGGCATAGTTTCTGATTTAACTTACTTAGGACAATATAAAGTATCTGGAAAAGACAAAATAATCATTAAAAACATTTATTTTGCAACAATTAGTGCGGTAGAAGAACATACGCATTACGAAGAAACGAAAGGATCTGTTTTATTAACAGACATTCCTGACAATATTAAAACGGATAGAAAATTTAGCTTTATAATGCGTGACGATGTATTGGCGCGCACGATGAAACATATAGAAGAAATCGGCTGTTTTACGAAGTAAAGTGGCCGGTTTCTTTTTTATTGAGGTTGATTTTGATTAATTTTCTAAGATATTTGAGGGACATTATATTTTTATTAAAAAAGAACTTATGTGGCTGTTTTTTTTTGAAGTAGATTTCGTTGTATCATTTATCGAGGAAGGTTATAGAATGAAATTATTTAATGAATAAGGTAAACAAGAGAGGGACCCTGAATTAGGCCCCTCTCTTGAAGTGGATGTTTATATATTAGTCTAAAGAAATATGGTGAGTAATAACTCCTTTGGGATAAGTTCTTTTTTCTAAACAGCGATAAGCAATTTGATTTTGATTAAACTCTAAACGTTCTATTACCCCTTTTTGAACAAGATCATTTAATTTGTCTTGTACTTGATTTGCACTATCCTTACTATCGATGAAGTTTACAATGTCTGTATAAGTTCCCATTTCGTATTGATAAAAGTATGATTTTACTTTTTTATCAATAGATTTATCCATAAAGTAACCGAGGGTGAAAAGTATAGCTAGTATAATTAAGGACCAAGGGAAAAAGGCAACAATTAAAAATCCTACCCCTATTATAAGGGCCATTCCTATAGCAACTAATAATAGTTGTCCTATAAAGCGCAGTAATACAAGTATAATACCTAAACAAAAGAGAGCGCCTAATATATACAATATAATGACCATATGTAATCCCACCTTATTCAGCTGAATTAGAGATTTCATAGGATACTTCTTTAGCATCCTGTAATTCTTTTAAGGCGCTTTCTGTTAAATTTGATGTTGGAAGTAAATTATTGGTCTCTTTCTTTACCCATTTTTTGGCCGAATCTTGAAAGTAACCTTCCATTGATACTTTAAATTCTTTAGAAGACGTGTAAGTTATTTTGAAAATGCCACCTGCAAATGTTAATTCTTCTTTTACTTCTATTTTTTTTATAATTTCTTCTGTACTTTTTGAGTATAGTTCAGCGATTTCATTTAAGTTATATTGCATTTTTGGCGATGGAAGAAACTGTTTAAATACTTTTATGAACTCTTCCGTATCTTCTAAAAATGATATGAATTTTTTAAAATCTCCTATTTTTTTCATGATTTTTATTTTCCTTCCTCAATTATGTTAATTTAATTGTAATTCTAATTCATGAGTTATATCAGTTTCTTGAGAAGTTTTATTAGCTTTTGCTAAAATTTCGGGTGGCACATCGTATTCTGATACTTCACGAGTTACAACAGTTTCATGCCATTGCCCTTGTTGGTCACGAGTGTAGTGTTTTGAAATTTCTTGCATAGCTTCATACATTTTTTTGATGAAAACTTTTGTACCGTAAATGACCGTTTGCATCATTTCTTGTACTTTAGAAATAGCTCGTTTTAACCAATCAACTACACTATTCCAATATCTAGCTAATAAACTACCACCTATTAAAATTCCGGCGCCGACTATGAGTGAAGTTAAAATCATATTAAATCCTCCTGTTATTTTTGTAATTGTGTTTTTACATATTTTTCATCAACAATCCGATCGGTAGTTTTAATATTTTGTTGATGATTATGCCTTTTACTTTTTAATATGTTTGATATAGAGTCTTTAAAGTATTTATCAGAGACATGAGATTCATTTTTTCTAGCTGCAGCAAATGCTGCATTTAAAATAGCGTTAGATATATCGCTTCCAGTGACTCCTGGGTATTCAGTTGCCATTTCAGTTAAATCGAGACTTTGCGGAAGTTCGCGAGGGATTAATTTTCGCCATAGATTTTCTCTTTGTTCTGCATCAGGTAATGAAAAGTGTATATGAGCTAAAATTCTTCTCATAAATGCAGGGTCAAAATTAGAGATAAAGTTTGTTGCAAATAAAATAATATCTTGATGATCGTTTAGTAACATGAGTAAAACAGAACGAGTTTGGTTTACACTTACATCAGTAGAGTTAGACATATTGGTAACACGTCTACTTAGCATTGCATCAGCTTCGTCGAAAAATAAAATGCTATTTGTTTCCTTAGCAACTTGAAAAATATGTACTAAGTTTTTTGCAGTTTCTCCAACGTACTTTGATTCAATATCAGCATAGTTTACTACCATTAAGTCACGTTGAAGCTTATGTGCAATTGCGTGAGCAGCCATAGTTTTTCCTGTGCCAGGATCACCATATAAATTAATCCCAATTTTTTTTGAAAATTTATGGGTATTATTAAGTCCCCATTCTTCAAAAACAACTTCGCTATTCTTTTGATAAGATAATACATTTAAAAGTTCCTCTTTTGTTTTTTCATTAAGTATAATGTCATCGAAAGAATATTTAGGCTTTTCAGTAGTAAATGATGCACTTGGTTTTTGAATAATTTCTTTAGATGAGGAAGGATTTGTTTTTTCTATTCTATTTCCGATTTTAACCATAAAATCACTCCTGTTGTATATAAGGATATCTTTATAATGTTTTACTTAAACATTTTAATATAAAAAGTTAAATAAATCCAATTCGAAAAATTATAGTTGATTTATAAATAACGAAAGAAGGCTGTTTTAAAAGGTTATTTTTGAACAGTCTTCTTCCGCTATTAGCCTGCTATTAATATTGCAAAATTGATATGTTAAAATAATTGCCGATGTAATTTATTTACTATCATATTGTTTTCATCTTTACCTCTACAAACGAAAGCACCTCTAACAAAGCGTTCACCGTGCGTGGATGTTCAAAGTCACCCCAAAACAAATCTCTCTTCCACACACCAAGAATTCCTACTCGTTCAGAACCAAGCACATCGTTTTCTGGATGATCTCCAACGTAAAGACACTCTGCGGCCTTAACGTCTAGCTTTTGCAAAGCTCGTTCGAAAATTTCAGGATGTGGTTTTTTAATTCCTTCCGCTTCTGAAACGAGAATTGTATTTGTATACGTATGTATGTTTAGTGAGCGAAGATTATTCATTTGAAAGTCAGTAAAGCCATTTGTAATAATCCCAATTTTAATATTTTGTTCTGTTAAACGCTGAAGTAATTCATGCATATTTTGGAAAGGAATACAATGATGTTGAAAGTTTGTAATGTAGTCGTGCAGCAGTTGCTCTGGTGTTAAAGTGGTAATGTTGTATTCGCAAAGGAGAGTAGCATATACTTTATCCTTCCACGTATAGCCATTATTATCTAGCTCAAGAAATCGAGAATAATACTCTGATTTTTCTATGTTCATTAAGTGAGAGGCAAAGCGATTATATTGATCATGAATAAATTGTTCTAGAGATTGGCGCCGATCTAATAGTGTTCCATCTAAGTCGAATAAGACTGCTCGAATCATGGGAAACCTCCTTACAGTTTGTATAATTAATTATCGCATATTCGTTAAAAAATGATTATGATATTTTTGTAGAATGGAACGACGGAGGTTTATATGAAGGAACTGTATGGCAAGTTAGTAGGGGGTATCGTCGCAATTGGTTTAATAGCAGGATGCGATAGTTCTATGAAGAGTGTGAAGGAAAAAGAAGTTTGTAAAACAGAAGAAGAATGCGTGGAAATAGGAGATAATAAACTTCAAAAAGTATATGAAAAAATAGATGGATTATCTGAGCTTGAAGCAGTAGAAGATTATGATATAGAAGAGCATGAAAATGCGGATATGAAATGGGCAGAGCAGAAAAAAGAGGATGACGAAAATTATTTCTTTTTAGCTTCTTATTATATTGATGGTGATGAAATTGTAGATCCTTATTTTGAAAAAATAGAACGAAAACGTTTAAATAAAGTATTCGCTGAAGATAAAGAAGCGAAAGAAGAGGTGCTACAACAGCGTCAAGATAGAGGGTATCATGAGGACTTATGGGATATGTACCGTACTCTCATTCCAGCTAAATATCGCGGGAATATAACAGAATTTGATTTAATAACGGACGGTTATGATGGCGTTGTTGCCCACGTTATGCCTAGTATGGAGAATCCGAAAGATTGGATTTTTAGCTTAGATACGCTTGATTCTGCGGTAAATATCGATGAAGTGATGAAAACATTAATTCATGAGACGGCTCACGTGTTGACGCTCGGGCATAAGCAAATACCAGTAGATGAAAAGTATGTAAAGGATTTTGAAGAAGATAAAGATATTTCAACGTACCGAAATAACTGTGAAACACTTTTCTTACAAGAGGGATGTGCGAAGGGAAAATCTTATATTTATCAATTTTATAACTCTTTCTGGAAGGACATTGAGCAGGAGTGGACAGAAAAGAAAGTGGAAGAAAGTGAAGAAACTCAAATTGAATTTTTTAAAGAAAAGCATGAGGAGTTTGTATCACAGTATGGAACGACAAATGTAGCGGAAGATATTGCAGATACGTTTACAGCATTTATTTTGCAAGATTCAAAAAAGGTGAAAGAAGGATCGGAGTTAAAGTATAAAAAAATTGCGTTCTTCTATCAGTTCCCTGAGCTTGTAAAAATGAGAGCGGAAGTGTTGTCGGGATTAGATGATATCTCAAAAACGATAGAACAACAAAGCGGACAATAATGAAAGGTATATATTTTAGCCAAGAAAACGTAAAGAATTTTAGTTCTTTGCGTTTTTTATGTTGATAAATTTGAAAATTCTGTCTTTTTTTAAAAAAGAAGAAGGAACTGAAGCTTTAAAAGAGAATTAGTATAAAAATGTCACAAATTAGACACAATTATAATGCGCATATTGTAGGGACTATAAGTTTACTCTCAAGGAGGTAATGGAACGTATGAAAACGATTCTTGCGGTTGCTGGTCTCATTTGGGTAATGTCTCACGGTTTTCCGATTTTTGAAGGAGAGCAAATTCGTAGTGCATTAAATAAAAAGTATGATGATTATCATGTAATAGATCGAAAAGAAAATGTCGTTACAGTACGTGTGAAAGATTGTTTCCATACAGTTACGGTTGCGGATGGAAACGTTACAAATGAAACAAAGATGTGTGATAAAAGGTAAAGAAAGAAGCTGACTATAGTCTATCGTCCTAAGTCAGCTTCTTTTTCGTTTTCCAATTAAAAGTTTTTCAAATGCCTCAACAAACACATACATAAGTGTTGCGAGGACGCAGGTGAGTAGTACGCTCAGTAAGACGAGCGTGAAATTAAACACTTGGAATCCGTAGCTAATTAAGTAGCCAAGACCTTGTTTAGAGACGAGAAGTTCGCCGAATATAACACCGACCCATGATAAACCAACGTTCACTTTTAACGTTGAAATAATTGCTGGGAAGGATGCAGGGAGAACGACTTGCTTATAACATTGCCATTTATTCGCGCCAAATGTGTCCATCACTTTTATATAGTTAGAATCGACTTCTTGAAATGCGCTGTAAATAACGAGAATGGTAATGATGATGGAAATGATTACCCCCATTGCAATCGACGAAGAAATATTTGGACCGAAGATTACAATAATAATGGGTCCAAGTGCCACTTTTGGCATGGCGTTTAGGACGACGAGATAGGGGTCGAGCACGCGAGCGAGAAGTGGCATCCACCAAAGAAAAGTAGCGATAATAGCGCCGAGCACTGTTCCAAGAATGAAGCCTACTCCTGTTTCAAGTAATGTCGTCCATATGTGAACCCACAGCGAACCGTCAATCCATTTACTAAGGAAGAGATCCCAAATGCTTGAAGGAGAGCTAAAGAGTAAAGGATCAATCCACTCTTTTTTGCTAGCTATTTCCCATAGTGCAAAGAAAAGAATGAGTAGTAAAAGCTGCAGTGAGCGTGCTAACCATGCGCGCCTACGTTCTTTCTTCCGAAACTGTTCATGCAGTTGCTTTATGTTATCCAAGGCGCTCCAGCTCCTTCCATATATCTTGGAAGAGGTTTGGGAAGTCATGGTGGTGGCGTGATTCTAACGGTGATAAGGAACGGATGCTTTCTGGGACGATAAATGTTTTTGCGATTTTTCCAGGGTTCGCTTGTAGTAAATAAATACGATCACTCATCGCAATGGCTTCTTCAATATCATGTGTCACGAGTAGTGATGTTTTTTTATAGTTACGTAATAATGTGAAGACGAGATCTTCTAGTTTCAACTTCGTTTGATAATCGAGAGCGGAAAAAGGTTCATCTAGCAATAAAATTTTCGGATCGGTCGCTAACGTCCGAACGAGAGCGGCACGTTGACGCATACCGCCGGACAGTTCACGAGGGTATTGCTCTTCTACATCATGTAGACCGACTTGTTTTAAAAGCTTTAAAGTGTGTTCTTTCGTCTGTTCATCGTAAATCTTTCGCGTATGAAGCCCAAGCATGATGTTTTCTTCGATTGTTTTCCAAGGAAACAAGTAATCTTGCTGCAACATATATCCCATAGATGCAGTTTTCGTTGTAATGGGCTCACCATCTAAAAAGACGATACCTTCAATAGGATCAAGTAACCCGGCAATAATGGAGAGGAGTGTTGTTTTGCCGCAACCACTTGGACCGAGTATAGAAATAAATTCGCCTTCTTCCACTTGTAAACTCATGTCTTCGAGAATCAATTTAGCATTCTCTTTTGCGAAAAAGCAGTGAGAAACGTTACGTATTTGTAAAAAACTCATACACTTCGCCTCTATTTCTTAATAACGCTTTCGGCAATTTTTGTATTGACGAGCGCTTCATGTGGAACTTCTTTTTGTAATTCGCCAGCTTCTTTCATAATCGTTTGGAGCTGTTTCCATTCTTCAGCATCTAATAGCGGATTTGTCGCATAAGAATGTTGTTTTTTATAACGTTCAATTACTTTTACTGTAATGTCCTTTGAAGTGTCTTTAAATAACGGAGAAACGGCATGAGCAATCTCTTCTGGACTATGTGTATCAACCCATTGTTGTGATTTATAGAGCGCGCGTGTGAACTTTTCAGCAGCATCTTTATCTTTCTTTAAGAAGCTTTCTTTTGCCATGAACGTTGTATACGGAACAGTTCCAGATTCATTTCCGAACGAAGCGACGATAAATCCTTTTCCTTCTTTTTCAAATATACTTGCAGTCGGTTCAAAGAGCTGTACAAATTCCCCAGTACCAGATGCAAAGGCACTTGCAATGTTAGCAAATTCGATGTTTTGAATTAAGTTTGTATCTTTGTGAGGATCAATGCCATTTTTCTTTAAAACGTATTCTCCAACCATTTGCGGCATGCCGCCTTTACGCTGTCCTAAAAACGTAACACCTTTTACATCATTCCAATTAAAAGTGTCTAATTTTTTACGCGAAACTAAAAATGTTCCGTCTGTTTGTGTAAGTTGTGCGAAGTTAATGACAGGGTCTTTTGCACCTTGTTGATGAACGTAAATAGACGTTTCAGAACCGACGAGAGCAATATCAATTCCGCCAGATAATAGGGCGGTCATCGTTTTATCTCCGCCAGCTGTTGTTTGGAGGTCAATATTTAATCCTTCATCTTTAAAAAATCCTTTTTCAATCCCGACATATAACGGGGCGTAGAAGAGAGAATGGGTAACTTCGCCGATGCGAATGTTTTGCGTTTGTTCTTTCGTACCTTCCTTTTTACTACTGCAAGCAGCAAATGTGAAAACAGCTAGTAACATGATGCAAAAAACAGCTATTAATTTTTTCACTATATGACACCTCCTAGAAGTCACTCTACAAGCATGATATGTAGGTAAGTGCCCATATGTGAGTGTGGATAGCAGGAATTTTTTTGGTGATAAAGAAGTACAAATATAAGGGGTGATAAAATGGATTACGAATATGATGATAGCGTACATTTACATCTTGATTATTTCGGAACAGAATGTGATATGGAATCGATTGCTTATAAGCGGAGGAATGAAGACGTGTGGGATGTGTATTTTAATTTTGGGGCATATGGTCTTCAGAAAGATGAGATCGAGACAGGTAGATTTATGGACGAATATGCTGGTCATTACGTTTTTTCTGTACATGCTCGTGATCTTAGTTGGGAATTTGGAAGTGCTCAATTTGAAGAGTGGGTTTTGAGAAATCAAATAGTAGAAAAATCGCTGCAAAAATAGGGAGGAATTTTGTGGTCGATTTTCTCATTTTCTTGTTCATTTTCGTAGTCGGATTTTTTATTATGCAAGTACTCGTTTATCGATTTGCAAAGAAAAACATTCAAAAATATACAAAAAGAAAATGGATTCATATGTGGCTAGAGATGAATATGAAGAAGGGCCCAAGATTAGATCTTTTTGATTTTGTAGTTATCGTACTTGTGTGTATTATATGGAAAGTATGGATGTATTCTCTTATATAATACATATGCTCATGTCTGTTAGACTGAAGGAGAACCTGTCAGTGTTGGTAGGTTCTTTTTTTATGGTAATAATTTTGTGAAGCATAGTTCATTTATGCTGTTAGAATATAGAGCGAAGAAGTTTTATCCCGTTCAATCTTGAATGATTCGGACTTATTAAAGTTTCACTGTATTTTTAAGGGGAAATTAAGGATACATGTGTATATTACAAGCACATAGGGAGACTAGCTGCATACAAATATGGTATTTTGTATAGGACAATATGTTTGTGGATGCGAGACGAAGGGGTAAAGGAAAGAGGGAATAAATTGCGTTTTGATTTTTTAACACGACAACGAAGAAGAGATGAATTTTATCTTAGTTTTTCTCCTCAGGAGTCGAGGAAGAACCTATTAATTTCTATCATTCTTAGTGGAATGTGGGCGATTTGTTTAGAAACACTGTTTTTTGTTTTGTTAAGATCTTTCGAATTCGAGAGAACTAAAGGATTTTTCAATGGAACAATACAGCTAAGTATACTCATTATTATTTTGTGGGGTGTACTACTATACACCATTCATTTAAATAAAGGTATTAGTCATAAGCTTAGGCCGGCTATTCGAGTTCATGTCGTATTATTTTTAATCGCTCATACAATGAATTGGATGTATATCATGATACAGGAAAATATGAGCCTTGTATTAGTTAATAACTGGGTTTATGAGCGATACGGACAGTATATATTAAGCTTATTATTTATTTATATGATATATGTTTTTGTGTACAGTTTGCTTGGGCAAATATTTTTGAGCGTCACGATAACAAGTTTGGTGCTAATTGTTTTTGGGATTGTGAACCATTTTAAACTTATTTTTAGAGGAGATCCATTCTATCCGTCTGATTTCACACAGATTACTCAAATGCAGTCCGTTATACCAATGGTTATGGACTATTTTAGTTGGTGGACTATATTTTTGGGGATATTCGGGATTACTCTGCTTGTATATTTAATTATGTATATACGAAAGTATATTCCAGTTATAAAGCCTAAAATAATTACGAGAATTATTTTAATATGTGGCTCTACGTTTATGGTGTATGCATATAGTAATTATCCTAATACATTTATGAGTAATGTATTGCAAAAGTATGGGGTAACCTTCGTGGCTTGGAATCAAAATGTAAACTATACTGATAATGGTTTTGTTTTAGGATTTGTCAGTAACTTGGACACAACTGTCATTGAGAAGCCAGAAGAATATTCAAAAGAAACTATGCTACAAATTTCAAATAATATAAAGAAACAATATGGAAACGATGTAGGAAAAAAAGAGAAGAGCGAGAAGCCAAATATTATATTTTTCATGAGTGAAGCTTTTTGGGATCCAACAAAGCTAATGAATCTTTCATTTAGCGAAGATCCGGTGCCGAATTTACATCACTATATTGAGAATTATCCAGGTGGACAAACAGTAGCTCCTGTATTCGGGGGAAACACAGCGAATACAGAATTTGAAGCGTTAACGAGCTATTCAATGAGCTTTTTAAAGCAAGGTTCTATACCATATCAACAAGCGGTGACAGGGCAGAGAGAAATTCCGTCTATCGCAAGTGAATTGAAAAAACATGGATATTATACGAATGCAATTCATGCTTATGGAAGATCATTTTATAAGCGGGATGATGTATATAATGTTTTAGGAATTGATAATTTCAACGCAGAAGATACAATGAACAACATAGAGGTAGATGGGGATTATATTGGCGATGTATCTATTAGTAAAGAAATAATAGAGGAATTGAATAAGAGACAGCAACCTACGTTTATTCATGCAGTTACGATGCAAAATCATTTTCCATTCAATCCAGGACGATTTGAAGAAAAGCAAATAGAAATTAGCGGCTTAACAGATGAGGGATCGAAGGCAGAATTAGAAACATATACTGAGGGTGTACGTCGTTCTGATGAGGCTCTAAAATATTTAGTAGAACAAATTCAAGAGCTAGAAAGACCTACTATATTGGTTTTCTTTGGAGATCACTTACCAATATTAGGGGTAAATAAAGCTATCTATGAAGAAGCTGGATATATAGAGAATGAAGAAACTCTGAATGAAAGATTAGCTATGTCAGAAACACCATTGTTAATGTACGCAAATTTCGATTTGCCAAATGACAATTTAGGTTTAGTAAGTCCGATTTATTTTTCTAATCTTGTTTTTGATTATGCAGGGATAAATAAATCACCGTTTTATCAATTTTTATCGGAAATGCATAAAGAAATACCAGTCCTTAAAGATGAGTTAAAGGTTAATAAAGATGGTGAAGAGATAACAGATTTAACAAAGAAACAAAAAGAAATGTTAGAGCAATATAAAATGATCCAATATGATTTACTTGCTGGAAAGCAGTATAGTAAAGATATACTTTTTAAATAGAACAAACAAAAAGAACTTGTATAACGATACAAGTTCTTTTTTTATAGTATTTAACGGGGTAACCAGACAAGCTGGGTTTAGGGAGTATTACCTGTACATTTAGTATAAATGAAAATGTAACCGTTTTATTGATTGGTTTGTGAGAAATATGTGAATTTTAATCTTTTCAAAAACTGCGTTTCTATCGAAACGATTTGGTATAGATTTTTATGAATGCAAAAACTTTATAAGTTCTTCATTTAATTCATCCGCTTGATCGATTGGCGAGCCGTGACCGCTATTTGTAAGAGGATGTAACTGAGAATTTTTAATCCGCTTTTGTGTGAGTTCAGCGCTTTTGTAAGGGATCAGTTGATCGTGAACACCGTGGAATATTTTTGTTGGGACGTTAATTTTACTTAAATCTTTCGTTACGTCTTCATTTGCGGCTGCTTGCAATATTTTGATGAGAGCGTAGGAAGCAGACTGCATGCCGAGATAAGAAAACCATTCTAAAGTAGCAGATCCTAAGTTTCTATTGAAAAATGATAAAGATACATCATTTAAAAATTTAGGCATATTGGCATACATTTGATTAATGAGGGTATCTGCTTGTTCTTTTGGGACACCATAGGGAGATTCTTGATTTTTAACGAAAGAGGGGGAAACAGCATCGACTAATACAAGTTTAGAAATGCGATGACCATTGTAGCGAGACATGTACCGAATAGAAAGAGCACCACCTACTGAAAAACCGACTAATGTAGCATTTTCTACTTGAAGTGCTTCTAGAACAATGGCGATATCGTCTGCTAAACGATCGTATGTGTAACCAGTCCACGGTTTATCAGATTGTCCGTTTCCGCGTATATCCATAGCGATACAGCGGAAACCGTGCTGTGGTAACACATTGAGTTGATATTGGTACATTTGATGATTTAAAGGCCAGCCATGGACGAAGAACAAGGTTTTACTACCGGGTCCGGGATTAACGTCTTGCACAAAAATATGCACATCTTTCTCGACAGTAACAAACATAAATTATCCCCCTAACCTATTCATATGCTCTATCCCAAAAGCGTTGTTTCGTCATAGCTTTAATAAATTCATTTGCCAGGAGCGTAGGGTTCTGTTCTATTAAGACACCAGGCTTTCCTTTAATATTTAAAGATTGAATAACAGTAGATCCATTTTGGAAGGCACCAATTGGCTTAAGATGATTATATGATTCTACGACAAATGAACTCGCTTTATTAAGAAACTGTTCATCAAGATTTCCTCCAATAAGAAGTAGCCCGTCATAAAGAAGTGAGGATCCTGTTAAAAAAGTATCATTCACGTCCCAACGTACATTTTGCGTTCCTTGTACAATACCTAATCGTTCGGAAACAATTACAGGCTGCAGCCCAACTTGTTTGAATTGATTTAGTATATATTGCGCGTTTTGTCCGTCATATCCATTTGCAACAATGACACCTACTCGTAATGTATTAGGACTAAATGTCGTATTTGCCATACTGAGTGCTGGCGATGATTTCGTAACGACCGATTCTTGAATATTTGGAACTTTTGCTCCGACCGCTTCAGCGACTAATGTAGCTAGTTCACTACTAATATGTCCAATCATATTTACGACTTGTTGACGGACCGATTTACTTTTTACTTTTCCTAATTCAAAGGAGAAGGCTTGCATAATATGAACCTTTTCGACGTTACTCATACTATTCCAAAATAAACGTGCTTGAGAGAAATGATCTTTGAAACTGGCGGCTGTTTCTCTCGTTTTATGCCCTGATACAGTGGAAGGATATGTAACGAACCCACCCTTTGTACCGGGTACAGTGTAAGGAGTGTTATTTGCTAAGGAATTATTATGGTAAGCGATTTTTCCTTTATCAATTATATATTTAGATGCACCATCTCTTTGATTGTTGTGAAATGGACATATTGGACGGTTAATCGGTAATTCTTGATAATTTGTACCGACGCGTGCCAATTGAGTGTCTGTATAAGAAAAGAGCCTACCTTGTAAGAGCGGATCATTGGTGAAATCAATACCACGGACGATACTTCCAGGATGAAGTGCGACTTGTTCTGTTTCAGCGAATACATTCTCGACGTTGCGAGTTAATGTCATTTTTCCGATGATTTTAACGGGGAAATCTTCTTCAGGCCAAATTTTCGTCGCATCTAATATATCGAAATCGTATTTAAATTCATCCTCTTCTTCTAAAATTTGAATGCCAAGTTCGTATTCAGGGTAGTTTCCAGCATTAATATTTTCCCATAAATCACGGCGATGGTAATCTGGATCAGCACCACCTAATTTTTGCGCTTCATCCCAAATTAATGAGTGAATGCCGAGCTTCGGCTTCCAGTGAAATTTTACGAATCGTGACTTTCCATTTTTATTCACTAAGCGAAATGTATGAACGCCAAACCCTTGCATCATTCGAAAACTTCTTGGAATGGCACGATCAGACATAATCCACATCATCATCGCAGCCGATTCTTGGTTATTGGCGATGAAGTCCCAAAATGTATCATGTGCTGTTTGTCCCTGTGGAATCTCATTATGCGGCTCAGGTTTAAGGGCATGAATAAGATCAGGGAATTTAATGCCATCCTGAATGAAGAAAATAGGAATATTGTTTCCTACTAAATCAAAATTTCCTTCTTCTGTATAAAATTTAACGGCGAACCCTCGTACATCTCGATTTGTTTCATTCGCACCTTTTGATCCAGCGACTTCAGAGAAGCGAACGAAAAGAGGTGTTTTTTTGGAAGGGTCTTGTAAAAAGTGTGCCATTGTTAGCTCTTCTAAAGATTCATATAGCTCAAAAATACCATGTGCACCGTATCCACGTGCGTGAACGACTCTTTCAGGGATTCGTTCACGGTCAAAATGAGAAAGCTTTTCTCGCATCAGGAAATCTTCTAGAAGGGTAGGGCCACGATCACCAACAGTTAAAGAATTTTCATCATTTGAAATTGTAACACCTGTATTTGTTGTCATTTTCTTTCCTTCATTCTCACGCGTGAAGGATTCCAGTTGTTCTGTTTTTTTATTTTTTTTGCCGTTCATATAAAACACCTCCCATAATAAACGTATTATTGTTTATAGCTTTTATGCTTATATATAGTCTGAAGATACTTTGTTCTATTGGAATGATTTCCCTCAAATGTTCGATTTATCTTTGTTTGTCTATGAAAATCATTTATTATAATAAATGGTATTCTTCGAGATATTATTTTGAAGGGGTGTTGAAGTGAAAGGAAGTTTTCTATCATATAAAGAAGAAGAAAGGAATGCACAAATTTTTTTATGGGTGCTGTATGTCATTGTTGTTTCATACCAAATTTTCTATGCAATCGTATTAGAGAACAAATTGCTAACGGATAAGGGACATAGCATACTATGGCAAGTTATTTGCGGAACTGCAATACTCGGTGTGAATGTATATTTAATAAAAAAAGAGAAAGCTAACCTTGTTAAATATGCATGTGTATTTGCATACATAGGAATAGAAATCGTTAATATACTTTCGTATATGCTTTATAATGAGGCGGCATTTGATGGAGTAAATATAATAGAAATTATTTTCATCTTCTTTGTACCTATATTTTTAAATAAAAAATATTTTGTGTTTGTACTTTCGACTATTGTAGGGAAATATGTGATTTATTTATTTGTATTAAAGGAAGTAAAAGGATTTATGTTCCTCATTATGTATACACTCGTATTAATAGCGGCATACATCATTTTAAATCGATTTATACAATACCTTTCAGCGGTAAAGGAAAGTATTAAGATTGCTAGTGAATCACAAAAATTAGCAGTAATTGGAAAAATGGCAGCGACAGTGGGACATGAAATTAAAAATCCACTTGCTTCATTAAAAGGGTTTACGCAATTACAACGAGAGAAGCATGGGGAGGACCCTATTTACAAACAGATGATTTTTGAAATAGAAAATATGAATAATATGATAAGTGAGTTAATGGAAGTTGCTACATGTAAACCTTCTGTTTATAAGAAACATAATATAGGTGAAATTGCATTACAAGCAGTAACAATTGTTCGCGAAAAAATGAATGAATCGAGCGTCCAGTTTATTTCTAATGTGGAAGAAAAGACGATAGAAGTTGAATGTGATGAGCGGAAAATAAGAGGAGTCTTTCTATATGTCATAAAAAATGCTCTGGAGGCAATGGAGCAAGGTGGCACATTAGAGTTACGGTTAGAAAACAAAGGACAAGATTATGTAATGCTAAGTGTAATTGATAATGGTTACGGTATTAAGAAAGAAAATTTAGCTCGTGTTAAAGAGGCCTTTTATACAACGAAACAAGATAAAATTGGCTTAGGACTTACTGTAGCGAATCGGCTTGTTACTGAGCAGCATCTTGGTGAATTACATATTTCAAGTGAAAGAGATATTGGAACTAGAATAGATATCATGCTCCCGAAGCAACGTGGAAATAATGAAATCCAAGAGGGAGAAAAGCTAGGAGTTACGATATGAATAAAGACGATATATTTAAAAATGAAGAAATGAAGGCACTGAAAATATTTTTAAGTTTATTTTTCATTATATTTTTTGTATACGATCTTGCCTACGAATTTATTGTACCTTTAATAGGAGGAGAGCAAGAAGGAGTAGGACAATTTGAAGATGGTTTAGGTTTATGGCTTTATTTTCTAATGGTGATCTTATTTTGCACTGGAATATACTTTATGAAATGGAAAAACCCATTTGCAGTAAAGTATATTATTCTAATTGGATATAACCTATTAGATTTTATCCATAATTTTATGATTTACTACGGTAGTGATGCTGAGTTTGATGGTGGGAATATAGTAGAAGGATTTTTTATTTTATTTGCCCCACTCTTTGTGAATAAAAGATATTTTTGGTTAGTTCCGAGCATACTTGTTGGGAAATACGCTCTTATAGGAATCATTATTCACTCGTCACTCGTTTTAATCCCGATGGCGTTATATAGTGTATTTACTATCATATGTTGGATTATGTTTTTAAGGTTTCAATCTTACGTTCGTACGCTTGAGATGATGGATAAAGAAATACAACAAACAGAAAAGCTAGCAACTGTTGGGAAAATGGCTACAGTTATTGGTTACAAAATTAGAAGACCGCTAGCTAACTTAGATAAATTTGTTAATAAGCAAGCGATTAAATATCCAGAGGATAAAATATATAGTGATATTATGAAACAAGAAGTAGAACGAATTCATACAATCGCTACAGAACTTAGTGGATTTGAGAAATCTAAATCACTAGAATCAGAAGTTCATAATATAGAAGAAATTATCGCTTATGTTATCCGAGTTATGGGAAAGCCTGCTTTAAAGCAAGGAGTGCACATACAAGGTATTTATAGTAAAGACATACCGTCGATTACATGCGATGAAAAACGATTAAAGCAAGTATTTTTTAATTTAATTAAAAATGCGATTGAAGCAATGTCAGTTGGCGGAACGATTACGATTAAAGTGACTGTAGAAGATGCAATCATTGTCCAAGTTAAGGATGAGGGTTGCGGTATTCCAAAAGACAAAATTCCGAAGTTAAATGAAGCTTTTTACACAACGAAAGAAACGGGAACAGGTTTAGGTTTAGTAGTTACAGAAAAAATTATTAAAGACCACAACGGTAAAATGAGTTTTGAAAGTGAAGTTGGGGTTGGAACGACGGTGAAGGTTATATTGCCGATATCATGAAAAACTATTTTTAAAAAGGAGATCACTTATTTGAGAGTGATCTCCCTTTTTTATTGTGGATGAGAGTAAGGCATTCTGATAAAGGTAGGTAAGTTAATTATATTAACATAGTGTATATAATTCCAAAACCCAATATATGGATATATTTACAATGATAGTATATACTGAACTTGTCTGTTATTTATTTTAATTCATTTATATTTCTATTTGCTGACCCGAATCTCGGGTCTTTTTTTGTTAAATAAATTATTTTTTAGTAAGGGCTATATATCAGTGATTAAAAAAATAGAATATACAGCACTTGCAGTAATGCCAGGGGTAATATGAAGGGAAATAGCATCTCCTCTCGAAACTGAGTTTCCAGTTGTCATGCTAGTCCAAGTTACAGTAGCGGGACCTACTGTTGGATTAGGATTAAACACTTGAATTTGTCCTGATCCAGTATCCGTTGGTTTAATTGAAAATACTATAGTTCCTGTAATTTTGTCAGTGGTAGTTAAAGTAAGAGTAGATAGGATGTAACTAGAGGTAGGGGCAGTGAGGTTTGTTGGGACATTCCTGCAAATATTAATCGTATAAACAGCAGCAGGTAAGTTATTTACATTTATAGATGCAGCAAAGCCAACTATATTACCGGCTCCAGCAGTGACATATGGAATAACATTGGAGTCAATTCCAGGAGAACCTGCTATACGTTGAAAACCAGCATTTGTTCCTTGAAAAACAATACTTTTTGCTGATGCACTGCCGGCAATTCCAGTAGGCCCGGTACTACCAGTAGATCCAGTGTTTCCAAAAGGCCCAGTGTTCCCAGTGGGTCCGGTGATGCCGGAAGGTCCAGTGTTCCCAGTAGATCCAGTACTACCAGAAGGTCCGGTGTTCCCAGTGGGTCCAGTATTACCCGTAGGTCCGGTACTGCCGGTAGACCCAGTGTTCCCAAAAGGCCCAGTACTACCAGTAGATCCAGTATTACCCGTAGGTCCAGTGATGCCGGAAGGTCCAGTGCTACCAGTAGATCCAGTACTACCAGAAGGTCCAGTATTACCCGTAGGTCCGGTATTGCCGGTAGATCCAGTGTTCCCAGTAGGTCCACTATCTACTAATACGATATAATCTGGAGATATATTCGGAAACCCTTGAGGTGCATCTTTTTTTACAACATAGCCGCTGCTCGTATAAGTGACAACTTGTCCTTTTTTATAGGTGGGAGCGGCTGCTAGACTAAAGGCGGTAGTACTTTGGAAACCAGCTCCGGAAGGCCCGGCAGAGCCAGTAGGTCCAGTACTACCAGTGGGTCCGGTGTTCCCGGAAGGTCCAGTAATGCCGGTAGAGCCATTGTTTCCAGAAGGTCCGGTGCTACCAGTGGGCCCAGTGTTTCCGTTAGAGCCACTGTTGCGTCTGCCATCGCAACTAAAACAATTACGTGGGTACATGTATGTTCTCCTTTCTATATTTTGAAAAATTTGTTTTAAAAATAGAACTAATATATACATATTATGAATTCTATATTTTTGTGTGTTCAATCGTATTGTGTATAGATTTCAAAATAGAGAGGAGAGTTGAATCGTTATAGAGCCAACGTTTCTCTTGTGGGCCGAAAGTAACACCCAAGTCAAAATTAAGCTGCAAATAGATTTTAAAGTGATTCTTATTTTTTCATAGCAAAATAAGAAGCGGTTAGGAAACAAATAAAGCCTAAAATCCAACCAATAGAAGGAGAATAGGGAAGTATATGTTGTAATACCATTCCGCTAGAAATAAAAAAGCTACCGAGTAGGCCTAAGAAGATGGGGTATCGCAGTAATTTGAACATGAGTGATACAACCTCCTTTATTACATATATTGTATATTAGTCTTAATTTTCTGTATATAATTTTAGAGAAAAATGATGGTACAATATATGAAGGATATGAGAAGAGAGGATGAAGAGTAGCGTATGTATGTTACTGTAACAGAAGCCGCATATAAAAAGATTATGGATACGATTCCGGATGAAACGAAATATATAAAGTTATTTTACGATAATGAGGGTTGTGGTTGTGTCATGAGCGGAATTATCGATTTAGTAGCTGTAGCAGAAAAAGATGAGCGCGATGTGGATATCGAATCTAGCGTAATGAATTTTATCGCAGATCGCACAAAGCTTGTATTTATGGATGATAAGTTAACAGTTGATTGGCATGAAGTTGGAGGAACTTTTCAGCTGAAGAGCCCAAGCCAATTTTATAATCCAAATATGAAGTTACACGTTCGAGTGTAAGAAAGAAAAGGTGGTTCCAAAATATTTTTGGACCATCTTTTTTTATTGTCTAAGTCGCTATATTTAAAAAATCGCTGATATAATTTCATGTACTAAACAAAGAAAACCTCTCCATACAACACAAAGATTTTTTCACATAATGAAATGTACATATGATTGAATTTTCTGTATAATCGTATTTGCGGAGGGGATACGCATGAGAAGATGGGGGATTGAGTTATTAATTTTAGCAGTCGTTATTATTTGGGGGATTAATTTTACGATTGCTAAATATGGACTTTTAGAATTTACAGCAATTGAGTTTACTGCACTTCGGATGATATCAGCGGCACCGCTTATGTTACTCCTTACATTTTTTATTGAAAAGTCGGTTTATATGGAACGAAAGGATATACCTAGATTAATCATCGTTAGCGTTGTAGGTATTGTACTGTATCAAACGTTATTTATGGAAACTGTCAAATATACATCCGCTACAAATGCCTCTTTACTCATTTCTATTTCACCTATTTTTACAACTGTATTTGCGATTTTCTTGAAACAAGAAAAGTTTTCTTCTCGAAAGCTCATCGGTTCTATAATTGCCTTTGGTGGTGCTGCATTAGTTTTAGTAGCAGGGCATTCGCTTGCTAGTTCTTTTTATGGTAACGGAATTGGACTTATTACATCAATATGCTGGGGGCTTTATCCTGTTTTAGCAGGTCCATTAATTAAAAAATATTCAGCACTACGTGTTACCGCATGGTCAGCGTTAGTTGGCGCGATTCCGCTTTTATTGTTAAGTGGACCACATGTATTTATAATGCCATTTCACATTACACACGGAATGACACTATTCGCTTTACTATATTCCATTTTCTTTGTAACAGTATTTGGTTTAGTGATGTGGTATGTTGGTATTCAAAAAATTGGCGCGTCACATACGATGGTATATATGTATATAACGCCGCTTGTAGCTGTTTTATTTGCAGCTGTATGGGCAAATGAATATGTATCATTTCAACAAATAATCGGTGGAATTATTATTTTCTTCGGTCTATGGTTTGTGAAATTAGAGAAAGTAAAAATTCATTCTAATGCGGGGGAACCTATATCAAAATAGGAAAACAGATCACCTATGATCTGCTTTCCTATTTTTTTATTTTTGGTAAGAAGATGAGAAATAAGATAGCAGTAATAAGTGGAATTAAGTTTAAAAATGGAATACGGAAGAGTGTGATAAGAATAATACCTGGAAGAAGAACACCGAGGACAGCGTAGAAAATACTATGATTCTTCGTGTACCAATACAATGAAAGTCCAATAAGTGCAGGGATAATGAGGTGAATGAGAGCCATTAGAAAATAAATCATTAGACGCCCCCTTTATTTGTGTACTTATTACATCATATCCGTATGTTCATAGATTGATATCACTTTTTTCATAAATGGACGAAAAATGTTTGGAAAAACGTCACAAATTATGAGAATATGATGTTTAAAATCTTGTATAATATTATTTCCTGAAAATATTCAAACAACATAAACATACTGTTTATGTTGTTTTTAATTTGAGTGAAATGAATTTTAAGTAGTATGAACTCGAAAGAAATGAGTTATACAGCTTTTGTTGGATAGATAAAAATTACTGAAGAGGAGAACAGCATGATTAGTATGTCATTAAGATCGTTTAAAATTCAATCGTATTATTTACTAGGTTTTCTTTTACTAGGATGGATGTTAACGCCGTTTTCAGCTCATTTTCTAGGTGCTGGAATTGGACTGATTGTAAGTATGTATTGTGTTTGGCTTTTAGGGAGAAGAATTGAGAAGCTTGGAGATAGTATCGTAAAGAAAACGAAAGCACCGACGCTCGGTATGTTTAATCGGTTTGCAGCTGCTATTTTAGGTGCTGTTATTATGTACGAAATTGAACATCATATGGTTATGTGGGCATTTGCAGTAGGGATTCTGGGTGGCTATTTCTTAATCGTTGTGAATTTAGGCTACTATAGTATGAAAGATGAGGAAGAATTAACAAAGAGCTAAAAAGATAAAAAGCCTCTTTTTAGATGAAATAGAGGATCCGGCGGGGGATAGTACAATAGGAAGCGTAACTTTGCATAAAATATAGGTTTCCGCTTCCAATAAGTTAACATGAAATCACTTAGTAGTATGACTCTCAGGTTCTTTAAAAAAGTTAGATACAATACAACAAAATATTCCGGTAATTAGAATAATGTATTTTATCGTTTCACTTGTATGCTCAAATAAATTAACGTTAAGCATCACAAGTCCCCAAAACATTTGAATGGCTCCATAACTGAATAATATTTTTCCTGTACGAGAAAAATTTTTCATAGCCCTCTTCCTTTCCTGTATATGTAAATTTTATCATAAAAAACTATAAAACGAATGATTATAAAATGAATTTTCAGTAAGTTTATAGATGTTGGTATGCAATTTTATGAGCTAAGTCACAGATGAAGAGATTAAAGTTGTACTTTATATAAGATATAGAAAGAAGCTTACGTCAAAAACGTAAGCTTCTTTTTTATGTAAGTGTGTGTAACCGTTAAGCCGCATTGGGTTTTGTCGGTGAGTACGCGAAACTTTACGGTTACACGACACTTATTCATATGAGTAAAAGGGTTATTCCAACAGAAAGTTTGTACTTAAGCGATTGGACCGCCTAAGTTAATAATATCTTCAGAAACGCTGTCGAACTTTTTGAAGTTCTCTTTGAATTCGCTTGCAAGTTCGATTGCTTTCTCTTTATAAGCAGCTTTATCAGCCCAAGTTTGTTCAGGCATTAACACTTCGTCAGGTACACCTGGTACGTGAAGTGGAACTTCAAGACCGAAGATGTCATGTTTAGCTGTTTCAGTTTTCGCAAGTTCGCCGCTTAATGCTGCTTGAATCATTGCACGAGTGTAACCTAAGTTCATACGTTTACCAATGCCGTATTCGCCACCAGTCCAGCCAGTGTTTACTAAGAATACTTTCGCATCGTGTTTCTCGATTTTTTCACCAAGCATTTCAGCATAGCGAGATGCATCAAGTGGTAAGAATGGTGAACCGAAGCAAGTTGAGAATGTTGCTTGCGGAGATGTAACACCACGCTCTGTTCCTGCTAGTTTACTAGTGTAACCACTTAAGAAATGATACATAGCTTGTTCTTTTGATAACTTACTGATTGGAGGCAATACGCCAGATGCATCAGCAGTTAAGAAAATGATTGTATTTGGGTGTCCAGCAACACTTGGCAGTACGATATTGTCGATCGCATGCATAGGGTATGCAGCACGAGTATTTTCTGTTAAAGTAGTATCGTTATAGTCTGCGATACGCGTTTGGTTATTAATGATAACGTTTTCTAAAACAGATCCAAATTTGATTGCATCGAAAATTTGTGGTTCTTTCTCGTGAGAAAGGTTTACACATTTTGCGTAGCAACCGCCTTCAATATTGAATACACCGTTATCAGACCAACCATGCTCATCATCACCGATTAATTTACGGTGTGGATCAGCAGATAATGTTGTTTTACCTGTTCCAGATAAACCGAAGAATAGTGCTACGTCGCCTTCTTCACCTACGTTTGCAGAGCAATGCATAGAAAGAATATCTTGTTCAGGTAGTAAGAAGTTCATAATAGAGAAGATTGATTTTTTCATTTCTCCAGCGTATTCTGTACCACCAATTAGTACGATACGTTTTTCGAATGAAACCATAATGAATGCTTCAGAGTTTGTACCGTCAACAGCTGGATCAGCTTTGAAATTCGGTGCAGAAACAATTGTGAACTCTGATTCATGAGTTGTTAATTCTTCTTCAGTTGGACGAATAAATAATTGATGTACAAATAAATTGTGCCATGCATATTCGTTAATAACTTGAATTGGTAGGCGGTAATTGCGGTCAGCGCCTGCAAATCCATTGAAGACGAATAACTCTTCTTTTTCTTTTAAGTATTCTAAAACTTTAGTATATAATTTATTAAAATGTTCTTCAGAGATCGGCTGATTCACTGCTCCCCAAGCAATTTTGTCAGCAACCGATGCTTCTTTCACAATAAATTTATCTTTAGGAGAACGTCCTGTATATTTTCCTGTTGAAGCAGAAACGGCACCAGTAGAAGTTAATTTCCCTTCATTTCGCATTAATACTTTTTCCACTAATTGCGGAACACTTAGTTGAATCTGTGCATTGCTTCCGTTCAATAATTCGTGTAAACCAATTTGGACATTCACAGTACTCATATTTATATACCATCCTTTTCATTTAATGAAATATTTCTCGTAATCCCCAACAAGAGTATAACACAATTATATAAATAATGTATACTATTTATTTCTTTTTGTTTGTGTGAATGTATTATTTCCTTATTAATATTTCATTCCAGGCGTATTGAGAAAAACTTTCAGGAAAATGTGAATATTAATTGACAAATGAATATCATTTCTTTAGTATAGGTTGGGACGGATACTCTCTTATCCCGAGCTGGCGGAGGGACAGGCCCGATGAAGCCCAGCAACCTCATTTGTAGTGGTAAATACAGGTGAATAGGTGCTAAAACCTGTGCGAGGCTAACGGTCTCGAACGATAAGAGCAAAGGGCAAAAAGCAGTATGCAAGTAGCAAATTAAACCTTTCCTCTATGTAAAGTAGGAAAGGTTTTTCTGTATGCTTGTGTGGGAGAATAAATGTATGTCGCAGTTTGTGGCAAATTAAGGATGAGTTCCGTACAATATATACAATTACTGTAGGGAGGTTTACCACATGACAAAAAAACGTCATCTGTTCACATCTGAGTCTGTAACTGAAGGACATCCAGATAAAATTTGTGACCAAATTTCTGATTCAATTTTAGATGCGATCTTATCAAAGGACGCAAATGCACGTGTAGCTTGTGAAACAACTGTAACAACTGGTTTAGTATTGGTAGCGGGGGAAATTACGACTTCTACTTACGTAGATATTCCAAAAATCGTTCGTGAAACAATTCAAGGCATTGGTTACACACGCGCAAAATATGGATTCGATGCAGAAACTTGTGCAGTTTTAACATCTATCGATGAGCAATCTGCTGACATCGCTATGGGTGTTGACCAAGCGCTAGAAGCACGCGAAGGTCTAATGACTGACGCTGAGATTGAGGCAATTGGTGCGGGAGACCAAGGTTTAATGTTTGGCTTCGCATGTAATGAAACACAAGAATTAATGCCACTTCCAATCTCGCTTGCTCACAAATTAGCTCGCCGTTTAACTGAAGTACGTAAAGATGACACATTATCATACTTACGTCCGGATGGAAAAACGCAAGTTACAGTTGAGTATGATGAAAATGGTAAACCTGTACGTGTAGATACAATCGTAATTTCTACACAGCATCATCCAGATGTTACATGGGAAGAAATCGATCGCGATTTAAAAGAGCATGTAATTAAAGCTGTAGTTTCAGCAGAATTAATGGATGGAGAAACGAAATTCTTCATTAATCCAACTGGCCGCTTCGTAATTGGTGGACCACAAGGTGATGCTGGTTTAACAGGACGTAAAATCATCGTTGATACTTACGGTGGATACGCTCGCCACGGTGGCGGTGCATTCTCTGGTAAAGATGCAACGAAAGTTGACCGTTCTGCAGCATATGCAGCTCGTTATGTTGCGAAAAACATCGTAGCAGCTGGTCTTGCTGACAAAGCAGAAGTACAACTTGCATACGCAATCGGTGTAGCACAACCAGTATCAATTTCAGTTGATACATTCGGCACTGGTAAAGTATCTGAAGACGTACTAGTAGAACTAGTTCGTAACAACTTCGATCTTCGCCCAGCTGGTATTATTAAAATGCTAGACTTACGTCGCCCAATTTACAAACAAACAGCAGCTTACGGCCACTTCGGACGTACTGATGTAGATCTATCATGGGAACGTACAGACAAAGCTGCAGCTTTAAAAGAGCAAGCTGGTCTATAATATATGAAAAAAAGCTTTGCGCCGTGAGCGCAAAGCTTTTTTTATTTTGTTTTATTTACTACTTGGATGCAAGAACCACAATAAACTTCGCCGTCTAGCTCAATATACTTTTTCATATTAGTCATACCACTTGCTGGAAAGGGCATATGAATCCATGCTTTTTCATACGTTTGTATTTCCTTTTCACATGATTTACAAAGGATTGGTTTCTTCTCGAACATATGTAATCAACCTTTCATTTGACGTGCTTTACCCACGCAAAAGGCACTGCTTAGTAAAAATAGTGTTGCGAATATAATGCTTACTAATGTAGCGTATGGAATTGCGCCTTTTAGAGAAAAGCCAACAGTAATGGAAGCGACAAATAAGAGGATAAATGTTGTTGTTAATTTTTTATAAAGTTCCATAATATGTGGACCTCCTTATTTAGAGATTGAATGTTTAAAAATAAAATCTACTATATAGGCAAGTACGAGAGGAATTAATGTGCTAGTCAAATAGTAACGAATACCACCATCAGTCATAAGCACATACAATTTTAAAAAGTTAATATCAAACCCGTAAGCGATACATTGAAAAAGGGATAAAATAATTAGGAATGGTATAATGGGTACGTATCGTTTTATGTTATAAAACATAAATAAGATCCTTTATATAGATAAATGTACTTATATTGTATCATGTTGAATTCTTTGCTTCATACATAATTTTACAAGAAAATGAAAGGGAAGATGAAAAATGAGTGTCAATGAACATAAAAAACAAGCGCCAAAAGAAGTGCGTTGTAAGGTCGTGACGATTTCCGATACACGTACGGAAGAGACAGATAAGAGCGGACAACTATTACATGAATTGTTAAAAGAAGCAGGCCATACAGTGACCTCTTATGAAATTGTAAAAGATGATAAAGAAAGTATTCAGCAAGCAGTGTTAGCTGGTTATCATAGGGAAGATGTTGATGTCGTGTTAACAAATGGAGGTACTGGTATTACGAAACGTGATGTGACGATTGAAGCGGTGTCAGCGTTATTAGATAAAGAAATTGTCGGGTTTGGTGAGTTGTTCCGCATGATTAGTTATTTAGAAGATATCGGAAGCAGCGCAATGTTAAGTAGAGCGATTGGCGGTACAGTTGGGCGCAAAGTTGTCTTTTCCATGCCAGGGTCTAGCGGAGCAGTTCGTCTTGCGATGAATAAGTTAATTTTACCGGAATTAGGTCATATTACATTTGAGCTGCATCGCCAATGAGTAAGTATGCTGGAATTGTATTGGCAGGTGGTATGTCGAGTCGATTCGGTGAGCCGAAAGCGTTAGCGAGCTGGCAAGGTAGTACTTTTATTGAGCATATTTTGAAAGTGATGACAACTGCGTTACAAGAAGTTGTGGTCATTAGTAACTCCGATATAAAAGAGCGAGTAGAGCAACTCGTACAAGTTCCTGTTATAGAAGATATTCCGCATTATAAAGGAAATGGACCACTTGCTGGAATTGTATCAGGAATGGAATATATAGAAGCAGATTGGTACGCTATTATGCCTTGCGATGCGCCGAATGTTTCGCATGAATGGTTTACCATTTTGCTAGAGCAAACGAGTTATGAATATGATGCGGTTGTACCTATTATTAATGGAAGAAAACAACCGTTACTTGCAGCGTATCATAACCGTGTCAAAGAAAAGATTTATGCTTTGCTTCAGGAAGAAAAAAGAAGTATGGGCCAGCTTTTATCGCAATGTAATGTGAAATATATTGCTGGTGAAGATGTACAAGCGAATGCGGATTGGTTTATAAATGTGAATACGAAAGAAGAATATGTGCAGGCTCAAAAAAACCTTTCAAATGAATGAAAGGTTTTTTTGATATACAGAAATTGGGGAACAATTACTGTATAAAGGTATGTGAGTACGTTGATTTTAAGGGGAATCGCTTAAAATCACCATACAGTAAAAATACTGTATAACCATATATTAATTTTTATGGGTTTTTATTACAAGTCTGTTTAGTTATGTATCTTTTTGTTATAATGGATATGAAAATAAATAGATATTTCACCTAATGTATCATTTAGTAAACTAAAATTTATAACTGTGTAATAAACTCCCTTCGTTTTTTGAAGGGAGTTTTTCTGTTTAAGCGAGTAATTCTGATGCGTTATGCTGAAGGACTTCTTCATATTGGTCAAGTAAGCCACGAAAGATTTCATCCCAGCTTTTTGATTTGGCATAAGACGTAGCAGCTAGCCCCATTTGTATTAGTTTCTGTTCATTTTGCAATAAAGAATGGATGGATGATAGAAATGAATCCGCATGTTTGGAGGGGCAAAGAACTCCCGTTTTTCCATCTGTAATAATATTTTTAACCCCGCCACTATTTGCACCAATGACAGGTGTTCCGCATGCAAGTGATTCGAGTACGACATTTCCGAACGTTTCAGTAGCGGATGGAAATACCATGATGTTAGAACAAGCATATGCTTCAGCTAAATCCTTACCTTGTAAATATCCAGTAAAAGTGACATTTGTTTTCGGAACAGATTCACGTAAATTTGTTGCTAGAGGACCGTCTCCTGCGATGAGCCAATGAATGTCGTTTCGAGTACGCGCTGTTTGCACGATAAGGTGTTGCAACGTATCAATATCTTTTTCAGGGGCAATCCGTCCAACATAGGAAAGGACATACTTTGCTGTAATATTATATTTTTTTCGGAATAGGTCTGTATTGTAAGATGGATGAAAGAGTGTGCAATCTACACCCCGTCCCCATATGGAGAGGGCCTGAAAGCCTTTATTTTTGAGTTGGTGTAACGTTTCAAAAGAAGGAACGAAATTTTTTTGCATATGACTATGAAACCATTTTAAATAGTTCCAAAGCATGTTAGAGAGAAATTCAATTTTGTAATAGCGTAAATAAGCATCGAAATCAGTATGATAAGAACCGACAACTGGGATGTTTAACTTTTTTGCATAATACAATCCACAAAGTCCCATGTTGAAAGGTGTGGCAATGTGAATAATGTCAGGTTTAAAGGAAAGAAGTTCTCGTTTAATGCGCGGAGTAGGAAAAGAAAAGCGGCATTCTGGATATAATATTGTTAACGGGATACTTCTCATCTTGTTCACATTAGCTACGAAATTATCTTCAGCTGTATGCTGAGGGGCGAAAACAGAATAGGCGATCTTTTCTTTCTGAAAGTAACGTGTTAATCGTTCTAGTGTTTTCGCAACCCCGTTGACTTGTGGCGTAAAAGTATCGGTAAAAATGGCGACTCTCATCATATCACTCCTTTATGTGAAAAGTGGGATGAATTGATAAAAAGAGATGATGCCAGAGCAAGTGCCGAGGCACATACCGACGAATACATCAGACGGATAGTGAAGCCCTAAATAAATGCGAGAAATACCAACGCATAATGCTAACGGTAATAGAAAAGCAAATAAGCTTGGATTATAGCAAACAAATGGAATAAGGACAGAGAAAACGGCTGTTGTATGACCAGACGGGAAAGAGTGGTCTTTTAATGGATGGACTGGATATTTCGCATCCTGAATTGTTAAATAAGGACGTTTTCGCGGATACCATCTTTTTAATATTTGCACAGGAATATGGCTAATTGCTAAAGAAATAGCAGTTGCGATTGCAGCTTGATGCAAAGTCCCTTTTGCAAAAATTAAAAAGAAAAGTGTGAGTGCGATTGAGAAAGTAGCACCACCTATATGAGTAATATTGCTGAAAAAGATATTTAATGTTTTTTGATCAAAGTATCGGTTAATTCCTTTGAAAATGTAACATTCTATTTTATATAGTCCACTGACCTTCATGAAAATTCTCCTCCCTCGTTTACATATATATGGAGATATTAGCTTTTATTTTAATAAGATTTTATTGAGGGAGTAATAATGTTTTGTAAATAAAAAGTTAGTTTTCATCAAAAAAGCTGCCAATCTTATGGCAGCGGAAATTTATTTCTGTAATGATTTATAGTATTGACCTTTTTCAACATATTGTGTGCGAATTCGCTCCATGTCTTTACGGTCTTCCTCTGTTAACTCACGAACGACTTTCGCTGGGCGACCGAACGCTAACGTGTTTGGCGGGATTTTCTTTCCTTGAGAAACGAGGCTTCCAGCACCGATAAAGGCTCCTTCACCAATTTCAGCACCATCTAATATAATAGATCCCATTCCAATTAAAGCATCTTTTTTAATATGACAGCTATGTAAAATAACTTGATGCCCAACTGTAACATCGTTTTCTAAAATAAGAGGGTACTGCGGGCTTTGATGAAGTGTACATTGGTCTTGTACATTTACTCGGTCTCCAATGATTGTTGGTGACACATCGCCGCGTATGACTGTATTAAACCAAATACTTGATTCCTCACCAATGGAAACATCGCCTGTAATGGTAACATAGTCAGCGATAAAAGCACTACTCGCAATTTTCGGATTTTTTTCTTTGTAAGGGTATATCATGTAAAGCCTTCCTTTCCTAGAGACTAGTTTTAGTGTATCAAATTATGAGAAAGAGTGAAATGGAGGAGAGCCGTATGTGGAATTATGAAGCAGAGGAAGCGAAAGCTGTCGTTGTTATCGTGCACGGCGCAATGGAATATCACGGACGTTACGAAGCCGTTGCGGAAATGTGGAATCATATCGGCTACCACGTCGTAATGGGGGACCTTCCGTCACATGGAACGACTTCAAGAAATAGAGGACATATTGATTCATTTGATGAATACATAGAGGAAGTTAAATTGTGGGTGAAAGAGGCAAGAAAGTATAGGTTACCTATTTTTATATTTGGTCATAGTATGGGTGGTCTTATTGTCATTCGTATGATGCAAGAAACGAAGAGAGAAGATGTAGACGGCATTATTTTAAGTTCGCCATGTTTAGGCGTAGTAGCTGGACCTTCAGCACCGCTTCAAGTTGCCTCAAAAATATTAAATGTTGTTGCACCAAAATTGCAATTTGCAACGAATCTTACAGTGGAAATGTCCACTCGTAATCATGAAGTTCGGGACGCGATGGAGAATGATTCATTGTTCTTGCGCAAAGTATCAGTACGTTGGTATAGTGAATTGATTAAGTCTATCGAAATTGCTCATAAAAAAATAGATGATTTTCCAGATGTTCCGCTCTTGCTAATGCAGGCTTGTGAGGATAAACTTGTAGATAAAACACGTGTCCGCATGTGGTTTGATAATGTTAAAATGAGTGATAAGGCTTTTAAAGAATGGCCGAATTGTTATCACGAGTTATTAAATGAGTATGAGCGTGATGAAATTTTGAATTATATTCAGTCATTTACTGAAATACGCATCAATAACATAATAGAAACAAATAAGTAAATTATTTGTACATTGAATAGAGGAGATGAAGGAAGAAGTGAACGTACCGAGTAATCCCATAACGCTCATGGCGAAAGTATACCGTGATGTGTTTCCGGTAGTACACCATGAGCTAGCGGTGTGGAAAGAGCGTGCCTACCATATTCCGAATGATGAGCTTCATAGTCAGGCAATCGCAAGTATTGAGAATAAAACGTTTCATTGCGAAGGCGGTGGTATTTTAGCACTGCTAGCAAATGAGCACCGAGAGGAATGCATTCGTTTTATCGTAGCGTATCAAACAATCAGCGATTATTTAGATAATTTATGTGACCGCAGTACATCACTTGACCCAAATGATTTTGCCGCACTGCATGAATCTATGTTAATGGCATTATCACCTGAAGTAGAAGGTGGCGGTAATTATTATCGCTATCGTGATGATCAAGACGATGGTGGTTATTTAGATGAACTTGTTGAAACATGCCAAGATGTTTTAAAGAAAACGAAGCACTATGACAAAATTGCTCCTGTTCTTCATGAACTTGCTTGTTATTATTGTGATTTGCAAATTCATAAACACGTGAAGTTAGAAGAAAGAGAACCACGCTTAAAAACATGGTTTGAAGCACATAAAGAAAACTTACCAGAGATGAGTTGGTTTGAATTTTCAGCATGTGCCGGTTCTACACTTGGGATCTTCTGTCTTGTAGCATATGCATTTCATGATGAATTACATGATGAAGATATTGCGAAAATTAGACAAGGATACTTCCCTTACGTACAAGGACTTCACATTTTACTTGATTATTTCATCGATCAAGAAGAAGACCGTATAGGCGGGGATTTGAATTTCTGTAGTTATTATGAAAACGAGCAAGCGATATTAGATCGTATGAAACATTTTGTAGAAGAAGCAGAGAAGAGCATTGGTGATTTACCTCATGCGAAGTTTCATCGTCTCATAAGCCGAGGGTTACTTGGTATTTATTTATCAGATCAAAAAGTATCAGCACAAAAGAATATGCACAAAATGGCACGGCGCATTGTAAAATACGGAGGGCTTACTTCACGATTCTTCTATTGGAACGGGAAGATGTACCGAAAGAAAATGGCGCAGTGATGAAGAAAACCACTCTTGTAGAGTGGTTTTCTTGTTATAATATGGTAAAGGTGGTGGTAAAATGAAGCAATTGTTTCGAAAGTTATATGACAATATTGAAGTAACATTACTCGTCCTACTTTCCATTTCATTTGTAACTGGAATGTATATGATGATGAATAAAGCGGGTGGTCCTACTACAATGGATTATATGGCTCAAATTATCATCGCATTGATTATCATATTAGATATTATCTTTTTAATAAGTAGTAGAAAAAAAGAAAATAGTAAATAAAAAGCATTTGTACACAGGAGTACAAATGCTTTTTATTATGATCGTATTTTTGAAAATACATATATAAGAAGTTCAATCGCGAAAATAACTAACACGGATAGTCCGAATAAAGGCATGACAGCGCCTAGTATAACCATCATGATAAAGAAAACGATTATGCTTTTCTTATCTCTTTGTTTTGGAGGTGCTGCTAATTTTCCTTTTGGTTTTCTTGCGAACCACATTTTTATTCCGTAATAAATAAGAAGTAATAAAGATAATGTCGTTAGTAAGCATAATATTTTATTTGGCCATCCGAATAAATGTCCTTCGTGAAGCGGGATACCGTAAGTGAACCATTGTGCAAATAAGCCATAATCACGATAGTCCGTTTTGGAAATAAGTTCTCCGCTATATTGATCAAAATAAGCTGTTATTTCTTCATTTGGTGCGACATGCATACCCGTAATACCGGAACCACTTGATTTCGAAACGGTGAATACACCTTTCGGATCAGCCGGTAGTGAGATAACATATGGCTTCTTTATTTCAATTCCTTTTTGTAACTCATCAATTGAAATGGCTTTTGGCTCATTTGAATTCGATTCAGGAGGAGCTTCTTTTCTTGTTGCCCACGGTAATTCTTTTACCTTCGATTCAGGCGGTGCCATATACAACTTTGGATATCCAATCGATTCATTCGACGATGCGATTTTATAAATTTGGTTACCCATAAATCCTGACCAAGGTAATCCAGATGCGACTAGCAGAATGAGTGGAATTGTAAATATAATACCGATAATAGAATGACGTCGTTTTGCTTTTTCTCGCCTATTGGATGCTGGTGTGTTTTTGAACTGGCGTATACTCATATACAACCCAGTAAAAATTAAAAAGATTGTCCAGCATGCCGCAAGCTCTACAATGTAGTTAATGACAGTACCACCAACTAAAAGAGAACTATGTAATTCCCTCATTATATTGGCAAACGTTTCACTTGCATTTTGATCTCCAACAATTTGATTATTGCTATCTAGATACACATATTTTTGTTGCCCAGTATATTCATTTGCAATAGTAAGCCTCGTATTATAATCCCCATTAAACTCACTAATTTTCGCCACACTATAATGTGGATATTTTTTCTCTGTTAAGAAAAGCGAATCAGCCATCGAAATAGACTCTGTTTGGGCACTCTTCCCAAAATATAAATCTTTATAGATGAAATCTTCAACCTCTTCCCGAAATAAATACCCAATTCCGCTCAGTGACAATGTAATAAGAAGCGGCGTAATAAAAAGCCCGGCATAAAAATGCCAACGCCAAAAAATGTAATGAAGCGAACGATTTACTTTCATACTTTCAGTTCCCCTAACCTTTCCTATATGAATAACTACTTATTTAATATAGCGAGATTAAGTGTGATTACTTTGAAAGAATTGTGAAGAAAGTTAAAAGTTTTTAGGGCAGATTTTATCGGCAAGACATACAATACGCAATGCAAAGCTTAGTTGAATGAATTAGCTCTTCATTTCCTTTTTGTAGCCTAATTTGAAGTGCCTTTTGAAAATAAGTAAGGGCGGTGTGGAAGTCACCCTCATCTAATTTACTTTTTCCGTAATGTTGGTAGAAGAAGTCTTCATAACTAGGAACGTTCGGCAACATATGTTGAAGTTCGGTAAATAGTGTATTTGCCGTATGGAAATTTTATTCCCAATGGTATGTGTGTGCGAGACGTAGTTTGTTAACAAAGAGTCCTTCTTTATTATTTAAATTTGTATAATATGCAATTGCTTCCTGTACGTAATACTTACTTTCAGAAAGGTTGCCAGCGATTCGTTCATAAACGCCAATTAAGCCGCAGTTTTTTCCATATAACGATTTTTTATGTAAATGCTCTTTCAAAAACACAATCCCTTGCTTCATTTCAGCAAGGGATATAGGTTTTTCTCTAAGGTTTTCATCAAATGTGTACCCCATTTCAAAAGGTATGTTCATTGTTACCTCCTTATAGTTTCTGCATACATCTTCACAACCGCCTCAGCAAGACATTGGGAGGAATCAACAAAATCCTCACTCGCCACAACATTCAAATCAGTACATGCGATAATAGCGGTATCTACTTCATCTTCCAACTGTAAAATGAGCGCATTCCACAATTTGCGAGCTTCTTTAATTTCTCCAGATTTAATATAAGTAATAATTTGATTAATCATTTCTTGCCATTTTTCATGATGAATGTACTCTATATTACGTTTTGCAATCCCGTCTTGGTAAATACCAGCTTGAATTGTCGCTTCTGTTGCGAGAAGAGCGACTCTTTTTGCAGTTTCAGGAATAGCTTGTAACGTCTCGTCGACTATATTCAAAATAGGAATAGAAATAGAACGTTGTAATTCTTCAAAATAAAGATGCGCCGTATTACAAGGCATAGCGATAAATTCTACGCCAGTACTTTCAAGTTTTTGTGCCCCTTCAATAATCGCTTTTTTCATTGCTTCGTGATTAATAGGGTGATCCATGTAAAACGGTGTTGGGCAAGAATAAATCATCATATGAGGAAAGTCCATATCATGCTTTGCTCCGTATATTGTTTGGCACCCTGCTACAACTGTATCGACGAATGGTCCAGTTGATTTTGGTCCCATTCCTGCTAGTATTCCGATCATTGGTTTGTCTCCTTTAATATGTAATTAAAAACGTTTTTTGCGAATGACAAAAAGAAATAAAGTAAGTAATAAAAATGAATATACGATAGCCCAAGCTGTGAGCCATAGCGTGTGAGTCAGTATATTATATTTGTATTGTCCAAGCATTAGGAAGCTTTCGACAGGTGGTAAAAACCATAGAAACTCTTTCTTAAACCGGATTGAGGCGATCGTTATAAGTAATATAAATGTCAGGCTAAGCCAAGCTGTGCTTGCTTTTTGAATCATATTTCTAGTAAATAAAGTTGCAATTGAAATTCCTAGTATAGAGAAAGACATGTGAGCGAGAAATCCGACTAAAAATAAAGAAACTGTCATTTCTTCATTAAACATTTGCAAAAAAATTGGATAGATTACGGATATAAAAGATAAAACAGTACAAATGAGAAGAGCTGTAATATATTTACCAACGTATAATGCTGAAATATTATTTGTATGAGAAATAGTAATTTGTTCTTGTACAGGGTCTTCAGTATGAAAAATTGTGATTGTAATCCAGGCAGATAATAAATAAAGGGCGAGAGCTGTTTCTAAGTATGTTGGTACAATAGGAGTCGGTTTATATGTATATACAAAAAGTAAGCTCACAAAGTACATCGCAATAGGAGGGACGTACTTATACGATTTTGTATAGTCGAGAAAATGGTAACGAATAAGCGCGAACATAATAAACCTTCTTTCGATTTAAAAGTTAGGTTGTAGCAGTGTGATAGATGCTTTTTTATGTAATAAAAACTGAAGCATTTCGTTTGTATATTCTTTTTCGATTTGTAATTGAATAAGGTTTTGATTTGAATTGTGTACAACGTGTATAAATCCTAATTGTTTCCGTAGTTCTATCGCTGAAAATGTTTCGTGAACAATTGCTTCAATATAGACTTGTTCTGCTAATTTTTGCACAGAGATATTTTCCTTGATTGTATGATTTGCTAACGTCACAATTCTATCGGCGAAGTTTTCTAATAGTTGCTTTTCGTGACATGTGAAGAGTATAGATATGCCTTGTCGTTTTAATGAGAGTAAAATATGTTCCAATTCTTGCTGAGAGTTAGGATCGAGCCCAGAAAGAGGTTCATCTAAAATTAATAAATGGACGTCCGTAAGCAATGCTTGCATAATACCAGTTTTTTGTTTCATACCTTTTGAAAAGTTTCGTACAACGGAATGTCTTGCATGATGTAAATGAAAAGATTCAAGAAGCATCGGAATTTTATCTTTTAAATATTTTGTTGATAAACCGTGAATGTGGCCGAGATGATATAGATAATCTTCTAACGTAAAACGAATCCCTTCAGGAAAATGTTCAGGTACATAGCCAATTTGTATATGTTCTTTTTTTTGAAGTGTCCCTGCCGTAGGTGAAATAAATCCTGCAATTATTTTGAGTAGATTACTTTTTCCAGTCCCGTTCCCGCCAATAATAGCGAGTGCTTCTCCTTCTGGAATGGATAAATCAATGTTGTCTAGTATAAGTGATTTGCCATACTTCTTTTGAATTCCCCTTAGTTCTACTAGCAAAGTTCTATCCTTCTTTCTTCAAATATTGTATACATCCATTATATAGGAGAATAAGAAGAAGACGTGCAATGAGTGCACGTCTTTTTTTGTTATGTTTTGTCGAACGATCGATATATCTGAAAAATCGTTGATATTTTGTAAGTTATGATAGATATATCGAAAAAATCTTTGATATATTGGGAGTTACGATAGATATAATTGAAAAATCGTTGATATAATTCTCAAGCAAATTCCCGATTGGTGAGGGCTGATTAAAGTTTCACTTTATCGCTTCTCAATCGCTACAATAAATGGCGGGTTATTTTGCTGGTTAATGAAGCCATATCGCAGTACGTGAGCTTGTTTTTGGTCTAGTTCTTCTGCAAATTTGAGAACAGCGTCGCGTTCTACTTGTCCTTCTGGGTGTCCGTGGTAAATGACAAGGACGATGATTCCTTCAGGTGCCATTACTTCTAGTAATTGTTCAATTGCCGAGATTGTTGAGTTCGGCTTTGTAACGATGTGTTTGTCTCCACCTGGAAGGTAACCTAAGTTGAAGATTGCGCCTGTTACTTTTCCTTTCGCATCTTCTGGCAATATGGATGCAAGTGTATCGTGACTATCGTGAACTAAAACAGTACGCTCGAAAAGTTTTTTTTCTTTTAGACGGATAGTAGAACTTTCAATTGCTTCTTTTTGAATATCAAATCCAAATACTTTTCCGTTATCTCCAACAATTTCAGCTAGGAAGCAAGTATCATGACCATTTCCAAGTGTTGCATCTACAGCGTAATCGCCTTCTTTAACAGTCGTTTGCAAGAGTGTGCGAGCAAACGGTAATACACGTTCTAATTTCATTTTTGTTTCTCCTCATTTGCATATTTTCCTTGCCAGCTTCCGCGGCGTACAAATTCTGCATCGATGGAATTTAATACTTCCCATTTATTTAAGCTCCACATGGGACCAATCATTAAATCAGGTGGGCCGTCACCTGTGATGCGGTGCACAATTACGTCTTCTGGAATCATTTCAAGTTGGTCAACAACGAGACTTACGTAATCCTCAAGAGAAAGGAATTCTAGTTGTCCTTTTTCATATTGCTTCACCATTGGCGTTCCTTTTAATAAATGAAGTAAATGAATTTTAATTCCTTGTACATCAAGCTTCGCTACTTCACGAGCTGTTTCCATCATCATGTCGTAATCTTCAAGGGGAAGACCGTTAATAATATGAGAGCAAACTCTAATGCCGTGCTTACGTAATTTATTTACGCCTTCCACGTAAGATGGGTAGTCATGAGCGCGATTAATAAGGTTTGCAGTGCGTTCATGAACGGTTTGTAGTCCAAGTTCAACCCAAAGATACGTGCGTTTATTTAAGGCCGCTAAATATTCAACGACATCGTCAGGTAAACAATCTGGACGAGTCGCAATAGAAAGACCGACAACGTCTTTTTCTGCTAGAAGCGGTTCGAATTTTTCTTTTAACACTTCAAGTGGTGCGTGTGTATTTGTGTATGCTTGGAAATAAGCGATACATTTGCCATCTTTCCACTTTGAGCGCATTTTCTCTTTCATTTCATGATATTGCGTTATAACATCATCGCGGCGATCGCCAGCGAAGTCACCAGATCCAGCAGCGCTGCAAAATGTACAACCGCCATAAGCAACTGTACCGTCACGGTTCGGGCAATCGAAGCCAGCATCTAATGAAACTTTAAAGATTTTTTCACCAAATTCATTTCGTAAATGGTAATTCCATGTATGATAACGTTTATTGTCGTTTGTATATGGAAAAGGGTTTTGAACCTTCATTACTTTCCCTCCTAAGACGAGTCAAAATGAAACAAAATCCATTATAACATACTCATAAGGTTCAGATGGAAGGGACACACTAAAGGGGAATTGAAGCAAGGAGGGACAATTATGGCAGAGCGTCAATCACTTGAATCGTATATTACACAAGCAGAGCAAGCGGTGGAATATGCGAAAGAACAATTAGATCAAGGTATGAGACAAGAGCATTATAATACGATGGAGTATTCAGATGCACAGTTACAATTAGAACAAGCATATAACGATTTACAAACGATGCAGCAACATGCGAATGATGAGCAACGTGAGCAGTTAAATAGAGCACGCATGGCAATTCGCCAACTGCAACATCAAATGATTATTACACCGCACTAATAAGGAGTGAATGTAATGGCGAAACGTTCAGATCAAAATAACCCAGAGCAAAAAACGCAAAATGGACATAACGCTGAGTTTTCAAATGAGCTTGATCCGGTTGTGCAAGTGAAGCAGCGTAATAGTAAAAAAGGACAACCTCAAAGATCAAAACAATCAGAGTAAACCAGGTCGCAATATGACCTGGTTTTATTTTGCTATATGACAATAATGTAAGATTTCTGTAAGGTTTGCTGATAGTTGTAAGCTTACTTTTCCAGTAGAGTAAGGGAGGATTAAATTTTGGACAAGGAGTTGCTTTATGGGGAACAACATTACAAACAAACGAATTGATGAGTTAGATTACATTCGTGGCTTCGCATTACTGGGGATTATTTTAGTAAATATTCTAGCGCTACTGAATATTAAAGTGCCAGATCCTAATACAGTAGATGCTAGTTATCAAAGGTTTCTATACTTATTTGTGGAAGGTCGTTTCTTCTCGATTTTCTCATTCTTATTTGGAGTAGGATTCTACATCTTCATTACAAGAGCGATTGCGAAAGGGAAGAATGGGTACGTTCTATTTCTACGCCGCGTAGTTGCACTATTTATTTTTGGTTTAATTCATCAAATGTTTCAGCCTGGAGAAGCACTAGCCTTATACGCAATTTGTGGATTAGTCGTTTTACCGTTTTATAAAGCGAAAAAAGAAGTGAATTTAGTAATTGGTCTTATTCTTACGATAGCTTTTAGTATTATGGCAGCTAAGGAATTATTACCATTAGGTTTAATTTTATTAGGTCTTGCTGCAGGGCAGTATAAAGTGTTTGAAAATCTTTCAGTGAAAATCAAACAAGTCGCTATTTTTACAGGCATTATGTTTGTTTTAAGTGTAGTAGCTATATGGTATCAATATGGGCATGTTCCTGCTAATCCATTTGTAAATATGATAATTATGAATGAAGATGGAACAATGGAAGCTGCAGGTCAATTCTTAAAAATTGGTGTTACAGTTGGACCAATTATTTCAGCTTTCTATGTAGGAGCATTAATTTTATTACTTCAGTTAAAACCAGTTCAAACATTGTTAGCACCATTGAAATACTACGGTCGTATGGCTTTAACGAATTATATCGGACAAACTGCAATGATTTTAATTGCTGGTAGTGTATTTAACTTTGCAGAAAACTTAACGTATATTCAGACGTTATATGTGTGTATCGCAATTTATGCAATTCAAATTGTGTTTAGCGTAATTTGGATGAAAATCTTTAAGATGGGTCCTCTAGAATGGATTTGGCGTGTTATTACGTACTGGACGGTAACACCTTTAAAGAAATAGACTGTTCCTTTTGTGGAACAGTCTATTTTTATTGTCATCTTTTTTCGATAAGTCGATATTCCTTTGAGAATCGCCGATAAAATTTCATTTATCAATGAGGTTGATCCAAAAGAAAACGAACCTTACACGCACGCCTTTTTTATATTACAAAAGTGTAAGGTAATTGTAATGTTAACAAATAGCAGTTCGCTTCCAAAAGGCGCAAAATAGGTAATGGAAAAACAAGCGTAGGAGGATATATATGACGAAACCAGTTGTAGACGTGAAAAACGTTCAAAAAGTGTACGGTAAAAAAGGTGAGAACCAATCACACGCATTAAAAGGTGTTTCATTCTCAATTCAAGAGGGTGAATTTGTTGGAATTATGGGACCATCTGGTTCTGGTAAAACGACATTATTAAATGTAATTTCAACGCTTGATAAAGCAACGGGCGGCGTTGTTGAAATTGCGGGTACGGACATTACGAAAATGAAACAAGGTGAGCTTTCTGATTTCCGTTCACAAAAGTTAGGATTCATTTTCCAAGACTTTAACTTATTAGAGAACTTATCTATTTATGAAAACATCGCACTTCCGCTTTCCCTTCAAGGTGTTTCATCACGTAATATTGGACCGAAAGTAGAGAAAGTAGCGAATATGCTAGGGATTACAGAAATTCTTCAAAAGTATCCATCTGAAGTATCTGGTGGACAAAAGCAGCGTTCAGCAGCAGCGCGCGCGCTTGTGCATGAGCCAGCAATTATTTTAGGGGACGAGCCAACAGGAGCTCTTGATTCTAAAAATGCAACGAGCTTACTTGATGCGATGACAAACTTAAATAAAGATCAAAGCGTATCGATTATGATGGTTACGCATGATCCGTATAGTGCAAGTTACTGTCAGCGTATTTTGTTCATTCAAGACGGTGAACTGTATAAAGAAATTCATCGCGGTGGTACGCGTGAAGAGTTCTACAAAGAAATTTTAGATGTACTTGCAGATTTAGGTACACAAAAAGCGTAAGAAAGGAGGTTCCAGTATGTTATTTAAACTTTCCATGTCGGGGCTGAAAAGTAAGCTGAAAGATTATATCGTCTTACTTGTTGGTCTTGTCATGTCTATCTCAATTTTTTATATGTTCCAAACGTTAGCGCTGAATAAAACGTTTATCGAATCTAACTCAGTTATTCAATCAATTGGATTCGTATTCCAAGCAGGTTCATTTTTACTAGCCATTATAACGTTCTTCTATATTTTATATGCGAACTCTTTCTTATTATCTCTTCGTCAAAAAGAGTTTGGTATGTATATGATGTTAGGAGCAAAAAAACATAAAGTTACATTGCTTATGTTTATTGAAACGATTGTATTAGGTGCTGCGTCTCTTGCAATTGGTATTACAGTTGGTGTAGGACTTGCAGAAGGTATCGGTCAATTATTAATGAAACAATTGGAATTCGCTGGTGAAGGATATAAAGCATTTTATCTACCATCTATGACTGTTACTTGCATTTTCTTCTTCGCACTATTTGTATTATCAGCAATTATGAACAGTATTAAGTTATCACGTATTTCTGTACTGCAACTTGTACATGCAGATGCACAAACAGAGCGTGTTGCAGTAAAAGGAAAAATGACAGGTGTCGTTGCAATCCTTGCTGTTATTTTATTAGGAATTGGCTATGCATCAATGATTTATATGGAAAAACTAAGAGAAATGGGAATCCTTATTGCATTAATTACAACAACAACTGGTACTTACATGCTATTTGGATCACTTCTTCCAGTTATTATTAAAAAGTTAAAAAGTAATAAAAAGCGTAGTGAAAAAGGGCTTAACGCTTTTACATTTGCTCAATTAAATTTCCGCATTAATAGTTTAACGAAAGTACTCGCGACAGTAGCGATGTTAGTAGCGCTTGGAGCTGGTGCGATTTCAGGTGGTATGGCGTTTAAAAATAACGTTATAAAAATGGTTGATGGTTTAGTAATATATGATTCAGTAGTTCATAATCCAACAGCTGAAGAAAAGAAAATTTTAGATGGTATTACATTTAAAGAGAAAAATGAATATCGTTACAAAGTTGATGATAAATATGTTTATTACGTAAAAGAAGATTTAGAGAAAAATCGTCCTTTAATAAAAGATATGGCGAATATGAAGTCGATGAAGGATTTAGTGAATACAAAGAACGTTTCAGCGGAACTACCAGTAGGTGCAGTTTCTAGAGAAATGAATGAAAAAGATGCGAATACTAAAGAGCTTTCAGTAGAATGGGTAGATGCTTTTAGTACAATTCATCCCTATTATATAAGCGAAGATCATGCAATTAAAATTGTAGATCAAAAAATGTACGATGGGATAAATGGTAAAGAAGGTATAGCATTTATCGGAAAAACAGAAGACTTTTTAACATATACAAAAGAATGGAAAAAACTTGACGAGTTGCAGCTAGATAAATATAAAAATGTAACAGCTGAAAGAATGAGCAGTAAATATCAAACTTACGATATGTTCTATGGGATTGCGAGTGGAACAGTATTTATGGGGTTCTTCCTTGGTATTGCATTCTTAGCAATGATGGCAAGTTGTTTAATGTTTAAAATTCTTTCTGGTGCATCAAAAGATATTACGCGTTATCAAATGCTTCGTAAAATCGGTGTGCGCCGTGAGTTATTAACGAAATCGATTTATAAAGAGCTATTCTTAGTATTCTTATTCCCAGCAATTCTAGGTATCGCTCACGTATTAGTTGGTATGAATATTTTCGGATTTATTCTAGTTGATCCGTACTTCCGTATTTGGGTACCAATCGTAATTTTTGTAGTTATTTATGCGATTTATTACTTCATTACAGTTCAATTGTATAAAGGAATTGTTCTTCCAAAAGAAGATTAATAGGGAAAAAGTCGAGTGAAAGTGCTCGGCTTTTTGTATTTTCAGAAAAAAACACTTTAATGTTACTGAAATATATAATATAATATAAATAAGTAACATAGTATGTGAGTATCAGCAACCGAAAAGTGAAAGGAGGAATCCGATCTATAGGAAGAAGCTGAATTTGTACCCCCCTATTTTTTCTACCCACACCGTATTTGTACAATCATAAATTTCTAAATGAAAAATTGTCGTAAGAGTATATTGTGAAAATAATGGATAATACATGGAAATCTCATAGCATGATAAGGTAAAATGGACAGGATAATGAGAAAATTACCGTTCATAAGATGAGGAGATACATGTATGGAAGTTGTAGAGGCATTAAAAGATATAAGCCAAATTGAGGATATGAAAAAGTATTTAAAAGAGCACTCGCAGCGAGATTATCTTTTATTTGTTATTGGGATCAACACTGGATTAAAGATTACGGAGCTACTTAGTATGAAATTTGAAGAGGTATTAAATGAAGATGGAACTGTTAAAGAGTTTTATTCTCTTCCTGTAAAAGATGAAAAATTTAAACAAGATATTTATTTAAATACAAAAGTAAAAGAAGCGCTTTTAGAGTACGTACAATCTATTGATACTCAAAGAGAAAACTACGTATTTCAATCTAATAAAACGACAAATTCAATCTCGCGCCAACAAGCGTATCGTGTTATCCATAGCGCAGCTGAAGCGGTTGGGATTGTTGGAAAGATTGGAACGAATTCAATGCGAAAAACATTTGGATTTCATGCGTACAAAAGAGGAATAGCGATTGCGCTATTGCAAAAGCATTTTCATCACGCAACTCCATCAGAGACGCTCAAGTATTTAGGAATCGCAAAAGATGAGAAGTTTAAAACAGAGATTGATGTAGATTTGTAAAAGCCGTAACTAAAAACTTTAGGAGGCGGAAAATATGAATATTAGAGAGAGTGAACTACCGGGCATTGGATGTAAATTCGAAGTGATAACAAAAGGTAATGAAAAAATGGTTATCGTTATTCATGATGATGGTCGAAGAGAAATGTATCATTTTGATGCGGATCACGATGAGAGTATTTCAAGCATTTCTCTTCGTGATTCTGAAGCGAGACAAATTGCGGCTATATTAGGCGGAATGGTATATAGGCCGCAAGCGCTAGACACAATTGAGATGGCTTTTGAAGGATTATCAATTGAATGGTTTAAGGTGGAGAATAATGCACCAGTAGTACAACAAACAATTGGTAGCTTACATGTCAGAAAAACATATAACGTAACGATTATTGCTATTTTGAAAAAGAATATGAAGAAATTCTTTAATCCAGGTCCAGACTCTATTATTGAAGCTGGCGATATGCTCGTATTATCGGGTGAAAGACATGAAGTGAAAAGAATTATTAATGAATTGCTTTCAGCAGGAGGTGATTCCTAATCGATGGATACTTTAATCTTTGAAGTTGGAACTGCGTTAGTATTAGTAGCTTTTGCAGCTATCCTCGCTGCGAAGTTAAAGTTCTCGATTATTCCGTTTCTCATTATACTCGGTATGTTAGTGGGGCCTCATGCCCCAGATTTAGGACTTATCGATTTAAGGTTTATTGAAAGCGGAGAAGTTATTTCCTTCCTCGGCCGTGTTGGCGTCATATTCCTCTTATTCTACTTAGGTTTAGAATTCTCAATAAAAAAATTAATTAAATCAGGAAAGTCGATTGCTTTTGGGGGTAGTGTTCATATATCGCTTAATTTCATATTAGGTTTACTTTATGGATATGTTATGGGATTCCCCTTATTAGAAACATTAATTATTGCTGGAATCATTACAATTTCATCGAGTGCAATTGTTGCAAAAGTAATTGTTGATTTAAGAAGATCTGGTAATAAAGAGACTGAATTAATATTAGGAATCATTATGTTTGATGATATCTTTTTAGCTGTATATTTATCAGTCGTTTCAGGGTTAGTACTCGGTGGTGCAACATCATTTGTAGGTGCTCTTACATCGGTGTTAATCGCGGTAGGGTATATGCTACTATTCTTTGTAATCGCTAGAAAAGCTACGCCGTTTTTAAATAAAGTATTAGATATTTCGTCAAACGAAATTTTTATTATCGTAATATTCGCTATTTTATTCTTTGTAGCAGGATTTTCAGAAACGATTCATGTTGCTGAGGCAATTGGAGCATTATTGTTAGGACTCGTCTTTTCTGAAACAGAGCATAGTGATCGGATTGAGCATCTCGTCGTTCCATTTCGTGACTTCTTTGGAGCCATATTCTTTTTCAGTTTCGGTTTAAGTATAGATCCGTTTTCACTTGGAGGAGCAGTGTGGTTGGCATTAGGAGCAGTTTTCATTACGCTCATCGGTAATTTTACAGCTGGAATGATGGCGGGACGTAAAGCCGGGTTATCGCATAAGGCTTCTACGAATATCGGTTTAACCCTCGTATCACGCGGAGAGTTCTCCATTATTGTAGCCAATATTGGCATCGCGGGTGGTTTAATGGCAACGATTAAACCGTTCTCTGCACTGTACGTTTTAATATTAGCATCGTTAGGACCGTTATTAACGAAGGAGTCTGGGAGAATATACTCTCTACTAGATAAAATATTTAAATGGAGTGCGAAAGAACGTGCGAAGCGAGAAAAAGAAGTTGGATAGTATAAAAAAAGGGAGACTGCATGAATTTCATGCAGTCTCCCTTTTTTTTATATATTGTTGTTGATGTCGTTTTTCGTCGGTAAGTCGATATAATTAGAAAATCGCTGATATATTTTTAAGTAGCAATCCATATAATTTCATTTACCGAAAAACCATTATCTGAATTTCATCAACTATTAATCAGTTGCCTTCCTATTTAAAAACGACTACAATTTTACTGTTATAGATGAACGAAAAAATAGAATAGGAGGGGAGACTATGCCAAGGAAAGTATGGCTATTAGTAGCTGGGATGATTATTAATGTCACGGGTGCTTCTTTTTTATGGCCTTTTAATACAATTTATTTGCATGATCACCTAGGAAAATCTTTATCTGTGGCCGGAATGGTATTAATGATCAACTCGCTTACTGGTGTAATCGGAAACTTGCTCGGCGGTGTTTTGTTTGATAAATGGGGCGGTTACAAATCAACTTTAGTAGGGATTGTCATTACACTCGTATCGATTTTAGGTCTTGTGTTCTTCCACGGTTGGCCGTTATATGTTGTGTGGTTAGCATTAATCGGCTTTGGTTCTGGAATGGTCTTCCCATCGATGTATGCGATGGTCGGTACGGTTTGGCCAGAGGGCGGAAGACGAGCATTTAATGCGATGTATGTTGGGCAAAACGTTGGTATTGCGATCGGAACAGCGTGCGGTGGTTTAGTTGCATCTTACCGTTTTGATTATATTTTCTTAGCCAATTTTGTTTTGTACTTTGTTTTCTTCTTAATTGCTTTTATTGGATTCCGTGGTATGGAAGACAAGAAAGAGCCAGGAGTGCAAAAAGAAGTCGAAACGAAAAAAGGCTGGACACTTACACCAGGATTCAAAGCACTTCTTATCGTATGTGTAGCATATGCTTTATGCTGGGTTACATATGTACAGTGGCAAGGGGCGATTGCGACTCATATGCGGGAATTAGATATTAGCCTCCGCCATTATAGTTTATTATGGACGATAAACGGAGCGATGATTGTTTGTGCGCAGCCACTTGTTAGTATGTTAATTCGCTGGATGAAGCGTTCTTTAAAACAACAAATTATGATAGGAATCGTCATTTTTGCGGCGTCATTTATTGTGTTAAGTCAAGCGCAGCAATTTACGATGTTCCTCGTTGCGATGGTGACGTTAACAATCGGTGAGTTATTCGTATGGCCAGCAGTTCCGACCATTGCAAATATACTTGCACCAAAAGATAAGTTAGGGTTTTATCAAGGGGTTGTAAATAGCGCAGCGACTGTAGGGAAAATGTTCGGACCGGTCGTTGGCGGAGCAATTGTTGATTTATACAATATGGAAGTATTGTTTATAGCAATCATGGTAATGCTTGTAGTAGCGATTATTGCAACGAGCATGTATGATAAACGAGTAAAAGTAGAAGAAACAGTTGAAGAAAAAATTGCAGTTTAGTTTGACGGAACATGTAACATGTTTTAGAATATATTTAAATAAAACAACCTTTTGAACAAGGGAGATAGCTCGGCTGTCCTAAGACGAATTCGTTAGTTAGTAAGAGTAACGATTAACCGAGAAGCCTTAGCTTTAAGTAAGCTCTTTAGAGATACGAAGTGGTGGGTAGTTCACATTAACTTATATTTGTAATAACAGTGAGAAGGAGTAGTAGTAATAGAAGCTGGTTTAGAGAGTTGACGGTCGGTGCAAGTCAATCCACGTTTCGTTATGAACTCGCCTTTGAGTTGCAGTTGTGAAACTAACAGTAGCAATTGCCGTTAATCCACGTTACGGATCTAAGCGAATGTATATTTGTACATTAATTTAGGGTGGTACCGCGGGAATCTATAACCTCTCGTCCCTTTCTAGGGATGAGAGGTTTTTTGTATTTTGGGCGGTGAAAATAAATAGAATTTCAAGGAGGGTATCTCATGAGCTTTAATCATCAAAATATTGAGAAAAAGTGGCAAGGGTACTGGGAAGAGAATAAAACATTCCGTACGCCAGATGAGACAGAAAAACCAAAATTTTATGCACTAGATATGTTCCCATATCCATCAGGTGCAGGTCTACACGTAGGACATCCAGAAGGTTATACAGCGACAGATATTTTATCTCGTATGAAGCGTATGCAAGGATATAACGTTCTTCATCCAATGGGATGGGATGCATTTGGTCTTCCAGCAGAGCAATATGCACTTGATACTGGAAACAGCCCGGCAGAATTTACAGAGCTTAATATTAATACGTTCCGTAATCAAATTAAAGCATTAGGCTTCTCTTACGATTGGGATCGTGAAGTAAATACAACAGATCCAAACTACTACAAGTGGACACAATGGATCTTCCTAAAACTATTTGAAAAAGGCTTAGCTTACGTTGATGAAGTACCTGTAAACTGGTGCCCAGCACTTGGTACAGTACTTGCAAATGAAGAAATCATTGACGGTAAGAGTGAGCGCGGTGGACATCCAGTTGAGCGTCGTCCGATGAGACAGTGGATGTTAAAAATTACAGCTTATGGAGATCGTCTATTAGAAGATCTAGATGAGCTTGATTGGCCAGAAAGCTTAAAAGATATGCAACGTAACTGGATTGGTCGTTCTGAAGGTGCAGAAGTACACTTCAACATCGATGGTACAGACGAGAAATTCACAGTTTTCACAACGCGTCCTGATACACTATTTGGTGCAACATATTGTGTACTTGCTCCGGAACATGCACTTGTTGCAGAAATTACAACAGCAGATCAAAAAGAAGCTGTAGAAGCTTACATTAACTCTGTTAAAATGAAGAGCGATTTAGAGCGTACAGAACTTGCGAAAGAGAAAACTGGTGTATTCACTGGTGCTTACGCAGTTAACCCAGTAAATGGTGAGAAATTACCAATCTGGATTGCTGATTATGTTCTTGCAACTTACGGAACAGGTGCTGTAATGGCAGTTCCAGCTCACGATGAGCGTGACTATGAATTCGCATCAGTATTCAATCTTCCAATGAAGGAAGTTGTAAAAGGCGGAGATATTACGAAAGAAGTGTACACAGGTGATGGTGCACACGTAAACTCAGCATTCCTTGATGGTTTAAATAAAGAAGAAGCAATCGCAAAAATGATCGAGTGGCTTGAAGTAACAAGCGCAGGAAATCAAAAAGTAACGTACCGTCTACGTGACTGGTTATTTAGCCGTCAACGTTACTGGGGTGAGCCAATTCCAGTAATCCACTGGGAAGATGGCACAATGACAGCTGTGAAAGAAGAAGAATTACCATTAGTTCTTCCGAAAACAGAAAACATCCGTCCTTCAGGTACAGGTGAATCACCACTTGCTAACATTGAAGAGTGGGTAAACGTTGTTGATCCTGAAACTGGTAAAAAAGGTCGTCGTGAAACGAATACAATGCCACAATGGGCTGGTAGCTGCTGGTATTACCTACGTTACATCGATCCAAACAATAGCGAAGCACTTGTAGATCCTGAAAAAGTAAAACAATGGCTTCCAGTTGATATTTATATCGGCGGAGCAGAGCACGCTGTACTTCACTTACTATATGCTCGTTTCTGGCATAAAGTATTATATGATATCGGTGTAGTTCCAACGAAAGAGCCGTTCCAACAATTATTCAACCAAGGTATGATTCTAGGTGAAAACAACGAGAAAATGAGTAAATCAAAAGGTAACGTTGTAAACCCTGATGATATCGTAGCAAGCCACGGTGCAGATACACTTCGTCTATATGAAATGTTCATGGGACCATTAGATGCTTCAATCGCTTGGTCTGAAAATGGTCTTGATGGAGCTCGTCGTTTCCTAGACCGTGTATGGCGCCTATTCATTCAAGATAACGGTGAATTAAGTGAGAAAATTACTGATGCACCAAATAAAGAGCTTGAAAAAGCTTACCACCAAACAGTGAAGAAAGTAACAGAAGACTATGCAGAGCTTCGTTTCAACACAGCGATTTCTCAAATGATGGTATTCATCAACGATGCATACAAAGCTGAAACACTTTCGAAAGAATATGTAGAAGGTTTCGTAAAAATGATTGCACCAGTTGCACCTCACATCGGGGAAGAACTATGGAGCAAACTTGGTTACAATGAAACAATCACATATGCAAGCTGGCCAACATTTGATGAGTCTAAACTTGTAGAAGATGAAGTTGAAATCGTTGTTCAAGTTATGGGCAAAGTTCGCGCAAAACTAACAATGAGTAAAGACGCATCAAAAGAAGAAATGGAACAACTTGCACTTGAAGCAATTCAAGACCAAATCGAAGGAAAAACAGTTCGTAAAGTAATTGTAGTTCCTGGAAAACTTGTTAACGTTGTTGCAAACTAATTCATTCTAAATAAAAGCTCAGAGTATTTATACTCTGAGCTTTTTTGTGTGAAAAATAATCTCAGGATCACCTTCATCTAAGTTTTCAATCATTCCACTGCGTATAAAACCGTTCGCGTTAAATACTTTCTGCATACTTTTATTCGATTTGTTCGTTGAAGAAAAGATTTTTTGAGTAGGAGAATGACTTAACATATATGCGATTAGCGAGCTTGCATAGCCTCGCCTTCTTTTGGCTGGCGAAACAATGATTAATGAGAGGAAAGTACAACCAAAGAAATTTGTATCATATGTTAGAAAACCCAAAATAGAATTGTTTTCTTTTACAATGATGCATCTGCCCTTATCAATAGTGTGTTTAATATAATCTCGTCTACTATCGTCTCCGATTACATCAATATCAATATGTAAGATTGCATCTAAATCATTGATAGAAGCCTTTGTTACGTTTTTCAATAGAAACACCTCCTAGAAAAATATTCAGTTAATTAATTTTATCATGAATGAAGAAAAAGGAGCGGAATTCCAATAAAGACAAACACCTATTCTTCTATAGGAAATATGATAAAAAAGGTAGGCTAAATTGAGTAGAAGAGGTGAAAGGAATGAAAGGGATGGACAATAATGCACCACATGGCTTCTTCGGAGGTGGATCGGGTAGTTATGAACAAATGATGTTAATGGGAGGAGCTGACCAACAAGGGTACGGTGGAATTCCGAGCTGGATGGGTGGAGCAGCAGGAGGATTTCCAACATCGGTAGCTGGCATGCAAACTGGAATGCCTACATTAATGGGAGGGTTTTCGACATCAGGGGCTGGAATGCCTACAGTAACAGGAGGATTTCCAACATCAGTAGCTGGCGTACAGACAGGAATTCCAGTAGGAGCACCAACTACATTTCCTTCTTTCATTGGAGGAGTACAGACAGGATTTCCGGTACCGGGAGTAGGTGTTGTAGCTGGAGGAATAGGTGGGTATCCGCAAGGTGTTCACGGTCATCATGTACATCATCATCACCAGGGACAACATGGCCATCATGTACACCATCATCACCAAGGTCATCAAGGTCATCAAGGTCATCACCACCATCAAGGCCAGCACGGTCACCATGGTCATCATCACCAAGGCCAACAAGGTCATCATGGTCATCATCACCACCAAGGCCAACACGGCCACCATGGTCATCACCAACAACAAGTACATCACCACGGTCAACACCACATTCATCCGCAAGCTGTTCTTTATCAAACGCATCAAGGCCAGCACGGTCACCATGGTCATCATCACCACCAAGGCCAACACGGCCACCATGGTCATCATCACCATCAAGGCCAACAAGGTCAACAGAGCCACCATGGTCAGCAGGGGCAACAACACCAGCAACACCAACAATATCAGCAATATCAACAACAGCAACAATCTTCTCCTTGGGCAGGTGGAATTGGAGCAGGGGCAGCAGGGGCAGCGGCAGGAGCAGCTAGCATTAGTGGAGCAGCAGGACACGCGGGACACGTGGGTCATTAATGAATTGCATAAAAAAAGACATAATAAAAAACTGCTAGGAAATCCTAGCAGTTTTTTTCAGCTTCTTGGCGCTGACGTTCGATTTCAGCACGAAGTTGTGGCTCTGGTGCTTGCCAGCCTTCTGGTTTTAGAATTTTGCCATCGCCTTCGCGGAATCGAGGTTTCCCATCAGGGAATAATTTTGCCATGTTTGCGTTATTTACAATTTCGAATCCTTTATCTGGACGTACGCCCATTTCTGCAAACGTTCCGAATGCAAAGTAAATAAGGTCAATAAGTGCATCGTATTGATCTTCAACAGTCGTTGCTTCTAGAAATTCTTCTAGCTCTTCTTGCATAAAGCTAGCACGAATTTTTGTGCGCTCTTCTGCTAGTTTTGTTGGTGTATTTGTCACAGGATGCCCGAATACTTCATGCATTTTCGCAACAAGTTCGTATCCTTTATCTAAACCTTTTTCGTTTGTCATGTTGTTTCATCCTTTCTCACTTTGTCCGAATCTCATTGTAACATAGGGTGATTATGAAATGAAAAGGGACTGTTCAAAAGTTTCATCTTTTAGTTAAGATAGCGATAGTGAAAGATTATATCGACTTAATGACAAAACCTGTTAAAAAAAGAAAGCCATCCCGCAATACTTTTGGGACGGCCCTGCTCGTTATTTTTCTTCTTTTATTAAAATGGATAAAATAAGGTCGATGCCAAACATACCAACGAGCAACATTGGTATAACGACAAGTAAATAACGTGTGAAGGAAACATTTTTTAAGTATGTATGAGCAAATAAAAAGACGCCGAGAAATAAAATACCATTTAAAATAGGCTTTACTAATTTTTTAGACATAAGCTCCCCCATAAATATCTTCTCTCTCTATCTAAAATAAAAACTCCTCTATCCGTTGTATCATGCTGGAGAGAGGAGTTCAATCATTTCTCATTCGATTACACCAGAATTTGTAATATTAACGGTGTATTTTACTTTAATTGGCACATCTTTGTACATTTTTCGCCACTCTTCTAATTTAAATGGACGATAATGTTGTCTATATTTTGCTCCAAGTCCAAGAGGGTCAACATTTAAGGATTTAAACTGTTTAATTAGTTTTGTAGCTTTTGCATCTAACTGTTTCTCAACCGCTTTCGCTATTTTTTGCGTGTTCTTTTTATTTTCTAAGTTGAATTTTCGAGATAATTCTTGAATACGAGCTTCCATTTTTACATGAATATAGAAAGAAGGTTTTCCATTTTTTATAGTTACTTCGTAGGTAGGAACGGAACGGATGTTATTAATCATTGCATAGCCAGGATTGGTTTTAAATTCATGTGAATCTAGACGGTGCTTTTCTAGCAGTCCTTTGAAAACAAACATATCGTGGTACTTAATTGTGCCGACTAACTTATCCTTTTTCAAGAGACCGATACCAGTAATCTTTATTTTATCTCCATGTTTTTTTAGGATAGGCATATAGGAATCTTGTCCTTCACGGTAGTACCTGAAGGCGCCTAAATATAAATTGTCAGTTGGCAAAGGCCCAGTGTCCATATTATGTTCTAACATTTTTTTTATATAAATCGCAACATTGTAAGATGTACTATATTTTCCTTTAAATAGTTCAGTACCACTGCCTTCTAATAGTCCAACATACAGTGAGTTACCAATATTCACATCACGAATCAATGTATCAAAGGAAGTTGATAATCCTTTTTTAGCAATCTTTGTTGTGAATAAGGCAACACGCATTTGACCGCTTGCGAACGGTTGCGAAGATTCTAAAGAGGTATCTGCCTTTACTTGTTTTACTGCGTTTCCTGTTCCTTCATAGACTTGAACTTTATTTCCCTTTTTTTGTATGGGGCAAACGAATGTAACTTTTACTTTATTATCTTTTGCTGTATCGAAGGCAGTTCCTTGAATGAGCTGAACGTCATCAATAATATTTTTTTGTAAGCAACCAGTTAGACTGAAGATACTGATGCAAGCAAGAATTATTAATTTTCTTTTGGTTTTTTCCATTTTCTTTTCACCCACACAATAATAAATAGAATTGGGATGTATACATATATAAGCCAAAAACTAACTTTAGATACATTGCTAATAAAATCATTAATATCATGCCTGTTCGTTAAAAGTTGTGAAACAACTAAAGTGATAAGCATAAATGCGATCAAAATACCTCGTTGCTTCACACGAAAGATTTCATGCGTTCCTCTAGTTGCAGCCCATAAAGGTAGGATAAAGCTGGTAATAATAACGAGAGCATAACCGGAAATAGCGATATACTCAAGTCGCTCTATAAAAGGAAGCTTAATAACTTGTGTCATGGACAGCTGAGACCAAATAGTTTTGAGTAATTGTTTTTCGCTAAAGAATGTAAAAGCGAGAATGGTACTAAATAAATATAAAATATTGGAAAATAATGCCCCATATTGCGCAAATTTATGGGATTTCTCTGGCTCTTTAACAAATGGATAAATCATAAGGAAAATTTCAAATCCTGTCATACTATAAATAGATAGTTGAGCTGCTTTCAAAATATCTGTAAAAGAATGTGAAAATATTGGAAGTAAATTATCCCAATGTGAGAATTTCAAAATGAAAAGACTTAGAAAAAGATAACCTAAGGTTCCACCAACAGAAATAACACAAATTCCTGCAATGACACGGAAGCCTGATGAAATAATGTAATAACTTATTAAACATAAAAAGAATGTGAGCATCCAGGTGGATGCACTAGGAAACATCCATACTTGAATAATTTCGACATATGTTCTAACAACAGAAATGCTTACAATGAAAAAATAAGCCATAAAAATGATATTAATACCATTTCCGATCCATTTTCCAAAAAGTTGTTTGTGTAAATCAATTAAGTTTCCTTCTACAGTTTTTAATGAATAATACATCATCCAGATGATAATATGAATAATGATCCCTGTGAGGAGAACCCCCATCCAGCCGTCGTATCCAGCAGCTTTTGCAATAATTCGAGCGAACCCGAGAACACCAGCACCAAACTGTGCACTGTGAATTAAGAAGAAAACAAAGACAGGAGATATTTGATATTTTTCTTGAACTTGACTCATCAATGCACCTCATTCCTTAATCATCAAAATCCGATCTATGTTTTGTTGAAATTCCTTTCGCTGCTTTTTTTACATGTTGTGGTCTTGCTTGTACATCTCTTGTATCGATCATTGTTAATGGGAAACGAATCCAAGAATCTTTAACGGATTGTTGTCTTGTCGGATAAAACAAAGCGTACGGCTTACGTAAAGAAGTAAGTCTAAATAGATGGGTAAATAAAAAGATAAATCCAAGAGAGATGCCGAAGAGTCCTCCTATTTCTGCGAATGCTAGAAATGGGAAACGTAGTAATCGAACGGCATTACCCATTTTATAAATAGGTGTAATAAAGGAAGCGAGTGCTGATAATGCAACGATAATTAATAAAATGTTACTCGTTAAACCAGCTTGTACAGATGCCTGTCCGATTACGATACCGCCTACAATACCGAGCGTTTGACCAACTTTCATCGGCAACCTCGCGCCAGCTTCTCTCAGTAAGTCGATTGCAAGTTCTAAAAAGAGTGCCTCAATTAAAGGTGGGAATGGTACTTGTGCCCTTGATAAAATCAAAGTTTCAAGTAAATCACTTGGAATGAGCTCATAATGATAATTTAAAACTGCAACGTATAACGGTGTAGCACAGATCGAAAATAGAACAGCGATAAGACGTAAAATGCGTGAAAATGTAGCGTATAGCCAAGAGACGTTATAGTCTTCTGGTGAAATGAAAAAATCAAAATAGGATACAGGTGTTAGTAGAACACTTGGAGAACCATCCACAAAAATAGCGATTTTTCCATCAATTAGTGCTTTTGTAACTCTATCAGTACGTTCTGTATTGATATAGAGAGGGAAAATCGACTTTTCACCCATTAATTCTTGTATATAAGCACTATCATTAATTTGATCATATTCAAGAGCACGTAATGACTCCTCGAGAAAATCTACATTATCTTTTTCAGCGAGGTTGTCTAAATACATCATGACAACTTTCGTTTTGGAAAATTCGCCGACAATCATTTCTTTTGTTTGTAAATCTAAAACAGGAAGGCGTTTTCGTACTAAATTAATATTCGTATCAATAGCTTCTACAAAGCCTTCTTGTGGACCGATAACTGTTGATTCATTTAATGGAGGGCTTGGTGCCCGGTAAGTATCAATTGCAATGTTTGCAAGCATGCACTTTTGATCTTGCTGATTCAATTGAATAATCGCATGTCCCTTTAAAACCATGTCCTCAATTTTTTGTAAGTCATTCGTAATTGTAATACCACTCATCGGAATATGTTCTTTTAGCTCTTCTAATGAAGTACAAGGTCGTTCTAACAGAATAGGCATTAAATATTTCTGTAATTTCTCTCCATCAAGTGAAGGACGATAGTAAGAAATCCAATAAGGCATCGTTTCATCATCAGATGTGTGATAATTAACAAAATCACTAGACTTTTTGAGCTTCCCTATTAAATCTTGTAGAGAATGAATACGGTCTTTTTCTGGTTTCGTAAAATCATAAATACTATTATTTCCAGAGCTTTGCTGCTGATCTTGATCCGAGTTACCTTGTTTAGAATTTTGTTGTTGATTCTGATTCGAGTTACCTTGTTTAGAATTTTGTTGCTGATTCTGATTCGAGTCGTTTTGTTTAGAGTGTTGTTGTTGATTCTGATTCGAGTCGTTTTGTTTAGAATGTTGTTGTTGATTCTGATTCGAGTTGTTTTGTTTAGAGTGTTGTTGTTGATTCTGATTCGAGTCGTTTTGTTTAGAGTGTTGTTGTTGATTCTGATTCGAGTCGTTTTGTTTAGAATGTTGTTGTTGATTTTGATTCGAGTCGTTTTGTTTAGAGTGTTGTTGTTGATTCTGATCCGAGTTGTCTTGTTTAGAATTTTGTTGTTGATTCTCATCTGAGTCGTTTTGCTTAGAGTATTGCTGTTTATCTTGAGCCGAATCCTTGTTTTTTTCTTTTTTTTGCTCGTCATTGCTATCTTTATTATGTTTCATACTTCTAGTCTGTTCTTTGTTATCATCCTCTTGATTGTTGTTAGGCTGTTGCCCTGAATTATCTGTTTCGTTTTTCTCTGTCGTATTTGATTTTTTTTTCTTACGTAGCCAATTCCAAATCATATGTATTCCCTCTTTGATTGTGTAATATAGTGCTATTTTGTGGCTAATTTTGTATATTATTCATTTATTTATGAAAAGAAGGAGGAGATTGGTTTGTATAGAAAAAATCCTTTAGGAAGCAGTTCATACTATGACGGGAAGAGGGCGAGTCTGTGCAATTTGTAAAAAAGGAAAAGTTTGTTTTAAGAGAGTTTATGTTTGAAAATGGTAGGGGAATTCCTGTTCAAATGGGGTATGAGACGTATGGTACTTTAAATAGAGAAAGGTCAAATGCGATTTTGGTATGCCATTATTTTAGTGCAACGAGTCACGCGGCAGGGAAATATACAGCACATGATGAGGAGTCTGGTTGGTGGGATGGTTTAATTGGGCCAGGAAAAGCAATTGATACAAATAAATATTTTGTTATATGCACTGATAATCTTTGTAATGTGCAGGTGAAAAATCCATATGTGATTACAACAGGACCGAAATCGATTAATGCAGAAACTGGGGAAGAATATGCTATGGATTTTCCAGTTTTTACATTTCTCGATGTAGCTCGTATGCAATATGAGTTAATAAAAGATATGGGAATCGCAAGGCTACACGCTGTAATGGGACCGTCAGCTGGCGGGATGATTGCGCAGCAATGGGCTGTTCATTATCCTCATATGGTAGAGCGGATGATTGGTGTTATTACGAACCCGCAAAATCCAATTATTACGTCGGTAAATGTAGCACAAAATGCAATTGAGGCTATTCAACTGGATCCAAGTTGGAAGGGCGGAAAATATGGAGAAGAGCAGCCAATGAAGGGACTTCATTTAGCAAATAGAATGATGTTTATGAACGCATTTGATGAGCATTTTTATGAAACAACATTCCCTCGTAATAGTATAGAAGTAGAACCTTATGAAAAGTTTTCGATATTAACATCATTTGAGAAAGAAATAAATAAAGTGACATATAGAAGTATAGAGTTAGTAGATGCAAATTCGTGGATATACACTGCGAAAGCAGTTTTATTACATGATATTGCGCATGGATTTTCGTCTTTAGAAGAGGCACTGTCTAACATAGAAGCAAATGTACTTATGATTCCGTGCAAACAAGATTTGCTTCAGCCGTCACGTTATAATTATAAAATGGTAGACATTTTGCAAAAACAAGGGAAGTATGCGGAAGTGTATGAGATAGAAAGTATAAATGGGCATATGGCGGGAGCATTTGATATTCATTTATTTGAAAAGAAAGTTTATGAATTTTTAAACCGGAAAGTATCTAGCTTTGTGTAGAAAATAAATGATGTGAAAAAGGTGCAATGTATGTAGTAGGCACCTTTTTTTACATGATTTGTAGACGGAAAATATATGTGGCAATTGCTATACCGAAGAACGCGATACTAAGTAATAGAAATAAGAATGACATTTCTTGTGGTGATTTTATCTTTTTATTATTTTTCATACTAAGTGCAATAATTGCGGCGATTAAGAAAATGATGCCCGTAATGAAAAGAAAAAGTGTCATTTTCATTGGCTCCTTTCATAAAACAAGTATATTGAGGATACAATGCACGAGTTATGTTTGTAAAGAATAAGTTTTGCCGGGAAATTGAGAAATAAATTTTCCATTCTTTGCGTTCTTTCTTTCGCATGCTAAAATTGATTAGACATGGTTGTTTAAGGAAGAGACTAAAGGTTTTATTGTATATAAGGAGGAACGACATATGACAGAAGTTAAAACAATTACTACAGAAGAAGTGCAAGAGCGTTTAGAAAATGGAGAAACGTTATTTTTAGTAGATGTAAGGGAAGATGAAGAAGTAGCAGCAGGGAAAATTCCAGAAGCTGTACATATTAAAATGGGCGATATCCCAAATAAAGTAGATTTCTTTGATAAAGAGAATGAATATATCTTTATTTGTCGTTCGGGAATGCGCAGTGAAAATGTATGTCATTATTTAAATGAGCAAGGATTTAAAACAATGAACATGGTTGGCGGTATGCTTCAATATGAAGGTGAAACGAAATAAGTAGTTTAAAAAACTTGAAACGTGTTTGTTTCAAGTTTTTTTCTTTTGCATACAGTGTACAAAAGGGGGATAGGTAAATGGGGATTAACTTGCGGAAAGTAAAAATTATTAATAATACAGGGGCTGTTAATGTTGGTGACTGTTATGATATCTCACCTTTAGCTGTAGCAAAAATATATGCAGGTGCTGGAGGATCGAGTGCGGCTATTTTTTTAAATGGGAAAAGGCAGCCAGAAGCGGTGATTCGAACATCAGTATTTCTCCCGCCATTAGCAACGAGTACACGTACATTAGGTTCATAGAGGAAAGGTAGAGTGTAATTATGCCTGCTCATATAAAAGAATTTGTTATTGTGAATAACACTGGGAATATATTTACTGGTGATAATTTGAGTGATACGTCCTTTACTGCTACGAAATCGTATAGTGGCTCAATGGGATGTACTTGGATTGATGTTGTTACAGTAATAGGGACGGAGACGAAGCTTTGCTTACAGCCAGGTGATTCTGTGACGACAACATATACACGAGGAACTCCTGCTGGTACTGTAACAGGAACAAATATGGGGCAAGGTACAAATGTATCGGGTATAGCACAAGCCGTCCCAAATACAGATAATTTGGATTCAACTGCTGGACTCCCTTAAGGATTTAAGGGAGTTTTTATTATTTCAAATAAAAATAGTCTTTGAGTTTGTTTTTGTAAATACATATTAAGAAGAGGTTTGTTTAATATAAAAAAGATGGTGTGCAGGTGGTGAAAGTGTGAGAGAGCGCGATAAAAAACATTCATTAAACTCTAATTTCAGAATTTCACCAAATCTTATTGGGCCTACCTTTCCACCCGTTCCAACGGGATTTACTGGCATTGGGATTACTGGCCCAACAGGTCCCCAAGGTCCAACAGGCCCACAAGGACCAAGAGGATTACAAGGTCCAATGGGAGAGATGGTTCCCACAGGACCTCAAGGTGTGCAAGGGATACAAGGACCAGTTGGACCAATAGGTGCAACGGGACCAGAAGGACAGCAGGGGCCGCAAGGATTGAGGGGACCACAGGGCGCTACAGGAGCGACAGGACCAGAAGGAGTGCAAGGGTTACAAGGTCCGATTGGTCCAACCGGAGCGACTGGGGCACAAGGTATACAGGGGATACAAGGGTTACAAGGTCCGATTGGGGCTACTGGACCTGAGGGACCTCAAGGAATGCAAGGAGTTCAAGGGGTACCAGGAGCAACTGGTTCACAAGGTATACAAGGACCTCAAGGGATACAAGGCCCACAAGGACCGAGTGGAAGTGCGGGGACAACAGGAGCAACTGGTCAAGGGGTTACAGGCCCAACTGGAATAACAGGTCCAACAGGGATAACGGGTCCATCTGGAGGTCCACCAGGTCCGACGGGGGCAACTGGTGCGACAGGTCCAGGAGGTGGACCGAGTGGAAGTACAGGTGCGACGGGAGCAACGGGAAATACAGGGGTAACAGGAAGTACAGGTGTAACTGGAGTAACGGGAAATACAGGACCGACCGGAAGTACAGGAGAAACAGGAGCACAGGGATTGCAAGGAATACAAGGGGTTCAAGGGCCAATTGGACCAACAGGTCCAGAAGGTCCGCAAGGTATTCAAGGTATTCCGGGTCCGACGGGAGTAACTGGTGAACAAGGAATCCAAGGTGTTCAGGGAATTCAAGGGATAACAGGAGCAACTGGTGATCAAGGTCCGCAAGGTATACAGGGGGCTATAGGGCCTCAAGGTGTAACAGGAGCAACCGGAGATCAAGGTCCACAAGGAATTCAAGGAGTACCGGGTCCATCAGGAGCAACGGGACCACAAGGAGTTCAAGGGATACAAGGTCCTATGGGTGAGATAGGACCAACAGGTCCGGAAGGGCCAGAAGGACTTCAGGGTCCGCAAGGAATACAAGGGGTGCCAGGACCAGTTGGAGCAACAGGTCCAGAGGGCCCACAAGGAATCCAAGGAATTCAAGGGCCAGTAGGAGCGACAGGTCCAGAAGGCCCACAAGGAATACAGGGAATACAAGGGATTCAAGGTGTAACAGGAGCAACAGGAGCGCAAGGAGCAACTGGAATTCAAGGTGTACAAGGGAATATAGGTGCAACAGGTCCAGAGGGCCCGCAAGGTGTTCAAGGTGCTCAAGGAGCGATTGGCCCAACAGGTCCGATGGGACCACAAGGAGTTCAAGGAGTACAAGGAATTCAAGGGGCAACGGGTGTTCAAGGAGTGCAAGGTCCACAAGGAATACAGGGAATTCAAGGTCCGACGGGAGCAACAGGAGATACGGGCGTAACTGGTGCTACAGGGGAAGGAACTACAGGCCCAACTGGAGTAACTGGTCCAACAGGTGTAACTGGTCCTTCTGGAGGACCAGCAGGACCGAGTGGTCCAACGGGGCCATCAGGTCCGACTGGAGTGACAGGTCCATCCGGTGGACCACCTGGACCGACAGGAGCAACCGGTGTGACTGGAGCAACTGGAGATACCGGGGCGACAGGCTCAACTGGAGTGACAGGAGCGACAGGAGAAACAGGAGCAACTGGTGTGACGGGCTTACAGGGACCCCAAGGAATTCAAGGTGTACAAGGAGAAATAGGTCCAACCGGTCCGCAAGGTGTTCAAGGTCCCCAAGGGATACAAGGAGTAACGGGAGCAACCGGAGATCAAGGTCCCCAAGGAATTCAAGGATTGCAAGGAATCCAAGGTCCAACCGGTCCACAAGGAATTCAAGGAGATCAAGGCCCCCAAGGAATCCAAGGTGTGACAGGAGCAACCGGAGCACAAGGTCCACAGGGAATTCAAGGGATACAGGGAGTGCAGGGTCCGACCGGTCCGCAAGGCCCAACAGGAATTCAAGGTGTTCAAGGCGACATAGGTCCAACCGGTCCACAAGGTGTGCAAGGATTGCAAGGTCCACAAGGCCCAACAGGGGCCACTGGGGCAACCGGAGCACAAGGTCCCCAAGGAATTCAAGGTTCACAAGGCCTGACGGGATCCACAGGAGCAACCGGAGCGACAGGCCCCCAAGGAATTCAAGGCCCCCAAGGAATCCAAGGTCCAACAGGCCCAACTGGAGCTGGAGCAACCGGGGCCACTGGGGCAACGGGTGTGACCGGAGTTAGTACAACTGCAACGTATGCATTTGCGAATAATACATCAGGAACCGCTATTTCCGTTTTATTAGGTGGTACGAATGTACCGTTACCGAACAATCAAAATATTGGACCAGGAATCACTGTTAATGGTACGAATACTGTATTCACAGTTGCGAATGCAGGGAATTATTATATAGCTTATACAATTAATATAACGGCAGCTTTACTCGTAAGTTCACGTATAACTGTAAATGGGGTTCAACTTGCAGGAACCGTTAATTCACCAGCAGTAGCTACAGGTTCGTTTAATGCGACAATCATTGCTAATTTGCCTGCTGGAGCTGCTATTAGTCTGCAGTTATTTGGATTACTTGCAATAGCTACATTATCTACGACAACACCAGGAGCTACTTTAACTATTATTAGATTAAGTTAATAAGAAGAAAACCTTGGGGCTTTTATGCTTCAAGGTTTTTTATCCCGCTATTTGCCGGGCAGTAAGCCCACCACCTCAAAATTCAGCGGAAGTAAAGAAGTTAGGTGGGGGATCAACTGCCGGTAAAAGCCCGATTGGTGAAGGCTAATAATCAGTGGGGATGAACAAAACCCCCACTGATTAAAGTTTCACTTTATCTCGTTATTTGTAGGTAGTCTAATTGGTTAGGAAAGTTTCACTTTATTCACTTGAGCAAAAACATCGCAGTTCGAAAATATATTATAATAGAATGAAAAGAGAGAAATTTGGCAGAAAGGGAGGGTGGCGATGCAGGAGATGGTTACAGATTTTTTTGGACGCCCACTTCAAGATTTGCGTATATCTGTCATAGATCGTTGCAATTTTAGATGTACATATTGTATGCCAGCGGAAGTTTTTGGGCCAGATTATGCTTTTTTGAAAGATGAGTTTTTACTGACGTTTGATGAAATTGAACGTTTGGCAAAACTATTTGTTAGCATCGGTGTACGAAAAATTAGACTTACTGGTGGCGAGCCACTGCTGCGTAAAGATTTAACAAAACTTATTGCACGTCTCGTGAAAATTGAAGGGTTAGTAGATATAGGGTTAACGACGAATGCAATTCATTTAACGAAACAAGCAAAAGCATTAAAAGAAGCTGGATTACATAGAGTAAATGTTAGTTTGGATGCAATAGATGACGATGTATTTAAGGACATTAATGGCCGGAATATCAATACGAAACCTGTTATAAAGGGAATTATGGCTGCAAAAGAGGCCGGGCTTGATGTAAAGGTAAATATGGTTGTGAAAAAAGGGATGAATGACCATCAAGTACTTCCGATGGCTACTTATTTTAAAGAGCAAGGAATCACACTTAGGTTTATTGAGTTTATGGATGTTGGTAGTACAAATGGATGGAACTTTGATCAAGTCGTTACAAAGCGAGAGTTAATTGAGATGATTCATAGCGTGTATCCACTTGAGCCAGCTGAAGCGCATTATTTCGGTGAAGTTGCGAAGCGATATCGTTACGTTGGAACAAATGTCGAAGTCGGTTTTATTACTTCCGTTTCAGAGTCATTTTGTTCCTCTTGTACGAGAGCAAGAATTTCGGCAGATGGAAAGTTTTATACTTGCTTATTTGCGACAGAAGGATTGGATGTAAGGGAACTTCTTAGAGGAAATCTTTCAGATGATGAGTTAGTAAGCGTTATACAAAATGTATGGATGAATAGAAAAGACAGGTATTCGGATGAACGGACAGAAGAAAGTGCAAAGAATCGTCCGAAAATTGAAATGTCTTATATAGGAGGATAAGGGGGCTATCGTATGCAGGAGCGATATTCAAGACAAATATTATTTTCTGGTGTTGGAGAAGAAGGACAGAGAAAAATTAGAGAGAAGCATGTGCTTATTATCGGCGCTGGTGCTCTCGGTGCAGCGAATGCAGAAGCAATTGTTAGAGCAGGTGTTGGCAAAATAACAATTGCGGATCGTGATTATGTAGAATGGAGTAATTTACAAAGACAACAATTATATACAGAAGAAGATGCAAAGCAATACAAACCAAAGGCGGTAGCAGCGGCAGAGCATTTACAAGCGATTAATTCTGAGGTGAAAATAAATCAGGTTGTGACTGATGTAACAGTGCAAGAAATGGAAGAGCTAGTGAATGATGTAGATTTAATATTAGATGCGACAGATAATTTTGAAACGCGTCTTCTTATTAATGATGTTTCACAAAAGTATAATATTCCGTGGATATATGGTGGTTGTGTCGGAAGCTACGGAGTAACGTATACAATTTTACCAGGAAAAACACCGTGTTTCCGCTGTTTAATGGAACATCCAGCGAGCGGGGCAACATGTGATACGGCGGGTATTATACAGCCGGCCGTGCAATTAGTAGTTGCACATCAAATAACGGAAGCGCTGAAAATATTAGTAGAAGACTATGGGGCGCTTCGCGAAACGATGTTATCGTTTGATCTTTGGAACAATCAACAGATGGCATTTAAAGTGAATAGGCAGAAAAAAGACACATGTTTATCTTGTGGAAGATTACGTACATATCCGAGTTTAACATTTGAAGCACAAACGAAAACAGAAGTGTTATGTGGCCGAAATACAGTACAAATCCGTCCAGGTGTGCGGAATGAATTTAATTTAGAAGAAATTAAAAAGCGCTTACAAAGAAGTGTGGATGTAAAAGCTACTCCGTATTTATTATCATTTCCGATAGAGGAATTTCGTTTTGTTTTATTTACAGATGGCAGGGCCTTTATTCATGGGACGAATGATATAAATGTAGCAAAACGTTTATATGCAAGATATATAGGTTGAACCTAAAGGAAGCCCTTTAGGTTCAACGGAGAGAAGATTAAGACTTTCTCGTATAATCTCCACTTTTTCCACCTGTTTTTTCAAATAAGTACGTTTCGCCAATAATCATACCTTTATCAACAGCTTTGCACATATCGTACACAGTAAGAGCTGTAGCGGAAGCAGCTGTTAAAGCTTCCATTTCAACACCGGTGCTACCTTCTGTTTTAACTTTTACTTCAATAAGTAATCGATATTGTTCTTCGGATTGTTTCCAATCGAAAGAAACGTCAACACCTTTTAATAATAAAGGATGGCACATTGGGATAATATCAGAAGTGCGTTTCGCAGCCATAATACCTGCGATTTGTGCAACTGCTAGTACGTCACCTTTCCCAATTTCATTGTGAGAGATTTTATCGTAAATTTCTTTTGTAACGACAATGCTAGAGCACGCAATTGCTGTTCGAACGGTTGCTTTTTTGTCACTTATATCAACCATCTTCGCGCGTCCTTGGTCATTAAAGTGTGTGAATGAAGACATGGAATTCCTCCTTGAAGTAATTTCTATTTAATATATAAAGTTTAATCGAGATAAAAAAAATTGCAAATATGAGGTGAGAAACGATGGTAGAAAAACGAATTCCAATTCAAGTTGCTGAGGCAGTAGAGAGAGTAATGGAATATGCGAAGAATGGTGAAGTAGAAGAGGTTTCTATTACGGAAAGTTACGGGAGAATTCTTGGGGAGGATGTTGTCTCTGATCATGACGTTCCTCATTTTGATCGTTCTCCTTACGATGGTTTCGCAATTCGAGCAGAAGATACGAAAGAAGCGAATCAAGAGAATTCAGTTGAATTTGAAGTAATAGGGGAAATCGGGGCGGGATTTGTTTTTTTAGATGAAGTAGGGCCTTTTAAAGCGGTTCGTATTATGACGGGAGCAGCTATTCCAGAGGGGTGTAATGCAGTCGTAATGCTAGAGCTGACGGAAGGTTTTGAGAAGAACGGAAAAACATATATGAAGGTAAAGCGTCCTTTTAATAGTGGTGACAATGTGTCATTTAAAGGCGAAGATATAAAACGAAATCAAGTTCTCGTTAAGAAAGGCGTTGCAATCAATCCAGGTGTTGCCGCCTTATTAGCGACGTTTGGATATAGTACTGTGAAAGTTGTAAAACAGCCTGTTGTTGGTATTGTGACGACAGGAAGTGAATTGTTAGAAGTACACGAGTCGTTACAGCCGGGGAAAATTAGAAATAGTAACTCGTATATGATTGCAGCTCAAATTATGAAAGCCGGAGGGAAAGTTCGTTATTATGGCCAACTTGCCGACGAGTTAGATGCATGTTTTGCAGCTGTTCAATCGGCGATGGATGAGGTTGATATTTTAATTACGACAGGCGGTGTGTCGGTAGGAGATTATGACTACTTGCCAGCTATTTATGAAAGACTACAGGCGAATGTACTCTTTAATAAAATAGCGATGAGACCAGGAAGTGTAACGACAGTAGCTGAAGTTGATGGAAAGTTACTTTTCGGTTTATCAGGAAATCCGTCAGCTTGCTACGTAGGTTTTGAGCTATTTGTGCATCCGGTTATAAAAACATATTTGTATGCGAAAGAACCCCACGTATATAGAGCAGATGCTATTTTGCAAGCGGATTTTCCGAAGCCAAATCCGTTTACTCGCTTTGTAAGAGCAAAGGTGACAATCGTGGACGGAGCATTACAAACGATGCCGGTCGGCTTAGATAAATCGAGTGCGGTCTCTTCACTTGCCGAAGCGAATGCTTTTATTGTGTTGCCTGGAGGAACGAGAGGATTTGAAGCAGGGATGAAAGTATCTGTATTGTTGTTAGAGCACGCCGAGGGATGTGAGTGGCCATGGGCAAAGCCCCTTCAATCTTACAAATAGTAGGGTATCAAAATAGCGGAAAAACAACGCTCGTTGAGAAAATTGTGTACGCATTAGCTGAACGAAAAATGAAAGTTGCTACAATTAAGCATCACGGGCACGGAGGTTTTCCAGAAGTAGCGCAAAAAGATAGTGAAAGGCACCGAAAGGCTGGTGCTGTTGTCAGTAGTGTAGAAGGCGCTGGATTACTTTCACTGTCGTCATTAAGAGAGGAATGGTCCTTGCAAGAAATTATTCGCTTATATGAGTTTTTTGAAGTGGATACAATTTTAATAGAGGGCTATAAAAAAGAGAGCTATCCGAAAGTAGTGTTACTTCGTTCTGCGGAAGACGTTGAACTTTTACATAAAGTAGAAAATATAGTAGCCGTTATTACGTGGCATGATGCTCCCGCAAACTTACGAGAAGAATATAAAGTATTTCATATAACAGAAGAAGAGTTGTATATAGACTGGTTTATACAAACGGTAAGGAGTACGAAATGACAAATACGTATTATGAAGTAATTGATACAGAAATCTCGATTGAAGAGGTAGCGAAGAAGGTTATTCGCCGCGAATGCGGTGCTGTTACAACATTTATTGGAACGGTTAGGGAGTTTACGAAAGGGCGTCGTACATTATACTTAGAATATGTCGCTTATAAAACGATGGCAGAAAAGATGCTAGAGAAAATTGGCTCAGAAGTGAAAGAGAAGTGGCCAGGTACACACGTTGCGATTACACATCGCATCGGTACACTGCAAATTTCTGATATCGCGGTTGTTGTTGCTGTTTCAACGCCGCACCGTAAAGCAGCCTATGAGGCGAATGAATACATTATGGAACGCATAAAACAAATTGTTCCGATTTGGAAAAAGGAGTTTTGGGAAGATGGAGACTCATGGATTGGTGATCAATTAGAAAAAACACCATATCCGGCGGGAGAGCCTGGGAAGGAGCTATAAGTATGATTCGAGTATTGTTATTTGCGCACTTGCAAGAAGAAGCAGGAACAAGTGAATTACAAATAGAGAAAGAAAATATTACGGTTGCAGAGTTAAAAGATGTTGTTGCTAAAGAATATAATGTACCAGTGACAGCATCAACTATGGTTGCGATTAATGAAGAATACGCAAATGAAGATGACACGATCCGAGATGGTGATGTTGTTGCACTAATCCCACCAGTGAGCGGTGGTTAATATTGGATTTATTAAAACGACTTTCCTACACAGGGGAAGTCGTTTTTTTATGGCAGTTTTGCGAACACTAATTTATAGAACAAGGAGGGTATTATGAAAAAAATATGTGTAGTTATTACAATGATATGTTCGGTCTTCTTCTCTTCCCCAAGTGATTCTTTGGCGAAAGAATCGAGGGAGCAGCTGTTAGAGAGTGCATTATCAAATAGGTACTATTCAGTTATTAGACAAGTGACAGAAGATCAATATGAATGTGCTTCCGTTATAAATATAAAGCGTCTCGGCAAGAACGGTGAGTTCGTTCCTAGATTTGAAATTACGCTACAATTTCTTACGTTCCAAGGTGCACATAATCCGCCGAATGATAAAGTTACACTTATTTTGGAAGATCATTTAGATCACGTAAAAATAAAGAAGGTGGAGCGAGAAAAGAATGTTTCTGGTGCTATTACAGAAAAAGTTTGTGAACGGGAAAAAGAAAAGATAAAAGATCACTCTAATGATTCAGAGTGATCACCTATGAAATTTAGTAAAGAAAGGTAATGAGCGATGGACATACTTTTAGCGATTTTACCGGCTCTATTTTGGGGAAGTATTGTGCTATTTAACGTGAAACTGGGCGGAGGACCGTATAGTCAAACGCTCGGTACAACGTTTGGTGCACTTATTTTCTCAATTGTTGTTTATATTTTTATGAAGCCCGTATTGACTCCTACTATTATCGGAGTTGGAATTGTGTCAGGTTTATTTTGGGCACTTGGTCAGGCAAATCAATTAAAAAGTATTGATTTAATGGGTGTTTCGAGAACGATGCCCATTTCAACAGGATTGCAATTAGTTGCGACGACTTTATTTGGAGTCATCGTATTTCATGAGTGGTCCACGACTATATCAGTCGTCCTTGGCGTTTTGGCTCTCGTTTGTATTATTATCGGTGTTATTTTAACATCACTTCAAAGTGAAGAAGAAAAGAGTGCAGAGCAGGCAGGGAACTTTAAAAGGGGCATTATCATTTTATTGATTTCAACAGTCGGTTATTTAGTTTACGTAGTAGTGATTAGACTATTTAACGTAGATGGTTGGTCAGCTTTATTGCCACAAGCAGTTGGTATGGTGTTAGGGGGCATTTTGCTTACGTTTAAACATCATCCATTTAATAAATATGCAATACGAAATATTATTCCAGGATTAATTTGGGCAGCTGGTAATATGTTTTTATTCATTTCGCAGCCGCGTGTTGGAGTGGCAACAAGTTTTTCACTATCACAAATGGGAATTATTATTTCAACGCTTGGCGGGATTCTTATATTGGGTGAAAGAAAAACGAAACGCCAATTAACGGGTATTGTCGTCGGTATCGTTTTTATTATCGCAGCCGGAATAATGTTAGGTGTTGCAAAAAGTTAAAGGGGGTATTGAAATGTATAGTGATTTAGCAGGAAAAGTTGTCGTTATTACAGGATCAGCAACTGGTCTTGGAAGAGCGATGGGAGTACGGTTTGCTAAGGAAAAAGCAAAAGTAGTGATTAACTATCGCTCACGAGAGTCAGAAGCGCATGATGTATTAGAAGAAATTAAAAAAGTAGGTGGAGAAGCGATTGCTGTAAAAGGGGATGTGACAGTTGAATCTGATGTCGTGAACCTCATTCAATCTGCTGTGAAAGAGTTTGGTACGCTTGACGTTATGATTAATAATGCAGGGATAGAAAACGCGGTCCCGTCGCATGAAATGCCGTTAGAGGATTGGAATAAAGTAATCAATACAAATTTAACAGGAGCTTTTTTAGGAAGCCGTGAAGCGATTAAATATTTTGTAGAACATGATATTAAAGGTTCTGTCATTAATATGTCGAGTGTTCATGAGAAAATTCCGTGGCCACTATTTGTGCACTATGCGGCGAGTAAGGGCGGTATTAAACTAATGACAGAAACGTTAGCGTTAGAATATGCACCAAAAGGTATTCGAGTAAATAATATTGGTCCAGGTGCAATAAATACGCCAATTAATGCCGGAAAGTTTGCTGATCCTAAAAAACGTGCTGACGTAGAAAGTATGATACCGATGGGCTACATTGGAAAACCGGAAGAAATTGCAGCAGTCGCAACTTGGCTTGCTTCCTCAGAAGCGAGTTACGTAACTGGAATTACGTTATTTGCAGATGGTGGAATGACTTTATACCCGTCGTTTCAAGCAGGGCGAGGATAATAAAAAAGGACAAAGAGTTTTATCTCTTTGTCCTTTTTTCTGCAAAAAAAAATAGCGGTCGGCTATTTTAAATTTAATGATTAATTGTATCTTGAAGAAATTCTGTTGCTTGATGTTCAGAAACATTTTGTACAAGTGCAACTTCGCTAATCATCATTTTGCGTGCATTATCTAGCATTTGTTTTTCGCTCGCATTTAATGCTCTCTCTTTATTACGGCGAAGTAAATCGCGAACAACTTCTGCGCTATCTTGCAGATTGCCGTTTTTCATTTTTTCCATATTCATTGTATATCTTTGTTTCCAGGAAAGTGATGTGTCTGATTCCCCGTTTTGAAATTCAAGAAGTATACCATCTAACGTACCTTTATCTACGATATAACGAATACCTGATTTTTGTAATTGATCCATAGGAAGCATTATTTGCATGTCTTTACTAATAATACGTATCACACAATATTGACGTGTTGTTCCTAATATTTCTTTCTCTTCAATGGCTTCGATGACTCCTGCGCCGTTCATTGGATAAACGATTTTATCGCCAATTTGAAACAAATCATCCACCTCCATATGTGGTAACCACTTTTAATGATAGCACATATGAGTAAAAATGTCAAATTTTATATAATACCATAATGTTGATATTATAGTCAATAAGTAAAAACTCTTTTTTTTATATATTTTTTTGCTCTTATTTATTAATGATCTTTTTGAAAAATAGTACAGGCGAAGAAAGAAGGCATATCCACTTATTTTTAAGCATAAAATGTAAAATCGCTAATACAATATACCTAAATCCGTTCTTTGTAGAGGAGGGAGAGAAGGTGGGGCGCACAATAAGAATTGATATTACAAATAAAGTTGTAGCTAAATTTAGACCGGATTATTTGGAATTATATACAAGTAAATTTATGATAGGTAAGTTTTATGTCTATACTGAAGGTAAACAATATGTGTTAGAAGACGGATATATATATGAAGACGGAAAATTTTATCGCATCATAGATACGCACCGTGGCAATAATCAAGCGGCGGAGGGCTGCGATCTAGGATGGTGTTAACATGATTCGTGTGAAAGTGTTTGATGAAAGTCACGAAAAAGACTTAGAAGACGCTGTAAATGTTTTCTTGAAAAAGATTGATGATAGTAACTTTGTAGATATTAAGTACCAAGTCGGTGTTTCTATTAACGATGACGAAAACCAAATTTATTGTTTTTCAGCAATGATTGTTTATAAAGCATAAAAAAGAGCTGGGTGAGCCAGCTCTTTTTTATGTTTTATGTTGGGACAACATGTGTCGGTAATACGTTCATAATAGATTGAGTTGTGCCTAATTTCTTTGTCGCTAAAAGAGGCGCCCCTGTTTCATGGTTTTGGGCATCTGTACACATACCAAGGTGATAACGATCACCTAAAAATGGATCGATATAAAAACCGTTTTTGAATACTTTATCATTCGGATGTTTTTCATGGTGAATGTCAGAGCAATTAATGCAATAGAACATAGCTTTCATCCCCTTTTTATTTTTGTTTGAAAAAAGTGAGGGGGTAGTCATTTCGCTCCTAAGGAAATGTTGAGGAGAAGAGAAATAACTACCTACTCAAATGGTGGACATATTCCTTCTGATTTTTCATATCTCGCGTAGTGTCCCTGAGGGAAGGAGGAGAGACGAAATACGCAAGATACACGTAAGGCATTTCTTTCAAGATGAATGATGGAGTTTCATATTGAGAGAAGTTTTTATTTTTTGTTGCCTTTGTGAGTATATTATGAGGAAATGCTCAGAGGGTGTTTGTCCTGTTGAAAAAATGTTGAGAATTTCTCAACAGTAAAAAAGAATTAGCGTTGACATGAAACCAAAAGGTGTTATATCATCTGAATGTAACCAAAAGGTGTTATATTTTAATGCCGAATAAAGGAGAATGAAAATGGAACAACAAAATACATTAACTGATATTAAACAAACAATCGTTTTTAACGCGTCTATTCAAAAAGTATGGAATGTAGTATCAACTGCAGAAGGGATTGCGTCATGGTTTATGCCAAATGATTTTGTATTAGAGGTAGGACATGAATTTCATGTGCAATCACCATTTGGACCATCACCATGTAAAGTGTTAGAAATTGATGAACCAAACCATCTATCTTTCTCATGGGATACAGATGGCTGGGTCGTTTCATTTAATCTGAAAGACCTAGGAGATAATAAAACAGAATTTACGTTAATTCACGGCGGCTGGAAACATCCTGATGAAATTCTTCCGAAAGCGAATGCGAAGAGTTCTATTATTCGCGATAGAATGAGCGGGGGATGGGTAGCGATTGTAAATGAAAAACTGAAAAAGGTTGTTGAAGGCTAAGTGTCCTCATCGGCAGCGAAATATGATGTATTTCAAGCAATTGCTGATCCAACCCGCCGAGAAGTAATACGGTTATTAAGTGATAAAGAGTTACCGATTTCCAAAATAACGGATCATTTTCCCATGAGTCGTACTGCGGTTGTAAAGCACCTTCATATTCTTTCGGAAGCGAATTTAGTAAGCGGAAGAAAAAGCGGAAGAGAGAAGATATATCGTTTGCATCCAGAACCATTAGAGGAATTACAACAGTGGCTCTCATATTATGAACGTTTTTGGGATAATAAATTATCTATGCTGAAACATATTGTGGAGAATGAAGAGTAAAAAGAGGATGACCGAGATGGTCATCCTCTTTATTATTGCTCACTTGTTTGTGTAGCTGGTTTCAATAAAATCCAAGCGATAATTAGTGTAAATACTGCTAATACGAAAGTACTCATATAAATGACGTGTACACTTGATGCTAATGCCTCTTGCGATTCGGTTACTACGTTTGCTGTAGTTCCTTCGTGTCCGCCACCAGATACAAGATCAAGGTTTTGAATACCGCGTGCATGAATCATCGTATTAAAGATTGTGCCAAAGATTGCAGCACCTAACGTTTGGCTAAATGTATTAATAAATGTGTTTAAACCAACGGCTGTTCCGCGTGTATGAGCTGGTACGGCTGCTTGAATTGTTACCATATAAATTGGTGTCACAAGCCCCATTCCTAAGCCGAATAATCCGACTGCTACATAAATAAGGAACGATGGTGAATTTGTTGATAATGTAAATAATAAGAACGTAGCCACTGATAAAATGCTAGCTCCAAGTAAAATGATTTGTTTCGTTTTTAATTTTCCTACTAAGTTACCAGAGAAAATAGCGCCAAATGTCCACATAACAGGGATTGGCATTAAAATAAGTCCAGCTTCAGTTGCATTTTTTCCTAATACACCTTGGCTCCAAATTGGAAGGTACATTGTAATACTAATGATCATTGCGCCAGCAATGAGCGTTAATATGTTTATCGTAGATAATGTACGGTTAGAGAAAAGTGCTAGCGGAATTAATGGTTCCGGAGATTTTTTCTCGATAAATAAGAAAATAATGAATGAAACGACGGCGAAGATTAATAGGCCGATAATTGTTATGTCTCCCCAGTTTTGCTTACTGCTACCTGTTAATAATGCATATAGTAGAGCGATCGTACTTAATGAGAAGACTGTTGCACCAAGATAGTCGATATGGTGTTTAGCGGGCTTAATAGATTCTTTGTAGTAAATTGCAATCATTAAGCAAGCGATAATTCCGAATGGAACGTTTAAGAAGAAAATATAACGCCAAGATAGGGAATCGACTAAAAATCCACCTACTAACGGTCCGATAACACCCGATACACCCCAAACGGCACTCATCCAACCTTGTGCTTTCGCGCGGTCTCTCGCTTCGCTATATAAGTCTCCAATAATCGTCATTGTGATCGGCATAACAGCACCAGCACCTATACCTTGAAGAGCACGGAAGAAGATTAATTGTTCCATTGATGTAACGACTCCGCAAAGCGCAGAACCGATTAAGAAGATTGTAGCTCCGATGAGTAAAACTTTTTTACGGCCGAATAGATCAGCTAACTTTCCGTATATTGGAGTCGAAACAGCTGTTGCAAGCATATAAATTGCATATACCCAACTAACAAGTTCGACGCCTGACAAATCACTCGTTATACGAGGGATCGCTGTACTAACAATCGTTCCTTCTACCGCAGAAAGAAACGTCATTAGCATTAAAGACATCATGACTTTTTTTCTCATATTTTTTCCCCTTACCCTTTTTCAAATATTCAACAATATAAAATATAAAGGTACTAAGGTATATAAAGCAACAAAAAAGCAATGGGAAGTTAGGAGGAGGGGATATTTGTCGTGGAATCGCCGATATAATTTCATGTACATATAAAAAAAGAAACAGGAAGCCCTGTTTCTTTTTTAATATTGCATTTTCGCGTTTTCTCCAGCTGTTGTCCCGGCAATTCGACCAGTAACGAGAGCAGATGTAATGTTATAGCCGCCAGTATAACCGTGAATATCAAGAACTTCTCCGCAGAAATATACGCCGTTCGTGAATTTAGAAGACATTTCTTTCGGGTTAATTTCTTTCACGGATACACCGCCGCCAGTAACGAATGCTTTTTCAATTGACTGCGTACCATTTACATTTACAGTAAATTCTTTAAAGTCTTTCACAAGTGCACGAATCTTCTCGTGAGAAACTTGTCCAGCTTGTTCGCTGCCATCAATTTCATTCTTTTCTAATAAGAATAGGAAGTAACGTTCAGGAACATAACCTTTTAATACATTTTTAATTCCTTTTTTCGGATCTTCTTTCATTTGTTTCAGCATGCGCTGGAATAGTTGTTCACTATTTTCTTCTGGCAATGCATCGATACTCATTTGAATCGTATTCGTTTTAAACTTTTTCAGTGCTTTCACGACGAATTGGCTACAACGAAGAGCGGCAGGACCAGATAGGCCGAAATGAGTGAAGAGCATGTCCATTTTGTGAGAAATGATAGCTTTTCCTTTCGGGTTTAATACGCTTAAGTTTACATCGCGTAAAGCAAGACCTTGTAAGGAGCGGTCACGAATAAATGGTTCGTTTGAAAGGATTGGTACTTCTGTTGGGAATAATTCTGTAATAGTATGTCCAGCCTTTTCAGCCCAAGCATATCCATCTCCAGTAGAACCAGTTTGAGGAACAGATTTTCCACCAACAGCGATAACGACGTGATTCGTTTCTAACACTTCACCAGTTTGCAGTACGACTGCTTTCGTTTGACCGTTCTCATATTCAATCGTTTCAACAGGTGTATTTGTACGGATTTTTACACCTAAGTCTTTTAATCGTGTTAAAAGTGCGTCTACTACTGATTGTGCTTTATTTGATACAGGGAACATGCGACCATGATCTTCTTCTTTTAGTTGTACGCCAAGCTTTTCGAAGAATGTAATAATATCTTCATTATTGAAAATAGAAAAAGCGCTGTATAAGAAGCGGCCATTTCCTGGTATATGTTTAACGATCTCATCAAGTGGTAGACGGTTCGTTACGTTACAACGACCACCGCCAGAAATCGCAAGTTTACGCCCTAGTTTATTTCCTTTATCAAGAAGTAAGACACTTGCGCCTTCTTCTGCAGCACCGATTGCAGCCATTAGCCCAGAAGGCCCGCCGCCGATGACAATAACATCATAATGCATAATATATCGACCTCATTTTCTACATTTCCTGCCTAAAAGAATAGCATGTTTTCCCTTAAAAGAAAAATAGAGTGAAGTACTGCTTAAGGATAGAATTGTGGTACAATACAAAAGTTAGAGTTCAGCACTATCCTGCTATTTGTGGGCAAGAAGACTAAAACCTTAAGATGTAAGAGAAATAAAAAGGAAATTTGGTAGCCCGTAAATGCTCGAATAGTTCAACTAATAAAGAGTAGGGAGTGAACACCTTCCCTGCAAATTATAGTTTCACTTTACCCCGCATTAACGGGCAGTAAGACTCCCACCTTAAAGTTTGCTTAGGACAAAGACGTAGGTGGGAGAGTAACTGCCCGTAAAGGCCCGATTGGTTCAACTAATAATCAGTGGGGAAGAACACCCACACTGATTAAAGTTTCACTTTATGTAGATGTAGGAGGATTTTTGTATGTCCGATTCGAAATTTCTGCGCGGAACGCTTATTGTTACGTTAGGGACATTTTTAGTAAAGTTCTTAGGCATGATTTACGTCTTTCCGTTTCATGCATTAGTAGGTACAGAAGGCGGAACGCTCTATACATATGGATACATTCCATATACGATCTTTTTAAGTATTGCAACGGCAGGGGTGCCGCTTGCTGTTTCCAAATTTGTTTCCAAATATAATGCGCTTGGCGATTATAAAACGAGCCGGAGAATGTTCCGCTCGGGAATGGTTATGATGATAGTAACAGGAGTTCTTTCGTTCCTAGTTCTATACATGACAGCGCCACTGTTTGCAGAAGCAATGCTTGGTAAACAAAGTATACACAGTAATGTAGAAGAAGTTACGACGATTATTCGTCTTGTAAGTTTTGCACTTATTGTTGTACCAGCAGCGAGTTTAATTCGTGGTTATTTCCAAGGTCACCAATCGATGGGACCGACTACTGTTTCGCAAATTATTGAACAAATTATTCGTATCGTCTTTTTATTAGCTGGTAGTTTTATCGTTATTAAAGTACTTGGCGGTACAGTTGCAACAGCAGTTGGGGTAGCGACATTTGCTGCGTTCGTTTCAGCAGTTGGAGCACTCGGTGTACTCATTTGGTACTGGTTAAAACGTAAAAAACATTTGGATCAATATTTAATTGAACAAACTGTACCAGAATCGACAGTGAGTACCGTTCAATTATTTAAAGAATTATTTGCATATGCGATTCCTTACGTTGTAATTGGGTTAACAATTCCTTTATATCAACAAATTGATACATTGACATTTAACTCAATTATGCAGGCGATTGGCCAAGGTGATATCGCAGAACGAGCGCTTGGTATTTTCACAATGTGGACGCATAAATTAATTATGATTCCTGTATCGCTTGCAACAGCGTTTAGTTTAACGCTTGTACCAGCGATTACAAAATCATTTACTGAAAAACAATACCGCTATTTAAAGTTACAAATTACACAAACATTCCAGGCAAATATGTTCTTAACATTGCCAGCAGTTGTCGGTATTTCAACACTTGCATATCCAATTTATACTGCGTTCTATGACTCAGATCCATTAGGTGGACAAGTATTAATGTGGTATGCACCAGTTGCATTGTTATTCGCTTTATTTACAGTAACAGCAGCAATTCTGCAAGGAATCAATCAACAAAAACATGCGATTGTCGCGCTTATTATGGGTGTTATTTTGAAATTCGTATGTAACGTAATCTTTATCCGTTATTTCGGTACAGTTGGAGCGATTTTAGCTACTGCAGTCGGCTTCTTAGCTTCCGTATGGTATACGAATAGACAAATCAAAAAACATGTACACTATTCATTTGGTGTTGTATATAAGAGAACATTCCAAATTGCAATATTAACACTTATAATGGTCATTGCTGTAAAGTTATCACAATGGATTCTGTCCTTCATGATTTCGCCTGATGGCCGAATGGGTGCTCTTATTACAGTTGTGGTTTGTGCAGGTATTGGTGGTCTTGTGTACGGATTGTTAGCAATTCGCACAGGAGTACTTGAAAGAGTATTTGGCGGAGAAGCATTAGAGAAAATCCAACGTAAACTTGGCAATAGATTCAAAATAAAGTTGAAATCAAAAGGGGCGTAATTACGTCCCCTTTTCTATGATAAACAAAGAAGGTGAAAAACGTGAGATTAGATAAATTATTAGCGAATATGGGATATGGAAGTAGAAAAGAAGTAAAGAAATTATTGAAAGACGGCGTTGTGAAAATTGATGGAACGCCAGTGAAAGATGCGAAGGTTCATGTAAATGTAGAAGAGCAAGAAGTTATGATTCACGGAGAAGTTGTGGAATATAAAGAGTTTGTTTATTTAATGTTGCATAAACCACAAGGCGTTATTTCAGCGACAGAAGATGATAATCATGAAACGGTAATAGATTTATTAGAGTTAGAAGATGCAATCTTTGATCCGTTCCCAGTTGGACGACTTGATATTGATACGGAAGGTTTCTTATTGATAACAAATGACGGGAAGTTATCACATCAGTTGTTATCTCCGAAAAAGCATGTGCCGAAAAAATATTATGCACACGTTGCAGGAGTAGTAACAGAAGAGGATGTAAAAGAGTTTGCTAAAGGTGTTATTTTAGATGATGGCTATGAAACAAAGCCAGGTGCACTTACAATATTAAAAAGTGATGCGATTTCTGAAATCGAGCTTGTAATTACAGAAGGAAAGTTCCATCAAGTGAAGCGTATGTTTGAAGCGGTAGGGAAAAAAGTAGTCTACCTAAAGAGAACAGAGATGGGACCATTAGTATTAGATGAAGAGCTAGAACTTGGACAATACCGAGAGCTATCAGATGAAGAAGTAGAAATGTTAAAAACATATCAAGTAGATACTGAGAAATAGTGCTGTTTTTGGCGCAGAAAAGACCCCTTTCTAATGAGTTAGAAAGGGGTATGTATTTATTTACATACAATTATTTTTTCATTATGAGGTCATTCTCACTTTCTTTCCTGTTGTTGTCCACTTACCGCGGCAAGGGCTATACACGAGTTCATTAAACTGCAACACATTTAGATCACGTTGTATCGTTCGCGGTGTGATCCCGAACTCATCTACAAGGTCTTTCGTCGTTACCGTTCCGTTTTCATTGATGTACATATAAATTGATTTAATGCGTGTTAGCATACGAGTAGTTGTAGGTTTCAAGAGAAAACCACTCCTCTACTAGTTTTTTTGACCCCATTCAGGAAAGAAGGTCGTTACTACCATTGTACTCTACATGATAAAATTCATGCTTTAATCTACTTAAATTTTACAAAAGTTTAACAAATATTCATATAGAAAAATATTGGTAGTTGACATTTTATATATGGTCAGTCAACTAACACATAAAATTCTACGTAAAACGCCAAATTCCTGCAAATTTTTTTAGAAAAATAAAAGAAAAATTAATAAGAAATATCTGAAAAATTACAATTGTTCGGTATTTGGTTTTCGTATGTGGCATAAGAGATTTCGGTTTGTTATGATGAAAGAAACAATATAGTGAAGGATGGATGCGTGATGTCAGCAATTAATTGGACAGAAGAAGTTGCGAAACGAAAAGATGATTTAATTCGTGATACACAACAATTTTTACAAATTAAAAGTGTATGGGAAGAAGAATCAGCGAAAGAGGGCGCACCATTCGGTGAAGGTGTAGAAAAAGCTTTATCTTTCATGTTACATAAAGGAGAAACTGAAGGTTTTGCTTCTAGAAATTTAGAAGGGTATGCAGGTCATCTTGAAATGGGACAAGGAGAAGAGTTAGTAGGTATTCTTTGTCACGTTGATGTTGTACCAGAAGGAGATGGCTGGACGACTCCGGCATATAGTGCAGATATTCGCGATGGAAAGATTTTTGCACGTGGTGCAATTGACGATAAAGGCCCAACGATGGCAGCTTATTATGCGATGAAAATTGTGAAAGAATTAGGTTTACCTCTTTCAAAACGCGTTCGCATGATTTTAGGAACAGATGAGGAAAGCAATTGGAAATGTGTAGATTACTACTTTAAAAACGAAGAAATGCCAACAATCGGTTTTGCGCCAGACGCAGATTTTCCAATTATTAATGCAGAAAAAGGAATTTCTGATATACAAGTTGTGCAAAGTGGTAGTGAAAAGAAGAAAGGTACATATGAACTTGTTTCATTTGAATCAGGTCGCCGTTTAAATATGGTTCCTGATTTTGCAGAAGCGATTATTACAGGAGAAGATGTAAATGCACTTACAGTAGCATATGAAGAGTATTTACAAACTGCTAAAAAAATAGGTGAAGCAATTGTAGAAGGTAATACGGTGACGTTGCAAATTAAAGGGATTTCAGCTCACGGATCTACTCCAGAGAAGGGTGAGAATGCAGGTTTATTACTGGCAAACTTCTTAACTACAGTTGCTCTTGATGGAAAAGGGGCTTCGTTTGCATCGTTTGTAACAGAAACATTTACAGGAGATATTTTAGGAGAGAAAGCTGGTATTTCTTATAAAGACGATATTAGCGGTCCGTTAACAGTGAATGTTGGTCGCCTTTCTTATACGAAAGAGAATGGTGGTAATTTAGGATTAAATGTACGTTATCCAGTTACGACTAACTTTGAAGAAATGATCACGAAGTTAAAAGGGTATGTTGGTACTCATGGATTTGCGGTAGCAGACTATTCGAACTCTCGCCCGCATCACGTTGATAAAGACCACGTGTTAATTCGTACGTTGCAACGCGTATATGAAGAACAAACAGGTGAAAAAGCAGAGCTATTAGCAATCGGCGGCGGTACTTACGCTCGTTCATTGAAAGCTGGCGTTGCGTTTGGTCCGTTGTTCCCTGGAAAAGAAGAACTTGCGCATCAAAAAGACGAGTACATTGAAATTGAAGACTTATTAAAAGCAACAGCAATTTACGCGCAAGCAATTCATGAATTAGCGAAGTAATGGATATATAAATAATGACCGCTCTCTATTTTGGAGAGCGGCTTCTTTTTACCTGAATGAGATAAGAAAGAAAAGCAACAATAGAAAGAAGGAGAAGATGTAAATGGAGCTGCATTATTTTATCGCGATTACGTTACCGAATCATATAAAAGAAGTGCTGTCTAACTATAAAAAGGAAATGCAGGAGGAATTACCATTTCGTTCATGGGTACATAAAGAAGACTACCATATTACCCTTTCATTTTTAGGTAGTGCGACAAAGGAACAATTAGAAGGAATACAGAATGGATTACAAACACTTACAGAAACGAAAGAACTATCGTTCACATTACAAGGATTTTCAACGTTCGGTATGGAAGATAGGCCGCGTATTTTTTGGTCGAAGGTAAGTGAGAATCACGATTTGTTCCAGTTACAAAAGCAAGTGCACGCTATGTGTGAAGAAAATGGATTTTCTTTAGAAATGCGCCCGTATCATCCGCATATTACTGTTGCTCGTAAATGGGTAGGAGAAGAGAAGTTTGATTTAGAACATATAAAGGAAGTGCCTGAAATATCATTTCAAGCAGATACAATTACTTTATACGAATCTCACGTGAAGGAGACACCAAAGTATAAAGCGATTGCTGAAATAAAATTACAAAAATAGAATGTATGAAAACGTTTTTTATACAGGTGAATATACTATAGAGAATAATGTGTTACTGTATAGAGCTTTGCTGATAAGAAAAGCCTTATCATTTGCAGCTCGTTTCATTTTAACTTTAAGAATGATGGTGATTTTTTTATGTTGAAAGTAAAACGTCCATTTGATGCCTATTTAGATGAAATGAATAAAATTACAATTTTGCTCCCACATGCGTATGGAACAAGCCGGACATTTCGTTTGCAAGAAGGAAGTAACGTGAAAGATTTACCGATTTCTCATACAATTGCGCTTCCGGATGCAACGAAGTATGAGTGCTTTATAGAAGAGCCGCTAGATGTGGGGAAGTATTATACAGTACGAGATGAACGGAATGAAGAAACAGATTTACAAATAGGTGCTGTCATAAGAACAGCGATTTTCGATGAAAAGTATTATTACGAAGGTACAGATTTAGGAGCCGTGTATCAAAAAGAAGCAACGACATTTAAAGTATGGGCTCCAACTGCGAGGCTTGCGAAAGTAAGGATTTATAAAAGTGATAAAGAATATACCGATAATGAAATGCATAGAGGAGAAAATGGGGTTTGGACTCATACATTACAAGGCGATTTAGCCGGAGCAAAGTATACATTTCTTGTTTGTATTAATTTAATATGGAATGAAGCGGTGGATCCTTACGCAAAATCAGTGACTGTAAATGGGAAGTACGGCGTTGTTATCGATTTGGAAAAGACAAATGTAACGAAACGAGAGCAATTACCACCATTACAGGCAATGACAGATGTCATATTGTATGAACTGCATATTCGTGATGCTACTATTCATCAGGGCAGCGGAGTGAGTAAAAAAGGAACATATAAGGGGTTAATGGAAGAAGGAACAACAGGGAGAAATGGGACGTTAACAGGCTTGTCCTATATAAAAGATTTGGGTGTTACACATGTTGAATTATTGCCTTTATATTGTTTCGGTGGTGTAGATGAGGCGAATCCTTCCTCTGCATATAATTGGGGTTACAATCCATTATATTACAATGCGCCAACGGGATATTATGCTACAAACCCTTCTGACCCGTATAACAGGATAGTAGAGTGTAAGCAACTGATTGAAACATTTCATGAGCACGGCATTAGGGTAATTATAGATGTTGTATATAATCATGTGTATGAAAGAGAGCTATCATCATTTGAAAAGCTTGTCCCAGGATATTATTTTCGTCATGGTGAAGATGGTATGCCTTCTAATGGGACGGGAGTCGGAAATGATATAGCATCTGAACGGAAAATGATGAGGAAATTTATTGTAGAGTCTATTTTATATTGGCTTACTGAATACAATGTTGATGGATTCCGATTCGACTTAATGGGAATTTTAGATGTTGATACAATGAATATAATAGAAAAAGAAGTGCGAAACATAAAGCGAGATGCATTGTTATTAGGAGAAGGGTGGGAGCTACAAACACCACTTCCTGCCGAAGAAAAAGCAACGTTAAATAATGCAAAGAAAATGCCGCATATTGCGCAATTTAATGATCAATTTCGTGATGGGATAAAAGGGAGTACCTTTCATATAAATAAGCGTGGTTTTGCATTTGGTGGGCATGTAGACTGTAATCATTTGCAGTATATAGCATCGGGAAGTCTTTTGAGTATGAAAGAAACAGGTCTGTTTCTAGAGCCTGTGCAAAGCATTAACTATGTAGAATGTCATGACAATATGACGATGTGGGATAAACTAATGCGGAGTAATGAAGAGCCAGAAGAGATTTTGAAAAAACGTCACCTTCTAGCGAGCGCAATGGTGATTCTTTCGCAAGGCATTCCTTTTTTACATGCTGGGCAAGAGTTTTATCGTACGAAGCAAGGAAATGAAAATAGTTATAATGCAAATGATGAAATTAATCAATTAGATTGGGATCAAAAAGAGGAAGAGATAGAGACCGTTAACTATATAAAAGGTTTAATTGCGATTCGCAAAGAGCACAGGGCATTCCGATTACAAAACGCAGACCTTATAAAAAAACACATGACTTTTTTGCAAACATCTCCAGAAGTACTTGCATATCACCTAGAGCATGCAGAATCATTTGGACCGTGGAAAGAGATTATAGTTTTATTTAATAGTGGTTTAGAAGCTAAAACAGTGCAACTTCCGAAAGAAGAAACGTGGCATGTGTTAGTAAACGAAAAGCAAGCGAAAATAGAGCCAATTTCTTCATTTAGAGGAAAGGAACTTAGGCTCGCTCCGATTAGCACGTATATATTGACGATAATGTGACAAATCGCTACTTGACGATGAGAATGTAATAAATGTAGAATTGACAAAGGTGACGATTTTGATAAGTTGTCATTCTATGACTGGTTTTGTAAAATAAAATAGAGAGTTTTTGGCTTATGCCAAGTTTTCTTTTCATTTACAGTAAAATATATGAATCCACAACATGTGTAGAAATGTTGCGGTTTTTCTTTTCATAACTATAAAAGATAAGGATTTGTTAACGGGTAATGAATATGGAATGGTTGGAACAATTATTAGGAAAAGAGTGGAGTCTTGTACCGGCTGGTGGAGTAACGGGCGATGCGTATATTGCGCAAAACGGACAACAGAAGTTATTTTTAAAGCGGAATACATCGCCCTTTTTAGCGGTATTGTCAGCAGAAGGAATTGTTCCAAAATTACTTTGGACAAGAAGGGTAACGAACGGTGATGTAATTTCTGCTCAAAAATGGCTTCCGGGACAGAAGCTAGAGCCAGAGGATATGAAACTAGAACGTGTTGCGAAACTTTTGAAGAAAATACACTCCTCTAAAGCACTTGTACAGATGATTCAAAGACTTGGGAAGCAGCCGCTTCACGCACAAGAGTTATTACAACAACTGCAACTTGTTTTAAGAGGAGATATAAGGGATGATGAAACAATTCAGCAAGGCCTTCAATATTTAATGGATTCATTAAAAGATATTGAATACAATGAATTCGTTGTATGCCATTGTGATGTGAACCATAACAACTGGCTATTGTCGGATGAAGATGAGTTGTTTTTAATTGATTGGGATGGAGCCGTAATTGCTGACCCAGCTCTAGACCTCGGTATGTTATTATATTGGTACATTCCGCGCCATGAATGGAGCGAGTGGCTCGAATATTATGATATTGAAATGGATGAATCGCTGCTTAGGCGTATGAGATGGTATGTAATAGCACAAACGATTTTGTCTATGCAATGGCACACAACAAAAAAACAGCAAGCAGAAGCTGAATATTGGCATCAATATTTACAGCAACTACTTGCTTCAGAGTAATACTTAAGAAAAATTGTCCATTCCAGCAATCCACTGAGTAAGTTGTTCTTGATTATTGGAAATGTGGTTGTCCAAATTAGAGGAAGATTTACCCGATTGACTATAAGAATATACATCGTTTAGCATTGTTTTAGCGTCACTACTTATACTATCGTTTGCGAGTAACGATTGAATGAGACGCTCTAATTGCTCGCATTCAGAAACTGTCCCGCAACAATCACTTTGATGATTGACTAAAATATCTTTCAGCACTTCTAATTGATGTTGTTGATTAATTGGCATGAACGGATCATCCTTTCGATTGTTTTTCTCTTCAAATGTACGAGAAAAAGCTGTTTCGTCATGGAATGTTTAATGCTGTATGTAGTTTTTATCAAAATGGTACATCTTATACTTGAAAGAAACGGACCGAGTGCTCGTACGTACTTGGTTTTTTGTTTGGGAGATTGATTAAAACAGAGAGAAGGAATTATTCCTTTAAAATAGCTATGTAAAGAGAGGGAAACATCTATGCGTTTAAGACATAAACCATATGCAATGGATCGAATTAATGAGTATTCACATATCGTAATCGGAAACCCAGAGGAGCGCGCTGGTAACTGGAAAGAAGTATTTGGAAATGAACAACCAATTCATATTGAAGTAGGTACAGGTCGTGGCCGCTTTATGTATGATATGGCAAAAGCAAACCCACATATTAATTATATTGGAATTGAAAAATTCACAAGTGTTGTTGTAGATGCACTTGATAAATTAATTGAAGAAGAAGTACCGAACTTAAAGTTAATTAATAAAGATGCTGAAGATTTAACAGTTTTCTTTGCAAAAGGTGAGATTGACCGCGTTTATTTAAACTTCTCAGATCCATGGCCGAAGAATCGTCATACGAAGCGTCGTTTAACATATAAAACATTTTTACGCAATTATGAAGAAGTGTTAGTAGAAGGCGGAGAAATTCATTTCAAAACAGATAATCAAGGTTTATTTGAATACTCTCTAATGAGTATGGCTGAGTATGGTATGTTATTAACTTACCTGAGCCTAGATCTTCATAATAGTGATTATGAAGGAAACATTATGACAGAATACGAAGAGAAATTCTCAAGTAAAGGTCATCGTATTTACCGAGTTGAAGCAAAATATCGCACAGAGCCTATGCAGTAATGCATAGGTTTTTTGTAACTAAAATAATCGGAATTTTATGTTAATATTGAAAGGAAAGGGGGATGAAAAATGGAACAGTTACAAATTGGAGATATAAAAGTGACGTGGCTAAAAGGCGGGAACACACATTTAGATGGAGGAGCAATGTTTGGTGTTGTACCGAAAGTACTTTGGTCACGTAAATATAAACATAATGATACAAATCATATTTATTTACGAACAGATCCGTTACTTTTGCAAACGAAAGACGGTAATATGCTCATTGATTCCGGAATAGGAAACGGTAAATTGAATGAGAAGATGAAGCGAAATCAAGGTGTAACAGAAGAGTCAGCGGTTTATAAATCATTAGAAAAACTAGATTTAAAACCTGAAGATATTCAGTACGTCTTAATGACACACCTGCATTTTGATCATGCATCTGGTTTAACGAAATGGGAAGGTGATCACCTTGTACCATCGTTTCCGAATGCGAAAGTTTACGTAAGCGAAACAGAATGGAATGAAATGAGGAACCCAAATATCAGGTCGCGCAATACATATTGGAAGGAAAATTGGGAGCCGATTGTAGATCAAGTTGTTACATTCCAGCAAGAAATAGAAATTACGGATGAAATAAAAATGGCGCATACAGGTGGTCATAGTGATGGACATGCAGTTATTGCTTTAGAAAGCAAAGGTGAAACGATGCTTCATTTAGCAGACCTATTGCCGACGCACGCACATCAAAATGTACTATGGGTGATGGCCTACGACGATTATCCGATGACGTCGATTGAAAATAAGCAAAAGTGGATGAAGTACGGCGCTGAAAACGATGCTTGGTTTACGTTTTATCATGACGCATATTACCGTGCAGTAAAATGGAATGAGGAAGGACATATTGTAGAAAAGATAGAGCGGAAAACGAGTATAGAAGCATAAAAAGAGGAGGTTGTTCCAGCAGCCTCCTTTTCCGTTGTTGGCTTTTGTTGGTAAGTCGATATATTCGAAAAATCGCTGATATAAATTTAATCAATATCCGCAATTAAAAAATAAGAGGTTCACCTAATGGGAACCCTCCTTTTTATGCTGCTATAACCTCTAAAACAGTACCTGTTTTAGCATCAACTAAAAATTCAAATCGTTCTTGTATATCATCTAACATTGTTGTAAGACCGCCACGATAAACTTCGTATGCGACATCATATTTTTCAAATGTCTCTGGAACCATATGTACCCAAGAGCCAGTAATTTCACCTTTATGACTTAATGCTTGTTTCACCATTTTCAATGCTTTTTCTGAAGAAATATGGGATTGTTCTTGTACTTTGTTTGCAACAAGATAACCAGCTGCGAACCCAACGCCAAGACCTGCTACTAAACCTTTCCAGCTCATATATTCACCTCAATTCTATAAAATAAAAATAGTGTACCAATAATAATTATAAAGCAAATACAGTTAAAAAAGAAGAAACTAGAAACATTTCGAAAATTTCGTTACAATAAAAGAGGTATTCTACTAAGGTTTGAAAGAAGGGGACTTCGTGAATAAAGAGACATTACAATTATTTCGTACGTTAACAGAATTACAAGGTGCATCAGGTTTCGAACATGATGTACGCCGTTTTATGAAGCAAGAATTAAGCAAATATGCGGATGAAATTGTGCAAGACGGTTTAGGTAGCGTATTTGGTCTGAAAAAAGGGGACGAAACTGGCCCACGTGTTCTTGTAGCAGGTCATATGGATGAAGTAGGTTTCATGGTTACGCAAATTACGAAAAACGGTATGATTCGTTTTCAAACGTTAGGCGGCTGGTGGAGTCAAGTGTTATTAGCGCAACGTGTACAAGTTATGACGAAGAATGGTCCTGTTATTGGGGTTGTTGGTTCTATTCCTCCTCATTTATTAAGTGACGCGCAACGTGCAAAACCGATGGATATAAAAAATATGTTAATTGATATAGGTGCAGATAGCTACGAAGATGCGATTGAGATTGGTGTAAAACCAGGACAACAAATCGTGCCAATCTGTCCGTTTACACCGATGGCAAACGAAAAGAAAATTATGGCGAAAGCTTGGGACAACCGTTACGGATGTGGCCTTGCAATCGAATTATTAAAAGAATTAAAAGACGAAACATTACCAAACACATTATACTCTGGTGCGACTGTACAAGAAGAAGTTGGTCTTCGCGGTGCACAAACTGCTGCAAATATGATTCAACCAGACATTTTCTATGCGCTTGATGCAAGTCCAGCAAACGATGCATCTGGTGATAAAACGCAGTTCGGTCAATTAGGAAAAGGTGCTCTTCTTCGTATTTATGATCGTACAATGGTAACGCATAGAGGAATGCGCGAATTCATTTTAGATACAGCAGAAACACACAACATTCCGTACCAATACTTTATTTCACAAGGTGGTACAGATGCGGGCCGTGTACATACAAGTAACTCAGGTATCCCATCAGCAGTAATTGGTGTTTGCGCACGTTACATTCATACACATGCTTCTATTTTACATGTTGATGATTATGCGGCAGCAAAAGAACTCATTACGAAGCTTGTAAGAGCAACGGATAAAACGACGTTAGAGACAATTAAGAATAACGCATAGAGAAGAAGGGCTGAAGAGCCTTTCTTTTTTTAGGTGGGAGAGATACCCTATCGATGAGTGGTGGCCGTGCTCCCATGTATAAAGAGTAATTTGATTAAGGTAAGATGATGAATGTATATAGAGGTGAAAGAAATGAAAGTAGTAGTTGGATCGAAGAATAAAACGAAAGTTGGTGCTGTGGAGAAGGTTTGGAAAGATGCTACAATTACATCTCTTTCTGTTCCTTCAGGAGTAGCAAACCAGCCGTTTTCAGATGAAGAGACGATGCAAGGAGCGGTTAATAGAGCGAAGCGAGCGCTACAAGAAGGAGAAGCTCAAATTGGTATTGGATTAGAAGGCGGCGTAATGAAAACGGAGCACGGTTTATTTATGTGTAACTGGGGCGCGCTAGCAACAAGTGCCGGTAAAACATTCGTTGCAGGCGGTGCACGTATTACGTTACCAGATGATTTTTTAGCACCTCTTGAAGATGGCAAGGAGTTAAGTGAAGTGATGGAAGAGTTTGTACAGAGAAAAGATATTCGTAGTCACGAAGGTGCGATCGGTATCTTTACAGATGATTACGTCGACCGCACGGAATTATTTGTACACGTTGTTAAGTTACTTGTTGGGCAATATAAGTATGATGAAAAGCAAGCATAAACCTTGCACCATGCGCGATGTATGGTAGTATAAAAGAAAGATTATAACATGAAAAAAAGCACTCGTTAGAGGAGGAAATATAGATGAAATCATTAGAAAGCATGGAGCAATTCCAACAATTGAAAAATGAAGAGAATGTAGTCTTTATGTTCTCAGCGGAATGGTGCCCAGACTGCCGTTTTGTAGACCCGTTTATGCCAGAAGTAGAAGAGAAATATAGTGATTTCTCATTTTACTATGTAGATCGTGATGAGTTTATTGATCTATGCGTAAAATTAGACGTATTTGGCATTCCGAGCTTTGTAGCGTACAATAAGGGTGAAGAAACAGGTCGCTATGTAAACAAAGATCGTAAAACACAAGAACAAATCGAAGAGTTTATTGAAGGTTTAAAATAAGGCAATTTGCCAATTGAATTGTAAAACAACCTCTACCTTCGCGGGGGAGGTTATTTTTTTGGAAGGGAGGAAAAAGAGATGAAGATGACAAGTAAAAAGATGAAAGACGAGTTAATGAAGAAATTATCTCGCCCAGAATGGGACTTTCAGTATGATAGCGAGAAAGAAGTTCTACGCATAGAACAAAAAGACTCGAAAAAGGGTATTAACGTATCGCTTCCAGGAGTTGTGGCAAAATGGGAAGTGAATAAAGAAAAAGCAATTGAAGAGGTTGCTTATTACGTACAAGAAGCGTTAATTGCGATGCATAAAGAAGAAAATAGCGCAGCGAAAATTTTACCTGTTATTCGCTCTACTTCTTTCCCGAAACAAGCAGAAGAAGGAAATCCGTTTATTATGACGGATCATACGGCGGAAACACGTATTTACTACGCATTAGATTCGAATAAAACGTATCGACTCATTGATGAGCGTCTATTACAAAAATTAGAACTTACAGAGCAACAAGTGCGTGAAATGGCATTATTCAACGCTCGCTCATTAGGTTATGAATTTAAACAAGAAACAGTAGCAGGGAATACATTCTACTTTTTAAACACAAACGATGGGTATGATGCGACACGTATTTTAAACGAATCGTTACTACAATCGATGCGTGAAAAGATTTCTGGTGACATGGTTGTTGCTGTTCCTCACCAAGATGTATTAATTATTGCTGATATCGTCAACGAAATCGGTTATGATATTATTGCACAAATGACAATGAAATTTTTTGCCGAAGGGCATGTTCCGATTACATCACTTTCATTCGTCTATGAAGATGGGGACTTTGAACCAATCTTTATTTTAGCGAAGAATCGGAAGAAGACAGATGGAAAAGAGAAAGGATGAACGAAGTGAACGTTTTTTACAACCTTGAAGGAATTGGTGACACTCTAATTGTTGCCTTACAAGATATTACTTTAGAGAACCGTACTTTTGATCGCAAAGGAGATGTTGCGCGCGTATACGATCGTGAAAGCAATGTAACAGCAGGATTCAACATCTTTAATGCGTCTTCTTACTTAGAAGTAAAAGAAACAGGTAACCTAACATTAACGAAAGAATTTGTAGAAAAAATCAACGGAATTTTAGCGAAGAACGGCTTTGAAGAAACAGTAGAAGCAGATCTTTCTCCAAAATTTGTTGTAGGCTATGTAGCTGAAAAAGAGAAGCATCCAAATGCTGATAAGTTAAACATTTGTAAAGTAGAAATCGGTACAGAAACATTACAAATCGTATGTGGCGCACCGAACGTTGATGCAGGACAAAAAGTTGTCGTTGCAAAAATTGGCGCTGTAATGCCAAGCGGTATGCTAATTAAACCAGCTGAACTTCGCGGTGTTCCTTCTTCTGGAATGATTTGCTCAGCACGTGAATTAGAGCTTCCAGATGCTCCACAAGAAAAAGGTATTCTAGTATTAGAAGATAGCTTTGAAGTTGGACAAGAGTTCAAATTTTAATTGATGTAAGAAAAGAGAGGTTGTCCTTTTGGACAGCCTCTCTTTTCTGTTGAATCGTTGATATATTGCGAGTTGTGACAGATATATTCAAAAAATCGTTCATATTATAAGGATGTCACCTTTTTTCTCAAAAACTATATTGTATTTTATAAACAAACTAGTTAAAATTTAGAAAAATAGAAGGGGATATACGTATGAAACAACAACTAAAAATCGCGGAACTTCTGAAACGAATTGAAACTTCAAAACAGCAAGATATCGAACTAGGTTCTTATGAAATATATGTGTTTAGCGAAAATGAATTAGAAAAAGGACAAATCGGTTACCGATATGATAAACATAAAAACTCATTAATAAGTGAAGACAGTGGTAAATGGCAAGAAGAATGGATTGTTATTGGATATGAAACAGATATGGGGGATCCAGTTTTCGTAAATGTGGCTGATGATGCTTATCTAGTTTATACTGCAGAGCGTGGTACAGAAGCGTGGCAACCCGTTCATATTGGGAATATGGATGAGATTATAAAACAATTATAAGAAAAACTTTGAGACCGGTGCAAAGTGACGGGAGAAAAACATGAAGTATATAAAAATAATGAGCATGATTGCATTCATTGGAATATATATGGGAGGCTGTTCGCAAGAAGAGCCGAAAAAAGAAGTAACATCTTCTATGAAGGAAACAAACAAAGATAACAAGGAAGACGCACCGGTAGAAAAGCAGCAAGAAGAACAAGAAAAGAAAGAAGAACCACAAGCAGTTCAAACAAATGAGCAAGTGGAGCATAAGCAGGAGGAAGTGCCAGCCGAGGAAAAGAAAGAGGAAGCTACGCCAGTGCAGCCAACAGAGCAACCGCTGCAAAATAATGAACAAAAAGTAGAGAGTAATGAAAAACAAGGAAAGTTTCTTGTTGTTATTGATCCAGGGCATCAACAAAAAGCGAATTTAAATTTAGAACCGATTGGGCCAGGAGCAACGACGCAAAAATATAAAGTGACAGATGGTACAACTGGTGTTGTGACGAAAAAAAGAGAGGCTGTTCTTGTATTAGAAATGGCTTTCGTATTAAAAGAAAAGTTAGAAGCAAAGGGAATACAAGTATTAATGACGAGAACGTCACAAAATGTGGATATAAGTAATAAAGAACGCGCAACATTTGCGAATGACCATAAGGCGAATTTGTTTTTGCGTCTTCATGCAGATGGTTCTGAAAATTCGAATCAAAGTGGATTTGCTGTATTAACGCCGGCAGAAGGAAGTCCATATACGAAAGAGATTTATGCTGAAAGTCTTCAAATCTCTCAAACGATTGTAAATAAAATGAGAGAGAATCAGCAAGTGAAAGTAAATGGAATTAAATTCAGGGAGGATCTTTCTGGATTTAATTGGGCCAAAGTACCTGGTGTACTATTAGAACTTGGGTTTATGTCAAATCCTGAAGAAGATAAAAAATTATCTGACCCACAGTATGTAAATTCTTTATTGCAAAGTGTAACGGATAGTGTAGATGAGTATCGGAAGAGTAAAGCTTAAACGCAGTCTTACATGGAAGGCTGCGTTTTTCCATATGAAAAGACTCGTAAATTAGAATGTTATGGATAAATATGACATGCTTAATTTTACCTGCACTTTTCGCCGAATGCTGATACAATAAAGGATGTTACTATTTAGTAGAAAGAGTGGTAAGCATGTTAGATTGGATGAAAAAGCTGTTTAACAAAGAGGAAGAACAAACAGCGATAAATAAAGAAGTACCAAAGCAAATCGAAAGTCAGCCGAAGATCCCTCGTGTAAACCACTACACTGAAGCAAGAGAAGCACAAATGGCAAGTCGGAATGCAGGTAAATGCCGTTTTCCATTAGTACCGGATAATGGGTTCGATGAAGAGGATGTTATAGCAACAGGGCATTTTGAAGAACAACCTGTTCAAGTTGTAACATATGAAAATCAGCCTACTCAAAGAGGGGTCAAAGTGGAAAGAAGTAGACGACAGTATGTGGAAAAGGTAGTTTCTACATATGAAGAGCCGGAAGTACAATATGAACCGGAGAGAGAGCCTGTCGTAAAGAAAGCATCTGCACCTTCGCAAGAAAGTAACCGTAGACCATTTCGTCCAACAGAAATGATCTCGCCAATTTACGGATATAATCGTCCTTCTGTAGAGAAAAAGGTAGAAAAGCAGGAGGAAAAAAAGGAAAGAGAAGATCTTGAAATATCTGTAGAGGGCAAATCAGTCGTTGATGCATGGTTAGAGAAAAAAGGATATACATTATCTGATTTCTCAGAAGGACAAGCAACGAATTCTTCCAGTCATGAAGGCATTGATCAGCGAGATCAACAAAATAAAAAGGAAGAAAAGTCAGTTGTCGATCGATGGCTAGAGAAAAACGGTTATGAAATTGAAAGCCAAGAGCCTATAGTAGAAGAAAAAGAAGTGGTTCAAGAAATTAGTGCACAGCAGGCAGTTCCAGCGGGTGAAGTACCTCATCAAACAATTGCTGAGCGTATGGAAGATGCTAAGCAAGAAAGTGATGTAGTGGCCCAAAACATTCTACAAACGGAATTAGTAGATTCTAAAGTAGAGCACGAGGATACAATATTATCAGAAGAAACTAAACGTAATACAGAAATAGAACAACCTACTATTGAAGTAGAAAAACAAGCACCGGAAGAATCAGTGATTGTCAAAGCAGAAGAAAAACTTGAAGAAACAATCATCGTGGAAATACCAGAAGAAGTAGAAGTAATTGCAGAAGCGGAAGAGTCAGAAGAAGTGGAAGTAATTGCGGAAGCAGAAGCGCCAGAAGAAGTAGAAGTAATTGCAGAAGCGGAAGAGTCAGAAGAAGTGGAAGTAATTGCAGAAACAGAAGCGCCAGAAGAAGTGGAAGTAATTGCAGAAGCAGAAGAGCTAGAAGAAGTGGAAGTAATTGCAGAAGCGGAAGAGTCAGAAGAAGTAGAAGTAATTGCAGAAGCAGAAGAGCTAAAAGAAGTGGAAGTAATTGCAGAAGCAGAAGAGCTAGAAGAAGTGGAAGTAATTGTAGAAGCAGAAGAGCTAGAAGAAGTGGAAGTAATTGCGGAAACAGAAGCGCCAGAAGAAACGGAAGTAATTGCGGAAACAGAAGAGTCAGAAGAAGTGGAAGTAATTGCGGAAGCAGAAGCGGAAGAGTCAGAAGAAGTGGAAGTAATTACGGAAACGGAAGCGCCAGAAGAAGCAGAACCTGTAGCACTTGAGGAAACACAGCAAGAAATGGTTTTAAATGAAGCAATTGAACAAACGAATGAATTCATACATGTTGCAGAGGCTGAAGAACAAGCGAAGAAAGATGTTCAAAGCTTTGCTAATGTTTTAATTGCAGAAGAACAACAAGTTGTAGAAGAAGCACCGATTGCAGAAGAACAACGAGTTGTAGAAGAAGCACCGATTGCGGAAGAGCAGTCAGTTGTAGAAGAAGCACCGATTGCGGAAGAACAACCAATTGTACAAAAAGAAGAACCAAAACGTGAGAAAAAGCGTCATGTACCATTTAATGTTGTTATGTTGAAACAAGACAGAACGCGATTAATGGAAAGACATGCGGCTAGAGTAAATGCAATGCAATCTTCTATGAGCGAACGAGTAGAGAATAAGCCTGTACAACAAGTAGAAGAAGCACCAGTGCAACAAGTGGCAGTGGACCCACAAGTGGAAGAGAAACCAATGCAGCAAGTAGTGGTGGAATCACGAGTGGAAGAGAAACCAATGCAGCAAGTGGTAGTGGAACCACAAGTGGAAGAGAAACCAATGCAGCAAGTAGTGGTGGAATCACGAGTAGAAGAGAAACCAATGCAGCAAGTAGTGGTAGAACCACAAGTGGAAGAGAAACCAATGCAACAAGTAGTGGTGGAATCACGAGTAGAAGAGAAACCAATGCAGCAAGTA